>JBQTHK010000121.1:0-11399 GCA_052389935.1 Gemmatimonadota bacterium | reverse complement strand
GACAAGGGAATTGACTGCCGACGCGGCCGCCATCGCTCGCACACTCCGGCTGCAAGGGCATGCCGGCGAAGCATTTGAGTATCTGACCGAGAGGCGAGCGCGATACACCCGCGCCAGCCGCGACGCCCTGGCAGACTCTCTCGTGGCTGTTGCTCTATACTACGACGGTGACGACATAGAGAGTGGAAAGCGACGCCACGCCGCGGTACGGGCGTTGATCGATGCAGGGTCCATGGATAGCGGTGGCTCGGTGTATCCGGGAGCAGGAGAACGGCTTTTTCATATTGCTCGGCAACCAAAGGAGATAGCGAGCCTCGCGATCGTAGTCCTTCCGCGGCTAGCCAACCGGCAGCAGGCGATCAACTACCTGCGCGCGATCGCGGTGTCGGATTCGAAGCTGGCCTTCGGTGCAGTGGAGCGGTTGGGCAACGATCTGGGCTCCGAGCGCCTGGCCGTGCTGCGACAGCTTCATCGCGATAACCTCATCAGGCAGTCGCATGCGCGGCAGTCACTTCAGATGTTCGCCAACATCCACGGGTGGCCCGCCCCGCTCTGAGCGGGTTCCCGTTTCTCGATCGTCGGCGAGCAGGACACTCGCCAACGAAATCCCGGCACTGTTTTCCGGGCCACCACCTTCAAGGCGTGTCACCGGCCGCTGACCCCGCAGAGCGCACCGCCACCGGGCCACCGGCTCCAGCAGCATCACCACCACCCTCCTCGATCGCGCGACTCGTACGCTGCAGCGCCCGCATCACCGTCCGGCCCGTCGCCAACGCTCCGATCAGCACGTAGACATAAAACGAATAAACCCTCCACCAGATCAGCGACGCCGCCACCAGACGCGCCGGTATGGTCCCGCCCAGCGCCAGCTTGAACCCCAGTTCAACCATCCCTCCACCACCCGGCGCAGGCGCAACCGACGCCCCATACAGCAACAGCAGCGACCAGAGTACAAGCGGCCCCGGAGGCACCAGCTCCGCCGGCTGGTATGAGTAAACAATGATCGGCAGCGTGATCAGCCTGAACCCAACATGGATGATCGAGACCACAAGCGCCGAGAACATCAGACCTCGCTTCGCTGTCCTGAGCGACTTGAGCCCCTCGCGCAACTGAGCGAGCGCCTGCTGGATACGGCGCCAACCACCAACCCTGATCCCGATCCACCGCACCCAACGTGGCGGCGGACCGTCCGCCGCCGCCCGCGACAGCGACCACGCCACCGCCGCCGCGCCCAGTACCGCACTCGAATAGACCACAATCGTCAGCGTCAAACTCCCCATCAGTGCCCCAGACTCGCGAAAGGCGAACACGATCACCGCCGCTATCACCATCAGCGACAGCATCTCCAGAAACAGTTCGAGAAAGAGAACGAGGAGCGCACCGGCTACTGGAACCCTTGCCTCAGTCAAAGCCAGGAAGCGTGCCGGTTCGGAGCCCGTGCGTGAAGGCGTGATCGCCGCCGCAAAATCACCGCCAAGTACCGTCCGCGCGGCGACGCCGAAACTCACGTCGAGTCCGATCGCCTTTGACGACAGCGTCATCTTGAGAACCCTGAAAACGATCTCGAGTCCGACGGCTGCCATGAGCAGCAGGTGGGCCCACCACGGCAATCCCAGTGGCGCCCCCTCCTCGGGCCACGAGGATCCGATCACATACAGCGACGCGCCGATCGCCGTACCGAACGAAGCCAGGGTCAGGAACCAGCGAAACGGAGTCAGAGCGCGCTATGGTGGGGCGTGGCAGGGCGGGTCTATTACGTAGAAGAAGTGCTTGCGGAGTCACTCCCAAGGGTCCGATTCTACACAATGTGCCCCTCTCTGGAACCGGCCCAGGCCCAGGAAGTTGCTCGTGGCGGCTAAACAACCGCCCGCGTCCGGGCATCTCACGAGTGAGATGCAAACAAGGTCGAGCCTCGCCAAAGTTGCCCGGAAAGGGGGAGTGACAACACCAACTGACGTTGGGTCGACCGACGCCGAGGGGGTGCTGGTCGAGCGCGCCCGCAATGGCGACCTGCGCGCCTTTGAGGCGCTCTACCACCTCTCGTCCCCGCGCGTGATGGCGCTGTGCGCGAGAATGGTCGGCGACCGAAAACGCGCCAGCGACCTGACCCATGACGCATTCGTCCGGGCCTGGGAGAAGCTCGGCAGCTACCGCGGCGAGTCCTCGTTTTCCACCTGGATGCACCGCCTGACGGTCAACGTCGTGCTCGGCGCAATCAGGGTGGAGCGGCGGCACGCAGGGGTGGCTCTGGACCAGGACGACGACTCCGTGGACCCGCAGCCACTCGTCGGCGCGTCGTGTCAGCCAGCGGACGTCCTGTCGCGTATAGATATCGAAAGAGCCATCGCAGGCCTCCCCACCAACGCGCGCATGGTCTTTGTGCTCCACGACGTCGAAGGCTACAGGCATGAGGAAATCGCCGAGCGCATGGAGCTGGCTCCCGGGACGATTCGGGCCCACCTGCACCGCGCCCGGCAACTTCTGATGAGGGCGCTTTCGCGATGAGTGATCACCTGCGCTGGGACGTGCTCAACGACTACGTCGATGATCGGCTTGCTGCCGATCAGCGTGCGGTTGTGGCATCCCATTTGTTGTCATGTGCAAACTGCCGCGCCGAGCTCGACTCGTTGCGGGCCGTTGTCCGCATCGCCGGCAGCCTTGAAGCGGAAGAAGCAGCCCCCGATGCCCCGACGTTGTGGTCACGGATAGAAGCCACCGTCACACGCCAGGAGGCCGTGCGCCGCTGGCAGCGACCACCGGTGCTGGCCGCGGCAGCTGCGGTTCTTGTGCTTCTGTCGTCGGCCGTTACCGCCGGGCTGTTGCGCGACGGCCAGGATCGTGGCGCGAAGGTGGCGGCAGTGGAGAGTTTGCCACCGGTGATCCTCGCGTCAGAGCGGCGGTTTCTCGCTGACGTCGATGAACTGCGCGACCTGCTCGACGAACGCCGCCCGCTGCTGCGACGCGAGACGATCGCAATCGTCGAGAGGAACCTCGACGCAATAGATCAGGCGATCGCCGAGAGCCGCGCAGCCCTGGCAGCGGATCCGGGCAACAACGCGATCGCCGAAGTGCTCGCCGCCGGCTACAGGCACAAACTCGAGCTGCTGCGGCGCGCCACAGAGCTCGAAGATGTCGGGGTGACATGAACAGAGTTCCGAGGGCGCTGTCGCTGGCTGCAGGACTGCTGTTGAGCTCCGTGGCGCTGGGTGAACTGCAGGCGCAGCCGGCGCGGCCGGTCCTCGTGAGGGAGGCACTGGCGGCCGACGCCTCGATACGCATCAATGGCGCGTTCGTGTCGCTGCGGATCGTTGGATGGGCCCGCGACTCGATCGTGATCACCGGGAACATCCCGAAGGGTGCCCGCTTCGACGGCGGCGTGGCCGCGCGTGGCGTCGGGGGAAGCCTCCCCAGGGGCGCCAAGTTCTACGTCGAGCAGCAGGCGGGCCAGCCAACGGCGGCGCTCGAAATGTTTGTTCCCTCAAGGGCCCGCGTGTGGGCCAAGGCCCCCGACGCCCAGATCGATGTCAGCGGGCCCTCCGGAAGCATGGACCTCAACATCATTGGAGGTTCGATCACCGTCACTTCGAGTCCGGCTGAACTGAACATCGAGTCGATGGACGGCTCGGTCACCGTGGTGGGCTCACCGGCATGGATGAGAGTAAAAACTGCTTCCGGTGACGTGACGGTGCGGGGCTCGAGTGAAGATGCGGCGATCACTTCGGTGAGCGGCACTCTCAGAATCAGCGACGGCCGATTCGACCGCGTGCGGCTCGAGACGGTCACCGGAAACGTCGTCTGGTCGGCAGATCAGGTGCGGGCCGGCACGCTTACAGTGGACACGCATTCGGGTGGAATCGAATTCCTGGCACCATCGACCCCGGGCGCCGATGTGGACGCAATCACCATCACCGGGCGCATCGAAAACGGCCTCAGTAGCCGCAAACCGATCGCAGGCCGGCAGGGGCGCGGGGAAGAACTGGCTCTGCAGATGGGACAGGGAGAGTCACGGACGGTTCTGCGGTCCTTCAAGGGGAATATCCGGCTGGCCTGGAGGTGACAGAGGGCGCGGCGCGTTAGATTCAGCGGCGCGCCTGGGTGGCGGAACTGGTAGACGCAGCGGACTCAAAATCCGCCGGGCTTCGGCCCTTACGAGTTCGAGTCTCGTCCTGGGCACTTTCTCAAGCCGGCCACGGTCAGACGTCGGCGCTCGCACCAGATCGCCGACATTGGCTCCATCGATCCTCGTCACCCGCAGGCTGCCGGCTCGGGTTGAGTCCCTGCTTCGCGACCGCTACTCGGCGACGCTGAGGATCGATGACGAACCACTGAGTTCCGCCGAACTCTCCCGGGCGCTCGGCAGCCACGAGATCGTCCTCTGCACACTCGGCGATCGATTCACAGCCACGATGTTAGGCGCTTCCGGGGTCAGGACCCGATTGCTGGCGAACTTCGGAGTTGGCGTGGATCACATCGATGTCGGCGCAGCGGCTCAGGCCGGCATGGCCGTCACCAATACACCGGGAGTGCTGACCGAAGACACTGCTGACCTTGCCATGCTGCTGATCCTCGCAAGCGCGCGCCGCGTCGGGGAGGGTCTCAGCGACCTCAAGGCCGGTACCTGGTACGGCTGGCGCCCCACTTACCTGCTCGGGACAAGAGTAAGCGGCAAGAGTCTTGGCATCGTCGGCTTTGGACGAATAGGGAGAGCGCTCGCCAGGCGGGCGAGTGCAGGATTCTCCATGTCGGTGCGCTACTACTCGCGCAGCGGGGCATCGGCCGACGTCGAACGCGAAACCGGCGCCGTCCGGGTGTCGTCGCTCGAAGAACTGGCTTCAGAAGTGGACTTTCTGTCCCTCCACTGCCCCGCGACCCCGGCAACGCGTCACTTGATCGACGATCGGATTCTGGGCCTCATGAAGCCGGACGCGTTCCTGATCAACACGGCGCGGGGCGACATCGTGGACGAGAACGCCCTCATCGCCCGGCTGCGCAACCGATCGATAGCGGGGGCCGGTCTCGACGTGTTCGAGCGCGAGCCGGCTGTACCGGGGGAGTTGCTCTCGCTCCCCAACGTCGTCGCGCTGCCGCACATCGGGAGTGCAACGATCGAGAGCAGGACGGCGATGGGGATGAAGGCGGTGGCCAACATCGCTGCATGGATCGCCGGCGATCCACCTCCTGACCTGGTGGTCAGTCCGGCCGGCCGCTGAGCCTGGCCAGCGCTACGTCGAAGGTGCGGCGGCGCTCCGGGTCGGTGGCTATCTCGCGGACAAACCGGTCGTATTCGGCGGGCTCGACCTTCGACGCCCTGAAGACAGAGTCGATTCCCTCCCGCAGCGACTTCCTTATCTCTGTCTGCGCTTCGTCGGTCTTGTTCCTGGGCTCGGCCAGGCGCGCCTGGGCACGATCGCGCAGTTGGGAGATGGCGACAAAAAGCCGGGCGTACGTCATGACCTGTTCACCGGGTTCCTGAGGAGCCGGGCTGGCCGCTGCTGAAGGGGGTGGGGGGATCTGCGCGTACAGTGCGCCGGTCATGGGGCCCACGGCGGCGGCGGCAACGACCAGGAATACGGGTACGTATTGCATCGGCTGCAGGAAAGGTGGCCCGGCTGATGCAGGGCCAGTGGATGAATGTTAAGAGGGCCACTGAAGCCGTCAACTCATCCTCAATTCCTGCTTGCGGATACGACGATATGAGCGGCATCTTCGCAGGGCTGTCCCGCAGTCGGTTACTCCGTCCTGGCTGACGCGATGAAGACGATCTCCGCCGCGCTCGCAAGTCTTGGTTTCATGATCGCGATGCCGACGCCACGGGCGTCTACCACCGCTCCGAAGCTCACGTCCGTGGAGCTGAACGCGGTCGTTCGGCAGTATTGCCAGCGCTGCCACAGCGAGGGTGTCAGGCGGGGCAACCTGTCACTTGCCGGGTTCGACGTGGCAAAGCCTCAGGCGACGGCGGACGTGGCCGAAAAAGTGATCGCCAAGCTCAGGTCGGGGATGATGCCACCTCCGGGGCAGGCACGTCCGGCACCGGACACCGTCGTGGCCCTGATAACAGCCCTCGAGCATCAGCTTGACTCGTCCGCGGCCAGAACCCCAAACCCGGGAAAGCGAACCTTTCAACGGCTCAACCGCGCTGAATACAGTGCCGCGGTGCGTGACCTGCTCGGTCTCGAGATCGACGCTGGTCTGTGGCTGCCCCTGGATACAAAGAGCGAAAACTTCGACAACATAGCCGACGTTCAGGCGCTATCCCCGGCTTTGCTCGACGGATATCTGCGGGCAGCGAGCGCGATAAGCTGGCTCGCGGCAGGGAATCCGCGTGCAACCCCAACGACAGCAACCTACAGCGTGCCGAGGACGGCATCCCAGACATCTCACGTCGAGGGCGCGCCGTTCGGAACACGCGGCGGGACGTCGGTGATCCACAACTTTCCCGCCGACGGGGACTACACATTCAGAGCCAACTTCTTTCACGAGACCACGGGTGCCTTTGCCGGTGGTCTGGCGCGGGGAGAGCGATTGGAGATTTCGATCGATGGCGAGAGGGTCGCAGTCATCGACATCGACCGATTCATGCACGCGTCGGACCCCAACGGGGTGTCGATGGCGACGGAGCCGGTGCGAATCACGGCCGGTCCGCACCGCGTCTCGGCGGCCTTCATTCCCCCTTCGTTCCAGGGCGTGGTCCAGGACCTCATCTCGCCGCTCAAGTGGTCGCTCAACAGCACTTCCAACTCCACTGCATACGGCTTCACCCTGCTTCCGCACCTGCGGGATGTCATGATCATGGGTCCGCACGAGGCTCTCGGGGTGTCGCCGACGCCGGTGCGGCGTCGGATCTTCTCCTGCACCCCGCGCTCTCCTTCTGCAGAGCGTCCCTGCGCGATTTCGATCATGAATCGGCTCGGGACGCTGGCCTGGCGCCGGCCGCTGACCGCGCGCGACACCGAAGGGTTGATGGGTCTCTATGACAACGCAGGTAAAGCCGGAGGGTTCGAGGCGGGAGTTCGCACGATGCTCGAAGCGCTGCTCGCCAGCCCGGATTTCGTCTTCCGCTTCGAGCGGGCGCCCGGTGGGGCACGCCCCGGAGAGGTTCGCGCATTGAGCGACGTTGAGCTGGCGACGAGGCTGTCGTTTTTCATCTGGTCATCACCTCCCGACAGCGCGCTGCTGGCGTCCGCGGCGCGGGGGCGGCTGTCGCAGCCCGCTCTGCTGGAGCGCGAAGTTCGGCGGATGCTGCGCGATCCGCGCGCGGCATCGCTGGCCACCCGTTTCGCCGCCCAGTGGCTGCGGCTCCCTGACCTCGAAACGGTGCAGCCGGACGTGAGGCAGTACCCCGACTTTGACGAACAGCTCCGGGACGCGATGCGCAGGGAGACCGAGCTGTTTTTCGAGAATCTCGTGCGCGAGGATCACGGTGTTCTCGAGCTTTACACCGCCGACTACACGTTCGTCAACGCGCGCCTGGCGCAGCACTACGGTATGTCCGACGTGGCGGGCAACGAGTTCCGGCGCATTGCCCATTCTGACCCGCAACGGCGCGGGCTGCTGGGGCACGCGAGCATCCTGACGCTGACGTCGCACGCAACACGCACATCGGCAGTCGACCGCGGAAAGTGGGTGATGGAGGTCTTCTTCCACAGCCCGCCGCCGCCACCGCCGCCCGGTGTGCCAGACCTCGAAGCTACACCTGACATGCATGACGGGCGGCCGCTGACCGTGAGAGAGAGAATGGAGGAGCACCGGAAGAACCCCGCCTGCACCTCCTGCCACAAGATGATGGATCCGATCGGGCTGGCGATGGAGAACTTCGACGTTACCGGTCGCTGGCGCGTTCGTGATAATGGCATGCCCATCGACTCGCGCGGTGAGCTCTGGGACGGCACAACTGCCAGCAGCCTCCCCGAACTCAACCAGGCACTCTTGCGGCGCCATGAGACACTGCTCAGGACCTTCACGCGCAACCTCATGGCGTACGGGCTCGGGCGCAGAGTGGAGCCCTTCGACATGCCGTCAATCAGAGGCATCGTGCGCGAAGCAGCCGCAAAGGACCACCGGATTTCATCGTACATCATGGGCGTGGTCAACAGCCCCGCGTTCAGAATGCAGAAGCTCGACGCGCCGGATGTGAAGGGCATTACACAGTAGCAACTGATTCCCAGGCCCCGATATCCATGCCTAACCTCGGCAAACAGCCACTCCCGCGACGCACTTTCCTCAAGAGTGCGGGCGCCATGGTCGCGCTTCCATATCTGGACGCGATGGTTCCCACCCGCCTCAGCCGCTTCGCACCCCGCGGCGACCCGGCGCGGCTCATCTGCATCGAGATGGTTCATGGCGCGGCGGGCTGCAGCCCCTACGGGCTGAGCCAGAACCTGTGGGTCCCGGTCGGCACAGGCTCCACATTTGACCTCTCCGCAACCTCACTCAGCCCGCTCGAGCCCTGGCGAAAATACCTGACTATCGTCAGCAACACCGACGTCAGGATGGCCGAAGCATGGAAATCCGAAGAGATCGGAGGCGACCACTTCCGCTCAAGCGCGGTATTCCTCACCCAGGCCCACCCAACGCAGACTGAAAGTTCAGACATCTACGTGGGCACGTCGCTCGACCAGCTCTACGCCCGGCGGTTCGGACAGACCACCCCGATCCCGTCGATGCAGTTGTGCATCGAGCCGGTTGACCGGGCAGGTGGGTGCGCCTACGGCTACTCGTGCATGTACACCGACTCGATAAGCTGGTCCTCGCCGACCGACCCGCTGCCGATGATAAGGGATCCGCGAGTGGTTTTCGAGCAGTTGTTCGGTTCGGGTGGCACATCTGACGAGCGTGCGGCCCGTAATCGCACAACCAGCAGCATCCTCGACTGGATCACCGGACGCGTCGCTGATCTCAAGCGAGAGCTGGGTGCGAGCGACAGGCTGCGCATGGATCAGTACCTCGAAGACATCCGGGAGATCGAGAGACGTATCCAGCAGATCGAGGTACGCAACGCGAGCGGAGAGGAACGCGATCTGGCTGGCGCGCCGGCGGGAGTCCCCGACTCGTTCAGTGACCACGTCAAGCTGATGTTCGATCTGCAGGTACTCGCCTTCCAGTCCGATACCACCCGCGTCTTTTCGTTCAAGCTCGGTCGTGACGCTTCGGCACGCGTGTATCCGGAAAGCGGCGTGATGACGGGTTTCCACCCAGCATCACACCACGGAAACAACCCGAACCGCGTCAGGGAGTTCGCCGGGATCAACCGCTATCACGTGGGATTGCTCCCGCACCTGCTCGAGAAGCTGTCTTCGACCAGCGACGGTGGCACACCTCTTCTGGAGAAGACGGCCATTATCTATGGCTCACCGATGGCTGACAGCAACACGCACAACCATCGCCGCTGTCCACTCCTGCTCCTCGGCGGCGCCAATGGCGCGCTCAAGGGCAACCTGCACTTCAAGGCACCCGACGGAACACCGATGTCGAACGCGCTCCTCGGTCTCATGAACGGCCTCGGACTGGAGGATATCAGGGACTTTGGCGACAGCACCGGGCAGCTGAGCCTTTGAGGAGTTAACCGATGACCGCGATCTCGTTCTCCGTCCGCAAGCTGGCTCAGGCGCTGCTGCTCGCCGCCGGAGTTTCAAGCAATGCTGCATCTCAATCGACATCGCTGGCGGACGCTGCGATGCGGGGCGACGCGGCACTGGTGCGCAGTCTCATCCGCTCCGGCACCCCGGTGAACACGGCACAGCGCGACGGCATGACGGCACTGCACTGGGCGGCCTACAAGGGAAACGTAGAAATCGCCAGGCTCGTGATCGCCGCCCGCGGTAGTACTGCGGCGTCTACGCGGATCGGCGCCCTGGCACCGCTCCATCTGGCTGCGCGCGAGGGGCACGCCGAGCTCGTCAAGGTGCTCATCGATGCACGCGCCGATGTCCATCTGCGTACGGCCGAGGGCCTCACGGCACTCCATTACGCAGCCATGTCGGGGCCCGAAACTGCTGTCAGACTGCTGATAGCACGCGGTGCCGAGGTCGACGTCAGCGAACCGGCATGGGGGCACACGCCGCTGATGCTGGCCGCAGCGAGCGGTAGGGCAGCTGCTGTGCGCGCGTTGCTGAAAGCCGGTGCCAGCACCAGGCACGCTGCAAGAACCCTCGACGTCACGGCGTCAGCGGCCATGGACCGGCAGGCGCGACAGGAGCGCAACGCGGTTCTGGCCAAACTGCGCGAAGAAGAAGGGCAGAAGGCGAACGCCGAATGGCGCCCGGTGGCAGCGCAGGTTCAGGCTGCCGTTCGTGCATCGCTGGCGGTAGAGAAACAGGCAGCGTCGGACGCAGCGATCGCCAACGACGCCACCGCCACGGCGCAGGAGCAGGCTCGGCTCGCCGCCCAGGGTGGTGCGGGTCTCGACGACGATGACCCATCGTACACCGGGCTGCTCGGCCCCCAGGGTGGTCACACCGCTCTCCTCCTGGCGGTCCGCGAAGGACATGCGGCCGTCGTACGTGAACTGCTCGACGGTGGCGCCGACATCAATCAGGTGAGCGCAGGCGACCGAACCAGCCCGCTCCTCATGGCGGCGATCAACGGGCAGTACGACGTCGCCTTGCTGCTCCTCGAACGCGGCGCCGACCCCAATCTCGCCAGCGATGCAGGCGCGACACCTCTCTATGGCGTGATCAACAAGGAATGGGCGCCCACCTCGCGCACTCCGCAGCCCGCCTACCATCTCCAGCAGAAGGCAACGTACATCGACGTGGTGCAGGCACTGCTCGCGGCCAGGGCCGACCCAAACGCCAGATTGCGCCGAAACCTCTGGTACACGACCTACAACAGGGACAACCTCCGCGTGGACTTCGCCGGAGCAACTCCCTTTTTCAGAGCCGCGTACGCGACTGACGTCGAGGCAATGAGGCTTCTTCTCGCCGCCGGCGCCGATCCCGCGAAAGCGACTCTCAAGCCGGCTCAGCGGGCTCGTCGCGCCGCGCCGGAAAACGCGGCCGGGCCCGCCCCCGCCGCGCAGCCGGAGCGCGTTGATCCGTCCGGGCTCCCCCGCGTCCCCGATGGTGGGCCCGGTGTCTACCCGATTCACGCTGCGTCGGGTGTTGGCTACGGTCAGGGTTTCGCAGCCAACGATCATCGCCACGTGCAGCGCGGCTGGTTGCCGGCGGTCAGATTCCTCGTCGAGGAGCTGGGCGCTGACGTAAATGCCAGGGACTACAACGGATTCACTCCGCTCCACAACGCCGCGGCCCGCGGCGATAACGAGATGATCCGGTACCTGGTCTCGAAGGGTGCGGATGTCAGGGCGGTTGCCCGGAACGGAATGACCACGGCCGACATGGCAAACGGCCCTGTGCAGCGCATCTCACCCTATCCCGAAACGGTCAGGCTGCTCGAAAGCC
>JBQTHK010000120.1:0-19209 GCA_052389935.1 Gemmatimonadota bacterium | reverse complement strand
TCGAAGTGGCGCAAAGTCCTCGCATTCGCCGGCCCCGGTTACCTCGTTGCGGTCGGCTACATGGACCCGGGCAACTGGGCCACCGACCTCGCCGGTGGCTCACGATTCGGATACACGCTTCTCTCGGTCATCCTGATCTCGAACCTGATGGCGGTTCTGCTTCAGGGTCTCTCCTCCAAACTCGGCATCGTCACCGGGCGCGACCTCGCCCAGGCTTGCCGCGATCACTACTCGAAGCCCGTCGCAATGGCTCTTTGGGTACTCTGCGAAATCGCGATCGCGGCGTGCGATCTGGCAGAGATCATCGGCACCGCCATCGCGCTCCAGCTCCTCTTCGGCATCCCGCTGCCATGGGGCGTCGCGATCACGGCGCTCGACGTCCTCCTCGTCCTGTACCTCCAGAACAAGGGGTTCCGGCTTCTCGAAGCGCTGGTGATTGCGCTCATCGCCGTGGTCGGATTCTCTTTCCTCTTCGAGCTCTTCATCTCGCGACCATCGGTCAGCGGCGTTTTCGGCGGCTTCATCCCATCGCCCGAGATCCTCCGCAATCCCGAAATGCTCTACATCGCCATCGGGATACTCGGCGCGACAGTCATGCCCCACAACCTCTACCTCCATTCGTCGGTCGTGCAGACCCGGCGTTACGACCAGACAACCGAAGGAAAGAAAGAAGCCGTACGCTACGCCTTCATCGACTCGACAATCGCGCTTTCGTTCGCGCTGTTCATTAACGCTGCGATACTCATTGTCGCCGCGGCCACTTTTCACACCACCGGTAACACCGAGGTAGCCGAGATCCAGGACGCCTACAAGCTGCTGTCTCCATTGCTGGGCGTCGGCGCTGCAAGTGTGGTATTCGCTGTCGCCCTCCTCGCTTCGGGTCAGAACTCGACGATCACGGGGACACTGGCCGGCCAGATCGTCATGGAGGGCTTTCTCAACATCCGCATGCGGCCCTGGCTGCGCCGTCTGGTTACCCGGGCGATTGCCATTGTGCCGGCCGCCATTACGGCGATCTTGTACGGAGAAAGCGGAACCGCCCAGCTGCTCATTCTGAGTCAGGTAATCCTCAGCCTCCAGTTGTCCTTCGCCGTGTTTCCTCTGGTGATGTTCACGTCGGACAAGGTCAAGATGGGTCCGTTCGTCAACCCTGCGTGGCTCAAGGTGCTCGCCTACACCGTCGCGGCCGTGATCGCCTCACTCAACGCCTGGCTGCTCATCCAGACGCTGCGCGGATGGCTGGCCTGATGTACCGCCGCATTCTCGTGCCCCTCGAATGCAGCGCGACGGACCGCGTCATTATCGACCACGTCTGCCAGCTGGCGCGATTCTGCGACGCCTCGATCGTGTTCATTCATGTTGCCGATGGTTGGGCCGCCCGCAACATCACCGCCCTCAATCTCCGGGAGTCGGAGGAGATGAAGACTGACCGCGAATACCTCGACCGGGTCGTCGGCGAGGTATCCGGTACCGGGCTGCCGGCCGAGGCAGTCCTGGCAAGCGGTGACCCGGCGCGCGAGATCGATGCCGCCGCGGTTCGGGAGAATTGCGACCTCATCGCCATGGCGACACATGGCCACAGACTCCTCGGTGACATCGCGTACGGGAGTGTCGCCAACGCGGTACGACACTCGACCCGCATACCGGTCCTGCTGGTGCGCTCGCCGGCCCAGGCGTCGTGACTGCCCGCAGGAGCAGGAGGAGTGGCCGCGCGAAAAGTCAGCGAGCGAAGGGAGAAGCCCCGCCGTCAACGGGAAAAGCCCTTTCGGGCCCCGTCGAAGACTACCTCAAGGCCATCTACGCCATCGAGCTCGACGGGAGCGCGGCAGCCACCAACGACATTGCAGCACGCCTCGAGATCGCCCCCGCCTCGGTCAGCGGCATGTTACGTCGCCTCGCCGATCAGGGACTGGTGTCATACGAGAGGTACCGCGGCGTAAGACTGACGGACGCCGGCCGCAGGGCGGCCCTGCGCACGATCAGGCGCCACAGGGTCATCGAAGCCTACCTCGCAAAAGCATTAGGCTACGCGTGGGACCGGGTCCACGAGGAGGCCGAGCGCCTCGAACATGCGTCAAGCGACGAACTGATCGACCGGATGGCGGCGGCGATCGGCGAGCCACTGACCGACCCGCACGGCCACCCGATACCCACCCGCGACGGCGCCATCGATGAGCGGCAGCACCAGACGCTGTCCGATATCGGAGCCGGACAGAAGGTGCGGATCATGCGCGTCAGCGATGACGACCCGGAGCTGCTGCGCTACCTGGCAAAACTCGGAATAAGACCCGGTGTCGAGGTTGAGCTGGCCGAACGTGCGCCATTCGATGGCCCACTGACGCTGCGAGTGGGTCGCGCCGGCAGCGTCCATGTCGGGCTGGCCCTGGCCTCGCGTCTGATGGTCGACGTACTCAATGGGCCCGGGAGTGGGGCGCTCACGAACCGGTCGCGTCCGGCTCATTAGCGCCGCGGGCCGGATCACGCTCCGGCCTGCGATCTGCCTCCGAATCAGGAGCGGCGGAATCGGAGGGACGCGGCCGGCGCCCGGACTGCTGGAGCGCGCGCCTCAGCACAAACTCGATCTGCGCGTTGAGGCTGCGCAGATCGTCGTCCGCCCAACGCTGCATTGCATCAAGGACGTCGCGGTCGATGCGGAGAAGGAACGGTTTGCGCTCCGCCACCTGAAGGCTACTGGTACAGGGTACCGGCGTTGACCACCGGCTGTGCCTCGTTTTCAGAGCAGAGGACAACCAGCAGGTTGCTGACCATCGCCGCCTTTCGCTCCTCGTCGAGTGTCACGAGCGACTTCTGGCTGATCATCTCGAGGGCGGTTTCGACCATGCCCACAGCACCCTCGACGATCTTCTGTCGTGCCGAAACGACAGCCGAGGCCTGCTGTCGCCGCAGCATCGCCGCCGCGATCTCGGGCGCGTAGGCGAGGTGACTGAGGCGAGTTTCGATGACCTCGACCCCAGCCTTGGTAAGGCGCTCGCGTACCGCGTCCTGAAGTGCCCGCGCCACTTCCGCGGGGTGAGTGCTGAGTGAGACCTCCCCCTCAACGTGCGCATCGTATGGATAGGTCTGCGCCAGAGCACGCACCGCTGACTCCGACTGCATCACCACATAGTGAGCGTAGTCGTCGACCTCGAACAGCGCCTCGGCGGTGTCGACGACCTTCCAGACAACGATCGCGCCGATTTCGATCGGATTGGACTGGCTGTCGTTGACCTTGAGTTTCGCCGTCTCGAAGTTGCGTACACGCAGCGAGATGCGCTTCTTCGTGTAAAAGGGGTTCGCCCACCACAGGCCCTGCTCACGCACCGTTCCCGTGTAGCGGCCGAAAAGGGTAAGTACCCGCGCCTCGTTAGGCTGCACGGTGAACAGTCCGAAGAGTCCGATCAGCGCAGACGTCACGACGAGCGTCCAGAGGACAACGGCAACCGGGTTCGACTCCGCGGCGTTTCGCACGAGCTGCCAGGTCGTCAGGCCGCCGACGACCAGAAGGGCGAAGAGAGCAGACAGGCCCGGCGTGCCCTTTCTGGTGATTTCGCGGAACATCCGTTTACTCCACGGTTGAGGTTGGTATATGATATCATTATGATATGAAACTGCAAGTGGCGAAGAGGACAATGACGAGGAAGAAGAGACGGTCAAGGAGGACGCCGACACTGGTCTCCACCCAACGCCCAGCGCCGTTGACATCACAGGACCCATCGCGCCGATTCCGCGACCATGGCAGGCAACATCCGACTCGGTACCCAAGGGTGGAACTACAGCGCCTGGGTCGGGCCGTTCTTCCCACCGGAAACACGGGCCGCGGAGTTCCTCGCGGTCTATTCGCGCGCCTTCAACACAGTCGAAGTCGACGCCACCTTCTATGCGCTCCCTTCGTTCAAGACCCTCGAGGGGTGGGCTGCCCGCGTGCCGCCCGGCTTTACCTTCTCCCTCAAACTCCCCCAGGAGATCACTCACGAGAAACGGCTTAGGCACTCCCAGTCCCTCCTCGACGAGTTCACCTCCGTCGCCCGTGCGCTTGGAGATCGGTTGGGTCCGATCCTCATTCAACTCGGCCCTGATTTCGGGCCCAGTGAGCTGCCGGCGCTGGCGAGTTTTCTGCCGCTGTTGCCACGAGATCTGCGTTTCGCTGTCGAATTCAGACACAGAGGCTGGATCAACGACGGAATCGTCGCGCTTCTCGCTGAACACCAGGTGGCGCTGGCGCTGGTCGACGGCCGGTGGATCCCGCGGCGCACAATGATGGGCCTCGCCGAGCGACCGACGTCTGACATCGCGTACGTGAGATGGATGGGCCCTGATCGCGACATCGTCGACTATTCGCGAACGCAGGTTGACCGGACCGCGGAGCTCGACGCCTGGGCGGCTGTTCTCGTCTCGCTTGCTCGAACAGTTTCTGTCGTTTACGGCTACGCCAACAACCATTTCGCCGGCCACAGTCCGGCGACCATACGCGATCTGCAGCAGCGGCTGGGTCACCCGGTGGCACGGCCCGAGACGTTAGGCGATCAGTTGCTTCTCTTCTGATAGCTTTCCACGATGTTGAGTCGCCGCACAATCGGGTTCCTGGTTTTTGCTTCCCTCGTGGTCGCTGGTTGCGCGCGACTGGGCTTCTGGCAACTGGACCGGCTTTCAGCGCGCCGGGCGGCAAACACCGAACTGCAGGGACGAATTGGCGGGCCGACGGTCGACGTGGCCGAGCTTCTGCGCGATACCGCCGCACTCGCGCTCCGGCCAACGCGCATGGCGGGCCGCTACGACTACGATAACGGACTCGTTCTTGGATCACGCTCGCGCCAGGGTTCACCCGGAGTCCACCTCATCACGCCGTTCATCCGGCACGACAGCGACACGGCCGTCCTGGTAAACCGCGGCTGGGTATATTCGCCCGACGGAATGACGGTGACGGACTCTCTCTGGCGCGAGCCCGAGAGCCTTGGATCGCTGGTGATCGGTCACGCCGATCGCCTGGTGCGCACCGCCGGCGGGTCGGTCTTCTCGCTGACGCCACGAGTCGTTCGCCGGCTCGCGTACGATTCGATCGCACCGCAATTCCCTTACCCGATTGCGCCGGCGATCGTGGCCCAGGAAGTCGTCGATGCGGGAGCGCAGGGAGCGATCACACATCCCGTCCGGCTCGACCCACCGAGGTTGAGCGAGGGCTCACATCTCTCCTATGCGATCCAGTGGTTTTCATTTGCGCTGATCGGCGTGGCGGGAATGGTCGCGGTGGTTCGCCGCGACCGCCGCTCGGGCGAGGTCAGCCGAGGTGGAGGACCCGTCGCGCGAGGCTGAAGTAGATGACGATTCCCGTTACATCGACGAGTGAAGCCACAAATGGTGCGGAGGCGATCGCCGGGTCGATGTTGGCTCGCTTGAGGAGCATGGGGAGCAAAGCGCCAACGAGCGCCCCGGCCACCACCACCAGGACCAGCGTCAGGGAGACAACGAGCGCAACATCCGCGGGCGTGCGCCACAGGAGGGCACGCGCGAAGCCGATCGCGCCGAGGCAAACGCCGAGTATGACGCCCTGGCCCAGTTCACGCCGCATGACGCGCCAGAGGTCGCCCAGCTCGACGTCTCCGACGGCCAGCGCCCGGGTGATCAGCGTCGAGGACTGCGAACCTGAGTTTCCTCCTGACGAAATGATCAGCGGAATGAACAGTGTCAAACTGAGGACAGCAGCGAGTGTGTCCTCGTAGGCGCGGATTGCAGTTCCGGTGAACATCTCGCCGATGAAGAGAAGCACCAGCCAGCCGACGCGTTTGCGCGCCACGCTCCAGAAACCTGCCTGAAAGTAGGGTTCCTCGAGTGGCTGGACTGCGCCCAGTCGCTGGGCACTTTCAGTCTGCTCCTCGACAATGACGTCAATGACGTCGTCGACGGTGATGACGCCGATCAGTCGCCCGAATCCATCGACGACCGGTACGGCAACGAGGTCGTAGTCCCTGGTGATGCGCGCGACTTCACCCCGCTCCGCCGTTGCCGGCACCGAGACGACTTCGGTCCACGCGACGTCGGCGATGCGGCTGCCCTCGGGTGCGGCGAGCAGTTCGCGGAGTGAAAGCACACCCGTCAGTGAGGCCGAATCGTCGACGACGTAGATCGCGTTCATCGCTTCCTTGCGATTGCTGCGGGCCGCAACGCGGACCTCGAGCAGCGCTTCCTCCACACTCAGATCGCGCAGCACCGAGACGAACTCGGTGGTCATGAGACCACCGGCAGTGTCCGGCTCGAACTGGAGTAGTCGTTCGGTTTCCTGGCGGGCATCGGCCGGGAGGTCCTGCAGGATCTCGTCAGCCGTTTCCTTTTCGAGATCTTCGAGAACGTCGGCGCGATCGTCCGGCGTCATCTCCGAGACGAGGCGCGCGGCCTGCTCGGTGCTCATTTCCTCGAGGAGCTCGGAGCGCAGAGTTTCGTCCATGTATTCCAGCACGTCGGCAGCCCTGGCGGGCTCGAGGGCCCGTAGCAGGTCAGCGACCCGTCCGTGTGGAAGCAGCTCGGCGACGTCAGCGAGATCCTTCGGGTGGAGCTCGCTGGTTTCGGCTGCGATATCAGCCGGGGACTCGTCGAGGAGCGACAATATGTCCGGCGCGAGGAGGGCAGCCAGCTCGCGATCGTGTGAGCGTGGGGGAGTGGTCATTGTGGACCGGTTCGGGATCGCGGCGCAACCAGGGGCCGCAACTTACGGCTGTCGTTGTCAGGCAACAAGCACTTTGTGCCCCGACGATTCAACCCTCGGGGATATTCGGTTGTCAGAAACAGAGTTCGGTTCGCCCCCGTAAGGTTTTCCCGCTGACGTTGCCCAACTACGATGCCACGCATGAAAGAATCAATCTGCTTTATTCTATTAGGGTTGCCGGCGCTCGCGTCCGGACAGCAGCTCCTCGGAACCGGGCGCTCGCCCGCCGCTCCGGCCAATCTCGTTACCGAGGCGGTACGTGCCGAACCGGCGCCGGTGATCGACGGACGCGGCAGCGACGCCGTGTGGACGATCGCCCACGTGATAAGCGGATTCCGCGTCTTCGACCCTGTCGAAGACGGCGAACCGACAATGCAGACCGAGGCGCGCTTCGCCTATGACGACCGCAATATCTACGTCCTGGTGCGGGCCTTCGATCCGCGTCCGGACTCCATCATGGCGCTCCTCAGCCGCCGCGATGAGCGCACGCAGTCGGACTACATTCGTGTTGTAATCGATTCGTACCACGACAAGCGAACCGGCTATCAGTTCATGGTCAATCCGGCCGGCGTCCAGCGCGACATCTACCTGTTCAACGACAACTCCGAAGACGTCACGTGGAACGCCGTCTGGGAAGCAAAGACAAGCATCGACTCGCTTGGCTGGGTCGCCGAATTCCGGATCCCGCTGAACCAGCTCCGCTACACGAACAGGGAGGAGCACACCTTCGGCGTTGGCGTGCATCGCGAGGTCGCACGCCTCAACGAGCGTTCGTCCTGGCCGCTGTGGCGGAGATCTGCATTCGGTATCGCATCACAGCTTGGCGAAATCCGCGGCATCAGGGGAATCGGAGAGAATCGGCGCCTCGAGCTGATGCCGTATTCGGTGCAGTCCAACCAATCGGTTGTGCGAGGGAACGGCTATGGACGCCTCACCAGAGGCACGATCGGCGGCGATATCAAGATCGGCCTCTCCTCCAACCTGACCCTCGACGCGACGATCAATCCCGACTTCGGTCAGGTCGAGGCGGACCCGGCCGTGCTCAACCTCGGAGCTTTCGAACAGTTCTTCGAGGAACGGCGCCCGTTTTTCCTCGAAGGGACCGGCATCTTTTCGTTTGCCGTCGACTGCAACGACGGCCAGTGCACCGGGCCGTTCTACTCTCGGCGTGTAGGGAGGGCGCCGCAGGTCGGGTACCTCGCTGACGACCCGAACGCGGTACCGCTTTCCTCCACAATCCTTGGCGCGGCCAAGATCACCGGTCGACTCCCGAACGGACTTTCACTCGGGATACTGAACGCGTACACCGCCCGTGAGCGGGCCGGCGACGTCACTGTTGAACCGGGGACGAACCACTTCGTCGCCCGGGCCCAGCAGGACTTCAGGCGGGGACGCAGCGGCGTGGGCGCCATCTTCACTGCGCTCAACCGTAACCTCACCGACGAAACCGGGGACTTCCTGCGACGTGACGCGTACGCCGGGGGAATCGACTGGCGACACCGCTTCGGGTCCGGGGGCAATTACCAGTGGAGCGGCCACTTGTTAGGTAGCCTTGTCAGGGGCTCGGAATCCGCGATCGCGGCAACCCAACGCTCCGGAGTGCACCTCTTCCAGCGCCCCGACGATGACATCGACTATGACCCCACTCGCACCAGCCTCTCCGGCACGAGCTTCGGCACGGGCCTGAACAAGCAGGGCGGCGGCATCACCCGATTCTGGACCGGCGTCTGGTACAAGAGTCCGGGTCTGGAGGTCAACGACATCGGCTACATGCAGAGCGTAAACAACATGGGGCAGTCGAACTGGGTGGGGCTCGTCTTCCAGGAGCCGCGTTCGTTCTACCGCCGGCTTCAGGTGAACGTCAACCAGTTCAACAGCTGGTTCACCGACGGAGTGAGCACCGGCCACGGCGGCAACATCAACGTCAACGGCCAGCTCCGGAACATGTGGTTCTTCTATTTCGGGGCCGGCGGCGAGACACCCGGTCAGTGCGGTGCATGCCTGCGCGGCGGCCCGTCGCTGCGCGAGCGGCCGGCATACTTCGGTTGGGCCGGATTCGAGGCGGACCAGCGCAAGCCGCTCGTACCCGGCTTCAATCTCAACTGGGGACGAGGCGACGACGGTCGCAGCTGGCGGGTCAGCCTCGGCCCTGAGCTCGACTTCCGGGTGGCGTCGAGATTCTCATCTTCGATCGGAATGCGCTTCGAGCGTGCCGTGAACGATCGGCAGTGGGTCGGGAACTTCGGGGCGATTGGCCACGATTCCACGCACTATACGGTGGCCCGGCTGAACCAGAAAACGGTAGCCATGACGACGCGCATCAACTGGACGGCGTCGCCCACACTATCGATGCAGTTCTATGCTCAGCCATTCACGACCGGCGGCGACTATACCGACTGGCGACGGGTGCGTGATCCGCGATCGAGTGACTACAGGCAGCAATTCGAGCCGTACGGAGGGGGGGAGGGCACCGATCCCGACGGATTCAACTTCAAGCAGTTCCGATCGAACGCCGTGCTGCGCTGGGAATATCGCCCCGGTTCAACGCTCTTCCTGGTATGGCAGCAGGGCCGCACCCAGGATCACCTGGATCGGGGGACGTTCCAGGCGAGACGCGACATTCGAAATCTGTTCGACGCACATCCGGACAACACACTGCTGATCAAGGCGAGCTACTGGTTCGCACTCTGAGCGGAGAGCTCCGACGCATTTTACGGGGTTCCCCCGGGGGGATGGGTTGCTAGCTTAGCAGCGAGCTACCCATCCTCCTCGCATGAAACTCGCTTTCCTTGGTCTCGGCGCGATTGGCACGCCGATGGCCAGGCACCTTGCTGGCCGCTTCGATCTGACGGTGTGGAACCGGACGGCCGAGCGCGCAGCTGCCTTCGCAGCGTCCACGGGCGCAAAGACCGCGGATACCCCGGCGTTCGCCGCTCGTGACGCGGCGATCGTCATTACCTGCTTCCCCACCTCCAAAGAAGTAGAGCAGGTACTCGATGCCGATTCGGGGCTGCTCGGCGGCATGGCAGCCGGGTCGATCCTGCTCGACTGCACTTCGGGTGATCCGGCGAGCTCACGAAAGATGGCGGGCCGACTCGATCAGCTGGGCATCGGGTTTGTCGACGCCCCGGTCAGCGGGGGTACGTCCGGTGCCGAGAGCGGGACATTGACGGTGATGTGCGGCGGTCGTGAACACGATTTCGGGAGGGTCGCTCCCGTGCTCAACACGTTCGGCAAGCGCGTGATGCTTGTCGGTCCGGTGGGATCAGGGCATGCGCTCAAGGCTGTCAACAACGCACTCCTCGCATCGCACATCCTGTCGGCGGCGGAGGGACTGGCGGCACTGGTCAAGGCCGGAGTCAGCGCCGAAGCGGCGCTCGAAATCATCAACGCATCGAGCGGCCGATCGAACGCATCGGAAAACCTGATTCCGGCACGAGTGTTGACAGGAGCTTTTCCGCGCACGTTCAGACTGGCTCTCCTCGAAAAGGACGTGGCGATCGCCGCTGATTTCGCGCGGTCACAGGGAGTGCCGTCGGCGGTGATCCAGCAGACGGCCGAGATTTTCCGGGTGGCGAGAGCGGAACTCGGCGAGGAGGTCGACCACGTCGAGGTGGTACGGTTGATCGAGCGCTGGGCGCGAACGGAGATCCGCAGATGAATCCCCTGATTGCACCTGAACGTACGGCGCTGGCCGCGGTCGAGCGGATCAGAACCGACTTTCCTGCATTGGATCGTTTGCATGCGGGGAGGCAGGTCGCGTACTTCGACGGCCCCGGCGGCACACAGGTACCCAGGCAGGTGGTTGCGGCCATGACCGATTATCTGATCGGCCATAATGCCAACACCCACTGGAACTATCCGACTTCCGCCGAGACGGACGCGATGATCGACGCGGCGAGGGTGGCGGTTGCCGACCTCATGAATGGGGAGTCCGGGGAGATCGCGTTCGGCAGCAACATGACGACGATGGCGTTTCAGATCGCCCGGGCACTGGGGCGCAACTGGGGCAGGGGTGACGAGGTGGTGGTCACCGAGCTGGACCATCACGCGAACATTGCGCCCTGGACCGCGCTGGCGCGCGAACGCGATGTTACCGTGAGTTGGGTGCGGATGAGGCCCGCTGACGGAACGCTGGACATGGACGATCTGCGACGCCGGATCACAGGCGCAACGCGACTGGTTGCGGTGGGGGCGGCGTCCAACGCACTGGGCACGATCAACGACGTCGCCACCATCGCCGCCATGGCGCGCGAAGCCGGCGCCCTGATCCTCGTCGATGCCGTGCACTACGCGGCCCATGCGGTCATCGACGTTCGCGCCTGGGGTGCCGACATCGTCGTCTGCTCGCCTTACAAGTTCTACGGACCACACGGAGGTGTTGCCTGGGTTCGCGCGGGGCTCGTGGGCAGCCTCGACGTACCCAAACTGGATCCTGCACCTGACACCGGTGGTGAACGTCTGGAGACAGGCACCCAGAACCATGAAGGCATCGCCGGAACTCTGGCGGCGATCGACTTCATCGCTTCTCTCGGAGAGGGAGGAACGCGCCGCGAGCGACTGGTGACGGCGATGGATGGGCTGCACGCACGCGGGGATCGACTCCTCGCGAGGATGTGGAATGGCCTGTCGGAGGTGCAAGGTGTGACCCTTTTCGGCCCGCGGCCCGGGTCACAACGCACCCCCACGGCTGCTTTCATCATCGATGGTATTCCGTCCGGGGAAGCAGCGCGACTTCTGGCTGCCGAGGGTTTGTTCCTTTCACACGGCGACTTCTACGCGACGACTGTCATCGAGAGAATCGGCCAGATGCCGGAAGGTGTCATACGGGCAGGATGCGCGTGCTACACGACCGAACAGGAGGTCGACCGACTGCTCACTGCGGTCCATCGCCTGAGTCGGAGTCGCCGTTGAAATCGTGCCGGTGCCAATGGTGAGCACCGCCAGCGTCGGCGCGGCCGTTCTCCTGATCCTGCTGACAGGATGCGACGTTGCTGCGCCAAATGGTTTGTCATTCGTCGCTTCGACCGCTGATTCGTCGTACCTCGTCTCCTGGGAAGACGGCGACTGGCGGGTGCGCCGCTCGGCGATGCTGATCGGAACCGTTGACGGCCGCTTCGTCGAACTCTACCTCCACGACGACGACCGGTCCTGGTTCGACGCCCTGATCGTGGGGCAACGAATCTACCGGCGCGACCTCGTCAGCGGTGATTCATCGCTGATCTTCAGTGATACGGTCATAGCGGCCGTTGCCGATGAATACGCGGCCGCCAACCCCGATGAGCGGCCGCTCGCCCCCGACGAGGACATCGCCGATGACCCGTCGGTCGTGGCCACAACCGAAACGGAGCTGCTGAATCTGACCGGTCCGTTCCTGAGTTACGAATACCACGCCGACATCGACATCGGCGGCCGTCGCGACCAGCATCTGACGATCAGGCGTGTGCTCGACAGCCGCACGGGCGTAACCGCAGGTGTGGATTCGATCGCCGCGACGGGAGAAGGGAAGCGGATCTTCGAGCGCGCACTGGCGAGTTTCGAGGCTGCGCGCGATTCCGTCCGTCGTGGGTCGGACGTACGCGCGCGCAGGGCGCAGGCCGCCTTTGGAGGTTTCGTTTTTGATTCACTCTCGTTTTCGATCACGACCGATGAGCCAGGCCGGCCAGCGATCGCCTTCCTCGTCCCGGGACGCGGCACGCGCGCCGGCGGTTTCGCCCTGCCACTACCGACGATCCCGTTCGAACCTGGTACCTGGACAAGTGGACACGTTGGATCACGGCCCTCGCTGGAAAGCGGCAGGCCAACATGGTCCCTCGCGCCTTTTACCGTGGTTTCCGAAACCGACACCATCGGCGAGTCGAGCTCCATCGTAGTGAGTCGTGGCGGCAGGCGGTGGACTGTCGCCGTCGTCGGAGGCGTGGGGGTGGGGGTGGGGGTGGTCGAAAGGATTGATCGCGTAGTCCGGGGAGGCTCGCGACCTGCAGGGGACTCCACCTTTCGTGCACTCGCACGTGCCTTTGACGAAGCGATTACACATTCGGGCGGGATCCAGGTAGCTTCGACGCGCCGCCGACCGGCCGCGGTCGTTGCGGCGACGATCGCGAACCCAACCTCCAAATGCAACCACGAACTCCGCGGGACTCCGAAGCGATCGTCGCGGACCTCATGATGCCGCATCAGGCCAATGGCCTGCGGCAGCCTTCGGTCTTCGGTGGTGTGATAATGGGCATGGTCGACCGCTGCGCGGCACTGGCAGCGATGCGTCACTGCAGTGGCCAGGTCACGACGCTCTCGATCGACAAGATCCTCTTCAAGGAGCCGATCCGTGTTGGCGACCTGGTGGAGATCCGATCGCGGGTCGTTTTCGTCGGAACGAGTTCGATGGCGGTGGTCGCCAACGTCTCTGCGGAAAATCTGCAGACCCGCACCCGCAGGCACACCAACGAGTGCTGGCTGACATTTGTGCATCTGGGTGACGATGGACGTCCCGCTCCCGTACCTCCACTTCAGCTCGATACCGCCGAGGACCGGCTGCTCAACGAAATCGCCGTTCGCCGCCGGGAACAATCCCTCTCCGAACGCTGACGCTCCGTCAAGGCCAACGCGTCCAGGTACTTCACTTGCGGGCGCGGGCTCAAGCCGACAGCCTTCTTGTCATGAACGCACGTTTTTCGGTCGATGACGCCAACCGTATGCTCCCCCTCGTGAGCCGGATCGTCCGCGACATCATGGACCACTATCGCGACTGGCATCGCACCGTCGAGGCGTTCGAGCTGGCCAACGGGCGCACGCGTACCGACGATTCACTCGAATCCGCCGGCACGTTGCAGGGCCGCGCCCAGGCTCTTGCCCGCGAAATACAGGGCTTTCTGGGTGAACTCACCAGCCTCGGCGTGGAGTTCAAGGGATTCGAACAGGGTCTGGTCGACTTTCCCGGTGCGGCGGATGGTCGTTCGATCAATCTCTGCTGGAGGTACGGCGAACCAGCGGTAGCGTTCTGGCACGAAATCGATGCGGGCTACGATTCCCGCCAGCCGATCGAGACTTTGAACCTGACTGCAGCCAGTCGTTAGTCATGAAGAAATTTCAGGCACCCGACGGAACGTGGTGGGGAGTCGAGGTGAAGATGCCAACCCACAGCGGAGCTCTTGTCATCTTTCTTCACCCCGACGGCGATACTGCGCGCCACAATCGCTACGCGTGGATCAATTCCAGTCGGCCCGAAGCGAGCGATCCGAGGTCGGTGCTGCCGGTTCGGTCCGCGGCGGACGCTCTGACGGAGAACGAGATGGCGCGACTGTTCCGCCGCTCGATGCCGATCGAATCGTCGCGTCCGTCCTGGGTAGTCAGCTAGCGAGCCTCAGGGACGGCGCTCTCCACTTCGACATAGGGAACCACGATCTCCATCCCGTCACGGGCGACCGTTGTAGCGCCAAAGACCTGCCGGGCTTCGCGCTCGAGCTGGCCAGGATCACCCGAATAACGGGCGGAGATATGGGTCAGTATCAGGCGTCGCACACCGGCGTCACGCGCGATCGATGCCGCCTCGCGCGCCGTGGAGTGACCGGTCTCCCGGGCGCGGTCAGCTTCCTCGTCTGCGAACGTCGCCTCATGGATCAGCAGGTCAGCGTTCCTGGCCGCGTCGAGGGTGGCCTGACATGGACGCGTATCGCCGGTAATCACGACTCGCCGCGCCGAACGTGGCGGGCCGACCAGTGTTGACGACTCGATCACGCGACCATCAGCGAGAGTAACGGTCTCGCCACGATGGAGGCGGGCCCAGAGCGGTCCCTCGGGTATTCCCAGTGCTCTCGCCTGATCGGGGTCGAACCGACCGCGGCGCGTCTCTTCGACGAGGGCCCAGTTGAGGGCCGGTGGGCCACGATGGTCCGCGTCGGCGGCATGGATCGCGAAGTCGGAACGGCGAATGACGTCTCCCGGCTCCACTTCCCTCACGTCGAGCGGGAAAGTGAGGCGGTCGGCGCCGAGGGTCTCGCACTTGTGCAGGAATCTGGCTGCCCCGCGCGGGCCCCAACAACGCAATGCATCTGACCTGCCCTGAAGCGACAGAGTACGCAGCAGTCCGACAACGCCGAGAAAGTGGTCGACGTGAAAGTGCGTGAAGAGAATGTCGTTGAGGGCGAACGAAATCCCATAACGCATCATCTGTCGCTGGGTGCCTTCGCCGCAGTCGATGAGGAAGGTCTCACCTTCACGGATCAGGGCCAGAGAGCTGACACCCCTTTCCACGGTCGGGCGCGATGCCGACGTGCCGAGGAAGCGGACCGAAAGCGGCATGAGGGGTCAATATAGTGGTCGAGTCCGCCTCCCCGAGTGAATGCGATCTTAGCCGTGCACTGCGGGTAGGACACTGTGACATGCATCGCTGAGGCTGCCCTGTAGCAGCCCGACATTTCACCAGGCGGCCGCCAGGAACAGGAGGCCCGCTGCATCTACAGAAGGCTACGGAGGCCACGATGAGTGGAAAGAGCAAGCGCGGATTCGCGTCAATGAATCCGGAGCGCCAGCGGGAGATTGCCAGCAAGGGCGGTCGCGCCGCGCATGCAAAGGGAACTGCCCATCAATGGTCGAGGGATGAGGCGCGCACTGCGGGGCGCAAAGGCGGCGTGGCAGTGAGCAGGGACCGCGCACACATGTCTGCAATCGGCCGCGAAGGAGGCGAGGCGCGTGGCAGGGCCAGCGCAAGGGCCAGGGGGGCGGGGGGGGGGGGCGGTCAGGAACGCGGGGGGGCGGGAGCGCGCCACCGCTTCGTCGAGCGCGAATCGCTGGTAGGAGTGAGCCGAGAAGCGGGTGGGGGTGGGGGGGGAGGTGGTCCCATCGCAGGTGTGGGAAGCTCCGCTCGAGCCACATCCGTGGATCGGATGGAAGCAGAGGACGAGAGCGAACGCGAGCAATGACCTTGAAGAGCCACGCCCCGCCCCGGCGCGCGACGTGGCTCCGGTCGTCCGGTTCCTGCCTGCTGTTTCGTTCGTGCCGGCCTTGAGCGAGCCCCACACTTTGGGCGAACCGCTGATCGTAACTACCTGAGACGCGTCGAAGGGGGCGACTACGTCGAGCCAGCCAGGTCAGGTTCGCCCCCCTGCCCGCGATGGACTCCGGGCCGCAAAGTCAGGCACTGCAGCGGGTTATCGCGCATCGGATTGACCGGGACTCGTCTTGTCGATATGTTTAGCGAGTCGGACCGACCTCCGGTCCGGCGTTACGCCGGAGTGCGAACCGTCGTATAGTTTGCGGACGCGTTCTCCAGCCGGGGGCTGTAGCTCAGTTGGGAGAGCGCTGCAATCGCACTGCAGAGGTCAGGGGTTCGACTCCCCTCAGCTCCATGGATCAGGCGCGCTTTTTGCGCGTATCAGATAGACAGCCAGCCGTTGTCCGGTAGGACGTAGAGTTCCAATGGCAACGTGCTTGGCAACTTTAATGGATCGGGCCGCCCCAGGGTGGCCCTTCGTGTTTCATGGACGTGCCGTTCGACCGGTGGGGCTCTCCCGATCAGGCTCACGACCGCGGACCGCGAGCCAGTGGCTGACGGCGATCGTTACCATGATCACGAGCGACACGGCCTCGCGGGTGTTCATCCTTGATGCGAGCACGATCGACGTCAGAACTCCAACTACGGCAAGCAAGGAGCCGGCCGGAGCACGAAACAGAGCTCGCCCGACTGGCTGCTTTCCCGGTGTTGTATCACGGTTGCGAAACACGGGAAGCGCCGCGCAGACCGTGCCGTAGACCACGAGCCTGGATACCGCCGACAGGCTGAGGTTCTGGATGAGACCGCCACTGACGGAAAGCATCCAGGCGACGCCGCTGAAGATGAGAATCGACAGCCATGGCGTCCTGAACCGAGGATGGAGTTGCGCGAACAGCCGCGGCAGATCGCCCCTCTCGGCCATGGCGCTGGTGATCCGCGGAACCGTCAGAATCATGCTCGCGAGCCACCCATAGATCGAAAGCAGAGCCGCGACCGATATGATGACGGCCCCCGTGTTGCCCAGCATCGCTCGTGCTGATTCGGCGAGGGGGCGGTTGGTGGCAGCCGGCTCCTGGAGCGTGGCGAGGACCGCCAGCTGAGCAGCAAGGTAGACCACGGTCACCAGAACCAACCCGGTCACCAGCGCAAACGGCGCGTCGCGACGGGGGTCCTTTGCTTCGGCAAGCGGAATCAGCGCCGACTCGAATCCACCGTAGGCAAACATCAGGAGCAGGAGCAGCTGCAACCAGCTGCCTAACGAAGAATCGCTGCCAACGAGGTCCGGGGGCTGCGCCCCCGAAACGACGAAAACGACTCCCAGGGCGCCAAACGCGACCAGCGGCAGGAGCTTGACCACCGCCAGGACATTGCTCAGCCGCGCTCCAGTCGCCACGCTGCGGACGTTAGCCGCCGCCAGGAAACCGATAAAAACCGTGTTGACCAGCACCCCGCCCGCGCGTGAATCCGCGGCTGGCCACAGCTCGGCGAGGTACGTGGCGAAGGCGTTGGCCTGCGCCGCCGCAGCAGTGACCCGGGCGAAGTAGTTGATCCAGCCAATCTGTATCCCCGCAAAGCGGCCAAACGCCGCCTGCGAATACAGGTACGCTCCGCCGGCGCCTTCGAAACGCGAGGCCACCTCGGCGAAGCAGAAGACCATTGCCGCCGTCAGAAGAGCCGCAATCGCCCACGCCGCGAGGCTCGCCCAGCCAAGACGGCCGGCGGCTGTGCCCGGGAGGACAAACACTCCCGTGCCGATAATCGTGTTGAGAACGAGCGCCGCCAGGCTCCAGCGGCCGAGGGTGCGAACTGCGCCGACGTCCTGCACGGCGTGAAGCTACCAGCCGCGCCGCTCCCTGTGAACGAGCCTACTCGGAGTTCCGCAGCCCGCCGACATCAGCTCGCAAGGCGGCAAAGACAGACGCAAGGAACCTGTTCTCCTCGATCTCCGACTTGCCCTCGAACTCGCCAAACGCGGCGGCTCCGAGACTCCCGAGCCAGCGCATGATCGCGCTTTCGTTCACCACAGTCCTCACGCGCCTGATGGTGATCGTCTGCGGCCCGAGGTCATCACGAACACTGAGAAAGAGCTCTGTGCCACGGCCCTCGAACGGTTTGCGGAGAGGGGTCTTGATCAGGTGTTCGACGGCGAATGGCAATCGCCACTGAGGCTCCTGCCTGAAGCGCAGGTGAAAGGCGCGCTCGTGCGCATCGCGTGTGATGATGAAGTCACCAACGAGGTTCTCGTATCCTACGCGCCAGATCCTGAACCTGGCTGAAAAGTCCAGGCGGATTCGCAGGCTGTCGGGCATTGGAGTGGGAGAACCGGAGAGGGCCACGAGTTTCCCTTGGCGGGCCCGGAGACGGATCACCATCTTGCCGGCCGTAAGCCTGAGCGACACGTAGGGCTGCCCTGCGCGACCAGAAAGCTCGGCCCGAAAGTTCGTGGGCATGATGTACTTGTCGACCCAGGCGATGAAATCAGGGTAGAGCCGACGCAGCGAGTCCGGCCTGAAGGCGACAAACATCGCGAGTGAGGTCGATCCGTCCGGCTGTCGGAGGGTATGGACCGAGTCAAAAGCCATCAATCTGCCGAGTGTGCGAGACGTGCTGGCAAACGATGATCTGCTTTCGCGAAGCAGCGCTTCGCCTGTCACACCTTCGAAGGAGGTGAGGGCGGCATTGAGCGCGGTCCCGATTTCAGCTGCAGTTGCGCTGCCGACGGCGTGGTCGACGACGGTCACCCATTCGTAATCGTTGCCCTGAACGCGGCGCAGGCGGATGAGGTGTCGTTGCTCGGCGATGCGGCGGGGATAAGGTGGGGAGGTGATGGTCCTGAAGTTGTACTTCGATCCGTCCCAGGATGTCTGGACCGAGAGCGAAACCGCGCTGTCGGGTGTTGGGGTCGAG
Organism: Gemmatimonadota bacterium; assembly: GCA_052389935.1. Classification (GTDB taxonomy): domain Bacteria; phylum Gemmatimonadota; class Gemmatimonadetes; order Gemmatimonadales; family Gemmatimonadaceae; genus JBQTHK01. Next base: position 616 of record JBQTHK010000120.1, on the reverse strand, counting down.
TTCCAGAGAGCTTTGTCTCTGTGGAGGCGCGAAGGTACGAGTGCGTAGCGGCCCATCAGAGAACGCGCGCGGGCGAAACGGTCGTCGCGCTCGACGTTTGTGAAGCGGAGCTGAAAGGCCTCGAAGGCGGAGTCAGCGTTGCGACGCGCCGCGTCGAGGCTGGGTCCCCAGGGAGGAATGGCCGCCCCGCAGCCGGAGGTCAACAAACCGATGACGGGTAGAAATCCCTTGAGTGCGCGCAAGTTGTGAAGTAGTTGTGTTGGAAGAACTTAAGCGGCCCAGGCGGGCCCTGCGGATTGGATGAACGGGGTTGCTTGTGGTTCGTGGGGGGTCGTAACTTCGTACGCCTGAATTGTTGCTGGGGTTCAACCCCGAAAGCTGCCCCTTGGTGTAACTGGCAACACGTCTGACTCTGGATCAGAAGAGTCCTGGTTCGAGCCCAGGTGGGGCAATGACACCGGCGGGCCAACAGGCCCGCCGTTTCCATTACGCGTGTGTCCAGCATGACCCTTGACTAGGAGGTGCAAGTCCTCTGGGGAGTTGGTCGCAACGACCCGAGTGAACCGCAAGGCGACAGCCGTGAGGACGTCGCTGAAAGCAGCGGGTAGCGAGACCT
>JBQTHK010000119.1:0-4846 GCA_052389935.1 Gemmatimonadota bacterium | reverse complement strand
CCCGGTGCCCGGCCCTCGGCGCCCTCGCCAAGGGTGACAACGGCGCGCTCGAGGGCGCGATAGAAGCGCGCTGACAGAACGAGGCGACCCAGTATCTCATGCCAGCGGTGATGGACGAGCGCGTCATCGCCTGTACCGGCAGCCGCCAGCGCTACCAGCGTCTCCGCGTCGCTCACGCGTACATTGGCCGGCTCGACAACGAGCGAGGAGTGCCGCGGGCCGGTACCATGATCCTCCCACGTGGCTATTGCCGCCTCCCGGCGCTCCGCTCCAAGCCCTACAAGCAGCCAGCTGAACTGCGGAACAGCGCTGCAGAGGCGGCCGGATATGCGGGGCAGAACATCGCGCACGCCGCTTCCCGGGCGGCAGCGGACGATCAGGGAACGGAGCGGACCGCCTCCGGCCCGCCGCGCCAGATGAAAGGTCTCGTGGAATCCCCCCAGTCCCAGCGCAGAAAGCGCCTCGCGGTCGAGCGGCAGGGGCTCGGTGAAGCCAAGGGCGGAAAGCAGCGGCTTTGACGCCGAGGGAGAGGTGAGTCCGGCGAGGATCGTCTGAGCCGCAGCGGGAGTGAACACCCACGCAGGCTACGGGTGTGCTGCGCTGACACGGATATCAGCGAATTTCGAATAGAGTCAAAAAAACGCAGTCGTTCGGCGGAGCGATCGCGACGGGGCGAAGTCAACGATGGACGACGCAGCCGCCTCCACTCACTGGCCCCCCCCCCCGGCTTCCATGAAGCGAAGTTGTCCGGGAGGCCGTAGCCGCCTCAGCTCACGACGAACCTGACGGGGGCGTTGCAGCACCGACGTCGCCATCTCCTTCGCCGCGGCTCAGGATGACCGCGGCCGACATGTCACCAGTGACGTTGGTGGTGGTCCGGAACATGTCAGGGATAGTGTCGGCACCGAGGAGTATCCCCATTCCCTCGACGGGCAGGCCGGCCGCCATCAGCGTCGGCACCATCACGATGATCGATCCAGCGGGAATCCCGGGCACGCTGAAGGTTGTGAGGACGATTGTCAGCAGGACGCTCCCGATCTCCACCGGCGAGAGGTCGACGCCGTACAACCGTCCGATGAAGAGGACACCGACCGTAAGCCCCACCGCTCCACCCACGCGAAACGTGGATGCAGCGAGGGGAAGGAAGAACGTCGTCACCTGCTGCGGGAGTCCCAGTCTGTCGCGGGACGCCTCCATCATTGCCGGTAGCGCCGCGAGTGACGACCGCGCGCTGAACGCCACCGCCTGTGCCGGAAAGGCACCGCGGGCAAACTCGCGAAAGCTCACTCGCCCGAAGACGCGTGCCGCCGGATAGAGGACGACGAGCGCAAAAGCTGTGCAGACGGCGGCTGTTACCGCGATGTAGCCGAGGAGGGCACCGGCGGCGCTGACTCCAAGCCGGGCAGCCAGCGGAACCGCGAGCGCAAATACACCGATCGGTGCGAGGGCGAGAATCCAGCGCACGAGCGTCAGCGCGGCATCAGCGATGGCGCGGAAGAAGCCGACCAGCAGGCCCCGACCGTCGCCCGCCACTTTGGTGATCGCCATGCCGAAGATCACCGAAAAAAAGATGAGAGGCAGCATTGATCCGTCAGCTGCCGCGCGCACCGGATTGGTCGGGATGAGGTCTACGAGCCACTGCGCAAACGTCGGTATGCGCCGGATGCTCTCGCCCGCACCTTCGGTTGCCGTGGATCCGGCCGCTCGCAGGGCGGCAACCGCCTCTGCCTCGAGGGGGATGAGCCCCAGCAACGGCGGAGCCACCAGCGCCGCGAACCCGGCGGCCACGAACAGCAGCACCAGGAACAGAGCCAGCGCCCGACCGCCGATGCGCCCGATCGTCCTGGTGTCGGGAGCGGAGGTTACGCCGACGATGATCGATCCCACAACGAGGGGAATCACGGTCATCCGGATCGCATTGACCCAGAGAGTGCCCACCGGTTCGATGACCGGTATGATGCGGCTGGCGAGGTCGGACCCGCTCAACGAGAGAAGCACGCCGAGTGCGAGCCCCGCGGCGAGGGCGATGAGTACTTTCGTGGTGAGAGTCACGCGGCCAAACTACGTTTCGCTGTGACGCAAGGCGAGGGGCCGGCCCCGGTACAGGAGGACAACAGTGAAATCCGCATCCCAGCTCATCAACGAAGCCAAAAGCCGCATCCGTGAGGTATCGGCGACCGAAACCATGAAGGTGATCGCCGCCGACCCGTCGACGGTCGTCATCGACTGTCGCGAGCCTAACGAGTGCAACCTCGGCACGATCCCGGGGGCGGTGGTGATTCCTCGCGGCACACTCGAAAGTGGCGTCGACGCCCGCGTGCCCCGCGACGCGAGGGTCATCATCTACTGCGCCAGCGGCAACAGGTCCGCGCTGGCAGCCGACACGATGCAACAGATGGGCTACAACAACGTTGCATCGATGAGCGGCGGCTTCCGTGGCTGGGTGGAAAGCGGAGGCGAGGTCGCCGACTGAGCAGCTACCTCAAACGGCTGCCGCTGCTTGCCGCCCGAATCGAGTCGGTGCTGACCGCTCGCGCCCCGGTCGAGGCCGGAATGGACGGTGACCCGATTCGCGCCGCGGTAGCAGTGATCATCGGCGCCGGCACCGACGCAAACCCGGATCTTCTGTTGATCAGACGTGCCGCTCGTGACGGCGATCCCTGGAGTGGTCAGATCGGCCTCCCCGGTGGCCGCCGATCTCCCCGCGACGAAACAATCGAGGATACAGCTGTCCGCGAAACCCTCGAAGAGACCGGCCTCGACCTCAGAACCTCCAGCCGCATACTCGGCAGACTCGACGACGTGAGGCCGAGGACCCCATTTCTGCCGCCGATCATCGTCACACCATTCGTGGCGGTCATTCCCGAACAACCGCCGCTGATTCTGAATCACGAAGTGGCCGACGCCTTCTGGGTACCGTGGAGCAGGCTCACCGATCCCGCAACGGCGCGCGAGTCCGAAGTTTCAGTGCGCGGGGGAACATGGCGCACTCCCGCCTTCATGATCGACTCACACGTCGTCTGGGGCATGACCGAGCGAATCATACGCCAGCTTATCAGCCGAGTCGAGCAGTGAACGCACATAACGGGAGACAGACATGCAAACCATGAAAAGAATCACACTTGTACTGGTGCTGCTTTCGGCCGGTGCGGTCCCAGGGGAGAGCCAGCAGCCGCCGGCGAGGCCCGGCTGGCAGTGGACAACCGACTCGGTATTCAAGGTCGTGAACGCGGTGCGAGCGGGGCGGAGCCTGCGGCCACCGCAGTGGCCGGGGGGCGCTCGCGTTGCGGTCCTCCTTTCGTTCGACGTGGACAACGAGACCGTGTCGCTCAGGTTCGGCGAGCCGACGATCGGTGCACTGTCACAGGGAGAATATGGCTCGAGGGTTGCACTGGAGCGGGTCGTGAACCTTCTCGACCGCAACCGGATTCCGGCTTCGTTTTTCATCCCCGCAGTCAGTCTGATGCTTGCGCCGCGGCAGGTCGACATCATCAAACGTTCGGGCCGGCACGAGTTCGGTGTTCACGGCTGGATCCACGAGATGAACGCGACCCTGCCCGCCGACGTGGAGCGCCGCCTGTTGCGCCAGGCGATCGATACGCTGACATCGATGACCGGCAGCAGACCTGTAGGTTACCGGGCGCCGTCGTGGAACTTTTCACCGAACACGCTCACCATTCTGCGGGAAATGGGCTTTCTCTACGAGAGTTCGCTCATGGCCGACGACAGTCCGTACGAGCTGCTGCAGAACGGCGAGCCGACGGGAATCGTCGAGCTGCCGGTGGAGTGGATTCTCGATGATGCTCCACTATTCAATCCACAGGGCAATGCATACAGCTCGCCGCGCGACGTGGCCCAGGTCTGGATCGATGAGTTCGACCGGGCGTGGTCGGAACGGACGATGTTCCTCCTGACCATGCATCCGCACATCGTCGGACATCGATCGCGAATCGTGGCTCTGGAGCTGCTGATCGCGCACATCCAATCGAAACCTGGTGTGTGGTGGGGTACGCACCGCGAGGCTGCGGAATACGTGAAGCGCGTGGCTCAGCGCTGATCAGCGTCGTTGACCTCGCTCTCGGGAGCCGGGTGAATCCGCGAGCCCGCGCGCTGGATGTGCTCGCGCAGGGAGTCAAACCTGAGCGTGGCCTCGGATTTCACGTCAAAGCGAACGGGGAGTGGGAGCTCGTCGAGCTCGTTGGCGATCGACTCCGCCTGAAGTGGCGTTAGCGGGCCTTCGAGCAACAGATCGACATCTGATGAAGCCCTCGCAATTCCCTTCGCCCTCGATCCGAACAGAACAGCGCCGACGACCTCGGGGTGGCGGCCCAGAACCTCTCGAATCAGAGCGAGCTCCCTTGGGCTGAGCGAAACGAGCCGCGTCATCGGCGATCTTCGAACCATTGGCGAAGGTTCTTCATTGCGGGCAGGTACCGGCTTCCGATTTCCGAGACGGCCTCCGCGAACCGCAATGCGTCGTACGTATGCGACAGCAGATTCCTGTGATCAATCATGTCGATCCACACCTGTCCGTCGGGAAGGATACCGGCTGCATAGGCGTCCTTGATGACCTGACGAGGTGTTGAGGGGATGCTGGAGAAACCCTGTTGCTCCAGATAGTCCTTCAACGTTTTCCATGAGAGCTCAAGCGTGTACTCGAATCGCTGAACCGTACCTTCCTTCTCGAGCGGCGACAGTCTGTCGACTCCGAAGGAGATAGCCTCATCAAGAAGGAAGAGCGCGCGACACAGATTCTCGAATCGTTGTTGCCAGCGGATATCCTGATTCACGGATCTTGTGGTTTGGTGTTGAAACTATCGAGCTGAGGCGGACCGTGCCCGAACCC
>JBQTHK010000118.1:0-10733 GCA_052389935.1 Gemmatimonadota bacterium | reverse complement strand
ACGGCATCGACGGTGGCTTGCGAGGCGGTTGCAAAGTCGCGCTGCGCTGACGCGGCGCGTTCAACGAGGTCGCGCGCTTCCTGTATGCTCTGGAGGTCGGCGTCCACGGGAGGAGCGCCGCTCAGGTATTGTACGTTCTGAATGCGGCGAGCAGCTCGTCGCGACCGGCGCGCGCGACGTCACGACCCTTGATGGGGAATGCGGCGATGCGCCGTGCCAGTGAGCGCAGCTCGACGACTTTCATCGACTCGAGTCGGGCGGGGTCGATGCGATCGGGTGCAGCGGGGCTATCCTCGTCGTCCTCGATGACAAGCCCCATTTCCTCGTGGGGCCGCGGGATGACATGAGCTGAAACCAGTTGACCTACCCGACCGGCGGCAGCGCTCCCCGCGTCGACGGCTGCTTTGACGGCCGCCACGTCACCGACGAATTTGATCGTGACCAGGCCCGCGTCGGCCCGCTCGGCGCCGAGTAAGCGGACGTTGGCGGCCTTTGCGCCTGCGTCCGCGGCCTCGAGGGCCCCAACCAGCCCTCGGGTTTCTACGAGACCGAGCGCGTCCGGAGCGCTACCCCCCTTCTCACCCGTCACCCAATGCGCCCTGCGGGAGGAGCAGTTCCAGCTCCGCGTGCGGCCGCGGGATAACGTGCACTGAAACGAGTTCACCCACCCTCTCGGCGGCGGCGGCACCAGCGTCTGTAGCGGCCTTGACCGCTCCTACGTCTCCGCGGACCATCACGGTGACGTAACCGCCGCCGACTTTTTCCTTCCCGATCAGTCGTACGTTGGCCGCCTTGACCATCGCGTCCGCCGCTTCAATGGCCCCGACGAGACCCTTTGTTTCGATGAGGCCGAGCGCGCTTTGTGCCATTGCTTCCCTCGTGATGGTGGAGCATGCGTCGCGAAAATGCGTGCTCCGAGGGCCTTTGTAAAGGCCGTCTCGAACCTGTATACTCGGCGCGTGCTCCCAACGCCGTGCTACATCATTTCAGATGCGCACCTCGGCATCGCCGATCGGGCGTCGGAGCTGCGACTTGTCGAGTTCCTGAATTGGGCAAGGAGCGATGCTGGTTCCCTGGTCGTGAACGGCGACCTGTTCGATTTCTGGTTCGAGTGGAAGCGCGTCATTCCGCGCGCCGGCTTCAGGACGCTCGGCGCTGTCGCCGCGTTCGGGGATCGTGGAATCCCGGCACTCTGGGTGGCAGGCAATCACGACTGCTGGGGTGGTGAGGTCATTCGCGATGACCTGGGAGTCCAGTACGAGTTGGGGCCGTGGAAAGGCCGCATCGGACGCTGGCGCGTCCGAATCGAACATGGCGACGGACTGCGGCCGGTGGAGGACCGACGCTATAGAGTCCTGAAGGCGATCGTCCGCAATCGTGCAGCGATGTGGATGTACCGAAACCTTCTGCATCCCGACTGGGCCGCGGGAATTGCATCGGGATCAAGTGCGGCGAGCCGCAATTACGCCGCCGTCGACAAGGGTGAGGGGTTGAAGCGAATCGCGGCTGGCGAACTCGAGCGCGCCGTTGATCTCGACCTCGTGGTTTTCGGCCACTCACACGCCGCCGCGCTTGTTGAGTCGCGGCATGGAGTGTATGCAAACGCCGGGAACTGGCTCACTGACTCCACCTTTCTGCGTGTGACGGAGAACTCGGTTGAACTGTTCCGCTGGCAGGGCAGCGGTGCGGCGCCCGGCGAACTCCTGTCACGAGCGGCTCACGCTGGCTGAAGACGTCAGCAGAGAGTCAGACGCACGAGCGGCTCACACTGGCTGAAGACGTCAGCGGAAAGTCAGACGCACGAGCGACTCACGCTGGCTGAAGACGTCAGCGGAAAGTCAGACGCACGAGCAGAGCACGCTCTCCCGACGGCAAGGTTCGCAGCTCCAGGCGTTTAGGGAGATCCCAGAGCTGAGCAGCGACGAATGCATCCGCCGCCGAGAAGAGGTGGTTGAAGATGAGGAGCGTGATCCAGTCCTCAACCTGGAGTTTCCTTGCCTTGAGGAGCCCGCGTCCCTCTTCACCGTCCTCTGGCACGTAGGGGCTAGGGACGGAATCCAGCGCGATGGGCGCGCCGGTGGAGTCGAAGACTGGTCGGCCGGTGCCGTCGACTCGCCATGAGTTTACACGCGTGAGCCGATGACCGCGCTCGGCTTCGTGGACGCGGGCGCGTGTCTTCTGCAGCATCGCGATCGCGATCATCTCGAAGCCTGCGTAGACTGCTGCCGCGCTTGGACGTCCGAGTCGCGCCTGGCCCCAACCTGGAACTGCAAGCGAGTAGAGGAAGGCACGCCGCGAGGATATCGGGGGCCGCAGTGTATCCGCGGAGGGAGCAGGAACCTGAGGGCTCTGCGGTGGTCTTGCCGGCGGCTGGGCTTCTGCAGTGGCTGCACCGAGCGCCAGCAGCAGCACCGCCGCCTGCGACCTTCGTGTCACGGCGTCGGACAGATGGCGGGAGCGTGTGGGAATCGAACCCACCCGACCCGACGGAGTCGGGTCACAGCCGTTTTGAAGACGACGGAAGCCACCAGGCCTCGACCGCTCCCCAGTTGTCTTTTCCTGTACAGGCGGCATGCGTGCTGTGGACGTCTGAGAGCGAGAGCAGTGGTTCCCGCGGCTACTACTCCACAACTTCGATGAGGTGTCCGCTTCGGGCGATGCACTCGCCGACGACCACCGCCCCATCGACACGCGAAACGTAATCTGGAACCGAGTCCGGGCGCATGACAACGAGGAGGCCGCCTGAGGTTTGGGGATCGACGAGGATCGCGCGCTCGTCGGGAGTGACAGAGCCCCAATGAACCTTGTCGCTGAGCCAGCTGTCGTTGCGCTCCGCGCCAGCGGTTCTGACGCCGGCGGCGAGCGCGGGTGCGACCCCGGCGAGCCGGGGGACTTTGGTGTGGTGAACGCGAATGGTGACCGCGCTTTCGCGTGCCACGTGAAGGGAGTGGCCGAGGAGGCCGAAGCCGGTTACGTCGGTGGCGCACTCTGCTCCTGCGTCGATGGCGGCGCTGGCCGCCTGATCGTTGAGTCTGATCATCGACTGCAGCATTTCGGCAGCGTCGCGGGCAGCTGCAGAGCCGAGTTTGATGGCGGTGGCCACGATCCCGGTGCCGATTGGCTTGGTGAGGACGACGAGGTCGCCGACGCGGGCGGTTGAGTTCCTGAGGAGCTTCTTCGGGTGGACGCGCCCGGTGACGGCGAGTCCGAACTTGAGTTCTTCGTCGATGATCGTGTGGCCGCCGATTATGACGGCGCCGGCGGTGTGGACGCGTTCGCGGCCGCCGCTGATTATTTCGGTGAGGACTTCGAGGGGGAGTTTGCCTGATGGGAAGGCGGCGATGCAGAGCGCGGTCAGTGGTTCGCCTCCCATCGCGTAGACGTCGGAGAGGGCGTTGGCTGCGGCGATCTGTCCGAAGGTGAACGGGTCGTCGACGATGGGCGCGAAGAAGTCCGCCGTCTGGACGAGGGCGAGATCGCCATCCAGCCGGAAAACTCCCGCGTCATCGAAGGTTTCGAGACCCACGATGACGCGCGGATCGCTCTGCGCCGGCAGGGGCGCGAGGACGCGCGTCAGGTCGCCCGGACCCAGCTTGGCGGCTCAACCAGCACAGCGTGCGAACTGGGTCAGGCGGAAGATTTTTTCCTTGGCGTCCATGTTTCACCTCCATGACCCGGCGCGAGATGCGCCGGGGACGATCAGGGAACGCGGGCGATGGCGTCTATTTCCACCAGGACTCCGCGTGGCAGCCCGGCAACCTGGACCGTTGAACGGGCAGGGCGCGCGCTGCCTAACGACTGGGCGTAGACTTCATTGACCCTGGGGAAGTCGGCCATGTCCTGCAGGTAGACTGTGGTTCGCACCACGTCCTGCCAGGCGCAGCCGGCCGCTCCGAGCACGGCGGAGAGGTTGGCGAGCACTCGTTCGGTCTGGGCAACGACGTCGCCGCCCACGACCTGGCCTGTGGTGTGGTCGAGAGCGATCTGGCCGGCGGTGAACAGGAACCCGCCGGCGACGATTCCCTGCGAATACGGTCCGATTGCAGCAGGCGCGTTTTCGCTCTGAATGTGTTTCAACATCGGTTACTCAGTCCTTTAGAACAGCCCCGTGATGGAACCGTCGCCCTTGACCGCCATACGCTCGGCGGCGGGGTCGCGGGGGAGCCCGGGCATGGTCATGATATCGCCGCACTGGGCCACGACAAAGCCGGCCCCCGCAGCGGGGTAGACTTCACCGACAGTTATCCTGAAGCCCGTGGGGCGACCGAGGCGGGTGGCGTCGTCGGTGAGTGAATACTGCGTCTTGGCCATGCAGACAGGGGTCTGCCCCATCCCGATCGATTCCAGGTAATCGATTGATCTTTCGGCCTTTGGTGCGTAGTCGACGCCCTCCGCGCCGTACACTTCACGGGCTATCGTTGACACCTTCTCGCGGATCGGCCGGGCATCGTCGTAAAGCGGTGCGTACGATCCGCCGCCACTGTCGAGAAGGGTGATGACCTCGCGGGCGAGATCGAGCCCGCCTTCACCGCCGCGTGCAAAAACTTCGTTGAGCGCAACCGGTGCACCGGCGCGACGTGCACAATCGGCCACCATTTCCAGCTCCGCGCCGCTGTCGCTGGCGAAGCGATTGACCGCAACTACCAGCGGCAGCCCGTGCTGGCGCACGTTGTGAATGTGGTGTTCGAGGTTGGGCAGCCCGCGCTCGAGTGCCCCGAGGTCCTCGCGTGCAAGTTCCTTCTTGTTGGCACCGCCGTTCATCTTGAGTGCTCGCACTGTCGCCACGAGCACGGCTGCTTCCGGCTTGAGGCCGCCCGCACGGCACTTGATGTTGAAGAACTTCTCGGCGCCGAGATCGGACCCGAATCCGGCTTCCGTGACCACGATGTCAGCCAGAGCGAGCCCGGCCCGCGTCGCCAATATCGAATTGCAGCCATGCGCGATATTGCCGAAAGGGCCGGCGTGTACGAAGGCGGGCCCCCCTTCAAGCGTCTGAACCAGATTGGGCCTGATCGCATCCCTGAGCAGCATGGCCATCGCCCCCGCCGCTTTGAGATCACCGGCTCTCACCGGTTTGCGCGACGTACCGCCGGTCGCGCCGACGATGATGCGAGCCAGGCGTTCCTCCAGATCGGTGAACGAAGTCGAGAGGGCCACGATCGCCATGATCTCGCTCGCGGGAATGATCACCCAGCGCTCTTCACGCACTACGCCGTCGGCCGCGCCACCAAGTCCGATGACTGCCTTGCGGAGGACGCGATCATTCATGTCGATCGTGCGGGGCCAGGTAATGCGGCGGGAATCGATTCCGAGGGTGTTCCCCTGATGGATGTGATTGTCGAGCATCGCCGACAGCAGGGCGTGCGCGGAGGAGATGGCGTGAAAGTCGCCGGTAAAGTGGAGGTTGATGTCCTCCATGGGCAACACCTGCGAATACCCGCCCCCGGCTGCACCACCCTTGACACCAAAAACAGGACCGAGGCTCGGCTCGCGTATGCAGAGAGCGGTGCGCCGTCCCAGCCTGCGGAAAGCCTGAGCGAGTCCAACCGATGTCGTGGTCTTCCCTTCTCCAGCGGCAGTTGGGTTGATGGCGGTTACAAGCACGAGCCGTCCGCGCGCTGGTCGTTGGGTCAGCTCGATGGCGATCTTGGCCTTGTACTTCCCATACAGATCGAGATCGTCGGGACCGAGTCCAAGCTCCGCGGCCACGTCCACGATCGGTCGGAGTTTGGCCTTTTGCGCGATCTCGATATCGGTAGGGAATGACATTCAGTAACCGGAGAGGCTGGTGTGAGGCGCCCGCCAAAGCTGGCCGGCGATACTACGAGGCTGTCGACGGTATCGCCAGACCGAAAAAACGGCTTGCGTTTTCGTGCGACATCTTCGTGGCCTCGTCGAGACTGACAGCCCGCGCCGACGCGAGTCGCGCCAGCGTATGAGTCATGTAGGCTGGCTCGTTGCGACTGCCGCGACGGGGCACAGGCGCGAGGTATGGTGAGTCTGTCTCCACGAGGAGGCGGTCGGACGGAACGAGCCTGATGAGGTCATCGCCCTCCCACTTTCGGAAGGTGATTACCCCGGCGAATGAGACGAACCAGCCGGCGGCGATTGCCGCTTCTGCGAGGGACGCAGGGCCGGTGAAACAATGAAGAACTCCTCGCAACCCCGCACCCGCAGCGTTGCCGAGAAACGCGATGGTGTCCTCGACGGCATCGCGCGTATGCATCACGATCGGCAGCCGCAGGGTCACCGCGAGCTGCGCTTGAGCTTCGAGGGCGGCCAGTTGCTGTGGCCGCGGTGAATTGTCGTAGTGGTAGTCGAGTCCACATTCACCCACGGCGACCGCTCCACGCGACGCGAAGTCACGTATCGCTGCGAGGTCACGTGCGGGCTCGAAGGTGGTTGCATCGTGCGGATGCACACCAGCGGTGAAGTGCAGGAAGCCCGGTTCGCTCGCGGCCAGTGCCGCGGCCCGCGCCGCGGCATCAATGGACTCACCAATCACGACGATCGCGGCCGCGCCTGCGTCGCGGGCGCGCGCGGTCACCTGCGCAACATCGGATTGAAAGGCCGGGTCAGCGAGGTGCGCGTGTGAATCGACGAAGCCGGGGGTGACGGAGGGAATCAGCCCCGCGCCGCCTTTGGCTTGCGGGCTACCGGCGGAGGAGCGGGCGGACTGCTGCCCCGGTCCACCGCTGATCCCGCGCGGGCCTGCCCAGCTGTTACATGGGCTCGATCGACCGCAGCCCGCGGCCAACGACGTTCGATCCAGAGGAGGAGTGGCGAGGCGACGTAGATGGAGCTGAAGGTTCCGACGAGGATTCCGAAAATGAGGACCCAGGCAAACGGGCGGATCACCTCACCTCCAAAGATCAAAAGCGCGAAGAGCGATGCCAGCGTCGTGGTACCGGTCATCACCGTGCGCGGCAGCGTTTCGTTCACGGACCTGTTGAGGAGGTCGTAAAGAGGTTCCTTGCGCGATGAGCGCAGGTTTTCCCGGACCCTGTCGAAGACCACCACCTTGTCGTTCATCGAGTATCCGACGACGGTGAGGATCGCGCCGACGACAAATACCGAAACTTCGATGTCCATGTATCTCATGAACGCCAGCGATGCAAAGATGTCGTGGACTGTGGCGAGCACGGCAGCGACCGCGAACCTCCATTCGAAGCGCCAGGCAAGGTAGACGAGGGTAAGACCGAAGGCGATGACGAGTGCAATTGACGCCTGCTGGCGAAGCTCCTCCCCAATCCGCGGACCTACGGCTTCGGAGCGCAATTCCGTGTAACCATCGGCCCCGAACCGCTCGGTCAGCACCTGGTTGATTCGCGCCCGGACGACTTCGGCGCCGGCACTCTGAGTCTGGACCTCCTCGGGGTTCTGCGCGCGGATGATGAGCTGGTTCTCGCCGAAGGTCGCGATCTCCGCCCCGGTCACGCCACCGTCGGTGAGCGCGGCTCGGACCGCGGCAACGTCGGGCGGCTGCCTGAACTCGACTCGCACGAGAGTGCCGCCGGTGAACTCGATCGAATACCTGAAGTTGGTCGCCAGGACCCAGATCAGGCCAGGCATGACAAACAGGGCGATGCCGATGGCCGCCTGTTTCCAGAGCCGGATGAAATCGATCCGGGTGTTGTGGAGGATTCTCAGCATCAGATGCTCAACGTCTGTGTCGCGCGGTTACGGGAAAGCCAGGCCATATAAAGCGTGCGGACGACGAAGATCGCGCTCACGAGCGAAGAGCCGATACCGGCCATGAGCGCCACCGCGAAGCCCTGCACCGGCCCCGTTCCGAACTGGTAGAGGATTGCGGCGGTGAGCGCAGTCGTTACGTGCGTATCGACGATCGCGCTCCACGCATGATTGAAACCTTCATCGATCGCTGTTCGCACCGTCTTGCCGCGATCGAGCTCTTCACGGATGCGTTCGAATATCAGGAAGTTCGCGTCCACAGCCATCCCGACCGAAAGGACGAACCCGGCCAGTCCGGGGAGCGTCAGCACGGCCCCGAAGCCGGCGAGGATCGCCAGTGTCGTTATCGAATAGAAGATCAGCCCGCAAACGGCCAGGAACCCTGAAAACCGGTAGTAGAGGATCATGATCGAGATCACGAGGACAATGCCTAACGCCCCCGCCGACAACCCCTGCCTGATCGCATCTTCACCGAGACTCGCTCCGATACTGCGGACCTCGGCGATGCGGAGCGGGACTGGCAGTGAACCAGCTCGCAGCACCAGCGCCAGATCCTGCGCCTCCTGGAGCGGCCGCCCCTGCCCCATCGTGATCTGGCCGCGCGCGCCGATCGCCTGCTGAATGACCGGCGGCCTCCCCATCACGCGATCGTCGAGCACAATCGCCATGTAGTCCTGCACGTGCTTGGCGGTCTCGTTCCGGAAGCGACGGCCACCTTCGTTGCTGAAACGAAACTCCACGATCGTCCCCTCGATCGGGCTCGAGTTGGGCTTTGCATCCTCGAGATAATCGCCGGTTATGATCGGCCGGGCGTCGAGCACGTAAAGACCGCGATAAAAGTCGCCGCCTAACGAAATCGAGTCGCTGCCCCAACGAAGGACCTTGCCCGGTGGCAGTGCCGCCTGGATTTCACTGATCGACAGCAGGCGCCGCAGTTCGTCGACGTCACTTGTGGCGACGTAATACTCACCAGGGATCTGGCCCGCCTGCAGGCGACGCGAAATCGGGCCACTCTGCGTACCCGGGACTACCGTGGCCGAGTCCCCGGTCGCCGCCGAATCGCGGCGCTGCCCCGAGTCCGTCGGAGAAAGAAGGTTGCTCAGTGTGGGTCGCCGCGCCGTGTCTCCGGAGGCACCAGCCGAGCCCTCCCGACCGCCACCCCTCTCCCGCGCCACCTGGTCGAGTCGCCCGATCACGCGGTCAAGCGCCCCCGACTCGTCCACGATCTGGAACTGCAGAAAGGCCTGATTGCGCACAACCTGGATTGCGCGCTCCCGGTCATCAATACCGGGCAGCTCCACGATGACACGATCTTCGCCAACTCGCTGTATGGTCGGTTCGGCGACGCCAAATTCGTCGATCCGGGTCCGGATAACCTTGAGCACCCGTTCGAGCGCATCGGCCTTGTCGGGAACGGCCTGGCGCGACTCATCGATCTCCACGGCGAGGTGCATTCCCCCCTGGAGGTCGAGCCCGCGCTTGAGTGGCACGCGCCGGATGGTGTCAATTACCAGCCCGTCAGCTGTCGGCGTACGCTCGATGACCGTTCTCGGAAAAAGAGCCCACGCCGAGGCCAACAGCATCGCGGCGATGGCAAGCAGTCGGTACTTCAGGTTGGACATTCGGTCACGGCCTGCAAATTGGTTTATTGGAGAGCTTTGAACGTTAGAAGAACCGCGAATTGGCGTCAACCGAGCGAAAGCGCCTGTCGTGCCGCCATCTCGTCCCTTTTGAGCTGCTCCACGAGCGCCTCGAACGACGCGAATCTGACGGAGTCCCTGATCCTGCTGACCAGGTCAATCCGCACTCGACAGTCATAAAAATCGCCGGTCGCGTCGAACAGATGCACCTCAAGAGTAGTGGAGGGATCACCTACCGTCGGGCGCGGACCCAGGTTGAGCATCGCCCCGAACTCGCCGAGTGGCGTTTGGACACGCGCCGCATAAACGCCGGTCGGGGGAAGCAGCTTTCTGGGCGACGCAAATGCCACGTTCAGAGTGGGGAATCCGAGGAGTCGCCCCCTCTTTTCGCCATGAATCACGCGACCGCCGATCGCATAGGGTCTGCCGAGCCCCTCAGCCGCCCGGTCGAGGTCACCGCCCGCAACGGCGCGCCTGATCACGGTCGACGAGACAGGCTGACCCGCACCCGTGCGCACTGCGTCCACGACCTCTACCGTGAATCCCCGGTCGGCCCCCAATTGGCGCAGGACATCGGGACTTCCCGCCCTGTTTCGCCCGAAGCCGTGATCGTGGCCCATCAAGAGGTGCCCGACTCGATATCGTCCAACAAGGACTTCGTCCACAAATCGAACCGCATCCCATGAGGCCAGTTCACGGGTAAAGGGAACGACCGCTGCATAGTCGATTCGGCTTTCAGCCAGAACCTCGAGCTTCTCGTCCCCGACCGTCAGAAGCGGTGGGGCGGCAGCCGGGTTGACGACCTCCAGTGGATGGGGGTCGAACGTAACGAGGATGCTCTGCGCATTGCGCTCACGAGCCCGCTCGGTGAGGTGCGCGAGCACATCCTGATGCCCGCGATGCACTCCATCGAAGGTCCCTACCGTGACCACGGTGGCACTGACACCGGGTGGAAGTCCCGAGCGGGGCATCGTCAGTTGCGGATCAGGACGACATCAGGATGCCACCTGTCGCCATCGCGGCGGGCGAGAGCGATCAGTCGCCCGGCTGAGTCAACGAGTGCCGCTCGTTCATCCTGTTCATCTGCTCTTTGGCCAGCGCCGATATCGAGGTGCGCGCCGTGCCTGACGCGCGCTTCGTCTTCTGCGTTCAGCGCGACCCGTGGAATCGATGGGATGGCCGAGACGAGCGGTCGCACAGCGATAAGCCCATCGCCCTGCTCGAGCGTTTCGAACGTGACGGCGTCGCGGACGTGAAAGGGACCGGAGGCCTCACGACGCAGGGCGGAAAGATGCGCGGCCGAGTTTGTCATTCGGCCGAGGTCACGTGCCAGCGCGCGAATGTAAGTCCCACGGCTGCACTGGATCCGGGCCGTGAGAGTGGACTCGGAGACTGAAAGCA
>JBQTHK010000117.1:0-7774 GCA_052389935.1 Gemmatimonadota bacterium | reverse complement strand
AGCTCATGCGTGCCCGCTTCCGGTCGAGTGTTGCACGAACAGCCGCCGAGCGGGCCGCCGTCAACTGGGACGCGGTGATCGCTGACGCCACGAGCTCGATCACCGCTCCGGTACTTGTCACGATCGGTGGCAGTTCTGGTTGGAACATCGGCTTCCAGTCCAGCCAGATGCACGTCTCCGCCGGCTGGAGCCAGATTTCTCCGATGTACTGGGGTATGGCCGACGTTTCCGGAGCCTACGACGCCTGGCTCGCGACTCCTCTCAACTCGCGGCAGCCCTTCCTGGTGGTAACACCCGACCGTCGCTGGGCGCAGGGCTCGACAAGAGCTGCGCAGCAGTCGGGCTCACCGGAGCCGCAGAATCATACGTCTTTCCCATATGTCCGGAATCGAGCGACGTCGCTCGACGTGCCCGGCGACCCCTGGGGGACATCGTTCTATGATTATCACCGCTACAAATACATCCGTAACGCGTCGAGCACAGGCCAGTGGCCCGAGTTCCTGCCTGACGAGGCCAATCTGCTCGCCGCCGAAGGTCATATCCGCAAGGGGCAGATCGCGCTGGCGACTGCCAGGATCGACATATCGCGAGTCCGGGCGGGTCTGCCGGCCCTCACGGGTGCAATCACGTCCCTGACCGACCCCGTGCCCGGAGGCGCGTCGTGTGTGCCACGTGTGCCGACAGCGCCGTCGTTCACGACGACGACCTGTGGAAACGTCTTCGAAGCGATGAAATACGAGAAGCGTATCGAGATGGCGCACGGACGGCTGGGGTCGTGGTACTTCGACGGGCGTGGCTGGGGTGATCTGGTAACGGGAACGACTTTCCACTACCCGATCCCGTATCAGGAGATGGATGCACGCGGACTTGCATTTTACAGTTTGGGCGGCGGCGGACCGGGCACGTCCCCACGAGGCACCTACGGGTTCTGAGATGCGGACTGCGGTTCGCTCTCTGTCAGTTACCGGTTTTCTGCTGGCAGCAGCGTGCTACAACTACGTCCCGGTGGACGCGAGCGTGCGTCCACCGGACGCGGGTGAGTCAGTAGCTCTGGAGATCTCCGATCAGGGCCGAGTCGGCCTGGCCGAGCGGTTCGGATCGGGTGTCACGCGGATCGAAGGTCGCGTGCGATCAGCAACAGCAGCCGATTACGAGCTGGAGATCTTCAAGGTTACCTACCTGCGGGAAGGAGATAGTCGTTGGAGCGGCGAGCGGGCGACCGTGAGTCGCAGTCATGTGGCTCGTGTCGAGGGCAGGACATTCTCGCGCGGAAAGACGGCTGTTGCGATTGGGGCAAGTGTTGGAGCTCTGGCCGCAATCGTCGTCACCCGTGAGTTGATCAGTTCCGGTCGCGAGCCGGATCCAAGGCCGGATCCCGACCCCGGCCCCGGTACCGTCGTGTTTTCGTTGTTCAGATTCTTCTTCAGATGAATTGTCCCCCACGATTCAAGAGGACTTTGTCAGCATGAGAGCATTCAAGGTTTTGACCGGTCTGGCGATGGCAGCCTCCGTAATCGCCTGCGAAGACGATCCCGGTGTGACGCTCGCGCCGACGCCGCCGCTGGCGTTTGTACGCTACGTACACGTGGTCGCCGACACGTCGCCAACTGACTGGCGCCCAATCGACGCCCTCGAGAACTCACCGCCGGCGTTCGCCCTGGCCTTCAGGGCCAACACACCCTACCGGGGGATGGGATCAGGTGCGCGACGGCTGCGCGTCTGGCCAACGAGTGAAAACATCAACATCACGTCGCAGCACATAATCGACACCACGATCACCTTCACTCCCAATACCTACTACACGCTGATCCACATCGGATACGCGCGTCCCGGCGGCGCACCCGCCGACAGGATCTGGGTGCTCGAAGACGCGATTCCCGCCACGATCAGCAGTACCCAGATCGCCGTCCGCGTAGTGAACGCCGGCATCGGTCTCGGCGCGGTCGACGTGGGCACTGCGGCGTCAACGACCGGTGCATCGACCAGCCTGTTCTCCAACGTCGCTTACGCAGCGGCCAGCGCATACCAGCTCGTTCCCACCGGGGCTCGGGCGCTGCAGGCCTTCGCGGCCGGGACGACGACCCCTGCGTTGGCAAACGTTCTGGTGCCGCCTGGAATAGCGGCGGATCCAACACAAGGTCTGGGCGCGGCCGGCGGTTCGGGACAGGGTGGCAGCGCCGTCACGGCCATTATCGTTCCGCGGGCCGTGGCTGGGAGTGGGGCAGGTACGTCTACCACTCCATCGATCATCTACCTCATCGATCGGCATCCCCCGCGCACCTGATTGCGGGGCGGACGATCAACTGAGCAGAAAGGGCGCCGGGGAGGCGCCCTTTCTGTATTCAGCGGGCCCTCAGCTTTTCAAGAACGGCCAGGTCCGCGAGGTCTTGCTCGCGACCGGTTGCCCGCTTGTTCGCCATGAGGTCGTCAAGGGAGATTACGGAGACGTGGGTTTGACCGGCGAGAGTTTCGACCCGGTGCGACCACGCCGACTTGAAGTCGACGCCATACAGTCGAGTCAGAATGTCTACGCGATTTGGGGACACTCCGATCTGTACGGTCCGGTCATCAACCTGAAAGTCGGACGCGCTGAGCCCCAGACCGCCAAAGCCGAACTCATGTAGCGCCCTGACGATCCGTTGTGCGTTGCCCTCGTCCGACCCGACGAAGAGGTCGAGATCCTGCGTAAAGCGGGGATAGCCGTGAAACGCCACCGCGTGGCCGCCAACGACAAGAAACTCAACCCCGTTTGTGGTCAATAATGCGAGCAACTCTGACAAGTCCCTGTCCAGCGTCGCCAAACGACTCCCGGTATCGTGCATGAAGCTCCAGTGTCAGGTTGAGCCGCTCCTGCGGGGTCATGCGACGCCACTCCTCAAGCTGCGCCGCCTCCACTTCGCGCCAGGACTCGAATACTCGAATGCGTCGCTCCATTGAGTAGTAATCTAACGCCTCCAGACTCGATCCCTTCGAGGGCGCGCGGCGGGGGCCCCCTCGGCTTGTAGCGTCTCAAGCGCCCTTGCGCCTCGACAAAGGTAGATGACACCTTGTCACCACTGGTTCGGTGGCCCCCACGCCTCGCCGCACCGCAAACACATCAGAAACGGAGAACCTCATGCGTCTCAGTCGTTCATGGGCGGTACTTGGCTGCGTGGGCATCGTCCTGGCCGCTTGCGAAGAAGACGAGATCACCACGCCAGACCGCGACCGCTACGTCATCTCGCTCACGGGCGACAAGGAACGCCCGAACCCTGTTGTCACCGCCTCAACCGGGAGCGCGGTGGTGTCAGTGCTCTCGCCCGACAGCATCGAATGGGTGCTCTACGTTGCGGGAATCGATTCGATCACGCAGGGCCACTTCCACGCCGGCGACGCGAGCGTATCGGGACCGGTAATGGTCTTCGTCTTCAGCGGACCAACCACCGGCCGCGCGGTGACGGGCGTACTGAGCAGCGGTGTGATCACGAGGCAGTCAACTTTCAGCAGCGTCTTCACCTTCGACTCACTAATGACGCGCATCCGCGCCGGCACCACCTACCTCAACGTGCACACTCGGCGAAATGGGCCAGGGGAGATCAGGGGGCAGGTGACGCGGTAGCAGCCTCGGGCTTCGGACGACGGGCGGGAGACAGGCGAGAAACGAGGTGGTCGGGCAGCGAAGTCGGATCATAACGAGCGCATCGGTTTAAGTTGAGAACCGGACGCGCCTGTTGTTCGACTCGGCTGTCCGACCACTGTCGTTTGCGAGACCGCCACCAACCCCGACTGTTCGATGAAGTCACGTATTCTTTTTCTGGTCTGCATTCCAGCCCTGCTCGAAGCTCAGGCCTGGAGCTATCCGGCCTTTCAGCCGGCGCAGGTAACCTCGCGCGAATTCAACTTCGCGGTCGCCGACGCGGGCGGGTACGGAACGAGCCTCGTCTTCCAGTGGCGCGAATTGACAAACGATCGCTCCCAGCTGTCACTCGATGGCGGTGTCGGGGCACCTGACGGACGGCGCGCCGACAATGTGCTTTTCGTGTTTGGCCAATACGCCCGCGAGTTGCACCGTTCGTCAGCCGAGGTTCCCTTCGATTTCCTCTTTACAGCGGGAGCAGGGCTCTCCCTGGGCTCCGGCACGCTCCTCAGAGTTCCGGCCGGTGTCTCGATCGGCCACCGTTTCGAGCTCGACAGGAATCTGGCGCTCAGTCCGTGGGTCCACCCCCGACTGTCGCTCGACTTCTGCAGTTGCGACGAGTCGCAGACAGAACTGGGAGTGGAGTTCGATGTTGGCGCCAATCTTGAGGTGACGCCGCGAATGGCGATCCGGCTGGCTGTCCTGTTCGCCGGCAACGAGCGGTTTTACGATGATGCGATCGGGATTTCACTGGCATGGACGCCTCCGGGCCTTCGGCGCCAGAGAGCGGGAAGGGGGCTCGTCAGGAGATAAGTCGCAGAACGAGGTCGAACGACCGCTCGGCGGCGCCGAGTCCCTGACGAACCACCTCGCGTGCGCGGTCCCCGGCTGCGCGCGCGGTAGCCGGATCAGCGAACCAGCCGGTGATCACCCTGGCTGCCGCAGCGGCGTCGGTGAAAGCGGCGGCGCCACCGGCGGCGAGAAGAAGTGCGGGATCACGGCTGTTCTGATGTCGCGGCCCGAAGATCACGGGCACCCCGAAGGCAGCTGGTTCGAGGACGGAATGAATGCCCGAACCGTGGAAGGCGCCGCCCACTAAAGCAATATTGCCCAGCCAGTAGAGGTCGCCCAGGACTCCGAGGCGATCGACGAGGACAACGTCAGCGGAGTTCTTCGACTCGTCGGGTTCACTGAGGGACGCGAGCTTGAGACCACGGTCCGCGACCCAGCGTCGGATGGGGTCGAGGTGGCCGGTGTGCGGCTCGTGGGGTGCGATCACGAGGCGCGCGTCGGGTTGTTGTTCACGCACGGCTGACCAGGCGGGGAGCAGAACCTTTTCGTCAGCTGGCCAGGTGCTTCCGGCGACCAGAGTCGGACGGGGATCGGGATTGAAACCGGGGATCCGCGAACTGATCTCATGACCCCCGTCGGCGGCCGCGGCCCGCTCCCAGACCTGGTCGTATCTGGTGTCACCCGTGACAGCGATGCGCGTCGCGTCGACACCGAGCTGTACAAGTCGGTCAGCGTCGTCGGCCGAGATGGCGCCCACCGATGCAAGGCTCCTGTAGGCGTCCTTGAGCAGGCTGACGCCGGCCCGGGATCGGCGTGCTGAAGATTCAGGGAGGGTGGCGCTGACGAGTCCGACCGGTACGCGCGCAACTGCGGCGGTTTCGCAGAGAATCGGCCACACGTCGAGCTTGGCGAAAACGAGGGCCGTCGGCCTGAGCGCGGCGAGCAGCCGTTGCGCGTTGGGCGCTGTGTCAAAAGGCAGATAGCCGGCGCAGTCGACGTCGAGGCCTGCCGCGAAACGCTCGGCGCTCGGCGAAAAGTGCGTGTAGACCAGCTGTACGTCCGGTCGACGTGCGCGCAGAAGCGAAAGCACCGGGCGAGCCTGCAGCCCCTCACCGACCGAGGGGGCGTGCATCCACACCAGCGGGCGCCGCGGATCGCGCTGTGACTGTGCCCACGTTTCGAGGTGGTCCAGAGCACCGCGCCGGGCGGCGAAGGAGCGGATTACCTTGTGATCACCTGCAGGAGCTACAGCCGTGAGTCCGTCAGCGATCCTTCCCGCGGCTCCGTAGGCGAGCCGCAGGAGCTGACCAGCGATCACTGACGGGCCAGCTCGCGGTTGACAGCTTCGCGGAGCGCCTCGAGTGGAGCGGCACCGGAGAGGAGAGAGCTGCCGACGAGGAAGCTCGGTGTGGAGCGGACGCCCGCCGACCGTCCACGCTGCCGATCAGCGTCGATCATCGGAAGCATCACATCATCGGCAAGGCACTTGTTGAAGGCTTCGATATCAAGGCCAAGGTCGCGGGCGAGAAACTCGAACGTCGCCTGCGGAGCTTCTGACTGACTCCAGGCCACGGCACTGTCGAAGATGCGGTTGTGCATATCCCAGAACCGGCGCCCACCCTGCGCGCCCGCGCACATCGAGGCTTCTGCGGCCGGGACTGCGTTCTGATGAATGGAAAGTGGGAAGTGGATGTACGCGAGCCGCACCTTTCCCGAGGAGACGAACTCGCGGTGGAACTCCTTTGAAACCTGATCGTGCCAGTCCTTGCAGTAGGGGCACTGGAAATCGCTGACGATGAGGACCCAGAGTCCGGCGGTGTCGGCCCCGTCGATCCGGGAGAGGTCTGCCGCAACCACGCGGGGATCGCGCTCAACCTGGCTCGCCGGCTGAGGTTGCGGCTGTGTGATCTCGGTGGTGGGTCTGGAAGAGATCGCAGCCGAGCTGCCCGAGGCCGTGCCATCATCGCGACTGCCCGCACAGCCGCCTGCGAAAAGGAGGAAGAAAAAGGCAGAGGTTAGCGGCCTGGTGGCGAGAGCGTTCACGAGTGGGGAGGCGTTGATTGGAACTGAAGGTTAAGGGAGGAGCACGAGGAGCACGAGGAGCGAGTGCCGCAGGAATGAGCGGGACACGCCGGACGCGCGCGAGAATCTGCAGGACGCGCCCGAGAATCTGCGGGACGCGCCCGAGAATCTGCGGGACGCGCGCGAGAATCTGCAGGACGTGCGCGAGAATCTGCAGGACATGCGCAGAACCTGCAGGACATGCTCCAGCCACCGGTGGCGGTCGCTGGCGGTTGCCGGCGACACGTTTCACTGCGCCGTACGTAGTATTGGGCATGTACGAGAACCGACGGCGAAAAGAATGATCACAGGTTCGGGAAGCAGTTGATCGGCCGGTTCTTCCTGCTGGCTCTGGTGCTGCAGGGCGGAGGTGCAGTGCAGCTCCCGCCGGCCCCACGAGGTTTCAGTGCGGTCGAAGCGGATATGGTCGTCGACGCGGCTGGAGTTCTCTCGCCCGACGCGATCGCTCGGCTCAACAGCACGATCTTTGACCTCAAGTCCCGATACGGTGGAGAGATCGTGGTGGTGACGCTGCCCGACATTCAGGGTCGGGAGGCCGCCGACGTTGCGCTCCGGATCGGGCGTGACTGGCGAGTGGGAGCGGCCGCGGAGGTCGGCGATCGCGCGCGCAACTCCGGGGTGGTCGTGCTTGTAATTCCCAAGGAGACTGCGAGCGACAATCGCGGCCAGATCGCCATTCAGACCGGGCGGGGCACCGAGGGGTTCATTACTGATGGCGTGGCTGGCGAGATCAGAAGGACCGCCATTCCGTACTTTCAGCGAGCCGATTATTCGGGTGCGCTGGAACTTGTAACGAGCCGTCTGGCAGAACGGTGGGCGCTTGAGTTCGGTGACGACTCGACCCGTCAGGCGCTGGGCAGGCGAGAGGGTGGTCGTGTGGAAGTAAAGGGTCAGTCGCTGTTGTTTGGACTGCTGGTGCTGGTGATCGTGCTTTTTGTCTTGAGTAACGCGGCGCGGGGTGGGGGAATGCGCGGATGTTTGTATGCGCTGCTGATGGAGTCGCTGGCCGGAGGACGACGTCACCGCCGAGGGGGATGGGGCGGATGGGGCTTTGGGGGTGGAAGCTGGGGAGGAGGAGGTGGTGGTTTCGGCGGGTTTGGTGGCGGTGGCGGTTTCAGCGGCGGAGGTTCAAGCGGCAGCTGGTGATTCCGTCATCCTCTTCATCCTCTTCATCCTCTTCATCCTCTTCATCCTCCTCGTCCTCTTCATCCTCTTCATCCTCTTCATCCTCTTCATCCTCTTCGCCCTCTTCATCCTCTTCATCCTCTTCATCCTCTTCATCCT
>JBQTHK010000116.1:0-30681 GCA_052389935.1 Gemmatimonadota bacterium | reverse complement strand
CCGATGTCGATGGGGACGTTCAACCCTGACTCCAACGGTCGAGCTACACTCATCGTGCCGGTCGGACAGGATGTCCTGGCAGCCGGGCTGATCGACACCTGCGCGGTGACGCTGGAGCCGGCAGGGGGATCTCCGCAACCGACGGAAACGCCCAGGCTGATTGGCGCCTGGCGACACGTGGACTGACGCTGCCACTTTCCCCGGCGGCGTCGTAAGGGAACATTTCGAGGGCGCTGTCCGTTCTTCTCGCGGGCGCAGGCGTTTCGCCGTTGCGCCGTGTCAAATCCTCGGTATTAAAATGCGACTTTTTCTTTCAGCTGTCGGCATCACGCTCGTCTCCGCGGCTCCGAGCGCCTTCGGCGGACAGGAATCACCTCCACCCTCCCCACCGCGCTCGGTCATGGTCGGCGTCTACACCCCCGATCAGGCGACCCGCGGCCGATCGGCCCACCGGACGCACTGCACGTCGTGCCACGGCACCACCAACTACAGCGGCGAGGCCTTCGAGAAGCTTTTCGTGGGATCAACGGTGTTCGACATGTTCGACCGGCTGCGGACGACGATGCCTGAAGACAACCCGGGGATTGTGCCGGTTCCGGAGTACATCGACATCATCGCCTACATTCTTAGCGTCAACGGCTACCCCCAGGGCGAGAGTGAACTGAAGCCTGACGAGGCCGATTTGCGGAGCATCGCCATCGACTCAGCTCCCCCACGCAAGTGAGAGCGGTTTTCCGACCTGCGGAGCGGCCAACGTGACACTCGACCGGCGCGATTTCCTCAAGACTGCCGGTGCCAGTACCGGACTCCTCGCGGCCGCGGGTTCGCTGGCCACGACCATCCGTCCATCGGGAGCGCACGCAAGCCCGTATGTGGCGCCTCGCTCTCCCGATGTAGTGGTGGTGGGGGCAGGAGTCGTTGGTGCGTTTACAGCCTGGTTCCTGCACAATGCGGGAGCGAAGGTGCGTCTGATCGATGCGTACGGGCCCGGGAACTCACGGTCGACATCGGGCGATGAAACGCGTGGTGTTCGGTCGTCATATGGAGATCGAGCCAGCGGCGAGCAGTGGATGCTCTGGGCGCGAAAGTCGATCACCGCCTGGAAGGAATGGGATGATCGCTGGTGGAGGGAGATGGGTCAGCGCGTCTATTTCACCACCGGTGACCTGATAACGCGAGCAGCGTGGGAACCGTTCCAGAGGCAGACGGTGGAGTGGTGGACGAAGTTCGGCATTCCGTTCGAGACGCTGTCCGTGGATGAGGCCCGCTACCGCTGGCCGGTGTTCGATCTGACAGGAATCAACGCAATAATCTACGAGCCCGATGCCGGTGTGGTCCGGGCAAGGGCGGCAGTGCAGTGTGTCGCGTCAACGTTCGTGCGTGCCGGTGGTGACCTCCGAACTGACCGGGTCACGACTTTGATGCGCGGCAATGGCCAGATCGGTGAGCTGCTGCTCGCCAGCGGAGACTCCGTGCGCGCCGGAACCTATGTCTTTGCGTGCGGTCCATGGCTGTGGAAGGTCTTTGCCAACCTCCTGCTGCCGCGCATGCGCACATCACAGGGACAGGTGTGCTACGTGGGCACGCCGGTTGGGGACAACCGCTTCGAGTTTCCCAACATGCCCAGTCACAACTTTCCCGGGATAACAGGCTGGCCGTCGCTGCCGTTCGACAATCGTGGTTTTCGGACGAGAACGGGCGGTGGTCAGCACTCGGATCCCGACACCAGCGACCGCGTGGTAGCTCCCAACACCATCGAGCGCATGCGTCGTTTTCTGGCCGAGCGTTTCCCCGCCCTCAAGGACATGCCCGTTCTCGAGACGCGCGCCTGCCACTATGAAGGCACGGTGTCACGCAACTTCATCATCGATCGGCATCCCGACTTCTCGAACGTCTGGATTGCCGGTGGCGGCAACGCCGAGGCGTTCAAGCAGGGGCCGACGTTTGGAGCCTACGTCGCTGACCGCGTCCTCGGTCGGCCAACTGATCCGGCGTTGACCGAGGCCTTCAGGATGCCGACGACAACCTACGAGGAGGAGGAGAGACGAGCCGAAGCCCAAAGACGTGCAGCAGGGCAGGGCCAGTCTCCACCACCTCCGGATTTCGACGCCGACAACTGGCAGATCTGAGCCGGCGCCGTTGCCGCGCTACTGAGCCACCGGTTTTACAGTCGGATACCTGATGCCGAGCTGCTCGAGATATGTGCGGTATTTCGTCGCATCGTAGTAGTACTTCTTCATCTCGGGACGGAACTTCGCCATGATCGCCTCGTTGAGCCAGATCGGCGGCCCGTCGTCAGGCCCGAGGAAAGACTTGTACTTCACGGTTTTCGTCTGCTCGTTATTGAAGTAATCCCAGGCATCGGCGACGAGTTTGGGCGTGAGCAGAATGTCCATGAGTGTCATGGCCTGGGCTTTGGCGCCGGCGACCGCGCCCTTGTGGGCGAGAGGAGTCGCCATGGAGATCCCGTTGGCCCAGTTGTGTCCCGGGAGTCCGGGGATATTCGACGGGAAGCGGAGAGTGACGGTGGGAACGTTCCACGATACGTCGCCAATGTCGTCCGAGCCGCCACCGAGCGAACGGGAGATGTCCACGGGCCCCCCCATCTGGTCCAGCTCAGTCGCGAGACCCTGCTCACGAACCCCAAGGTCGCGCTGGATGCCCCTCGCCAGTGCGATGTCGTTTTCGTCCCACCTCGGAAGGCCTACTTTCTTGATGTTGTCATAAGTGGCCTGCGCAATGTGTTTGTTGAAGTGACCACTCCAGGCTGAGCCGAGGATAATGACTGTGTCCAGACGCGTATCAGTCATCATCGCCGCACCTTGAGCAATGCGTTTGGCGGCGGCGAAGTTGGCCTGGACGTGGTCATAGTCACGCTCGCGGATGTAGAACCAGATACTGGCTGTTTGCGGCACGACGTTGGGCTGGTCCCCGCCGTCGGTGATCACGTAGTGCGAGCGCTGGCCCGGCTCGAGGTGCTCACGTTTGTACTCCCAGCCCTGCGCCATGAGCATTACGGCGTCCAGTGCGGACTTGCCGCGCCACGGAGCTCCCGCTGAGTGGGCCGTCTGACCGCGGAACTTGAACTCGGCGGTGACAAGAGCGGTTGAGCCAGACTGGCCCCAGGAAACGCCCAGGTTGTTGCCCACGTGCGTGAAAAGAGCCACGTCAACGTCCTTGAAAACGCCCGCCCGCACGAGGTGGGCCTTGCCGGCAACCTGCTCCTCGGCGACTCCCGGCCAGATCTTGAGCGTGCCGGGAATCCGGTCCCGCTCCATGATCTCCTTTGCCACGATAGCGGCAGCGATGTTGACCGCCTGCCCGGAGTTGTGGCCTTCACCATGTCCGGGTGCGCCGGGAACCATCGCTTCGAAGTAGCCGACAGCGGGCTTCTGGCTGGACTGCGGGATGCCATCGATGTCGGAGCCTAACGCGATGACCGGTTTCCCCGATCCCCAGGTGGCGACGAATGCGGTCGGCATACCTGCGACGCCGCGCTCGACCCGGAAGCCGTTCTGTTCAAGGAGACCGGTCAGGTATCTGGAGGTCTCGAACTCCTGCATGCCGAGTTCACCGAACGAGAACAGGTGGTCGATAATCTCCTGGATGAGCTTGGCGCGGCCCTCGATCTTCGAGGCGGCCTCTGTCTTGAGTCGCTCCAGCCGGGGGTCGGGTCGAGCCTGGGCGTGAACTACTGGCACAGCAAGCGCGGTCAGAAGCGCGAGTGCAGGGATTTTCGGGCGACGCATGGAGGGGAAGGCGAGAGTGGTATGGAGGCGGAGAGGCAGGAGGTTGGCGACCTCCTCGTCCTCCGTTCTACTGAGAAGCGGGCTTGAGCGTTGGGTAGCGGATGCCGAGCTGATCGAGATAGGTCGGGAACCTTGCGGGATCGTAATAGAACTTCCGCATCTCGGGACGATAGCGTGCCATGATCTCGGTGTTGAGCCAGATCGGCGGCTGATCAGTGGGTGCGAGGAACGACTTGTATTTGCGCTCGCGTGTCTGTTCCTCGTTGAAGTACTTCCAGGCGTTTGTGATGTGAGCCGGTGTCATCACGAGGTCGAGGACGGTCAGGGCCTGGACCTTGGCGCCGGCGAGGGCGCCCTTGTGCGCGATCGGCGTTGCCATGGCGATGGTGTTGGACCAGTTGTGACCAGGGAGGCCGGGGATATTGGATGGGTAGCTGAGCGTGACCGTGGGCACGTTCCATGAGACGTCCCCGATGTCGTCTGACCCTCCAAAGCCGGCGTTTTCGGGGACGGGTCCCTGCAGCGTCTTCGGCGGTTCGGTTGCGAGGCCTGTCTCCGGTGATCCAAGCTCCTTCTGCAGAGCTTTGGCCAGTGCCTGATCGCCGGCGTCCCAGGCCGGGAGCCCAACGCGCTGGATGTTGGCGAACGTTACCTCGGCCACCGTCTTGTTGTGGTGGCCGTCCCAGGCGGTCCCCAGCATCAACACCGTGTCGAGCCGTGTATCGGTCATCATCGCCGCGCCACGGGCAATGCGTTTGGCGGTTTCGAAGTTGCGGATGACGTTGTCGTAGTTGCGCTCGCGGATGAAGAACCAGATCGAGGCGGTCTGGGGAACGACGTTGGGCTGGTCACCGCCGTCGCGAATGACGTAATGGGATCTCTGGACGGGTTCGAGATGTTCGCGCTGGAATTCCCAGCCCTGCGCCATGAGCATCGCCGCATCGAGTGCCGACTTGCCGCGCCAGGGAGCGCCCGCCGAGTGTGCGGTCTGGCCACGGAAGCGGAACTCGGCCGAGACCATGGCCTGCGCTCCTGAGCGGCCCCAGGCAACGCCGAGGTTGTTGCCGACGTGGCTGAAGAGAGCTACGTCGACGTCCCTGAACACACCGGCGCGAACGAGGTGGGCCTTGCCCGCGAGCTGCTCTTCAGCGACCCCGGGCCAGAGGACAAGTGTTCCGGGGATGCGCTCGCGCTCCATTATCTCCCTGACCACCAGCGCGGCTGCGATGTTCACGGCCTGACCCGAGTTGTGTCCTTCGCCATGGCCTGGTGCGCCGGCGATCATCGGCTCACGGAAGCTGAATGCCGGCTTCTGGCTGGCCTGGGGAATGCCGTCGATGTCGGAGCCTAACGAGATAACCGGCTTGCCGGATCCCCAGCGTGCCACCCAGCCTGTCGGCAGACCGGCTGTTCCACGATCGACTGTAAAGCCGTTCTGTTCGAGAAGACCGGTGAGGTACTTTGAGGTCTCGACCTCCTGCATGCCCAGTTCCCCAAATGAGAAGAGCATGTCGACGATCTCCTGCACCATCTTCGACCGGGCCTGCACCTTCGTCAGAACTTCGGCCCTGAGGCGTTCGAGGCGCGCGTCGGGCGGCGTCTGTGCCTCGACGGGACGGGTCGGGGCGAGTGCAAGCAGGGCGGCGGCGAGGAGTCCGATGCGCGACATGGCGGCAGGGAAGGGGGGGAGCAGAGGCCGCGGCAACGGCCTATCAGAAGTGCTACGATGCACGACCGCAATCCCGGCGGCAAGGCGCAGCCGGGCTCACCCTGCCGTATGCCCCCGCTACTGGAGAACTTCGGCTACGACCCGGGCCCCCCACGGGCAGAATCTCCGCACGGTGCCTATCCAGTACGGCAGATCGGCTTCAACCATGCTCGGCCGGCCGTCACAAAGCTCGATCGAGAGGTCAGGTGTTTCGACGGTGGAGGGCCTCAGGTGCCAGCCCCATTGCATATTGAAGCCACCGTCACCAGCGACCAGTTCGCCGCTCAGCACGCCAACCCGCCCCGAGAGCATGTGAGCACGGAGCGTGGCTGCCTGCTGGGCTGTTTCGACCTGGACCCGGAATATCTCGCCTGACACCTGAACATCAAACGCGGCGCTGCTGACGACCCGGGGTGAAGTTGAGCTGGAGCAGGCGGCAAGCGCCAGAAAATAAACAAAGGAGAAACGACGCATGATGAGTTTGTGATTTATCGGATATTGGCTGCGAACAGGAGGAGCCACCGCGTGGTACAATGCGGACACGCGGCGGTCGACCTGAACCCTACCAGTCGCTGCGCCCACCTACCTCGGTGCCAGCCACCGGCACAGATTCCACGCCACCTCAACCTTGATACGAAATGCGTCTTACACAGTTCCTCGCAGCCACCCTGCTTTCTGTGACGGCCGTCGTCGCCGGTGCTCAATCGAACCTGCGCCCGGGACTCAGCACCAGAGCGACCGTCGAAGTTGCGCTGACTCCACCACGGGTGGCGGGTCAGCCTGCACCGGCGCCACTGAAGATCAGAATCGACTACGGCCAGCCCCACGCCCGAGGCCGCAACGTTGCGGGCGCGCTGGCCGACAGCCTGGGCACGCTCTGGCGGTTCGGCGCGAACGCGGCGACTACCCTCACGACTGACGTCGACCTGACCATCGGCAGCCTCGCAGTTCCAAAGGGTTCGTACTCCCTCTACACCCAGACATCCCGAACCGGCTCCTGGGAACTGGTGGTAAACACGAACACCGGCCAGTGGGGAACCGAATATGTGAAAGAGCGCGATCTTGGTCGCGTTTCACTTGCAACCCGGACGCTCGAGTCACCTATCGAGTCTTTCAACATCAACCTGATCCCGGCGGGTGATGGAAGCGCCCGTGGCGAGCTGCGCTTTCATTGGGGTACACGCGAATTCTCGACCACCTGGGCGGTGCGCTAGGGGACTGTCGGTACCGCGAGGCTTGGAGAGGAGGATGAGGAGGGGAAGGAGGAGGGAAGGAGGGGATGAGGAGGATGAGGAGGATGAGGAGGATGAGGAAGTCGAGGAAGCTGGACATGGTGATCGACGCTGGCTGAAGGTCGATTGAAGCGGCAAGTGCGTGTGGCTTGATCCCGCTTCTTCGCCCTCTTCGTCCTATTCATCCTCTTCATCTTCTTCATCCTCTTCATCCTCTGCTCTTCGCCCTCTTCGTCCTCTTCATCCTCTTCATCCTCTTCATCCTCTGCTCTTCGCCCTCTTCATCCTCTTCATCCTCTTCATCCTCTGCTCTTCGCCCTCTTCGTCCTCTTCATCCTCTTCGCCCTCTTCGTCCTCTATATTCAGCAAGCCCCCGAACGCAATCTGATGAATCGTCTGCACACGCTCACAGCCGCCGGGCAGTCGGTCTGGCTCGACTACATCGATCGGAGGATGCTGGGTGACGGCTCGCTGGAGAGGATGATCGAAAGTGATCAGCTGAGGGGCATTACGTCGAATCCCACGATTTTCGAGAAGGCGCTGGCGGAAAGCGACGCGTACGACGAGCAGATCGAAGCGGCGGGGGCAGACCTGAGTGCTGCCCAGGTTTTTGAGCTGATCGAGACCGACGACGTGCGGCGCGCATGTGACATCTTTGCAGGGGTGTATCGCAGCACCGCGGGGGCGGACGGCTTCGTTTCGATCGAGGTCTCTCCCTCCGTCGCATCAGACAGCTCAGCGACCATCGAGGAAGCACAGCGTCTGTGGGCAACGGTGAACAGGCCGAACGTGATGGTCAAGGTTCCCGGGACGATCGAGGGCTGCGATGCGATCAGCGTGCTCATCTCGCGCGCCATCAACGTCAATGTGACGCTCCTGTTTTCACTCGATGCTCACGCGCGTGTCATGGAAGCGTACATCGGGGGCCTCGAGGAAAGGCTGCGCGCCGGCAGGCCGGTCAGCGGGATTGCGTCGGTCGCATCGTTCTTCGTGTCCCGCGTTGATACCGAGATTGACAAACGACTAAGGGCAGCAAGCCTGGAGCGCCCGCATGATGCTGCGCACATCGGGTCACTGATGGGTCGCGCGGCCGTCGCCAACGCGAAGCTCGCCTGGCAGCAGTTCACGCAGAAGTTCAGCGGCGAAAGGTGGCAGGAGCTCGCGGCCCGGGGCGCCGCCGTGCAGCGGCCACTGTGGGCGAGCACGAGCACCAAGAACCCCGCCTATCGCGATGTCGTCTATGTCGAATCCCTGATCGGTCCCCATACGGTCAACACGATGCCGCCGTCCACGATCGAGGCATTCCGCGATCATGGAGAGACCAGCAGAACGGTGGATACGGATCTGCCGGAGTGTGAACGGCTGTTCGAAGTGCTCGACGCCGTAGGGATCGCGATGCGCGATGTAACCGACACTCTCCTCAGCGAGGGGCTGGCCAGCTTTGGCAAGTCGTTCGACTCGCTGATCAGTGGACTCGAGCGGAAGCGCTCGGCGCTGGGACGGCAGATGGCGCGTTCGTGAGAAAAACGCACATCCATCGCACCAAAGTCGTCTGTACGATCGGGCCGGCCACCTCGTCGCCAGAGGCGCTTGGCGCACTCATGGACGCAGGGCTCGACGTGGCGCGCATCAACTTTTCGCACGGGACACAGGAAGAGCACGCTTCGCGCATTGCCCTCATTCGCGCCGAGGCGGCCCGCAGAAATCGGCCGGTAGCGATTCTTGGCGATCTGCAGGGACCACGGATCAGGATCGGAGACCTGTCGAAGCCGATCACCGTCGAACCCGGTGATGAGGTTGTCCTCTGCCATGAATCCTCTGCGCAAGAGGACGACGTTCCGGTCACCTACGATAATATCGCGAACGACCTGAAGACTGGGGATCGGATTCTCGTCGACGATGGATTGATCGAGATGGTGGTTCTCGAGGTCCGCAAGCCGCGGGTACACGCTCGCGTGCTCTACGGAGGGCTGATCCGCAGTCACAAGGGCCTGAACCTGCCGGGCGTCGATGTCTCGGCGCCCAGCATAACCGTCAAGGACGAGGAGGACGCTGCATTCGCCGTTGCGCAGGGGCTCGACTACCTCGCTCTCAGCTTTGTGCGACGGTCGGCGGACATCGATGCATTGCGCACCTTGATCCCCAGGGGAATCCTGATCATCGCCAAGATCGAGAAGGACACGGCGCTTCCCGAGATGGAGCCGATCCTGAGAGCTGCCGACGGTGTGATGGTCGCTCGGGGTGACCTTGGGGTCGAGCTGCCCTTTGAAGAGGTGCCCCTCGTTCAAAAGCGTCTCATCCGGCTCGCCAACGCGATGAGCCGGCCGGTGATCACCGCTACCCAGATGCTGGAATCGATGGTGCAGAACCCGCGTCCGACCCGCGCAGAAGCCAGCGACGTCGCCAACGCTATCCTCGACGGTACCGACGCGGTGATGCTGTCGGCCGAGACCGCAACCGGCAATTATCCGCGGCTGGCTGTGGAAGCAATGAGGCGAATAATCACGGAAATCGAGCAGAGTCCATCAACGCGCAGAGAGGACAGACGGGCACCGGGCAGCGCGACCACCGAAGAGACCATCGCCGCCGCGACCGCGACAGCGGTGAGGATGCTCGGCGCGCCACTCGCCGTCGTATTCACGAAAAGCGGCTTCAGCGCGCGAATCGTGGCCGCTCAGCGGCCGGGCGTCCCAATACTCGCGCTCACCGACAACGAACGAACGTGGAACCAGCTGGCGCTGGTCTGGGGCGTGATTCCGGCCCTGACATCCCGGTCCGAGACCTACAGCGACATGTTCACCAAGGCGCGCCAGGTGATACTCGATCGGGAGCTGGCGTCAGAGGGTGACAGAGTGATTGTGACGGCGGGTGTGCCCTTTGACGTGCCAGGATCGACCAACCTCATGAAGGTCGAGATTGTGTGAAGCTCACCTTCCTTGGGACGGGAACAAGCTTCGGCGTTCCACAGATTGGATGCGGCTGCGCTGTCTGCCGCTCGCCTGATCCCAGGGATCGACGGACTCGGTGCGGTGCGGTGGTGGAGAGTGAATCCGGAACGCGGCTGCTCCTTGATACTCCTCCGGAGCTGCGCCTTCAACTGATCGCCGCTGGAATCGATTCGCTTGACGCGATCTTTTTCACTCACGATCATGCCGACCATATCCACGGCATCGACGACGTTCGTGCGATAACGCTGAGACAGAAGTCGCCGCTGCCGATGCTTGGACCGGCGGCAACGCTGAAACGGCTGTCGGAGCGGTTTCCATACATCTTCGACGAAACGATGTTGCCGCTTCCCGGCACGTCCAAGCCCGAAGGAATCGCCCGCCGGCTCGATGATGGAGAGCGTGTCAGGATCGGAGACATCGACGTCGAAGCACTGGCCGTGCCTCACGGACTGGTTACCGTCTTCGGTTATCGGATTGGCGATCTCGCCTACGTTACGGACGCCAAGACCGTGCCAGCTGACGTGGTCGACCGGTTGCGCGGAGTCCGGGTCCTGATCCTCAACGCGCTGTTCCATCGACAGCATCCCACACACCTCAGCATCAGCGAGGCGATCGAAGTCTCGCGCGAAGTGGGTGCCGAACGTACATATCTCACGCACCTCACGCACGAGAACTTCCATGCCGATCTGGAGGCGGAGTTGCCGCGCGGGGTAACTCCTGCGTTTGACGGACTGGTTGTCAGAGTGTGACGCCTGATGTTGACCAACTTCGTTTGAGGCACGGTGCTTAGACTGGACTACACGTTCATGCTCGCCGATGTGGTTGATGGCGGGGTCAGCGTAGCTGATTGGACGGCCGCAGCGTCGGCGTTCCGGGCGGCGCATTCGGCTGTTGGGGAGCGGGTCGCATCCGGGGAGCTGGGGTTTGTTGATCTACCGCGGGACAGATCGTTGCTGGAGCAGTCGCTGTCATTCGCCGCCGGGGTTGCCGGGCGCTATCGGGACGTCGTCGTACTCGGCATTGGCGGATCGGCGCTGGGGCCGATTGCCCTTCGCACCGCGCTCAGGCCTCCGTTGTGGAATCAGCTGGACGAGAAGGAAAGAGGAGGGTGGCCCCGGCTTCACGTGCTCGACAACGTCGATCCGCTGACGATTTCGGCGGTCCTCGCGAAGATCGAGGTTGCCTCGACACTGTTCGTCGTAACATCAAAGTCGGGCGGAACGGCGGAGACCATGGCGCAATACCTGGTCGTGCGCGACTACATCACCAGTGCGGGAAGGGCGCCTGCCAATCACCTGGTCTTTGTCACCGATCCGGCGAAAGGGGCGCTCCGTCCGATCGCCGTCGAGGGCGGCATTCCTGCACTTGACATCCCGGCCAATGTGGGCGGCCGGTTCAGCGTGCTGTCACCGGTCGGCATGCTGCCCGCCGCCCTCATCGGAATCGATTGCAAGGGACTGCTCGACGGCGCCGCCGACATGGTGAAGAGGTGCGCAGCGCCGGATGTGACCCTGAATCCGGCGGGCGCGTTCGCGACACTTCAATGGCTCTCGGACACACGGTGCCGGCGGCCGATTCACGTAATGATGCCATATTCCGACCGGTTACGAGACATGTCGGCGTGGTTCGTGCAGCTCTGGGCGGAAAGCCTCGGCAAGAGGCTAGGCGAATCCGGTGTCGGTCCCACGCCGCTGGCGGCGCTCGGGGCGACCGATCAGCACAGCCAGGTACAACTCTTCATGGAGGGTCCGCAGGACAAGACAGTCACTTTCATGGCCGTTGAAGAGGGAGAATCGGATCGGAAGATTCCAGCCGCGCACAGTGACGTGCCCGACCTTGCGTATCTGGCCGGGCACACCCTTTTTGAGCTCTTAAACAGCGAGCGCCGTGCGACGGCCGCGGCACTGGCGGCACGCGGCCGGCCGAGCGCGACTGTTTATGTTGATCGAGTCGATCCGTGGCACGTGGGCAGTCTGATCATGTTCCTCGAGTTGGCGACGGCCTACGCCGGCTCTCTGTACGGCGTCAATGCATTCGACCAGCCGGGCGTCGAGCTTGGCAAACGCTTCACGTACGGAATGATGGGCAGGCCGGGCTTTGCCGATGCCGCCGCCGAACTGAGCCGACAGCCGGCGTCGAGCAGAGACAGGGTAGTGAGTTGAAATCGATGTTGGCTCGTTGAAAGCCTTCCGGGAGATTCCACATCCTGCCAAGATGAGCACAGCCACAGCAGCACTCCTTCCCGCTTCGGCGGTCACCGTTGACGGCTCACGGGTTGCGGTCCGCGACGAGCGGACGCTCGCTTCTCCTGCGATGGACGCCCTCGTTCGCGAAGCGGTTTTCGCCGAACCCGCTCGGCGCGATGAGTCTCGCTGGCTCATCTGGGAGCTTGCCCAGGCTGTCGGGATCAGGCCGTCGTCCATCCACGAGCTCTACATTGCCCGCGGCCGTGGGGACGTCGGCGGCTTCACGGTGCCGGCGATGAACGTGCGCGGGATGACGTATGACACCGCGCGCTCCATCTTCCGCACGGCCATCAAGCTTGACGCCGGGGCATTCATCCTCGAGATCGCGCGGTCGGAGATAGCTTACACCGACCAGCGGCCAACCGAATACGTCGCGGTTCTGCTTGCAGCCGCATTACGCGAAGGGTTCCGCGGACCGGTTTTCATTCAGGGCGATCATTTCCAGGTTAACGCAAAGAAGTACGCCGCCGACCCGACCGGGGAAGTCGCCAATGTGCAGAAACTGGCGGACGAGGCGCTGGCGGCCGGGTTCTACAACATCGACGTCGACACTTCGACACTGGTCGATCTGTCTAAAGGTTCTCTGCAGGAGCAGCAGCGGCTCAACTACGAGGAGTGCGCCGCCCTGACTGCGTACATCCGCAGGCACGAGCCGAGGGGTGTAACCGTTTCGGTGGGTGGCGAGATCGGGGAAGTGGGCACCGAAAACTCCACGGTTCCCGAACTGATGGCGTTCATGGACGGCTACAACGCCGGCCTCCGAGGCCTGGGTCCGTACGCCGGCCTGTCCAAGATTTCTGTTCAGTCAGGCACATCGCACGGTGGCGTGGTTCTCGCAGATGGCTCGATCGCCGACGTCAATATCGATCTCAACACCCTCCGTGAGCTCTCCCGTGTCGCACGGGAGGAGTACAGCCTCGCCGGGGCCGTCCAGCACGGAGCTTCCACCCTGCCGGACAGCGCGTTCAACAACTTTCCGCGGACCGAAACGGCGGAAATACACCTCGCGACCAATTTCCAGAACATGCTCTACGATCACCTTCCGCCGGAACTCCGAAGGGCGATCTACGA
This sequence comes from Gemmatimonadota bacterium, assembly GCA_052389935.1. Taxonomy (GTDB): domain Bacteria; phylum Gemmatimonadota; class Gemmatimonadetes; order Gemmatimonadales; family Gemmatimonadaceae; genus JBQTHK01. The sequence continues at coordinate 17,727 of JBQTHK010000116.1, read as the reverse complement.
GTGGCTGCGAGAGAACGCCAGGGAGGAGCGCAAGGAGAAGGACTCGGACGAACAGTTCTTTTACAAGACGCGAAAGAAGGCCCTTGGCCCCTTCAAGAAGCAGCTCTGGTCGTTGTCGGGTGAAACGATGGACCAACTCGCAAGAGCCTACGATGGAAAGTTCGAGTTCCTGTTCACGCAACTGGGGATCGGAGGCACACGGGCAGCGGTGCGCAAGCACGTGAAGCCACTCGCGATTCACCGGCCACGACCGGGAACACCGGGACACCTGACCGTCGAGGCGGCCCCGGATGACGCCTCGTTGAGCGATTAGCACGCCGGCCCGACCGGAGCGCGTGCGCGACGGAACACGAGCAGCTGCGGCGCGTGAAACCGCAGGTGGGGTTCCGCTCCCGACGCCGCAGGAACGGTTGCGGCACCTCTCCCATTTGCTGCGCGCGACGGCGCGACGCGCGTGGAAGGGGATGGCGGAAGACAACATCTTCTTCATGGCCGGTGGGGTTGCCTTTTCGATCCAGCTGGCGATCGTCCCCTTCGCTCTCCTCCTCATCGCCGGCCTCACCTGGGTCCTCGACCTGACGCCAGACGCGTCGGCGCTCGAAGTGCGGCTCCTCCTCGACAGGTTTCTGCCGGCGCACGAGGAGATTGGCGACTCGTCGATACACAGCCTTGTCGATGAAGCTATCCGGACTCGGGGAGCGGCCACGTTCTACGGGGCGCTCGTCTACATCTGGGCCTCGACCCGCCTCTTTGGATCGCTGCGCGCCGTCCTCGGTCGGGTTTTCGATCGCGAAAGCGAGCGCGGTATCCTCTGGGGCAAGTGGTTCGACATGCAGCTCTCGATTTACGCGACGGTGATGATGGTGGCGTACGCTGCCCTGACTCTCTACCTCGCGGCTGCAACGACTCGCGGCATCAGCCTGCTGGTCGCGATCGGGATACGCGAAGAGACGATGGGCCGGCTTGAATACTACGTCGGTCGGGCGCTCGCCTTCACGTTCATTGCCGCGATGTTCGCCGCGTTGTACAAGTTCCTTCCCAAGCATCGGATCCGTTGGCGTCAGGCGATCGTCGGAGCCCTTGCGTCGGCTCTCCTCTTCGAGGTCGCGCGCAACGTCTGGACGGCAATCACAAAATCCTACGATCCCGGGTCACTGTACAGCGGAACGCTGTACGCCATCGTTTCCGTCGTCTTCTGGGTGTATTATGCCGCGCTCATTTTCATTGTGGGCGCGGAGGTATCACAGGCCTACGAATTGAGCAGGCGTGAGGAGGACCTCCAGCGCGCAGCCGAACGGGCGGCCGAAACAAGGAGACCGCAGTGAAGGCGACGGACAACTACAAGGAGCTTAGATTCGCGACATGGTTTCCCTCGTTCCGCGCCTGATCGACATCAGATCGGACACCGTGACCCTGCCTTCGGTGGGGATGCGCCGGGCCATCGCTGAAGCCGAACTGGGCGACGACTACCTCGACGGCGACCCTACAACCACCCGACTGCAGGAAGAGACAGCATCGCTGCTGGGAAAGGAACGGGCGCTTTTCTTTCCGAGTGGTACGATGGCAAATCAGACCGCGATCTGGACTCTGAGCGAGCGCGGAACCGAGGTTTACGCCGACATCAACTCCCACATCGTCAACGCTGAAATGGGCGCCGCGGCTGCACTGGCTGGCGTTCAGATTCGCACTGTGATTGGCGAAGGGCCGATGATGGATGCGACAGCTCTTGAACGAGCGTTCCGGGCGCCGTCGCCGATGGCACCGCGGGCATCGCTCGTCTGTGTCGAGAACACGCACAACGCCGCCGGCGGACTTGTGACCCCGATTGCCGGGGTCAAGGCGTTCCACGATGCTGCGCGCTCCAAAGGCTGCCGCGTTTTTCTCGACGGCGCCCGATTATGGAATGCATCGGCGGCAAGCGGTACGAGTGTCCGTGACTTTGCTCAGTACGGCGATCTGGTGATGGTCAGCTTCTCGAAAGGACTCGGCGCTCCGGCCGGTTCGGTGCTGGCAGGCGAGGAGGAACTGATCGAACGCGCCAACGAACACAGAAAGCGACTCGGAGGCGTCATGCGCCAGAGTGGCGTGCTCACCGCGGCCGCGATCTACGGTCTCGAACACAATCTCCCGAGATTGGCAGAAGATCACGCCAAGGCCGCGGAGTTCGCCACGATTGTCGACCGGGCCATCGCGGCTTCGGTGGTCCCGCCCGAAACCAATATCGTGATGATCGATCTCGCGCCGGGACTGTCCGCCCACGATGTGGCACGCCGCGCCGCGGACGAAGGCGTTCTCATCGGCCCGAGGGGTCCCACCCGCCTCAGGGCAGTCATGCACCTCGACATCAAGGCGGAGATGGTCGCACACGCGGCCGAAGTGGTGCTCCATGCCCTCGACGAGGCATGGCGCGCCCTCGGCGACACGTCGGAATGGCCCGTGACGGTCGGGTCGTGACGGGGAGCGGGCTCAACCCGCGCCTAACGCGGCACTCCCCTGGAGCAGTCACGGGTCGCGCAGACCGGAATGGGCCGCGAACGATCCTCATAGGGCCTGAGCAACCACTCGAAAAACACCCACGTCCGGTTCCAGGAATCGACCTGTTCGGGTGAGTCGACTCGTTTGAGCGTCGAGTCGACCCGGCGCGAGAATGCGTGCCCCACCGAAGCGCCCCAGGGGGCCGGGTCAACGTAGATCTTCGTCTCGGCAAGATCCGGCTTGAGAGCCCTGAGCTTCCAGACGAACTGCTCGTCCTCGACATAGTTCACATCTTCGTCATTAGTGGCGACGTGAACGAGAATCGGAACGCGCAACTTCTCCACCGAATAAAGCGGAGAGCGCTTGATGTACTCCTCGCGCTTTTCGTGCGGCAGGCCGCGGATGCCATCCTGGGTCGAAAAGCTGCGAGCGTAACCCGGGCCCTTGTAGGCGAGGCGGAAAAAGAGGTTCGTAACGGGCACGATCGCCGCGCCACCCTTGAAGGGATGGGTGTCGCGGAAGAGGGAGTGGGCAGTGATGAAGCCGCCGTGACTCCAACCCATCATTCCGAGACGGTCCTGATCGACATGTGGCAAAGTCCTGAGGAATTCGACGGCGGAAACGACGTCATCGACCTCCTTGCCGCCGTAATCGATTGCATTGTGGTGCTCGCGCCCGTAGCCGGTGCTTCCTCTGTAGTCAGGGGCGATGATGACGTAACCGCGCTCCACGGCCTCGCGCACAAACGGGAACATGCCGGTGCTCCAGTTACCGTGAACTCCGCCATGTACCCAGATCATGGCCGCATGGCCCCGCGCTCCCCGTCGACTCAACGGCTGATAGAGGTGCGCAGGAATCTCCATTCCGTCCACGCTGCTCCTGTATGAGACTTTCCTGTAGTCCATCACCCCAGCGCTCCGCGCCGTCCAGATGCTGTCCGCACGTCTGCGAGAGCTGACATCGGCGTCGTAGTTCGCGACGGGATGGTCCTCGGGGCGGTTGCTGACATAGAGCGCGCGGGCACGCGCCGAGTCCATCGGAACGACCTGGCGAGGTGGCTGGGCGTCGGCGGAAACGGCTGTCAAGGAGGCCAGAAGAGCCAGGAGGGGGAGGCAGGAACTGGAGGTTGCGTTTCTTGGCATAGTGGTCACCATGTCGGGTCGATCGCAAAGATCGGTTCGGAGCGCGCGCAGAGCCAGCCCGCTCCGTTGAACAGCACCGCCATTTGACACCGGCCCCGTCTTCCCCGACGTGGTGACACTGGCGAGCTTTCGCGGAGCCGCAGTCAGCCAGCCGCGGCCCGGCGCACTACACCATCGGAGGAAGACCTTGAAATCGACCTGGATCGTAACTCTGACGCTGGCGGCGATGGCGATCGCGCCGGACTCTCCGGCGCAGTCGAAGCGAATCAACCCGGTAGTCGAGCTCCTGGAGCAGAAGAAGCCCGTTTTCGGCCTCTACGCGCCGGCCAATCCGAGGCAGCGCCCGGGCGCCGAAGCGCCCGCCGGGACAACGCTCAGGTCCCAGGCGCAACTGGCCCAGGACGCCCTCGCCTACAAGTCGGCAGATTACATCTTCGACGGGAGCATGGAGGGGAACTTCGACCGCGGATTCGCGACGTTTGTCGAGTTCGCCAGGGGCATGGAGGAGGGGGGAGTGCTCGAGAAGGGACCCGGGAATGTGCACAAGCTGCGGCAACCGCTGTTGGTCAAGACGCCCGAAATCGCTACAGATCCGGCGCTGGCCGCTGAACGCATCGGCCGCCAGCTCAACCTGGGCGTGAGCGGGATCGTGTTCGTCAAGGTCGAGAGTGCGGAGGAACTAAGGAAAGGCATCGCCGCGATGCGTTTCCGGTCCCGCGGTGGTACCCGCCCCGACAACGTCGGCTCGGCGCCGGCATCCTGGGGGTTGAGTGAGCAGGACTACAGAGAAAAAGCTGACGTCTGGCCGCTCAACCCGCGGGGTGAACTCGTGAACTGGACGATCGTCGAGAGCAAGGCCGGACTCGAGAAGGTTCGCGAAATCGCAGCCGTACCGGGGATCGGTGCCCTTTTCCCCGGTGCAGGGACACTGCGCGGTATCTTCACGACCACCGACGCTGCGGGGCAACGTGTCTTTGACGAAAAGGGATGGGAAGGAGCGATCCAGTCGGTACTGGCCGCGTGCAGGGAATTCAATGTTCCCTGCGGCTACCCGGCCGGAGCCGGGGACATCGAAACGCGGATGAAGCAGGGTTTCAGCGTTTTCGTGATAGGTTGGGGTGAGCAGGGTTTTCGCGCCGTCGACATCGGGCGCAGGGTCGGCAACCGGGACGCGCAGCACTAGGGGCGCCATCCACCAGGGCTGCTGTTCTGACTTCATCCACCCGCCCCCCTGAGGTCTGGCTCAGGGGCCCCGTTCCAGGGGTCCCGCCACTGCTGCAGCCGGTTGCGCACGCCCTTCTAATGGTGGAGGAGGATGTGACTGCGGCAACGAGTGGACTCGAAGAGTCAGCGTTCTGGGTGAGGCCCGGTGGTGTGGCCCCGATCGGGTTTCACGTTGTCCACATCGCTGGCAGCGTTGATCGCCTCTTTACCTATGCGCGGGGCTCCGCTCTTGACCAGCAGCAGCTGGCCGACCTCGCGTCCGAGCGACACCTGGCTGATGAAAAGCCGACTTTGGAGTCCATGTTCGGGCGCCTGCGCGGCGGCCTGCAAGCCGCAGTTGGTGAGCTGCGCGGCTGGGACCAGCAGTCGCTCATGGAGGCACGCAGCGTTGGCAGGGCGAGGCTGCCGTCCACGTCATTAGGACTCCTCTTCCACGCGGCGGAGCACGCGGCGCGACACGCCGGTCAGATCGTAACCCTCTCGAAGATCGTCGCCGCCGGCTGAGTACCACTCAGGTCGGCCCGACGGAGGCCACTGCCTACCTCAGGCGTTCGTAAGTGGCAAATGTAACGGCGGAGGTCCGGCCGCTCCCGTCATCGCGCATGTAGATCACGGCGATCGTGTTGTTGTCAGGTGAGAGGACGTTGGTCAGCAACTGGGTTACTCTGCCATCCCGCTTGTTGACGATCTCGTTGATACGGTCGTTGATGACGCGCACGGCTGTGTGGGTCTGGCCGGTATTGCCCGTCACAGGCATGTCGCGACCATCGAACCCGGTTGTATACCACCAGCGCGTGGTGTCGCCACGGGCGTTGACGGACTCGATCGTCACCTTCATTCCCGCGGCGCCGAAAGGTTCGTAGGTCATGATGTTGCTGGCCGGCGGCGGCGCCTCCGAGCGCAGCTTCCAGCGGCCAAAGCGGGGATTGCCTGATTGAGCGTCCGACTGGGTCGCAACCAGCGAGAACGCCAGCACTCCGAGGATGGTTTTCATTTCTTGTCGGATTGAGGGTCAGGAATCATCGACGCCGTCGCCGGAGCCGCGAGGCGCGCGGTCGGAGCGAAGTGGGCCGAGAGCCCGGTTGATCAATCCCTCGGCCAAAAGAAGCAGGATCGCGATCACTGTGGTGGCGACTGCCAGACGCCAGAGGCCCAAAGCGGCGGCAACTCCGATCGCCGCGACCAGCCAGATCGTGGCGGCTGTTGTCAGTCCGTGGGCGCCCTTGTAGTCGTCACGGTGGAGTATGACTCCCGCGCCGACGAAACCGACGCCCGCCAGTATTCCCTGCAGCACCCGACTGACCGCGTCGGCGCTCACGGCGCCACCCGCATTGAGCGAGGTTGCTGATAGCGCCGCCAGCGCAGCCCCCAGCGCAACGAGAGCATGAGTCCGGACACCCGCGGGCTTTGCGGCCAGCTCCCGGTTGGTGCCGATCGCGCCACCCAGGCAAGCTGCTACCAACAGCCGAATAACGGCCTGCTGGATCGTTTCGGGAGCGATGGAGGGATCCATGTTCAAACCGTTCTGTTCCCGGACCGCGGCCGCACGGGTCTGGTCGCTGCCAGTCGCTCGAAGGCCTCACGGAGGCACCGCCACTGACAACCTCGAACCACCGCAAGCGATGTCGTCGCTACCGGCTGGCCGGGCATGACCAGGATCAATCCGGCAGCCTCGGGCAGGCGTCCGAGAGGCCAGTCATACCCATAGATCAGGTCCCTGACCGCACCGGGGGCCCGCTGGCGCGTCTCCGCCGAAAACCCGAATGCCGACGCCATCGCGGCTACGCGATCCCGTTCTCCCGACGTCCACCCGTTGGAGACGTCTGCACCTGCATTCTCTGCGTAGTCATAGATGACAACCACTGCACCGCCCGCGAGCACGGGCCGCCGCTCCACTTCGAGTCGACGCAGCGAATCCGTGAGAACGCTGTCAGCCGCGCTCAAGCGCTCGACGTCGGCCGCGAGGGCCGGTGAGGTATCCGCCTCGCTCGCGCCCCGCTCATCACCGTCGGGGCGACACGCGACCAGCGTGGTAACCACGAGAAGGAGCAAGTGACGCTGCCAGGTACCCAAAGCCGGTCTGCTCGTCTCAGGGTGTGGGGGCACAGGGCAAAAGGCGCGAATACTCACGAATCATCGCGAGGTGGTTCCCGGTTGTGGCCTGCTTCCTGGCCTCGCGCAAAGGAGCACAGGCGCGCTGCACTTCACGCGCCTGCTGATGGGCGTTTACAAGCGTCAGCCAGGCCCACGTGCTATCCGTTGCCGTGGCAAGAGACCCTATCAGCTGTCGAAGCCGCGGAATCGCGGCTCTGGCTTCCCCTTCTCCGGAATCATCGCCCTCGAGCACCGCCTGGATGCTGTCGAGCTGAGCACGAGCCTGACGGGCATTCGCGATCGCCACCGAAGCGTCGGCCACAGTTGGCGACGGTGCAGCGGAATCCGCACCCGCGGTAATCGACCGATCAGTTGCGGGAGGAGGCCCCTCGGCAGCCTGACTCGGTGGCGGTGCTGTCCGAGTCTGGGGCAAACCTCCGCCTGCAACACGTGGAGAAGTTGGTGCGCCCTCGCTTGAGCCATCCGCGATCCCTGCGGCCCCTGAGACTGCACCGGAATCGGGGGCCGAGGTCTCACCGCGGTCACTGAACATCACCACGGCCACCAGCGCAATCGACAAAATGACGACTGCCGCTGCCGCGACTCGGCTCCGGGACGCCGATTCCCCCTTGTCAGGCGATGAGAGTGTCGGCGTTTGAGCACCAGCCGCAGCACCCGAAGCCTGCGTGCCGCCGACCCCCGCTACACCAACCGGTGTGTTGATGATCGGCGTCCGTCCCCGCCGGACGGGCGCGCCGACCCACGCTTCCACGCTCTCCACAACCGACTCGGCGAAGGCCAGTGCCGAAGCGGTTCGCTCCGAGGGCTCGCGGGCGAGGGCGCCGTCAATCGCTGCCTGCAGTTCAGCCGGCCATGAAGTTTCGGGAGAGGAGTCTGCGAGTCTGCGCGGTGTGTCCACGAGCCGGGCGGCGAGAGCACGCTCGGGTGTCGCGGCAGTGAAGGGAAGGACACCGGCAAACATCTGGTAGGCCACGAGTCCCAGTGCATAGACATCGCTCCGGGCATCCACAGCCTCCCCGACCACCTGCTCCGGACTCATGAACTCAGGGGTCCCCACGATCATTCCCGTGCGGGTGATCTGGGTCGTCGTCGCGCCACTGGCCTTGGCGATCCCGAAGTCGACCACCTTGCAGCGGTCCACCCCGCCGTCATCCGGGACTATCAGGATGTTATCGGGCTTGAGGTCCCGGTGGACAATCCCGAGACGGTGAGCGGCATCGAGACCTTCGGCCACCTGCATAACGATATTGGCCGCGCGCACCGGTGGCAGACGCCCCTCCTCCTCGATCAGCGCACGCAGCGTTCGGCCGGGTACGTACTCCATGGCGAGATAAACGAGGCCCTCACTCGTCTCGCCAAAGTCGAATACACGCGCTACCCGATCGTGCTCGATCCGGGCAGCGTTCGCCGCCTCACGGTTGAAACGCGCTATCGCGTCGGCGTCCTCCACCATCGCGTGGTGCAGGACCTTGATCGCTGCCTGCTGTGGGAGTCGTACGTGGCGGGCCAGGTAAACCCTTCCCATGCCTCCCTCTCCGAGCAGCCTCTGAACCATATAGCGATCGGCGATTACGCTTCCAACCAGGTCGGAGTCGTTGCCGACCGTGCGCAACGTCGTTCCGTCGGCGGGGCAGAACATTGAGTCGTCGGCGTAACTGACGCCGCAAACCGGACAGACTCTCGGCATCAGTTGACCTATTGACGGGACCGGCGCCGGGAAACGACGTTGTATGGCCGTATTTCCCCGATCACCCCGCAAACCATGATCCCCGGCCGTCCACGCCAGCCCCGCCCCAGTTCGACATTGGCGTTGCTTGCCCTGCTCGCAATGAGCGCACAGTCAGCTGCCGCGCAGGCGGCCCCGCGCGATGACCGCCCGACGCTGGCAGTACTGTACTTCACGAATGGTGCTCTGGTCGACAACAGCACCTATGCGCCGCTGAGCAAAGGGATGGCCGAAATGCTCATCACCGAACTGGCGCAAAACGGGGCAATCCGGCTGGTAGAGCGCGATCGACTGCAATCGGTCATTGAAGAACAGAATCTGCAGAACAGCGATCGGGTGGACAAGGAGACGGCGGTTCGGTTGGGCCGGACCCTGGGTGCGCGTCACGCACTGATGGGAAGCTTCGTGATCGATCCCCGGGAGAACATCCGCATAGACGTTCGTGCGGTAAACACCGAGACGTCAGCGATTGACTACGTGGAGAGCGTTTCGGGCAAGGCGGACAAGCTGCTCGAGCTTGTGATTCAGCTCGGAAGCGAGATCAACGCCGGACTCAAGCTGCCGGCAGTACGAACGGCCAGCTCGACGCTGCCAGCCGCCAGGAGCCCGAACCAGTTCAAGGCGTTGCTGGCAATGAGTCGTGCTCTCGAAGCCGAAGATGCAAATGATCTGACCGAGGCCCGGGCCCAGTACCGCAGCGCCATCGCGCTCAATCCTGACTTCGAGCGCGCCAAGGTGCGCCTGGCGACGATGGAACGAGTACAGTAGACTCTGGCTCGCGATAAAGGCCGGCCTCGCGCAAAACCGGGGCCGGCCTTCTCCTATCGAAAAGTCAGCAGTCTACCGTGCCCTGAAGACCGCGACCGCCGGACCACCCACGGGACCGGTCGGGACGATCGTGCAGCGCGAACCCTCCTGGCGGGCGCAAACACCCTCCCACCGCACGAACTCGGTACCGGGCCGCGGCGTAGCTGTAAGGACAACCGCCGTTCCGATATTGACCGAGGCCCTGCACGTTCCGCCGCTCCAGTCGCCTGGACCCGCACACTCGATTCCACTTCCGGTTACGACTCCGCGGCCCGAACCGGAGATCGACACATCGATCCACACCGACTCGGATTGAACCTGATCAAAGCGCGCGGTAAGGGTTACGGGCCCGCCCATAGCCACGAGGCACGAAGCCACTGACGCGGGCTGACAGGGGCCGACAAAGCCACTGAAGACTGATCGGACTCCGGGGCGTGCAGCTACCGAAGCCACGCTGCCCATGTCCAGCGAAATGATGCAGGTGACGGCTGCCGCCCCTTGCTTGAGGCAGGGCGGATCGGGAGCGATCGAGAGGTCGCCTGTGCCCGGGCCGGTAGCCAGCAGCGTCAACGTTGTCCTCAGGCGCACGAAAGTCGCCGCGACGGTCCTGGACTGCTGCGCAGTGGTTACACAGACGTTGCCGATCTGGCCGGCACACGCCCCACTCCACTCGAGAAAAGCCGAATTGCGCTCAGCCAGCGCCGTCAGAATCACTGCGCTGCCCAGTGTTGCCGACTCCGAGCATACGCCGCTGACTGCGCCGTTGCTTCTCACGCACGCGATTCCGATCGTCGAACTGACCGTTCCACCGCCGGTTCCGATGACTTCGACTTCGATCCTCGATGCCTTGTCGAATCGGGCGACGACACGCCGAGCGGCTGGCCCGACCGTCAGGGCGCAATCGTTGGCGGCCGCGCCCATACAGTCGCCCGACCAGCCACCAAACGAGCTGCTGCCCACAGCATCGCCGTGGTGCGGCGACGCTCTGAGTGTGACGGAAGATCCTTCGGCTGCACTGATCGAGCAGACACCAGAGATCGCGGGACCGTCGACAAAGCAGTCGAGAGGGGCCGGCCCGGTGATCCGGCCGCGGCCTGCGCCGCCAGAGGTGATTGACACCTCGCGCAGAGCGACGAACTTCGCGGTCAGCGCGCGGCTGCCGGGGGCCGTGACCCGGCACGTTTCACCCTCCGCGCCGTGACACGCGCCCACCCAGCCGCCAAAAGCGGACTGCGCATGAGGTGTCGCAGTGAACACCGCTGTCGTGCCTTCGATCGCGGTCTCGCGGCAGCTACCTCTGACCTCGCCGTTGTCGAGAGAACACAACACACCTGCGGTCGACGTAACTGAGCCGCCGCCGCTCCCCTCAAGGGTGAGGGCGACGGTGCGTTCACTCAGGAAGCGCGCCGTCACAACTCGATCGCCGCCGCTCAGTACCACGCGACAAGCCCGCGACGTAATGCCCGTACACACTCCACCCCAGCCACCAAACATGTCCAGCGACGCGGCGGACATCTGGGGGACGGCGATCAACTCGACTGAGGTGCCTTCGGGAATGTCAACCTCGCAGCGCCCAGCGGCACTGGCCCCCTCAACTGAACAGTCGATTCCGGCGGCTGTAATCCTTCCGCTCCCTGCGCCTTCCACCTCTGTTCCCTGGATCACAAGGCGACGAAGTGCATCGAATCCCACAGAGGCCCGGTGGTCGCCATCCATGACCAACACGCAGTCCCCTGAAGATGTGGTGCAGCCCGTCCCCCAGGCCGCAAACCGGTTCCGCTGCGTTGTCGCTGTCCGCAACGTCACCCGTGTGCCCCAGGCAAACGATGCTGAACATGCGCCTGACGCGACGCCACCCGAGACGACACAGTCGATGCCGGCAGGGTCGCTCGTTACGTGGCCGCTCCCGGATCGGGTCATCGCCTCTATCGAAAGCATCGATGGGGCGCGGGTGGCCGCCAGCTCCAGTCGGCGCGAGATGGGACCGGCTCTGGCTGTGATGTTTGCCGCGCCTGGACGGATAACTGTTACGACTCCCGACGTCGCGCCGATGGTCGCGACATCGGGGGCGTCGCTGCTCCACCTTATCTCCCGGGCGCTGACGACGACCCCGTTCCGGTCCCTGATCTCGGCTATCAGTCCAAGCACGGACCCGGCTACCGCCTCGAACCGGCCGTCACTCCCGGCCGGGCGTCCGTCAGCCAGCGATATGACCACGTCTGCTATCTCATAAAGACTCACCGGCTCCGCGACGCGCGCGATGACCCCCGGTACCACGCGCAATGGACCGATGCGCTGCTCGTCCACCTGCTTCTCGTCGATAAGGAGGAGAAGGTCCACTACGATCGAGCAACTCCTCGCCTCCGTCTGCGCTGCGCGCAAAGGGTCAGCGAGGCACGACGCGAGGTCGATCGGCAGGGGGAGCGACTGACTGGCAGAGCCAAGCGTCTGTGATTGAGCACCGATCCGAACCAGCGACCCATCGCGGCGCAGATACGAAGCAACGGCGCTGACCGAGACAACCTCGCTCCCGCGACCTGCGTGCACGCTGGCCTGGAACGCCACCAGCCCGCGGGCTGCGACATCTGTTGCCGTGAACGCCGCATCGTCGTTGCAGCTCGTGGCGAACACCAGCAAGACTGCGAAGGGCAGCCCACTCACGCGGCGCCAAAACCGTCTCTCGCGAGAACTCATCAGAAGCGCGAAAGAAACAAAATGCCCACAGCGAGACCGCTGAAAGGCAGGCTCGCAGCGCCAGCCGTACCACGATCCCGCAATCGCCCGCCCTGGACCCTCGCGAAGGGCTGCACCTGCAGCAATCCAAAGTTGTGACTCGTCCCGATGCTGGCGTTCAGCGACTCGACTCCCGCAGTCGGCAACCCCTGGGTCAGTCGCAACCCACTGTGCCAGCGCGCTCCCGCTGTCACCACCAGGTCGTGATTCACCACAGTAGCAGAAGCGAGGAGGATGGGTAGGGGAAGCACGCCACGAACGCCTGATTCCAGGTAATGCCCGCTGGAGCCTTCTGCCCGCTGGCCGTCTCGGGAAAAAGCAGTGCGCAACAGGAATGAAGTGTAAGCAATCAGCTCGCGAAAACGAGGGACCGCAAGATTCAGTCGCGTATCGGCCGAAACGACCGGGCCAAGCCTGACTCTCGCGATCTCCGACTCACCCGAGGATCCAGCGAGCTCGCCACGCAGGCGATCCTCAAAGAAGAAGTCGGCCGCGACCGTCATCGCGACCTGATGTTGCCCCACAAGCCTGTCAACGCCCACGGAGCCGCGGACAACCCCGCCCGGACGGAAGTCCGCCGAGGGAGCCCCGGCCGCGATCGCCGCCAGCGGCTGGTAGCTCCCTCTGTGTTCGTAGGATGCTCCGAAAGCGATGTACCAGGGGCCCGCCGGTCTGGCCATGACCAGGCCCAGAGTACCACTGGGGCCAGCTCCGACTGGCGTACTCCCCAGGCCCAGCGCCGGCGAAGCAAGGATCCGCAACGACGAGAACTCGTCAGGCGAGAGCCCGGTGCGCCCCGACGGAAGATTGAACCCGGCGGTCAGTCGTATGGCATCGTTGAAAACCCTGCCCGTTGCACGCACCCTGACGTCGCTCAAACCCGAGAGGTCAGCGTGCCTCTCCCTTCCTGCAGAATCGATGTAGGTGACCTGACCGCCCGCGAACATCGAGGTTACATCGAGCCGCCAGTCACCCGGCAGCGCCGATGCCGCCGACAACGGCAGATTGAACTGCCGCAACCGGGTTACTCTTGCCGCTTCGTCGGCAATGAAGTTTCCCTCCGCCAGGCCATCGCCGAAATCGACATACTCGACGGAAGCCGCGAGCGCCGCTGATCGTGTACCCAGAATCCGTGATCCGGCACGGCTCTGCGCGTCCAGCTGTGTCGCAACGACGAAAAGCAGCAGGCAGCGCCGCGCCCATACCCTCACGGCCGTCGGATAACTATTACGACCGTGACGGTCGTACCCGGAAAGGCCGGGTCGCCGGGCCCCGGCGTCGGCCGCGCGTAGTTGGTGATCAGGTCGAGCGGCCTGTTGAGCCGGTCGACCACACCTTCGACCGGACTCGCGGTGGAGCGCGCCGACGCTCCTGGCGTCATCGAGTTGACGCTACCCGTCGGCCCGGTCGCAGCTGACCTCGCGTTGAGGGCGCGCCCTGCCGCGGCGGTGAAGCCTGCATCGAGCACAGCGGCTCTCCGGAACTCGTCCGCCGCGCGGCGGGTGTCGCCACCCATCTCGGCGCGCACGCCGCGCCCGTAAGCCAGCAGGGCATCGAGGTCTGGAGTCCGACGGTCCTCGATCGCCACCCTCTCGGCAGGCGTCAGGATCACCCCGAGGGCCTCGAATAGCCGAAAAGCCACCGCTTTCTCCGCCTCCAGAATGTCGCGCAGCGGTGCACGACCATCGATCGCCTGCTGAATGACCCCCGTTTCAACGTCGGCTATCCGAACGGAGAGCCTCAACTGGCCATCGGGAAGCGCTTCGACGCCACCGAGCAACAGTTGCTGGGCGCGCAGCAGCCGACCCGCTCGCGGCACCGAGCTTGAATCCATTCGATCGCCCGTGCCGAGCTCTATCTCCCGAAGCACTTCTCCGAGTCGCGACCTTTCCACGAGCGTGAGCCTCGCGCTCCGTGCAAGGTCGGTGGTGAGCAGGTCTGCGAGCGCGTAGCCGAGGGCGCTTAGACTCGAGTCAGAGACAGCGACGCTGAACGGCGGCACGCCGACGGTCCGTTCCCGCCCTTCCACCGCCGCGCCGCGCTCGGCCTCCAATGCGGCGGTGGCCACCGAGTCACGAGGGGCTGCCGCCGCCGAGGGTTGTGGATTGCGAGAGCCACACCCCGGGAGCGCGACGAGCATGCCGAGGGCAAGCGTGGCGAGAAGCGGGGGTCGCAGCCTTGCGCGAACTTGTCGTGACGACACCTGGACGGGACACTCCAGGCCTGGCGGGGGGTGGACGAGAGAGAGATCGCCGGGCTGACCGGAAAGTGGCGGGTGGAGTTCCGGGCGTCAACGCGCTGCGCTCGATAAGGCCAGATGGGAGGGGATGCCGCTGACCTTACGTTGGCCGGGATGGTCCGCTCAGGACTGCGCTCTGGTGACCAGGGATCGCTGGTCGCCCTCAAGTGAGGTGCGTCAGCGGTTGAGCCAATACGCCACCTTGATGAGGAATGTGTTGTCCGGGTGCAGATCGAACAGCTCACGGTAGTCGCGTGTCCACGACTGATCTCGCCGCTCGGATGGTGAATCGAAGCGACCATGAGCCCAAACGAAGAAAAGCGTGGAGCCGGGCCGGTACTCCCAGCGCGCGACGGCATTGGTTCGCAGCTGCTTGACCTTGAACCACGTCCGGGTGTCGCCCTGCGGCTGAAAGGTGACAAATCGCTCGTCGTAGGAGTCGGCCCGGGGCGTCTGACTGACCTCGCGCACATCGCTGTAGGTGCCGGTGGCCACGAATGGCTGACCGTAAAACTCGAAGGTGAGGTCAGGTGTGGCGGTGTAGTTGATACGCGTGTTCATCGAGACGGTGCGTTGATCGAGGCGGGCAAAGGAGTAGTGCGTTGCGCCGGCGGCGTCCGTGAAGTTGCCGTACCACTGGGTATTGTTGCGATCGTGGGAGAACGAAGTTCCGAGCCCGGCCTGCAGCCTCGTGGAGAGCCTCAGGTTCATGTAGGGACTGAGGCCCGTTCCCCGCGAGTTGCCCTCGTCGGAGAACCAGAGGTTGAACCAGAAGCCGCCGGAAACGGTTTTCCTGCTGTCGGTGTTTATGCCACCCCACGGCGAAATCGTCCGGGAATGACGAAGGAGTGGCCCGCCCCTGGTGCAGCGGTCGCAGTAGCTCGGCGTCAATCGACTGAACGTGCTGCCGAGGTGCACGTCCCAGTTGTTCCTGAGCCCCATGTGGCCGTTGAAGTTGAGCGCATTCTCGAGCCGATCGCCCGAGGTGTTCCAGCTTTCCCAGTGGTTGCCGTTAAGCTGGGCCCAGCGGTAGATCCCTCGCGCGTCACGGAAGCTGAGGGCAGCCCAGGTACTCCAGTCGAGGACGTCGGCGCGGCGCAGGAAGCCGATGTCATTGACCTCGAACCCCGCCGACTGCCGGACGACGCTCGTCTCGAAGCGCGTTATGCCCCCTCCGTACTTTCCGAACTTGATCTGGGCGGCATTCCCGACGAGCGACGTTCTCGAGGAATCGACCTGGTGGTTGTCACCAGGTTGCTGGTAGTAGTGAACCGGGCTCCGCTGCGTTCGCGTCAGGGCCGCTCGCGATCCCATCACCATCGAGGCAGCGATCTGCCCGGCAAGCTCGTACTGACCACCGCCGAACCGGTTCCTGAACGTGGCGCCCGTTGCGTATGCGCCGCTATGGAGCCAGGGTGAGCTGTGGCTGTCGAGCGAACGATTCACCGCGGTCGCGATCACACTGATACCAGCCTCACCTCCGCGCAGGTCCTGTTGCGCGCGCAGCACTGAGTAGTTAGTCGCCGGCTCAACCGTCCTGTTCCCTGCGCCCTCGACACGTGGTGTGACCGCGTCGAGAAGCCCGAAGGAGAGGCCGCTGCCGGCGCGGCCGGTGAGCTTGGTGGCTGCGGCGATCGGCGTGGCCGTTGCCGTCGACGCGTCTCCGTATAGATCACGCAGGCTTGGTGAGCGACCGATCCGTCGCGAGTAGAACAACCCTTCGTTCGTACTGCAGTCGACCACTATGTAACAGTTGAGCTGAAACCGATAAAGTCCGGTTCCCTCCACGAAAAACGGGCGCCGCTCGGCAAAGAACGTCTCGAAGGCCGTGAGATTGACGACCGCCGGATCGGCCTCAACCTGGCCGAAATCGGGATTCACCGTCGCATCGAGCGTGATGTTGGGCGTGATGCCGAACTTGAGGTCTCCCCCGATCGAAAGCTCCTGATTGCGCTCGAACCCGGGGCCCGCCGCCGGTCGCTGCACGTTACGTGTAACGGCGTATGGCGTTACCTCGAGCTTCCGCCCAGTGGAAATCCCTGAAAGACCGGTCAGGCGGCCAAGCTGAGATGCGAGTCCGTTCCTCGTCGGTGACCACAGCGGCCACGAAACCCGCTCCCGATATCGCTCGATGTCCCTCCAAACGCCGAAACCGAAGGTGTGGTTTGCTGCATTCGCATATCGGAGCTGCGACATTGGAATCCGGAACTCCGCTGTCCAGCCCAGGGAATCGACCGTGGTGGCCACGTCCCAGATGCCGTTCCAGGACCCGTCCTCATCCGAGTCGTTGGCGATCGTGAAGTCGCGCTTGACGCCATCCGGGTTTACCGCGAACTGAAAGCCGGTTCGCCTGTCGTCGTAGGAGTCGATGAGGAGCTTGATCTGGTCCGACGGGCCTCTGACATCGCGTCGCGACAATGCCCTCATGATGCTGTCCGGATGTGGATCAAACATCCGGACGAATACGTAGAGGTTGGCTTCGTCGAACGCGACCTGAAAAACGGTGCGAAACGATGGCGTGGTGTCGACGCGAGGCTCGAACTGCCTGAACTCCGAGAATCCTGGTGCTACGCGCCAGACGTCGTCGCCGTCCCGCCCGTCTATCTCCGGCGAACGCTCAGCTCTGACCGCGATAGCGGTCGCGACACTGACGCCTGGGACCGGGTTCGATTGCTGAGGGATGACAAGAGCCAGTACGGAAAAGAAGGCGAACATCGACAGGCCTGATCAGGTGATGATGCCTTTGACAAACGATTCGCTGACTTGGTTGGGGACCCGACCGCGGTTCTCCTCTGGACAGCTGTCGTAAATCGGCCGATCGTTGAGCAACTTCATCAGCACGCACATGTCGCTCCTCCGCTGGTCGTTCAGACTGCCGATCATCCCCGCGATCGCCCTCGTCGTGTACGAGGTCGGCGCACAGCCAACGCGTGCGTTCACCGATCTTGTCCTGATCGACGGTACTTCACGAGCACTGGTCGCCAATGCGACAGTTGTCGTGTCCGGCGGCAGAGTCGTCGAAGCGGGCCCAGCGGCAAACATTCGCGTGCCGGAAGGTGCAGAGCGCGTTTCGCTCGGTGGTCGCTTCGTGATTCCGGGGCTTATCAACGCTCACGGCCATGTAAACTCCCTCAGCGACCTCGGGACGTACGCCGCTTACGGCGTAACGACGGTCGTCAGTCTCGGAGGGGAGTCCGTCGAGGTGATAGGCGGCCGCCGGTCACGCGTACCGGCTTCGCCACGAGCGCGGCACCTGGTGGCCGGGA
>JBQTHK010000115.1:0-7504 GCA_052389935.1 Gemmatimonadota bacterium | reverse complement strand
ACCTGAGCGGCGCTCCTCCCGTGGACGCCGACCTCCAGAGCATACAGGAAGCGCGCGACCTCGTTGAACGCGCCGCGTCAGCGCAGCGCGACTTTGCAACCGCCTCGCAAGCCACCGTCGATGCCGTAGTGACTGCGATGGCAGGAGCCGCCGCGGCGGCCGCCGAACGGCTGGCGCAACTGGCGGTTGATGAGACAAGAATGGGCGTCTACGAGCACAAGATCCTCAAGAACCGCTTTGCATCCGAGACGCTGCTCGAATACATCCTTCCCATCCGGACGGTCGGCGTCGTACGCGAAGATGCCGCAACCAGAGTTCGCGAGCTGGCGGTGCCGATGGGAGTTGTAGGCGCGATCGTTCCTACGACCAATCCCACTTCGACCGCCATCTACAAGGCGCTTATTTCGGTCAAGGCGCGGAATGCGATAGTGATGTCTCCGCATCCTCGGGCTGTGCGCTGTACTGTGGAGGCGGGGCGGATTCTCGAGCAGGCTGCGGTCAGGGCGGGAGCTCCCGCAGGTCTCGTCAACGTCCTGACGACGCCGACAATCGAGGGCACCAACACCCTGATGCGTCACCCCCGCACATCGGTCCTCCTCGCCACCGGCGGCACGGACATGGTCCGCGCTGTCTACTCTTCCGGCAAGCCGGCCTATGGCGTCGGCCCGGGAAACGTTCCCGCGATCATCGAGCGCACGGCGCTACTCGAAAAGGCAGTCGCCGACGTCGTGGACGGCAAAACGTTCGATGCCGGACTCCTCTGTTCCAGTGAGAACTCGGTCGTCGTCGATGCTCCGGTCGCCGACACGGTCAGGGATCTCTTCAGGGCCGAGGGCGCCCACTTCTGTTCGCCGGCCGAAAAGTCACTGCTGGCCCGACTCATGATCCCCCCCGGTGGCAAGGGAATCAACTCCGACGTCGTCGGCCGGCAGCCTGGCAACATCGCGCGCGCCGCCGGCTTCGAAGTTGCCGACGGCATCCGACTGCTGATTGTTGAGCTCCGTGAAACCGGTTCGACCGACCCACTAAGCCGCGAAAAACTGTGTCCCGTGCTCGGGTGGTACGTGGAGGATGGTTGGGAGAAGTGCTGCGAGCGGGCAATCGCACTCCTCCGCTACGGAGGTGTTGGTCACTCTCTGGGAATCCATTCACAGGACCGCGAGATCATCCAGAGGTTCTTCGAGGAGAAACCGGCCTTCAGAATCGTCGTCAACAGCAACACCGCGATCGGGGCGGTCGGGTTTACGACCGGCTTCGCGCCCGCGATGACGCTGGGGCCCGGCTCATGGGGCGGGAGCATAACGTCGGACAACATCACTCCACTTCATCTGATGAACATCAAGAGGATGGGAGAGGAAATCCGGCGCTACGTTGACCCACTGAGGAAAAGCCGCACATCAGCGCCGGAGGGTCGAGACCCGGCCTCCACCAGGACAACCCCGGCGCCGTCTCGATCGCCGGCTGCCGACGTTCAGGCAGTGGTCGATGCGTTCCTGAGCGACTTCCGCGCGCGACGGGCATGACCAACGACGAGCTCGAACGCCTCGCCCACCTGCTCGCAGGGGAGCTGCGGAAGGCGAAAGCGGGCACAGTTACACCGGGACGGGAGCCCCGGTCGCCTGCGCCATGGCTCCCCCCCACGATCCGGCCAGTCAACCCGCCTCACCCGACTCGCCTCGAGGCCTGGAGTGGAGCAGCCCAATCGTTAGGTGACATTGCGCCCGTACGTGGCGGTTCTGCCTCCCCGCCTCGCCACCGCGTCGAGACCGGACCTCTGACGGCCGCTGTCCGGGCGGCGGCAGCCGGAAAAGGGGGACCCGCCGCCGCTGACCGCTACAGAAAGAGCGCAGCCGATGGAGCCCGCGTTCCCGACAGGCGAAAAGGGGCGGCGCGCAGTGGGTGGCGGGGAGCGCAAGTCCCGATCGGAGTCTCTAATCGACATCTGCATCTTGCTCCGGAGGATGCGTCGCGACTCTTCGGCGGCACTGACCTCACAGTGGACCGCAACATCTCGCAGCCTGGCCAGTACGCAGCCGCCGAACGCGTTGCCGTCGTCGGCCCCAGCGGTCGGATCGAGGGCGTAAGGGTCGTCGGCCCCAACCGCGGAGCAACGCAGCTCGAGCTGGCTTCGAGCGATGCGCGGCGAATCGGGCTCGATCCACCGGTCGTGGCCAGCGGTCACCTGCAGTCTTCAGTTGGAGGCGTGAAACTCGAAGGTCCCTCCGGAACTCTCCATCTCGGCGCCGGGGTGATCATCGCCGGGCGTCACCTGCACATCTCTCAGGACGACGCACGGAGCTACGGTCTTGCCGATGGCGACGTCGTAAGTGCGAGTTGCGGAAATGGCAGCCGGCGGGCAACACTCCACGGGGTACTCGTGCGATCGGGACCGACACACGCCACCGAGTTGCACCTCGACGCAGATGAAGCGCTTGCCTGCGGCGTCAGGACCGGAGACATGGCCGTGATTGTGAGTCGCGATTCCGCACGGTCACCGCGCTCCAGGACGCTCGTGACCGAGCGCATGATCGAAGGCCTCGCCCAACGTGGAGAACAGGTGCCGCCGGGCGCCCTCCTCACGCCGAGCGCGCGCGATCGCGCTATCGCCCTCGGGCTCGAGCTCCCATGAAGGGCGAAGTTTCGTTGCGGGTACGTTATGCAGAAACAGACCAGATGGGTGTCGTGTACCACTCGGAGTACCTCGTCTGGTGCGAGATCGGCCGCACGGAACTCATCAGATCAGCCGGCCTCCCCTACGCGGACATGGAACGCGCCGGTGTCCGGCTGGCGGTGACCGAAGCAGTTGTCCGATACCACTCGGGTGCGCGTTACGATGACCTGATAATCGTCGAGACGCGACTCAGCGAGGTCAGATCCCGCGGAGTAACCTTTGATTATGTCATCTCGGAAGCCGAAACGCGCAGGCGACTGGTTTCGGCTCAGACTCGGCTCGTCGCGATCGATTCCGCGGGGCGGCCTGCGGCGCTTCTTCCCGAACACCGGCGCGTTCTCGAAACAGCTCTCAGCAGCTCCTGACCTGGCACTGCTCGCTTTGTTCATGTCGGCATGCGTCTCGCCGCGGGCGCCCGTGATCACGGGCATTCCGCATACCGGGCCCATCCCGGCGACATCGCTCGCGCCGGGCCATGCACGGCTCATCTTCCGCTGGGACTACGACGACCCCTTCTTTTCAGCGCGCGGCGAAGGGGTCGCCCGCATAGCTCCCCCGGACTCGGTGCGAATCGACTACTTTCTGGATGGTGGCGCCGGCGGGGGAGGTGCGGCCGTAATGATTGGCGATTCCGTCGCCACTCCTCCTGAAGCCGACGGTCGGCGCTATCTTCCACCTGGCCCACTGCTCTGGGCCGCGCTTGGTGTGCTGCGGATCACAGAGACCGATACTGTTGCCCGACTTCGGTCCGATACATTGTGGGTGGATCTCGGTACCGGGCCGGCGTGGCGAGCTGCGTTCGCCGGTGATGGGCTTGTTCTCGTTGAACGGATAGAAGGGGGACGCCGGCGCGAGATGGTGCGGCGCGACAGTCTGACAATTCTTTATCAGCAATTCTCCTCACGACGACGACTTACCCTGACCGCCTTGAGGCGGGTTCCGGAGGGACCATTTGATCCGTCGATCTGGAAGCCTGGCCCTGATTCTGGTCCTGCTCTCGGTAGTTGGATGCTTCTACCGCATGTCGAGCGGCGGGGGTCTCCCGTCTTCAATCAGGACGGTGGCAGTAATTCCGTTCGAGAACGAAACGCCATTCCCTGAACTGACCAACGAGTTTCACCTCGAGCTGAGAAAGACACTCAGCTCGCGCCTCGGCCTGCGCGAAGCGTCCGAGGGACGCGCCAACGCGATCGTGAGGGGCCGCATCACCCGTTATGAAGTTGACATCCCCATCGGCATTTCCGCTGACCCCGGACGGTCCACGTCGGCCCGCCGCAAACTCCAGCTTGTCGTCGACGTCGAAATCTTCGACCAGGAAAACGGCCGCACACTTTATGAACGCACCGGCGTCAGCGGCGAGGGCGAATACGCCGAGCGTGAGGAGCCAAACGGTCGAAAGCTCGCTATTCAGAAAGTGATCAGCGACATCATCGAAGGAGCTCAGTCCCAATGGTGACGGCCGGAA
The DNA here is from genome assembly GCA_052389935.1 of Gemmatimonadota bacterium. GTDB lineage: Bacteria > Gemmatimonadota > Gemmatimonadetes > Gemmatimonadales > Gemmatimonadaceae > JBQTHK01. Next base: position 3,368 of record JBQTHK010000115.1, on the reverse strand, counting down.
GGCGGCGCGGCGCGAGCAAACTGGGCTGCCTCGTGGGCCTCCTCGTCGCCGTCGCCGTCCTCTATTTCGGATTCAACATCGGCGAGGTATGGCTTCGCTATTATCGCTACGAGGACACCATCCGCCAGGAGGCGCGCTTCGCGAGACAGAACACCGACGACGAGATAAGGCGGCGGCTGGCGGCAAGGGCCGACTCACTCGGACTTCCCGATGACGCCTCACGGGTCCGCATTGTTCGTTCGGGCAACCGGATAACGATCTCGGCCGACTACGAGGAAATCGTGGAGCTGCCCGGCTTCGTGCGCACCTTCCGCTTCAGGCCAAACATCGCCTCGGAGTTGTGACGGTTCGCGATCCGGGCCGGAAGATCCTCGATGTGGACGAGGTGGCCGCATGGCGCAGCAGGGTACAGGGCACGGTCGTGTTCACCAACGGTGTCTTCGACCTCCTGCACCGCGGGCACGTCAACCTCCTCGTGGCCGCCCGAGCGCTCGGCAATGCTCTTGTAGTCGGACTGAACAGTGACAACTCGGTGCGGAGGCTCAAGGGCGAGGGCCGTCCGATTCGCACATCTGATGACCGGGCCCTGGTCGTCGCCGCCCTGGAAGCTGTGGACGTTGTTGCACTTTTCGAAGAAGACACTCCAATAGAGCTCATCCGGCTCCTCAGGCCCGACGTCCTTGTCAAGGGTGCCGACTATGAGCTGCAGTCGGTCGTTGGAGCGGCCGACGTCATCGCCGCCGGTGGTCGTGTCGAGCTGATTCCCCTGACACCCGGCCAATCCACCACCCGCACCGTCGAGATGCTTCGTGGCAAAAGCGCGCACTGAACGTCGACCCGAGTCTCTACGAGCGGTCAGCGCCGAACGTGGCGCCGTCCGCGCAGCCGAAGGGTCCTGCCTGATATCGTTCGGCTCGACGCGCGTTCTCTGCGCTGCGAGCGTCGAGGACGGCGTTCCCGGGTGGCGAAAAGGTCGCGGTGAAGGGTGGATCACAGCCGAATATTCGATGCTTCCCAGGTCCACCCGCTCGCGCACTGCTCGTGAGCGCGGCCAGCTCGGCGGCCGTACACAGGAGATCCAGCGGCTCATCGGCCGCAGCGTTCGCGCCATGATCGCTGATTTCAGCTTCGGCGAATTCACCATCAAGATCGACTGCGATGTCCTCGATGCCGATGGCGGCACACGCACGGCTGCCATTACGGGGGCGTCGATCGCGGTATGTGATGCGTTCGGGTGGATGGTAACAACCGGGCGCGTCGGGGAGACGCCCGTGCGCCGACGCGTGGCGGCGGTCAGCGTCGGCGTCGTCAACGGCGAATCCCTGCTGGACCTCGACTACGAGGAAGACGTGAGCGCAGACGTCGACATGAACGTCGTGATGACCAGCGACGGTGGTCTGGTGGAGGTTCAGGGAACCGGTGAACGCTCGACCTTTGACCGCAGACAACTTGGGACGCTGCTCGATCTCGCGACCGCGGGGATCGGAGAGCTGGACGCTATCCAGAAAAAGACGCTCGGCATCTGATGGAAGAGCTGGTGGTCGCTACGCGCAGCCACGGCAAGCTGCTCGAACTCAGGCCGCTTCTCACCGAGGCCGGTTATAGAGTCCTCACGCTCGAAGACGTAGGGATCGCGGCGTCACCCGACGAGGACGCCGTCGAGGCGTTCCAGACGTTTGGTGAGAACGCGCAGGCCAAGGCCCGCTACTTTCGGCGGCGAACCGGGAAAGCGGTCGTTGCCGACGACTCTGGCCTCGAGCTTGTTGGCCTCGCGGGTGCGCCGGGGGTACGGTCCAGGCGATGGGCGATGCGACCGGGACTGGAGGGGGGCGGGCTGGAACTGGATCGCGCCAACAACGAGATGATGCTGACCAGTCTCGTGGGAAAGGACAGAACGGCACGTTACGTGTGTGCGGCGGCTTTCTCCGATGGTACGAAGGAAGTGGTGACGGAGGGGGTCACGGAGGGTCGGATGCTCGAGGTGGGGAGGGGTCAGAACGGATTTGGTTACGATCCGTATTTCCTGAGTCTCGAGCTTGGCTGCACGTTTGCGGAGGCGAGTCGGGAGGAGAAGGAAGTGGTTTCGCATCGGGGGCGAGCATTTCGCGAGTTGATGTTGCGGCTTGGCGAGCGTTGACTTCCGGATGGTTGCCGATACAATTCCGTCTCCCTCGCGGGGCGTAGCGTAGCCCGGTATCGCGCCTGCTTTGGGAGCAGGAGGTCGCCGGTTCGAATCCGGCCGCCCCGACTAAGCGCAGGAATCTCCGGACGCGGGGAGGCGCCAGTAGCTCAGGTGGATAGAGCAACAGCCTTCTAAGCTGTGGGTCGGGGGTTCGAGTCCCTCCTGGCGCACCATTAACTGCTGAGCGCGGCTCCGTTAGCTCAATTGGTAGAGCAAGCGACTCTTAATCGCTAGGTTCTAGGTTCGAGTCCTAGACGGAGCATTTCGGAGTGGGAAGGGCGGGAAGAGTGGGAGGAGTGCGAAGAGCGGGACGAGCAGGAGGCCTGCAGAGCTGTCGCGGGGGTTGATGAACTTTTTCGTCCTCTTCATCCTCTTCATCCTCCTCGTCATCTTCATCCTCCTCATCCTCTTCATCCTCTTCTCTCCGCCCTCATCGTCCTGTCGAGTCCGCCGTTTTCCCTGGTTAGTGGATTGTACCTGGAGTCAGGAGAACGGCTGACTTGCGTGGGTGTGGCGGCTCGGTTAGGATTGGGTCCCCCCATGGGATGGAGTAGGGGGATGCGGAGGAGTTTGGGGTTGACCGGGAGGGGTTGCTGGTTTAAAATGGGAGGCTGCCTTCCAGGCGGCACCAAAGCTGATTGAAAATCGAAAGTTGAGCGTTCATGGGTGTGCGAGGCGGACTCATCGATCCGGGTCGTGTCAGACGATTCGGGGAGAGCAAGTCTGACGTCAAACACAAAGTGATTCGGGCGCGGATCCGAGAGGATTAGTGCCTGGACATAGAGCAGATCTAACTCTTGGAGAGTTTGATCCTGGCTCAGGACGAACGCTGGCGGCGTGCTTAACACATGCAAGTCTAGGGGGCCCAGCAATGGGTCACCGGCGAACGGGTGCGTAACACGTGAGCGACCTACCCCGGTATGGGGGATAGCCGGCCCAACGGCCGGGTAATACCGCATACGCTCTTTGAGCTGCATGGCTTGGAGAGGAAACTTTTCTGGTACTGGGAGGGGCTCGCGGCCTATCAGCTAGTTGGCGAGGTAATGGCTCACCAAGGCGATGACGGGTAGCTGGTCTGAGAGGATGGCCAGCCACATTGGGACTGAGAAACGGCCCAGACTCCTACGGGAGGCAGCAGTGGGGAATCTTGCGCAATGGCCGAAAGGCTGACGCAGCGACGCCGCGT
>JBQTHK010000114.1:0-2182 GCA_052389935.1 Gemmatimonadota bacterium | reverse complement strand
GCAACGTGATGTTCAGGCCTCCAGTCAACTGGGTCGAGGTTTCGTCGCCGATTATGGCCCGAAACTCGATGAAGGGATGAATGACTCCGGTCTGGGCCTCGAAACCGGCGATGAGGTTGAGACCGGTCTCCGAGTTGCTCCGACCGTCATTGCTGAAACGCGTGAAGTTGATCCCCGATCCGAGGTAGAGGGACCTCACGTCGATCGCCGGCCTGAACTTGAAGTCGGCGTTCAGCCCGAGCAACGAGCCGTCTTCGGGCAGGAAAATGTCGATCGACGGATAGAAGTCGAGCCGTCTGCCTAACGGGATCCCGGCGTGGCCACCGATGGCGACCTCCTCGAAATCGAAATTCCATGTCACGCGCGGCCCGACATGAAAGTTGCCGGTCTGGCCACTGGCCGTGGCCGGTGCGCCAGCGACTGCCGCCAGCGCGACCGCCGCGATTGCTGCCGGCACGCGCAGTCCGCGCCAACCTGATCTGTTTGCGAGTTTCATTAAATTGACTCCCTGCAATGTCTGTAGTTGCCGCGGCCTTGCGCCGCGGGGACCGCATCAGGCGGCGCCATCAGTACTAACCCCGCCGGCGTCTCCGCGAATCATCGGAGTCCGTGGTCCCCTCGCGGGTGGTATTCTGATTTAGTTCTTTGGGGGGACCAGGCACTGAGGAGCAGGACGAGCAGGCACGAGTGCGGTCAACCCCGCTCTATCGTGCTCGTGGATCCCCCGGGGAACCGCCTCGCCAGCGTGCGGTATTGAACAAAGACCCCCGACGTGAAGGGCAGCCCAATGTACCGTCCAGATACTCGCAGACTTGCCACCAGCGCCATGGAAGCCGGCAGCCGACTCGCCGAACCTCTGGCTCATGGCGCCGATCGCCTCAAGAGAGCGGTCAATGCCACCATTGATGATCAGCTTCGTGGCGCGCGGCGCTCTCTGCGCCGCACACGCCACGCGGCCGAAGATATGACCGACGACATCCGTATGTACGCGCGGCGGCAACCGGTGCAGACACTCGCCGTGGCGCTGGGCATCGGAGCGCTCATCGGCGTTGTCATCGGCTGGTCGGCGCGCGCCACTCGTCGCCAGATCTGACGCGGGCGCGTCGCTGTCGCCGCGGCCTAACGGAAAAGAGCTCGCAGTCCGGCGGTCAGCGTTCTTCCCGGCAGCACCGTGATGTTGTCGGGCTCGCCGCGCTGTGTACCGAGCAGGTTGTCGCCCGAAAGCAGGATCAGGAAGCCGCGCGAAAGTTCACGCGAGAATGAGGCGCGCAGCCTGGTCACACCAGGGTAGTTGAGCCAATACGAACGCAGTGCCGCCCCCGATACGACGAGGTCGCTCGCTTCATCTGTAAGCCTGATCCTGTCGTAGCTGACCCAGTCGGAAGCGCGGGCAACACTGAGCGTCGATGTCCATGACCGTCCACTCCACGTCGCCGCAGCCGACGCAGTGAGCCCGGGGACCTGCAACGTCCGATCGCCGGCGCGCAGGTCCCCGGTGTAACCCGATGCAACGTGGACAACCCGGGACTCGACCAGGCCTAGCGAGCCGCTCAAGTTGAGCGGTCCACGGACTCCGTTTGCCTGGAACTCCCAGCCCCGGTTGGAGATCACGCCGACGTTCTGGAGGGTGAAAAACTGACGTGTGGGTTCCGTCGAGAGGCCAGGTCGCGCAGTCGAAGTGATCGTCGCGAGAACCGGCTGCACCAGATCGCGCGCCAGCTGATCGAACCGCGTCACCCTCACGGCGAAGTGGGAACCAATGTTGATATCGGCACCGACCTCGATCCCCTGTTGCTGCTCCGGCGAAAGCGCCGAAGCCAATCGGTATCCGGCCTCTCTTGGCGAGCGGATCGCCCGCCCGTATGCACCCCGCAACTTGAAGCTCAACGGCCCCGCATCGTGGACCCAGGCCGCGCCTAACGATGGGAGTGCGGCGGCGATATCCTGGGCGATGAACCCGGTCGTGTGCTCGAGACGCACTCCCGCGTTGATGTACAACCGCCGTCCAAACTCCGCGGCCAGCTGACCGGTAGCACCGAACGAGGCTCTCCATACAGGATCGGAGCCGCTCAGAAACTCGTCGGTCCCGGCTCGCGACGCGGCATCGCGAAGCAGAGAGTGGTCGAGCCCGAACGTGACTAGTGCCGACCGTTTGGTCCCGTCCACCCCCCCCCCCCCCCCC
>JBQTHK010000113.1:0-26225 GCA_052389935.1 Gemmatimonadota bacterium | reverse complement strand
TGCCTTACCGGTTCGAACTTGGCGGTTTTCTTATTTGGGGGGCGCTTCCATTTGGGAATCCCGGTGGCGGTTACCCCCGTTATTGTTGCGCCTAAGGCCCAGCTCGGGTCCGTCGCACGCTCCGGCTAAAGCGACCAACCCTGCCGATAAGCCGGCGTCACCCACTCGGGATTGATACCAGCTGTCCTGATGTTGCCAGTCTCCGCATCCAACTCGATCGTGCGGCCCGACCGCACCGCAAGATTCCCAAGCACGATCATCTCGGTCAACGGGCCGGCATGCCCGTCAAAGCTGCTCCCAGCCTGCTTCCCCTCTCTGATCGCCGCCGCCCACTCCCTGTAGACACTCTCCACCCGCGGATACTTCTGGGCAACGGGGCTGGCCTTGATCTGCGCGTTGCGCGCCTCGTCACACATCGTCGGATCACCGCCGTAGGTACCAGCGATGAACGACCCCTTGTCTCCAATCCACAACTGGCCTCCTTCAGGATCGTGCGGCCACGGTCGCAACATCCCCCATTCGGCCGGCCGAGCCGGAAAGATGCTCCCATCACGCCAGACGAGCGTCACCGGCGGCCGCCCACCACGCGCCGGAAACTCATACGTGATCCGCGACGCCCTCGGCGCCGTCTCCGCGAACAGCGTCGTCGATTCGGGAATCACCCGCGACGGATACCTGAGCCCCAGCACCCAGAACGACGCGTCCATGATGTGGCACGCCATGTCACCCATGGCCCCGGTCCCGAAGTCCCACCAGCCGCGCCAGTTGAACGGCGCGTATGACGGGTGATACGGTCGCGCAGCCGCCGAGCCTAACCAGAGATCCCAGTCGAGCGTCAGCGGCGTGTGGTGCATCTCGGTAGGCCGGTTGATCCCCTGCGGCCAGATCGGCCGGTTGGTCCAGAACTCCACACGTTGCACCGCCCCGATCACTCCGGCCTCGACCCACTCCCGAATCACACGCGTGCCTTCGCCCGCATGACCCTGATTACCCATCTGTGTGACCTGTGCCGGCCTCCTCGCCGACTCGGCGCGGATGGCGCGCACTTCGCCGACCGTACGCGCCAGAGGTTTCTGGCAGTAGACGTGTTTGCCCGCTCTCAGAGCCGCCAGGGCGATCGCGGCATGCATGTGGTCGGGTGTCGAGATCGTAACGGCGTCGATCCCGCTCTCGCGCTCGAGCATCTGCCGGTAGTCGCGGTACCGCTTCGCCTGTGGATGGAGCGCAAAGGCGCGCTCGGCGGCGCGGTCATCGACGTCGCACAGAGCAACGACGTTTTCACCCGCCATCCCTCTGACATCATTGAACCCCATCCCGCCGACGCCGATGCAACCCACGTTGAGGGTGTCACTCGGCGCTCGATGGCTCTTTCCGAGGACGCGGCGCGGGACGATTGTGAGAGTGGAGAGCGCGGCGGCGGCGGCGATGTCTCGCACAGCGTTGCGTCTGTTCATGGCTCGGAGGCCTTAACCTCGATCCGCCGCGGTGGCAGCGGAAACTGAAGGTCGGAAGAGGAAGAGGAAGAGCAGCAGAACCACGGCCGCCATGCCGGCGGGCACAAGCCAGACGCGGCCCCAGTCGTGAGCGGCCACGCCGGGTCCGTCGATCGCGTAGCGACCAACGACGTTTCCCGAGACAAAAGCTCCGATGAAGTAGCCGACGCCGTTGGTCAGGAAGTTGATGAATCCCTGGGCCGCAGCCCTGATCTTTGGGCCGGCTTTTTCATCGGTGTAGATCTGCCCGCCGACGAAGAAGAAGTCATAACAGATGCCGTGGAGAAGTATTCCGGCATAGATGAGCCACATCCCGGAACCTGCGTCTCCGTTGGCGAAGGCGAGGTAGCGCAGCGACCAGGCGGCCATGCCGACGAGCATGATCACCCTGATACCGAAGCGCCGGAGGAAAAATGGCAGCAGTATGAGGAAGAAGATCTCTGACATCTGCCCGAAGGTCTGGATAAACGCCGGATTGGGTGCACCGATTTCGTTGAGGAAGAGATTCGCGAACGAGTAGTAGAACTGGAGGGGAATGCAGAGCAGGAAGGAGCCGAGCGCAAAGACGGCGAAGTTGCGGTCGGCGAGGAGGCGTAGTGCATCGAGGCCCAGGACATCCCGGGCACTGAGCGGAGCGCCGGCGGCTCGCGGTGGAGTATGCGGCAGGAAGAAGGCAAAGATGCCCAGGGCAAGCGAGCCGATGGCTGCAACCTGCAGCGGAAGGTTAAGGGCATCGGCGCGGAGAACGCGGCCGATTAGGATACCGGCGACTATCCAGCCAATCGTGCCCAGGACCCTGATAAGGGGGAAGTCGCGCGCCGAATCGGCAACGTGGTGGAACGAGACCGAGTTGGTGAGACTCAGCGTCGGCATGTAACAGAGCGCATAGAGGATCAGCAGGGGGTAGAAGCTGCTGAACTCTGTCTGGAGCGAGACGAGATAGAGCACACCGGCACCGGCGATGTGGAGTCCGCCGAGGAGTTTCTCGGAGGCGAAGAAACGGTCGGCGACCATGCCGACAAAAAACGGTGAGATGAGGGCGGCGATGGCTGTGGCCCCGTAGGCGAGCCCGATCTGCCGGTCGGAGAACTCGAGGGTCTGGCCGAGCCAGGTGCCCATCGTGACGAACCAGCTCCCCCAGATGAAGTACTGGAGAAACATCATCACCGACAGCCTGGTCCGAACGCTCATTACTTCTCCCAACTGTTGGTTGCAGGAAGGCCGGTCACGATCTCAGGGCAGTTCGCGGATGCGGATATTGCGAAAGGCGACCCGGTCGCCGTGGTCCTGGAGCCCGATGAAGCCGGTGGAGGCCCGGCCGTAGGAAGGCCACTGGTTGAACTTGCTGGCCTTGACTTTCGCCTCCCAGTCGGGCGACCACATCTCGTAGGTCACCACCTTGCGGCCATTGAGCCAGTGCTCGACATGAGGTCCACGGGCGACGATGCGGGCCGTGTTCCATTCGCCCACTGGGCGAACGGCGTCACGCGCTGCCGGATAGAGTCCGTAGTTGGCTCCCGATACAGTGAGGTCGGTCCTGTTGTCGGGGTGTGCGATGTTGTCGAGGACCTGCATTTCGGTCGCGTTTTCGAAGATGCGGTCGGTGGCCTCGGAGGCCCTGAAGAAGATCCCGCTATTGCCACGGGTGCCGAGTTTCCACTCGAGCTCGAGCTCGAAGTTGGCGAACTGCTGCGTTCCGTAAACGATGTCGCCGCCGGCTCCAACCCTGGTGAGGGCCCCGTCGATCACCTGCCACCCCTCAGGGAGGTTGGGCCGCCTGTAACCTCGCCAGCCCTCGGCTTTTCCGTCAGCGAGGAGTTCTCTCCAGGGCCCGGGCTGGTCACGAGTCATGGTGGTCAGGTACAGGACGCCGGAACCGGCGAGGGCGGTGAATACAAGGCTCCGAAGACGCATGATGGGCAACCCGATGACTTTCAGAACGGGAGGTCAGGATAAGCGGGCGCGCCCAACGTAGGACGGTTGGGCTGGGGACGGAAGGGCCGCCCGGTCGGGGGAGGCCGTAAGGTGCGACCACGGGCCTGGCGCGGGCAGGGACCCTTGCCGGACGCCCGCTTTATCATCATGGGATACGCGTGGGCGCAACAATCAGAGAAAGGACAAAAATGGCAAGTTCGGGGAGAAGACTTTGGGCCGTGATGTCGCTGGCGGCGCTGGTGGGCTGCGCGACCAATCCCGTGACTGGTCGCAGGGAGCTTTCGCTCATCTCGGAGTCGCAGGAGATCGCGATGGGTCGGGAGGGGGCGGCGGCGGCGGCCCGGCAGCTGGGAGTGTACGGCGATTCGGCGCTCCAGAGGTACGTTTCGTCGTTAGGCATGCGCCTCGCGGCTCAATCGGAACGGCCGGGTCTGCCATGGTCGTTCGCGGTGGTTGACGACCCTGTGGTCAATGCATTTGCGCTGCCTGGCGGCCCGATCTTCATGACGCGAGGGATCCTCTCCCATATGAACTCCGAGGCCCAGCTTGTTTCGGTGCTGGGACACGAGATCGGTCACGTTACGGCCAAACACTCCGTGAGCCAGATGTCGAGGGCGCAGCTCACGCAGCTGCTGTTCGTGGGGGCAATGGTAGCGCGGCCGGAACTGCAGCAGTTCGGCAACCTCGGCGGCCAGGCGCTGGGGGTGCTGTTCATGAAGTTCGGTCGGGACGACGAAATCCAGGCCGACGACCTCGGGTTCCGCTACATGACAAATGCCGGTTATGACCCGAGGGAGATGGGCGAGATGTTCCAGATCCTTGACCGGATCAGTGGAGGGAGCCAGAAAACTCCGGAGTGGCTGTCGACACACCCCAATCCCGGCAACCGGGTGGCGAAGACGCAGGAACGGATCCAGGCGTGGGGGAGACCGGTAGCGGGGCTGCAGGTGAATCGCGACCAGTTCCTGCAGAGACTGGATGGAATGGTATTCGGCGAGGATCCGAGAAACGGGTTCTTTCAGCAGTCGGTGTTTCTGCACCCGACGCTGCGGTTCCGTTTCGATTATCCGTCGGGCTGGAGAACACTCAACCAGGCGGACCAGGTCGTTGGTGTGAGCCCGCAGCAGGACGCGGTGATAGTGCTGAGTGGAGCGGGTTCAGCAGGGCCTACGCAGGCTCTGCAACAGTTTCTCGGCCAGCAGGGAATCCGGACGCTTGGATCCAACAGCTCCGCCATCAACGGATTACCGGCGGCGACCGGACAGTTCCTTGCGCAGACGGAAAACGCGGTGCTGGCCGGCTACGTCGCCTTTGTGAGCCTTGATGGTTCGACCTACAGATTGCTTGCGTATACTGATCAGACAAAGGCGCAAGCTCAGGATGGCGTGTTCCGCCAGTCGCTGGGCAGCTTTCAGCGACTGACTGATCCAAGGGTGTTGAGCGTTCGCCCGGCGCGGCTGAGGATGGTACGAGTCAACAGCGCGATGACGCTGACTCAGTTCAACCAGCAATATCCGTCGACCATACCGCTGGACCAGTTGGCCCTGATCAACGGATTCGACTCGGCGACAGGGACGATCCCGTCAGGGAGCTGGGTGAAACGCGTTCTGGTGCAGTAAGAGCGAAAACGGCAGAAAAAACGAGCGCGCCGGCTCCAGTACCGGCGCGCGCTTGACCGAATGGCGTGCGATCGCTGAACCGCTGGCTATCGGGTTACACCAAGCCCGCTTACGGTGAGCTCGAGGTTGTGACTGACCCTGATGCCGTAGACGCCGTCTGTTGACGCGAGTTTGTCAGCGCCAACTACCTCGGACTTCTCCAGCGACTTCACCTCGACGCCGTTGACGACACAGGAGGCCTTGTTGCCGCTCACACGCCAGCCGATTTCGTTGGTCGACTCGCCACTGTCGTCTGCCTTGCGCAGTGACGCGTGCGCCGCCCGGTCGACGACGGTCGTTACCCTCGCTCCGCTGAACGTCTTGATCGAATACGTACCGTTCCCGTAGACGATGCAGTACAGGAGCTTCTCGTTCTCACCTTCAAGGTCGGCCCCACCAATGAAGACGCCGTACGAGTGCGGGTGTGACGCCGCCATCTTGTGTTCCTTGAACGTTGCTTTCACGTGGTAGTCACCACGAGCTAAGTTGGCGGGGTTCCAGTAAAAGGCCGCCGGACCGACAGAAAGCCGGAGAGCGCCGGCCTCGGAGATGAACTTCGAGTCGTTGACGGTCTTGCCCTGCGACAGCGGCCGGCGATCGACGCGGCCCTTCCAGCCGGCGACCCTGATTCCGCCGTCCTTGACGCTGCGGTCAGCGTCGTCCTGCGCCTGCAGTTGGCCGCCCAAAACGGTTGCGGCGGCGAATGCCACGAAAGTGAAGCGCATCTTGCTCTCCTTGAAATTTGCGTCCGACTGATTCTTGCTCGCGGACGTGAGGATCACAAGGCGCCGGCGATTCCGGAGGGGCAAACTACGACAGAAGACGCCGACGTCAGACACCTCTTTCGGCCGATGGCATCACGGGGCGCAGGGTGCTATCGTCGGTTACCACCCTTCAACCGTTCTCGAACGGAGGCAAGTCAGCATGCGCAAGGTTGCTACAGTGTTGGTTGCATTCGCAGCGGTTCTTGTGACCCAGGAAGCTCAGGGCCAGCAGGCGACACGGTCGGGTATCGGCCGGGCGTCGGCACCACGGGCGGCGGCCGTGCAGCAAGGCGGGGGAACCGGGCCGACAACGACCCTCTTCGGTGGAGTCGCCACTGGGGACAACGGTCTCGACCTGGGATTCGTGGCCGGGGTTTCCTTCACGTGGGATCTGGCCGGATTGCCGATCGATCTGCGCTTTGACCCCTCCATTTCGCGATACAGCGGTGACGGGGGGCCCGGCGGCGACGTCTCGCTCCTGCAACTGAATTTCCCCGCCGCAGTGGAGTACCAGATTCCCACTTCCACGGAAGGTGGTACGCGGTTCCACGTCCTCGGCGGCATCGGGATGCACTACAGCAATTTCAGCTTCGACACCTCGGTCCCCGGTTTTGAGGGGAGCGACAGCGGGCTCGACATGGGAATAACGCTCGGTGGCGGCGCCCGCTTCAATGACAAACTGGGCGCAGAAGCAAGAATCCTCGACATCGACAGCTTCACCAGCATCTACCTGCTGGCAACCTGGAGGCTGCGTTAGCCGACCGGCCCGCGCGTGCAGCGGCCGGAGACGACTATCGCCGGAACAGCCTGGCCCACCTCGCGGCCAGAGGCAGCCTGTGCTGGAGAGCGGTGACAAACTCTCAATGGCAGCAACCTGCTTCGGGGTCGGCTAACGCCGACCCCGCGGTGCATTCACCCGCGTCTTCGTCCAGATGACGATCGCTGCGCAGGACGCACTCCCGGCCATCTGGAACTGGGCGGGAACGCTGCTGCTGCTGTTGTAAACCTCCATCGCCGCGATCTCCCAGGGTGGTACCAGCCGGTCCACGTCACCCGGGAAAACTGCCTCCCACACGGCCCCGTCGACCCAATATCGAACACAGCCACCAAGGGCATTCCGCGCGCTCTCCACGACATAGTCCGACCCCGACGGCACGACTCTCAACCCGGGAATCTGCCGGAAAACGTCAGTCAGGAAGGTGGGCGCCCGCTTCTCGATTTCCTCTCCAGTCAGGTAGTGGCCAAATCCACTCCGCTGTCGCTGCGCAAATCCCACGCGCTCGAGCCCGACGTTGGCGTCTTCGGTAACCACAACGGGGGCAAGCACCTGCGCAGCCCGGGCCATCGTGACCGTTACCCGTGCCGGCGATCGCGTCGACAGCTCAACCGCCTGCTCTTCGGGCGCAAAGCCAATCTGGCGGACGACCAGAGTTTGGGTCCCGGACGGGAGGGAATCGAGCCGGAACTCTCCACCGGATCCCGTCTGGGTCACACCTGGAGTATTGACGACATCCACACGGGCACCGACCACCGGCTGACCGGCGGCATTCATCACTCGCCCGGTCAGAGACGCATTCCCGCGTTGGAGCGTCGCTGCCGAAAATGAGCGCCCGATCTGCGACTCGCGCTGACGGCGGGCCGCCTCGTCACCGGTCGCGACGGCAACCGTGCTGGCGTTGCCGATCTTGAGACCCTGGATGATCAATGGATTGCCTTCGAACCTGAGCCTTACCTCTGACGTCGTAATTCCCCTGTTCTGAGCCTGCAGCGTTCCTTCGAGGCTGGCCGGGAGTCCGCAGATCCGGTAAACGCCGTCCTCCCCGCTCAGAGCTTCGCGGATACGCGGAACCTTACGCAGACCGGCGTTGATCGATATCTCCTCCCACGCCACCGAGACGCGGGCGCCGCGGACCGGTTCCTCAGTCTCGGCGTCGAGGAGTCGGCCGATCAGTGCCGACGGACCCAAAGCGCGCCTTGCAGCAGGACACGAAAGCGCGACCAGTGTCGCCGACGAAGGCACACCCAGCTCCATCGAGTGCGAAGCACCCTCAGCCAGGGTAAACGGCTCGGTCACCATCGACAGGCCGAGCGAGTCGAGAAGCACGTGGTCTACCCTGATGCGGTATTCACCGGGTGTCAGGCTGTCGAGAAGAAATATCCCGCGGTCCGTCGTACGCGCTATTCGACCGCTACCCTCGGCGAGGATCGTGGCACCTGCGAGCGGCGCCATGTGAACAGAATCGAACACCGTGCCAAAAACCGTGGCGTAGGCGGAGCGAGCCGGCGTCGCGTCACTGGTATCACGACGCACCACCTCGGGGGCTGGCCGAGTGGGAAGGGCGGGGGGGGTGGGTACCGGCGGCCTCTGTTGCGCGTCCAGGTTGGAGGCGAGCGCGAGAATGAGTGAAAACAGGGGTAACCGCATGACTGGAATTTGCGGGATGGGCGGTCGGAACGGGAGCCGGTTGGGGTGGACGACCGTGATTCGCAGAGAGGAGCAGGGACTGAGAGAGGGCAGGAAAAGCAAGGCGTACGTGAGAGGACAGGACAAAACAGGATAGCGCGCGCGAGGTTCCTCCCTACCTTGTTCGACCGACGTAGTGGCGGTACGGTTTACAGCCCCTGGCGAGCTCGACCAGTCAGTTAGTCACAGTGATCTGAATCGCCATCCCATGCGACGAATGGGTACGGCGCGAAAGAGGGTTGTACAGGCTGCAAATCAGCGCGTACTCGCCGGGGAGAAGGTCGACGGTCACGTTTATCGAGCGGCCTTCGCTGATTTTGGCCGTGCCGCCCACCGCCTCGAACGGGGCGGGCCCTCGCCTGGTCTCCGCGTAGCGGACGGCCTCCTGGAGAGTGTGGCCGGGGAGGAGCCGCACCAGCCAGACGCTATGCTCGAACCGACCGACGTTGTGAACCCGGAGCGCCCGGCGTCCCGCATGTAGCGGACCGTTGAGGCGAATGCCCCACTCGCTGAGACTGACGGAGATCTCCGTCAACGGAAGGGCCGTCGGTCCGGGCGTCAGCGGCTTGATTACGGAGATCTCGCGGAGGAACCGCTCATCGATGTTCAGTCTCGGGAACCCCGGAGAGTCACGGAGTCCTACAAGCACGTAGCGCCCAGGCTCGACCATCGCGATCGCCGTCGACAAACTCCCCGGAACCGAAGCCTCGGGCCCTCCCAAAGGCGTGAGCCAGGTGACGTTCCAGGGATTGCTGCGGAGAAAGTCGGCGATCGTCGAGAGGCGCTCCAACCTGTCGACCTTGACCAGCACCAGCCGGTAGAGCGACGCGCTGCGGTTGAAGAGACGCATGTTGACCAACCCGGCATCGATCTGGTCCGGCGCCTCCAGCCCCTCGTCGGTCGCAACGATGACGAGCTCGGTGCCCTGTATGAGTCCCGGACGTGGCGCACGCTGACCGTTGCCGCGGCGGGTGGCCTGCGCGAGCCCGGAAGTCGCCACCGAGGTCACCAGGAGCAAACCCACAGCAGCTGCCAGTTTCACGAGCCTCATCCGCTTTAAGGTGCTGGACGGCGCCCCCAGCGGAAGGGCGTTGGTGGTGAGCCGGGGGCGTCAGTCGCCCACGGTGTGTCCAGCCGTCGCCCCGAAGCCAAGATGACGGGAAAGACGTGAGACCGAGTCCCGCGTCAATTCGCTGTTGCGAAAGCCCGCGGCTTCGAGCGGAGCGCCGGTCTCATTGACCAGCCAGAGGAGGCCAAAGGCGTCCACACCTTCGAGCCTCCGCCCTCCACGCTGAAAGAGTTCCCAGGCGACGCCAGCATGCCCCCCGCCGAGTGCGGTCCTGATGGCGAGCGCGTCAACCAGCTCCCGCCCCGGGAACCACCAGTCGGCTCGCGACTCGGCGATGAGCTCGGAGATGCGCGACCAGCGGGCACGGGATGATTCAGCGCCCGGTCCGCCGTTCGTGAGCGAGGCACCCGCCATGGCGGCGAGCTCTATCCACGTCAGGTCGAGATCACGGCCGCGGCGCGCGGCGGAGTCAAAGAGGGAGTGCGCGTGCGATCTGTCCCCACGCTGCATCAGGACAACTGCTGTCGACAGGGCAGTGCGAGCGCGGTCGGGTTCATCGGACATGGTTCCGAAGAGGCGATCGGCATCCCCGAGCCACTGCAGCGCTTCTTCGAAACGACCCTCGCGCCCTCGCAGCTCGCCGAGCGAACGCGAGGCAGAAGCCGCGACGCTGGCGTTGTGGGTGGCGCGCGCCTCCTCGAGGGCGTCTGCCAGTGCTTCGTCCGCGGCAACGGCGGGTCCTGTGCGCAGCAGGGATTCACCAATCGCCAGTGCCGCCCGCGAAGCGAGCCAGTCGTCACCAGCGGAGGAAAGCAGGGCTCGCGCCTCGCGCAAACGCGCCAGCCCGACATCGGCGGCACCGGCGTGTTCCGCGATCCCGAGGATGATGAGCCCCTGTCCCGTCGCTGAAGGCGAAGTTTCGCCGTTTACCGATTCGAGTCCACGCCGCGCATGCAGGTCCGCAACTGACCAGTCCGCTCTCATCAGCGCACATTCGGCGACGGCGAAGCAGGTGGCGGCTCGCTCCGAAGCAAGGCCCGGAGAATCCGCGCCAGCGGCGAGGTTGGTCAAAGCGTCCAATGCCTGCGAGGCAGGAAGGCCGCGGCGAAGTGCGAGCCAGTGACGCAACCGGCGGGCGCGGTGGGTGAGCCCGGGAGTCCCATGACGATCGAGCCACTCCAGTGCCAGATCGCAGCGTGACTCTGCCCAGGCGTATCGGCCCGCCATCAACGCCGTCTCCGCATACCGCACGCGCAGCTCCGCCAGTTCGCGCGCCGACGGGGCGTATCGCTGGGCGAGCTGGAGAGCTTCGATCGCGGCGTCGTGTGCCCGTATTGAAAGTGATCGTTGTGCGGCACGCAGCGCGTTGGCGTACGCCGCTTCGTCATTGCCGGCGGCGTGGTAGTGGGCGGCGATCTCACTGCTTCGTGACGGGGCGCGGAGCTCAAGGACGCGAGCCGCAACTTCGTGAATGCGCTGGCGTTGGCGCTCCGGGACGGAGGCCGCACATGCGTCCACGAGGACGGGGTGAGTAAAGACGTAACGCTCCTCGCGCGAGGCGTCGTCGCGTCGCAGCACCGAGGCGGTAATCCCGGCTTCGAGGGCCTCACGAACGTCCTGTTCGGCGATGCCGGTGGCGGAGACCAACAGCTCGAGATTGAGCTCTTCACCGAGGACTGCGGCGGTCGCGAGCAGCTCGCGCGCCGATGCCGGGAGCCGCTGCAAGCGGCGCTTGAGCACCTGGGTAACGCCGGCGGGCAGCGACCGGGGGTCGGGGGGCTTCCATTCCCAACGTGTGCCGCCATACCAGATAGTGCCGCCTTCGACACAGGCACGCAGTATGTTGACCACATCGCGGGGAACTCCTTCGGAGTGCTGAAAGAGGAAGCGATCAGCGTCGTGTCCGGGAGCAGCATCGCGGAACGCCGAGCGGATCCAGCGCCGGATTTCGTCCTGGGTGAAACGGCGAAGGTGCAGTACGGAGCTGCGTGGATGGTGTGCGAGCCGGCGGCGCCACTCGGCGGCGGGGTGTGATTCGTCGGGTCGGATCGTGTAGCAGACGAGGAGCTTCTCGTCGTCAACGGAAGAAAGGAGGGCGTCGAGAATGGACCAGGTTTCCCCGCCGGCGGCGTGCAAGTCCTCGAGCACGATCACGCGCAACTGATTGCGGGCGCTCCTGCGGATGGCGGCGACCACTTCCTGCTGCACAAATGGAAGAGGAGGCAGCCACGATCGGTCGTCGGGCTGGTCAGGATCGGGCTTGAGCTGGGCGAGAATGCCGCCGGCGCGGGGGTCAGGGAACCCTGAGGCAGCCAGACCCTCAAGCACCGCTGTCCAGTGGCCGAGGGGAGGTGCCTGTTCTCCAAAGTTTGATCCAGGCGTCGCTATCAGGAACGTGCCGTCGCGCAGTGCGACCTCTGATTCGAGCTGCCTGACAAGGGCGGACTTGCCGATTCCGGCTTCGCCACTGATGCCGACAAAGCGTCCCTCACCGCGCGCGGCGAGGTCGAGCTGGCCGATCAGCGTACGGAGTTCATCCTCCCGGGCGATGAAGCCGTCGAAATCAAGTGACGCGCGGGCATGCGCTGATTCGACGTGGTCGGCAACGACCACACAGTCGCGACCGTCGCGACGAGCGCGATGGAGCGCGCGATCTGTGGACGCGAGCAGCGATTCGACGGTTTCCCCGTCGCCGGGTGATGAAGCGACAGCAACCGAAACCGTGACGGCAATGAACTCCTCGGGTGCATCGCGGCGGGCGCAGCGCAGGCTTGCCACAGCCTCCCGCAGTCGATGTGCAATTTCGGAAGCGATCGATGAGGTTGTGGCTGGCAGGAGAATCGCGAATTCGTCACCTCCCCGGCGGCCGAGGAGGTCACCGCCGCGCAGCCCGCGCTGGAGTGTCTTGGCGACAGCCCAGAGGAGATCGTCGCCCTGGAGGCGGCCGCAGGTTGCGTTGACGCGGCTGAAGTGATCGATGTCCACGAGCAGCAGCGAGGCGTGACTGGAAGCGCGTCTTCCGTCGGCGAGGATGGTGGTTGCGCGCCGCGCCCACGACGCCGAGTCGGCGACTGCGGTGAGTGGATCATCGACGATCGGCTGAGATGTAGAAGCCGGTTTGTTCGGCCGGTCAGCGACACCGGCCGAAGTGACGCCGGGAATGGCCACTCCTTCGCGGACGATGTCCTCGAAGACGCGAAAGACCGCCGGGTCGAACTGGCGGCCGACGTCGCGGCGCATGGCGTCGATGGCTTCGTCGGAGCCCAGGTCATGCTTGAACGGGCGGCGGGAGATGAGGGCGTCGTAAACGTCCGCTACACAAAAGATGCGGGCAGCGAGTGGGATCTCCTCGCCGGCGAGTCCGTGCGGGTATCCGGTTCCGTCCCAGCATTCGTGGTGCGATTCCACGATCGGGCGCACCTCCCACGGGAAGTCGGCATCGCGCAACATCGCCGCGCCAACTACGGGGTGCCGCTTGACGAGTGTCCACTCATCCGGCGTCAGCCGCCCTTCCTTGTTGAGGACAGCAGCAGGGATCGAGAGTTTCCCGATGTCATGGAGGGACGCACCCACCCGGTACCAGAAAAGCTCGGCCTCGGCCACGCCCATGCGGCGCGCGATTGCCACCGTCAGGTCCGCCACCCGTTCGACATGAGCACCTGTATCGTGATCCTGCGACTCGATCCGCTGGCCCCAGCGACGAGTGACCTCGAGAAACGCGGCTTCGAGACGGCGGAGGCGGCGTGCGCTCCCCGCTGTCCCGGGCATCGCCTGCACGCGCGCCATGTTACGCCAGGCCGCGTTCAGGGTGCGGAGCGTCAGGTCGTGCTGCCCGTCACGGGCAAGGAGATCGGCGCGCTCGCAATGCAGCTCGGCGGCGAGCATCGTATCATCGAGAAGCTCGATATGCCGCTCGGCATCGGCAAAGAGGCGCGTGGCAGTCGCGCTGTCGTCGCTTTCGCGCGCCAGGACCGCGGCCGTGAGGAGGCAGCGCGCGATAAGCTCGGAGTCACCGATGTTCCTCGCACGATCAAGCGCCCGTTCTCCGAACGACCGGGCCCGCTCCACATTCGACCTGTCGAGGGCCATCTCGGCTCGCGCCAGATCGATGAGCGCCTGCGATCTTTCATCGGCGAGGGCGTTGGCGCGCGCGAGCGCGGCGGCAAAGGCCTGCTCTGCTGCGTTCCATCTCTTGACGTCGACGAGAAGACCGGCGAGCTGGAGGCCGGCCCGGAGCGCGGATCCGTCGTCGCCCGTAGCGGCGAACCCATCCGTGGCTCGCTCGAGATGCGCAACCCCCCCAGTCCAGTCGCCGCGCACGAGGCAAACAGCCGCCAGGTTCTCGTCCGCCGCGGCTACGAGATCGGCGTACCGCGCCGCCTCCGCGTATTCACGGGCGAGATGAAAGTCCGATTCGGCGCTGTCGAGTTGACCGGCCGCGCACGCCAGCCGGCCGCGCAACTCAAGCGCCTCCGCCAGGACCACGTCCAGCCCGCCGTGGTCGGGGAGGGCGAGAATGGCCTCGACGCAGTCACCTGCTGCGGTAGTGTTCCCTGTACCGACGTGAGTCCGCGCGATCTGAAGGAGGAGGGACCCAACGGCCGGTATCGGCGCGTCTGCGTCGAGCTCGCGGAGGGCACGCTCGTAGTATTCACGGGCGACGTGAAACTCGCCCCGCGCTTCGGCGCGGCGGCCCTGGTCCGGCAGGGTGGTCACATCCTCCGGCGAAGTCTGGGGATCACGGTCGGGCGAGGAGGCGGGCACAACTATCAGGACGACCGAGAGGGGGTGCCAGTTGCGCCCGGGGACAGGGACCAGGGCGGGCAAGGCCCCAGGTGGGGCTTGGGCGCGGCACCGACGGGACTGCAATCTTAATCATGCGACTCGTCTCGCTCTGCCCCTCATTAACCGAACTCGTGTTCGACCTCGGTGCCGGCGAAGAGCTGGTGGGCCGCACGCGCTTCTGCATCCATCCCGCCGACAGGGTGGGTTCCATCGAACGAGTTGGCGGTACCAAGGATCCCAGGGTCGGGAGGATAGTCGAGTTGCACCCCGACCTGGTGTTGATGAACGAGGAGGAAAACCGCATCGAGGACGCCGCCGCACTGGCAACGGTCGGAGTGACGGTGCATACGAGTTTCCCCCGCCGTGTTCAGGATGTTCCGCCCATGGTACGCGATATCGCGGTCCGGATCGGTCGCGAGCCCGAAGGAGAGGCGCTTGCGGGCAGGCTCGATCGTCAGATAGCGGCAACTCTTGAATCGGTGAGCCGCCGCGTGCCGATCACGTACGCGTACCTGATATGGCGAAAGCCGTTCATGACGATCAGCGACGACACGTTTGTGTCCGCGATGCTGGAGCTGGCTGGTGGCAGGAACGTCTTCGGGGCGCGTGCCGAGCGTTACCCCGCGATCACCGAGGGTGATCTCGCGGCTGCGGACCCGGACGTGGTACTCCTGAGCAGCGAGCCGTTTCCTTTCACCGAGCGCCATGTCGGGGAGCTTGGCGCAGCGCTCGGTTGGGGGGCGTCGCGATTCCGTCTGGTGGACGGCGAGCTTCTGTCGTGGCACGGCTCGCGCACGGAGCGTGGAATCGCGTACGCTGCGTCGCTGCTGGAAGGACTGGGGCGCGGTCGTTCCTAGCCGTCCCTCGCGCTCCAGCGAAAAAAGATGACAGACAGGGTGATGAAGGCCACGAGTGCGCCAAGGATCGACATCATCGTTCCGGCGACCTGCAGGTCGGCGATCGCCGAATAGCCTTCGAACGGTGGAGCGAGCTCGTAGATGCCGTAGAGGGGATGTTCGGCGTAGACCATGAAGCCGACGAGGCCGAACATGATGGGAGAAAACATCAGTCCTCCAACCACATAAAGCATCTTGAGCGGCGGCACAAAGCGCGGATGCGCGGGCCGCTCGAGCACAAGCGGCCACCAGAAGAGGAGCCCGCTGAGGAGCCAGAGGATGTCGATGAGGAACGAGCCGGCCTGCGATGTCATCAACGAATCCACGACGAACGGCACGTGTGTAAGCAGGACGGTCGCGTTGAAGAGAATCAGGCTCGTGAGCGGGTACGTAAGGCGCCTGAGGATACGTGACAGAATGGG
Organism: Gemmatimonadota bacterium; assembly: GCA_052389935.1. Taxonomy (GTDB): domain Bacteria; phylum Gemmatimonadota; class Gemmatimonadetes; order Gemmatimonadales; family Gemmatimonadaceae; genus JBQTHK01. The sequence goes on along the minus strand of JBQTHK010000113.1, from coordinate 10,739 downwards.
CCGGCTGCCGATGAGGCGAAGCGCGTCGGCCGAAACAGCACGCAGAAGCGCCGGTGGGGCGAGGAGCGCGATCAGGATGAACTGGAGCATGTGGACACTGGCGAGGTAGCCCGCGCCGAGGGCGCCGATGGGCCAATCGAGCGCCAGCCAGAGTATGATCAGGCCCGCGAACAGTAGTGGGTGAGATGGTGAATACGGTGCCCCGGCAGCGCGGGCACCGGCACGGTTGAGGAGGATGACGCCGAGTCCGACACTAAAGATAAAAAGCCAAACACCCGGGTACGCCTGCCACGTCCAGGTCCAGGCGGTGTCGCGGGCGGAGCACCAGAGCTGCATCAGCGGGGTGCTCCGGCGCCGGGCGGTCCAGCCAGGCGGTCAAGGTCGCGGGGATCAACCACCAGAGCCGCAAAGACGAGGTCCCCACCGCGGGCCAGCCGCAACGATACCGGAATCGAATGTCCAACTGTGGGCAGCTCACGGAGTCCGTGGATCATGAGGTGAAGCCCACCGGGCACAAACGAAAGTGTGCCGTCAGCCGGGACGGTGAGATCACGGACGGAAGCCATGTGAACGACACTTCCCATTGTGTGAGAAAGGTGGACGGTGACACTGTCGGCCGCCGGGCTCCACGCCGCGGAGAGTGAGTCTCCGGGGATGAGGTTGCGGAGTGTCACATAGACCGCGGCCTCGGTCACAGTTGGCGGGCGGGGCATTATGGGCTGCGCGACCTCGATCACCGGCGTCGCGACGCGTGCGACCGAGGTTTCACTCATTGGAGGCGGAGTTTCACCGCGTGCGAGGCGGGGAAGGTCGGCGGACCAGTCCTCCTGCCGCGTGCCGAACGGATACTCGAGCCGAGCCAGACCGTCCCTGCCGAAAGCGATGACCTGTGCCGCGTGACCGACCAGGTACGAGCCGTCAGCAGCAGGCTCGCGTCGGTCCGTTGCGGCAATTCCAAGTGCCGCCTGAATGGCATCTACTTCCGCGACCGTACCACGAAGTCCGACGAAGGTGGGATCGAAGGCGCTCAGCCACTGCTTCAGACGTTCGGCGGTGTCGCGCTCGGGGTCAGTCGTGACGAAGATGAATCTGATTTCGTCGCGCTCGGCGAATGGCATCCTGCGCAGCACGGCTGCCACGTTGGCGGCGTGGAGAGGACAGACGTCGGGGCAGTGGGTATAGCCAAAGAAGAGAAGCGTTACCTTGCCGGCCGTTTCGAGGCGGAGGTTATAGCGACGGCCTCCCTGATCGGTGAGGCTGAAATCCGGCTTGTCGAGCGGTGGATCGCGGAGCACACCGCGAAAGTTTCCCGGGGTTGGCGCGTCGCTGGTGCAGGCGAGTGCAGCGGCGAGGGCGAGGATCGAAAGGCGCATCGGGGTGGAAGTTAGCGGAGAGCGGAGGTGCACGAGGAGCGGATGAACCGGAGAAGCGGGATAGCTTCTTCATCAGCTTCATCCGCTACTCTTCATCATCTGCATCCGCACCGTCCGCACCCCCATCCGCATACTCTTCATTCTCTGCATCACCTTCCGCAGCGCCCTCCTCGGCATCCCCATCCCATCCTCAGCATCCTCGCGATCCAGACCACCTGAATCCCCGCCACCCGCGTCCCCGCCCACTGATGCAACGCTCCCCCATCAGGGACCACGCCGCCGCCGGCATGCGCCTCATTGGCGCCGTGCTCTTCATGTCACTCGCCGCTTGCCGAGCGCCGGTGGCAACAACCGTACTTCTGGTGCGACACGCCGAGCGTCCGCCCGGAACCGATCCCGATCTGAACGACATCGGTCGAGTGCGGGCGGAATCGCTGTCGACGTTGCTGGCGAACTATGCCGTCGACGCAATCATCCATACCCAGTACCGCAGGACACAACAGACGGCAGCGCCTCTGGCCCGCCGGACGGGCCTGACCCCAATCGTCGTACCGGCGACGGGGACTGAAGGCGATCATGCGCGAGCCGTGATCAGTCAGCTCGACGCGCTGAAAGGTCGAACAGTGATCTACGTCGGCCATTCCAACACAGTCCCGGTGATTCTGGCCCAACTGGGGATTGCGCCGGTGCAGGCGATCGCTGACAACGAGTATGGCAGCGTCTTTCTGGTCCGGAGGGTCGGAGGTCGAAGCGACGTGGTGCGACTGCGATACTGAGCGAGTCGAAGGGACGCCGGACAGGAACGATGCTTGACACGATTCCCATGGTCGCGATCTGTGCTCGGGAGTCGATCAGTGCGAATGCACAAGGCCGCTGATCAAGCGGCGTCAGGCAGTCAGTTGCCTGAGACCCGTGCGGCCGTCTCCTGCTGGCGGCCCAGCCAGAGCCCGATTCCGAGCCAGGACAACATCAGAGGGACCGCGAGGAACGACTCGCCCGAAAGGCCGACTCCCAGCCACCGGTATCCGCTGGTGGCCCATGCTCCGATCTGATCGCCGAGCCGGTAGACGAAGGTATCGATGAAGTGTTTGGCCTTGTACTTGTCGTCGCGTGGGACGACGGTATACAGCACTTCACGGGTAGGGCGGGCGACGGCGAACTCGCCGGCACGCCGCAACACCTGAAAAACGACGAACACCGCGATAACTGGATAGGCGCCAAGAGCGATGAATCCGATCACGGAGATCGCCGGCAGGAGCGTAAGGGTTACCCCCACACCGAGTACCCGAACAAGCCTGCCGGTGAGAAACACCTGGGTGAAGAACGTGAGGATGTTGACGGCGAGATCGATGCGGGCAAAGAAGGAGGTGCGTGCGCCGCTGTCGGTGAAAGCTCCATCGGCGATTTCGGCCTGAGCCAGGTAGAGCGTCGTCGACCCGATCGTGTAGAGCAGCATGTACGCGCTTATCCCCAGCAGGTACGGCGATGCGACCGCGTGGCGCATTCCGTCGAGGATACCTCCACCAATGACCGCTTCCCCATCAGCCCGGCCTGCCCGGACCGAGTCCTGCATTGCGACGCTGGACAAGCGACCGACAGCAAGGGTTCCCAGTTCAAGAAGAACGATCGAGAACACGATCAGGTTGGCCGCGCCGAGGCGGGGCGCGAGCACCGCGGTCACAACAGACCCAGCGATTCCGCCAAGCGTGCCGCCACATCCGATGAAGCCGAACAGCCTCTTTCCCTGGGCGTTGGTGAAGACATCGGCCATGACCGACCAGAAGACCGAGATCACGAAGAGATTGAAGACAGCCGTCCACACAAAAAAGACCCTGCCAACCCACACCTGATGGACAGGATCGACCGTCTTCAGCACCACGAAGAAGATGACAAGGTTCGCGGCGAAGAAACGGTTGGCGATGGGTACAAAAGTCCGGCGCGGCAGGCGCGCGACGAGCGCAGCGAACGGTGGATGCACGATCAGCATCGATATCATCGACGCAGTGAACAGCCAGGGGATGTTGCGCGTTCCGCCCGCGACCGCCATCTGCTCGCGCAGCGGCCGGATCACGTAGTAGCTGGAAAGAACGAAGAAGAAGTAGGCGCAGGACCAGAGGAGAGCCCGAAACTCGCCAGCTTCGACCTCGACCGCGCGACCCAGCAGGCGGGCTGCAGCCGGGTACCCCGGGCTCCCGCTCTTCACGCGGTCAGCCCGGCGTCCGCGCGCGCCAGAGGTCCAGAACTTCCTTCTCACGCTCAGGCGCGAGTCCAGCCAGCATTCTCCCCCGACGCTCGGCCGACAACGTCGCGAACCAGTCAATGGTGTCGCGCGCGGTAAGAGCGAGCGGCCTGAACACGAGTCCTGCGGCGAGCGCGCGCTCGATGCTCACACGTCCCCAGCCCTGATTGTCGGGACCGGACGCCAGCCATGTCGGCATGTCGCTCCAGCCGCGCACACGATTGGCGGCCAGGAACGATGCGTCGGCCCAGACGAAACGGACGTCGTTGCTGCCACTGGTGACGGCCCGACAACCGTAAATCATCTCGGCCATCGACAACGGTGCCCGGGGACCGGTGGCATTGAAAGTCCCGATCACACGCTCCTCGGCCAGTTTCACAATGAACTCGGCGAGGTCACGGACGTCTATGATCTGAGTCGGGTCAGTGGGCGAACCGGGACACAACACTTCACCACCACGATCGACGCGCACCGGCCAGTACGTAAATCGGTCAGTCGGGTCACCCGGACCGACGATCAGTCCCGGGCGGACAACGGTTGTTCGGCCGGGGAACCACTTTTCACCCTCTCTTTCGGAAAGGACCTTGAGCGGCCCGTACAGGGCTCCGGTTGACCGGCGGATCGACATCGGATCCTCCGTTCCGGTATAGGCCGCAAGCTCGTACGTCTCATCCATGCCCGCCCGGCGGTAGTGGGCGTACGTCGAGATTGTTGAAACAAAGATGTAGTGCTGGGCCGAGTTGCGAAGCGCCTGCCCGGCGTCGCGAACCCAGAACGGCAATGTTGTGGGGATGTCGATGATCACATCCCATGTCTTTCCTCCGAGCGAGGCGAGATCGCCAGTATCGCGGTCACCAGTCAGTTGCTGGACGGTGGCGGGAATATCAGCCTGGCGGCGGCCGCGATTGAATACAGAAAGCTGATGGCCGCGACTCGCGGCGTACCGAACGAGATGAGGTCCGATGAACCCTGTGCCGCCGAGCACAAGGATACGTCGCGGGGCGCGTTGAGCAGGGGTGGTCACGGACTGGCCCGCAGCATCGGTCTGAGCCTGGAGTCCGCGCGCCAGAACAGCGCCTCCTAGCGCCAATGAGGCCTGCCTGATGAAACCACGACGTTCAGTCATCGATCTGCTCCGCTCTTGAGAGGTGGCTTGGGGCTACCCGCCACAGTTGCCGCGCGTAAAGATGACGAGGGGTACGCTTCGCGACCACCGGCTCAGGCCAGCAGGGTGTCTTGGCTCGATCGCAGCCAGCCGGTAGGTTGATCGGGAGTTCCATCACATCACCCGCGCAACCACGCCCGCGAGATGCCAGGAAGAGCTGCACTTCTGATTCTGCTGTCCGTAACCGCCGGCCAGTCCCTCGAGGCTCAGCAGGGAGCGCGCACCAGATGGGATTCGGTGGCGCGGTCGATTTTCTCCGAGCTGATCGGCATCAACACAACAGAAAGTTCGGGGAGTACACTGCAGGCAGCCCAGGCAGCGGCTGCCCGCCTCAAGGCAGCGGGATTCCCGGACTCCGACGTGGTGGTGCTCTCCAATGCGCCGCGGAAGGGCAATCTCGTCGCGAGGTTGCGAGGCCGGCGCTCTGATCTCAAACCGGTAATGCTGTTATCGCACCTCGACGTGGTCGAAGCTCGCGCAGAGGACTGGACGCTGCCGCCATTCGAATTCATCGAGCGGGACGGGACGTTCTACGGCAGGGGAGTGGCGGACGACAAGGATGACACGGCCGCCCACCTCACTCTCGTTATGCGACTCCGCGCCGAAGGCTTCGTACCGGACCGCGACATCGTGGTGGTGGCAACGGCAGATGAGGAGGGTGGCCCTGCCAATGGTGTGGAGTGGTTGCTGACAAATCATCGTTCGTTGATCGACGCTGAATACGCGTTCAACGAGGGTGGCGGCGGCCGCGTGCGGGACGGGAAGTATCTGTCACACGACATCCAGGCGAGCGAGAAGAAGTTCCAGATGTTTCAGCTGGAAGCCACCAACCCTGGTGGTCACAGCTCGGTGCCCGTCAGGGACAACGCGATAACCGAGCTGGCAAAGGCGCTGGTCAGGCTGGGGGCGCACGATTTCCCGGTACACCTCAACGAGATCACGCGCGCTTATTTCACACGCTCGGCACCACTTGTCGATTCGGCAACGGCAGCGGCGATGCGCGCGATTGTTGCTGATCCGCGCGATCAGGCGGCGGCCGCGAAGTTGTCAGCCGATGCCCGCTACAACTCCCAGCTGCGAACGACTTGTGTGGCGACGATGCTCGACGGTGGTCATGCGCTCAATGCGCTGCCGCAGCGCGCGCGAGCCCAGGTAAACTGTCGGATACTCCCGGACGAGACGCCCGAATATGTGCAGGGCGAGCTGGAGAAGGTGGTGGCTGGCGAAAAGGTCCGGATTACGTCGACGCAGACGGCCCGTAACTCACCGCCGTCGCCGCTGACGACGGAGTTGATGGCGACGATCGAGCAGGTTACGCAGGAGATGTGGTCCGGGGTTCCTGTGATTCCGACGATGAGCACGGGTGCGACCGACGCTATCTACCTGCGGACTGCCGGAATTCCTGTTTATGGTGTTTCCGGCTTCTTTTATCCGGAGACGTTTGCTCATGGGATGAACGAGCGAATTCCGGCGAAGGCGTTTTATGAGGGGCTGGAGTTCATGTACCGGCTGGTGAAGCGGGTTTCGTTGAGCGGCCGGCCGGTTTCGTTCTAGCTGCTCCGAGGGAGGCTCAGGCAAGCTGAGCCTGAACGGATCTGCGGCACGGTACGCACGCCTGCCGGCCTGCGAAGGCGGGAGTCCAGGGTCGTTGCCCTGGTCCGGGGAGCCGCTCTTTTAGTCGCAGGTCTCGGGAGGCCCCGGATCTGCGGCGTGCTTGCGCACGCTTGCCGGCGGTCAGTTCTCCCGCGAAGGCGGGAGTCCAGGGTCGTTGCCCCGGTCCGGGGAGCCGCTCTTTTAGTCGCAGGTCTCGGGAGGCCCCGGATCTGCGGCGTGCTTGCGCACACCTTGTCCGGGGAACTGATCTTAGGCCCCGGATCTGCGGCATGCTTGCGCACGCCTTGTCCGGGGAACTGATCTTAGCCCCAGGATCCGCGACGTGCTGCGCACGCCTTGTCCGGGGACCCAATCTCTTAGTCCCGGATCTGCGGCGTGCTGCGCATTGGCCGGCAGTCTTTCCTTGCAGTTCTCCCGCGAAGGCGGGGGTCCAGGGTCGTTGCCCCCCAATATGAGCGAGGCCGAACGCGTGCCGTTGCCCGCTGGTACGGGCTTGTCAGTCCCGGGGAGCAGGCTCGGGTTCGGCCGGCGCCCTGCGCGCCACCAGTACCGAGAGGATTCTTGCCATGACACCAAAGGCTACAAACTGAATGCCAAGCGTCACGAGGAGGCCACCGGCCAGAACGTAGACCCAGTGCGCGCTCACGGTTCCGGTAGTGGCGTATTCGACCAGTGATCGCCAGTTGAGCGCCACGCCAGAAAGGCCGAGCACGACGCCAGCGGGTAGAAAGCGTCGAAGGAGGAAACGGTTGAGGATGCGGCGGAGTCCGGTGGCAGGCCTCCAGTCCTCGTGGATGACGCTGACGGTCTGCTGGGACAACACGCCGACGGCGACAAGTGCGGCGCCGCTGGTAGTCGCAACAGCGATCGCGACGAGCCGATATATCATCCACTCTTCGAGGCGGCCGTTGGCGATGTAGTGGGCAACCGGCATGATGCCAAAGACGCCTGCGGCGAGGAGCAGAAGCGCACCGATCAGACCAAAGAAGCGCAGCGGGCGATAGCTGAGAGCGGTGTCGACGATGACGCGCAGAAAGCGGACACCATCGCGCAGGACACTCAGCTTTGACTCGCCGACACGCTCGCTGTAGCGCATGGGGATTTCGACGATCTTCACCCTCCGATCAAAAATCGCGATGCTGCTCATCGCCGGCGTGAAATGCATGCCGTCGGGGAGGGGGTAGATCCTTCCCAGTGAGGTCCGCCGCAGGACGCGCATCCCGCTGGCACTGTCGGTAATGCGCGCCCCACCCCAGAGGCTGATCATGAGCGCATAAAGCCGGTTGCCGAGTCTGCGCACTCGCGGCATCTCACTGCCCGGGCCGAGTCGCGCTCCGATAACGACATCGGCCGATTCACGCTGCAACGCGTTGCAGAGATCGCAGAAGAAGAGTGGATCGCAGGTACCGTCTGCGTCGAGGAAGGCGAGGAAGTCGCCCCTCGCCTTGGCAAAGCCGGTCTTGATCGCGGCGCCGTAGCCGCGATTCCTGCGATAGGCGATCAACTCGATCCCGGGATATCCCGCGGCGATCTCGGCTGTACGGTCGCTGGAACCATCGCTCACGACAATTATCTCGACAGCGGCGAGTCCCGCCCGCTCGCAGATCACCGGCCGCGCGGCCAGAGTGCGTTCGATAATGGCCGCGATTGCTTCTTCTTCGTTCCAGGCGGGAATGACGATCGAAAGGACCGGCCTGGACGAGTCGGTTTCGCGCGCGGAAGTGGGAGAAGGGACGGTCACGATGTCCGTATCATGACCGGGAACGGTGAGAGACAGGCTCAAGTCGGGGTCGGGCTGGACGCTGGGGGGATGACGCGAAAGCGAGCTGTCCGTTGCAAGAAGACTGCCGGATCCTGGAAGGCAGGAAGGTGCTGGCCAGGAGTTCGGGGCGCCGAACGGGCATCACATTTGTGATCCAGCGCGTGGGGTCAGGTTGGCGGGACGACCCTGTTCCACACGCGGAGTTCGTCGTAGTCGCCCCTGGCGATGATGGAGGTGCTGGCCGTACCCGCACCACGGGAACCGATGTAGACGGTTTCCAGGGGGTTTTCTGCAGGCATGGCTCGGGGACCGCGGGCGACTTCGCCGGTTAGCGCCAGCTCGTTGCCATTGAGGTAGAGTCGCAGATTCGGGGTGCCGGCGGCCACATTGAAGTCCCAGGTCACGCGGACGTGAACCCAGTCGCCCGCTTTCCAACTGTAGTTGGCGACGGGCACGTTGTGTTCGAAGCGGGTGCCGCTGCCGTCGTAAAGGATGAGGAAGATGGCGTTCTGGTTGGTGTGATTGTGTTTTCCCAGGTGCCATGCTCCCGGGGACAGCCAGCGGCCGGTACCGGCAATGTCGTATTTGCCATTGTCGTTGTGGTCGTAAGCCGGGCGATACCAGAACTCCATCGTGCCGCGCTCGAGCTCGATGTTCTGAAGGCCGCCGTCGATCTGCCGGAAGGTGGCGTGCTCGCCGGCGGCGTCGGTGCGGAGGCCGTTCACGACCCGGGCGGAGACGAAGTCGTTGGCGGGGAGTGTTGTGATCAGGGCTCCGCTACCGCTGCCGATAGTTGGGGCGGCGACGTCGGCGGGGCCGTCGAGGGTGCTGTAGAGAATGGGCGACGACGACGGCGGCAGCGGTGGCGGAATAGGGGTTATCGTGGTCGTACCACCCGAACACGCCACCAGCAGGGTCGAAAACAGGATGATGCGGAGCGGATTGTTCATCGTGCGTGGGCTACGGGTTATTCCCTCATACCGATATACGTCGAAGGCGTTCAGGCGCAACCGGGTTCCCGCGGGTTGGCGAGCCGACAGCCGGGGCCATAGAATCCTCGAATCGCCAACCGACTGTGCCAATGCGACTTGCATCACATACGGCTCTCGCCGTGACTTTCGCCGCCGCCCTCGTCGAGGGGCAGAAGCGCCCTCTCACGGTGGCTGACTATGACCGGTTCGAGACACCGGGTGCCGCGGTGCTTTCGCCCGATGGGCGCTGGCTGGCTCACGTCATGACCCGGACGGACGAGCACACGGAACTCAGGCTGCGGTCGCTGACGCGCGACACGACGATCGGGATCGCGATGGCTGGAGCACCCGCGTTCGCGAGCAACTCACGATGGCTGCTGTGGACCCAATCAGTGACTCCGGCGGAGCGCGAGAAGCTCGAGAAGGAGAAGAAGCCAGTGCGGACTTCTTCGGGGCTGCTGAATCTCGCGACGCTCGACCGACATACGCTCGGCGAATCGACCGGCCACCGATTCAGCGGCAACGGTCGCTTTGTAGCCTGGCGTCGGATTCCCCTCGATGCAGCGCGCCGTGACGCCGCAGACCTGATAGTGCGCGAGCTCGAGACGGGGATCGCGAGAACCTTCGGAAACGTGAGCAGCTGGGCGTGGGCGGACACGGGATCGCAACTGGCGATGGCCATCGAGACCGACGGCAACACGGGGAACGGTGTTCAACTGTTTGACGGGGCCAGTGGGCGGTTGATCGCACTCGCGTCATCGTCGTCGCGATATCGCGGCCTCGCGTGGCGTCGCCGGAGTGATGACCTGGTTGCGCTGGCGACGAGGGTGTCGCCGGCCTTCCGCGACACTACACACGAAGTGCTGGCATGGCGATCTCCCGGAGCACGGGCGGCGCAAACCTTCAGACTGAATCCCGACTCCGGCCAGCTGGCACAGGGTATTCGAATCACCGAAAGCCGGCAGCCGGAATGGTCCGCGGACGGGTCATTTGTGGTCATCGGGCTGAGGCCGCGAACGCCGGCACGGCGTGACTCGGCAGCGGCCGGCGGGGGGGGAGGGGGAGGGGGAGGGGAAACGCCGCCTTCCGATGTGCAGGTCTGGCACGCGCGCGATGTGCGGCCCATTCCACAGCAGAAAGCGCAGGATCAGGCGGATCAGCGGCGCTCGACGGCGGCGATATGGCGCCCGGCGGACGGACGTGTAATCACCGTTGGCGCCGACCTGATGGAGAGCTCATCAGTCGGGCTGCAGGCGCGCTTTGGTACGGAGGTGGTGAGTGCTGCGTATGCGTTCGGGACGATGTTCGGGCGGCCGCAACGCGACGTGGACGTCGTCGATCTGACCACGGGGGAACGGCGGCGAGTTGTCACGGGGGCGCGATTCGGCGTGACGCCGAGCCCAAGCGGCCGGCTGCTCGCCCATTTCAGCAACGGCCAATGGCGGGTGACCGAATCGGTGACCGGACGCCAGATGGTACTCGAGGCACCAGGCGCAGTCCTGGCAGACCAGGAGGATGATCATCCGACGATCGAGCGGGGACCATACGCACCGGCTGTCTGGGCGTCCGACGAAAGGTCGCTGCTGGTCCATGACCGCTACGACGTATGGCAGTT
>JBQTHK010000112.1:0-4172 GCA_052389935.1 Gemmatimonadota bacterium | reverse complement strand
ACTCCTGACGCTCATCCCCCCGCCGGTACCGACCCGACAAGAAATGGCGCGGACGTTGGCTGCGGCGAACCTCCGGCAGGTTCTTCCGTCACCGCGCCGGTGACGATCTCGACGCCGACGGGGACCTCGAACGTAGCTCGTACGTCGCCACCGGGCTCCGAATTGAACGTGCCGAGGCTCACAGGTGCACCACCGGCGATCGCCCAGAGCTGGTACGTCCGGCCCGCCGGTGCCGGGGCCAGACGCCACGCCGCCAGCACTAAACGCCGACTGCCTGGATTGAACCAGAGAGTTGCGCCGGGTGGCGTGCCGGATGACACGAGCCGCGCACTGCGCACGTCCGGTCCCAGAATCGTCGAAAGAAGGGAATCATTGGCGGCGAGCATCGACTGCAGGTCCCGACTGCTCTCTGCGAGCGCTACGTTCTCGGCTCGCGCTGACTCAAGGCTCCGGTAAAGCACTGCAACCCCGCCGAGTGATGCGGCCAGCGCCAGCCATGGCAGGGTCCGCATCAGTCGTGACTCCCTCCCCGACTTCTCCACAGCCTCGGTTGGGGCGCGCGATGCTCCAGCGCGGGCGGCGTCGGCCATAATTCGCTCGCGCAGTGAGGCAGGGGGCTGCTTCGCGGGTACCGCCGTTCCGAAGATCCCTGCGACCCGGCGCATCGATTCAATCTCGCGCGACAGCTCGGCGTCAGTCGCCGCCGCCAAATCGATGGCACGCCGCTCGGGGAGCGACAAAGCGTCCAGCGCGCACCCGGCTGCGTCGTTCCGTGTTGAGTCGCTCATGACGCTGTCCCTCCGAGAAGCGGACCAAGAGCCTGCCGCAGCTTCTCCATTCCGGCGCGCATTCGAGTCTTGACTGTCCCGAGCGGCTCCGAGAGGCGTTCCGCGATCTCGCTCTGCGAGAGACCGCCGAAGTAGGCCAGCTCAAGAACCAGTCGCTGCGGTGCCGGCAACTCGGCCAGCGACTTCCTGACCAGCTTCTGAGTCTCGTGCAATTCGACCCCGTGGTCGGGGAGCGGTGCGCCGGTCGACAGTGCCGGTGAACTCTCGTCGTCGGTAAGTAACGTGGCCTGATCGAGCATCCGCGCCCGGCGCTTCTGCGAGCGCAGCAGATCAAGGGATCGAGTCCGGACGATTGTGGAGATCCAGGCGATCACGCTTCCGCGGCCGGAATCGAAGCTCGTCGCGCTGCGCCAGATCTGTGAGAAAGTCTCCGCGACTACCTCTTCGGCATCGGCACTCTCGGAAACGATCGCGCACGCGAGCGAATAGGCCATCTGCCCGTATCGGTCGTACAGGGTCCCCAGCGCACGCTCATCGCCGCGAGCCACCAGGACGAGAACCTCCATGTCACTTACCGCTTGAACTCCGAGACTCGTCATCGATTTGAGTTGAGCCGGGTCACCGCCCTGTCCGCCCACAAGGTGTGACATTGAGAGACCGGTGGCAACTCGCCCCGCGCTCCAATCCGAAACCGCTGGAGGGGAGACAGGCTGGCCGCGTGGTGGCTGGGGTGACAAAGCGAACAGCATCGGGTCGTAACCTCGTCGTAACACGCTGATTACGGCTAAGCGGCCCGACTGGATTGTCAGACGTGACTGCTGTTCGTCCTTTCCTGAAGGACTGCGCGTACGCGAGACCGCAGTTCCTCGACAGTGAAGGGCTTCCGGAGAAAACTCCAGCCGGAGCTACGGGGCACGCCGGGCGGCTCCGACCCGGAGGCGAAGCCGGACATGAGGATTACGGCCGTTTGCGGCAATTCGCGCTCAATCGTGGCCGCGAGATCGCGTCCGTTCATGTCGGGCATGATGATGTCCGTAAGAAGGACGCTCAGGGCTGGACCAAGTGCCCGAGCGGCGCTGACAGCCTCACGGGCACTCGCTGACTCGTAGACACGATACCCGGCGCGCTCAAGGGTGCGCCGCGCAAGCGCTCGAACCAGCTCTTCGTCCTCCACGATGAGAACCGTCGGCGGTCCACTGGCACCCTGCGTCGCACCTGGCACACTTCGAGTGGGGGCGGGCGGAGGTTCTGCGGCACGCGGCAGGTAGATCCGGATTACCGTCCCATGCCCGAGCGCCGAATCACAGAAGATGAATCCCCCGCTCTGTTTGACTATTCCGTAGACCGAAGGGAGCCCCATACCGGTACCGTGTCGGGACTGTTTGGTGGTGAAGAAAGGTTCGAACGCTCGCGCCTGTGTCTGCGCATCCATTCCGACACCCGTGTCTGCGACCGAGAGGAGAGCGTAATCACCCGGATTCATTGGCGCCTGATGAGCTGCCTTCTCGGCGTCGAGAGTAACGTTGGCCGTTGTAATGCGGATCGTTCCCCCGGCGGGCATGGCGTCACGTGCGTTTGAGACGAGATGCTTCACGATCTGTATCAGCTGTGCTTCGTCGGCGAGAATGGTTCCGAGGTGGGCGTCGAGACGCATCTCGAGTTCGACCTTGAGCCCGGCCATCCGCTGGATCGACGACCGCTGGGCAGAAAGGAGCGTGCTGAGATTTACGGGTTCGGGCTGCAGCAACTGCTGTCGCGAGAAGGCGAGGAGCTGGTTGGTAAGGCGCGCGGCTCTTCTCGCTGCGTCGGCAACCTCCTGGAGTTCGGCACGGCGGGGACCGGGCTGCTTCTCGTCCTGCTGCAGGAGCTCGACGTTCCCGCTTATCACTGTAAGCAGGTTATTGAAGTCGTGGGCCACGCCGGCGGCCAGCCGGCATACCGCTTCGATCTTCTGCGCCAGGAGTTCCTGATCGGGCGGTGGTGTGGCGTTGGTCATGGGCTCGCTCAGCGTCCGACGCCGGCAGGCGGGACGTGCTGGTACATTGGTAAGTCGGGACATTCTGGATAAGGCCTTGACCCTCAGAAGGGATGTGACAGACGACACAACCGGCCGCGCTGGTGTTCGACTGGATCGCTGGCTCTGGGCGGCCAGGTTTTTCAAGACGCGGAGTCTGGCCGCAGATGCAGTCGACGCCGGGAGGGTCGACGTCAATGGTGATCGGGCGCGGAGGTCCCGGCTGCTGACAGTTGGGGATGTGGTCTCGATCCGGCGACCCCCATTCGAGCAGACGGTAAAAGTGCTGGCGCTGTCGGACGCGCGGGGACCGGCTTCAGTAGCGGCCGGACTCTACGAGGAGAGCGCCGAGAGCAGGTCAAAGCGGGAGCAGGTTGCAGCGCAATTGCGGGCGGGTGGCCCGGTATTGGCCGGACGCCCCGGCAAGCGGGACCGCCGCCTGATGGATCGCCTGCGCGGTCGCAGGCGCTAGACGGCGCCTAACGCGGCCAGCGTTTCGCGGTCGAGTCGGTGACCGCCGTCGAAAATCGTCAGCGTTACCTCGAACCCCGCCGCTTCCAGGTGTGCGCGCTGGTCGTCAACCCGAATCCATTCGACGAATTCGTCGACCGATCCGACCACCAGTTCAAGCAGCGGCCCGGGGAGCCGGGACCGCAACGCGGCGGGATCGACGTCCGGGGGGAGATTCCCGGCCCACAGTATCAGGCGCGAGGCGCGGGTCCGGCCCATCGACAGCCAGCGCACAGCGGTTGCGACACCCTGCGAAAAGCCGAGTACCGTGAGCGACGTGCCCGGTTGTACCACAGTCGCCGCAACGAGGTCGAGCCAGTCGACGTAATCGGCAATTTCGTTTTCCCTCTCCATCCGGGTCATCCAGGTCGTCCCCACAGAGGCGGAGGCATGCGATCTTCCTGTTTCGTCCTTGTAGTAGCGGTTGAGCGCCTCGGGGGCAACAACGATCCGACCCGGCTTTGCGAGGCTGGCGAAGCCGGTTATGAACTCGCCCGCCAGCTGCCCGTATCCGTGGATGACGATCCAGGCCTCGGTGGCGCCGGCGGGATCACCCGAGACGTGGTAGCGCGCCCGACGCACCGTTCGCAGATGATGTTCGCTCACTTTATTTCAGGGCGGACAAGCAGCCGTGTGCCGGCCACTATGCGAGTGTTGGTGAGGCCGTTCCAGGACAACAGTGAATCGACGGGAACTCCGTATCGCCTGGCGATGAGTTCAAGCGCCTCTCCTCGCTGGACCAGATGGTAAACCGCTCTCCGCGCTGCCGCCGCGGCCGCTTCTGCCGCACGCCGTTCGGCTTCTGCGGCCGCATCCATCCGGGCGACGGCTTGATCGAGTATCCCGAGAGTTTCGTTCAG
>JBQTHK010000111.1:0-36247 GCA_052389935.1 Gemmatimonadota bacterium | reverse complement strand
CACGCTGGCGGTTTCGTCGGGAAGCCTGCAGGCGATCACACTGGTGGCAACGGGGACGTAAGCGTCTCATCGGGCGAGCCCGGTGTTACAGGCTCGGTGCTGTCACCATGCCGCAAGTCGCCAGTATCTGTGCGCGTGACAAACAGCGCCCTGCCGCACGCGAGAGCGGCTCGTTGCGGACGCGGAACTTTCACTGCCCAAACGTCGGACTGCATGAGCGGAGTTTTCGATCTGGGCCGACGCGCAAGGCAATTCCGGGCTCAGCAGTCATTCCTGTGTCGATAGCCGGATTCGTCGCAGGTCAGGGCCGGTCCATCAAACCGACCATCCGGCGATTGGCGCGGTGTAGACGGTCGCGTCACAGGGCCCGGGCGAAGGCCGCATCGCCGACCCCCACGTTTAGCCTGAGCCTGGAGTCGAGACGGTGCTGGAGAAGCTTCGTGCCGGCGAGAAGACGCACTGCCGGAGCCGAGGACACTCGCGTCTCAAGCTGCTTTGAATCGAAGAGCCGCTGGCAGACGCTGGACGGTGCACGCCGAATCGCCACGAACAGGCCGCTACTGAGAATGGAACCAGGGACTTCTGGGCGGCCTACTGCCGCCAATTCAAAGACCACACGGATTCGCTCTGGCGCCTGGGTGCGGACTTCAGGGTAGTCTACCGGCACTATCCGATGGCGAATCACCGATTTGCGCTGCCGGCCGCGCGCGCTAGTGAATGTGCGGCCGCACAGGGACGGTTCAAGGAGATGCATGACGCCTTGTACGCGCACGCGGATTCCTTCGGATTCGCGCCGTGGTCATGGTTCGCGAATCAGGCCGGTGTCGTTGATTCCCTGGCGTTCGACAAATGCCTGAGCTCGCCGGCACCGGCTGCGACAATCGAGCGTGACTTGAACGACGCAAAGAGCCTCAACGTTACCGGCACACCCACGATTCTCGTCGGACCGTGGCTTATCCGGGGTGTTCCACCTATAGACACTTTAAGAGAGTACATTAAACGAGCTTCCCGACTCTGATGCATGCCCTGGAAGGAGTGAATCGCGCCGGGTTCCCGGCCAGCCGAGCGCAAATCAGGGGGCTTGGTCTGTTCATTATCCGCGGCGTTCCCATCCCGCTAGGACTCGCGCAGCTTATCGCGATCGGGTTTGCCGCGGGGGCGCAACAACCGCGGGAACGCCCCTTGGAACCAGCGACTGCGACTCTCGACTACGCATTCTCCAGCATCATCTCGGTTCGCGAGCTCGCTGACCGAAGGCTGCTTGTCAGCGACCTCAGGGAGGGCTCGCTACTCGTTGCTGACTTTGCGGGCAGCCGTGTAGCCCCCGTTGGCAGGCGGGGAGCTGGACCTAACGAGTACACGATCCCCGCTCCGCTCTATCCGCTGCAGGGCGACACGACGTTGATGGTCAACCTGCTCTCTCGCCGCGCTCTGCTACTCGCTGGAGACCGCATAGTCGAGACGCTGCCGAGCGATTCCCCGATCTTCAGGAGCGCCCTCGAAGTGGCCGGGGCGGATAATACCGGCCGGGTTCTCCTGGTACAGCTGCGCGAAATGGAACCGCCCAAATCACCCGGCGTCATGATGCTTGGTGAGGGCGATTCCACCAACCTTGTTCTGGTGGATCGGCTTTCCACACGCGTCGATACGGTTGCGCGTGCACGGATCGCGGAACGTCGGTTCGAGTTCTCGGAAAGTCAGTTCGGCGGGATAGCTACACGTATTCTCACTCCCAACCCGCTCGCTGTTAAAGAACCGGCCGCACTGTCGGCCGACGGGTGGATAGCGGTTGTTCGTCGTAACCCCTATCGGGTGGACTGGCGACGGCCGGACGGCAACATGCTGCGCGGGCAGCCGCTTCCCCACGAGAGAGTTCGCGTCGATGATGCAGAGAAGGTTTTCATCATGGGCGCATGGGCCGCAGAAAGGGACGGACGGCGGCGGGATCCAGGCTCAGTGGGAGACTGGCCGCAGTACTACCCCCCCTACTCAGCTGCTCCGGCAGGAGTGCTCTTGCTGGCGGGTGACGGCAAGGTTGCCGTCAGACGCAGCGCGACTCGCCGTGCACCACAGGCGCGTTACGATGTGATCGATCGCACAGGGCGGTTGGTGGGGAGAGTCGTCCTGTCTCCGGGCTCTCATCTTGTGGGGTTCGGAGCCGGGTCGGCGTACGCGGTCGCCGTTGACGCCGACGGACTGCAGAGGCTCTCCAGACACCCCTGGCCCTTTTGACCTTCGCAGTTGATCGGGCCCTTACCTGATTGAGCAGGGAACAGCTCCAGACCCTGCGTAACGCAGCAATGATATCCCCGCCGTCTCGATCCTGCTGTGCGCCACTGATCACGTGAACTGTGCGCGGCCTGGTCGGCTGCTGCCGGCCGCGGCCGGAGCGTCGTCTGCACTCACTGCCAGAAAGACGTCCGGCCCGGGGCCGCGAGGCGATTGGGATCCCTAGAAGTTGTACTGAAGGCGCGTGACGAACATCCGCCCGATCAGCGGTGCACCGGGCATGGTACGATAGCGCTGATCAAAAACATTGGTGCCGTTGAGTGACCACAGGACTTCGTTGGCACCCGCAAACGGCAGCCGATAGCTGAACCCCAGGTCAATGACGGTCGCCGACTCTACCGGATCGTAACGGTAGAATGTTGGCGATCCCGGACGCTGAAACTGTATCGGACGGCCATTGATGTTCTGGCCTGCCGCATAAACGCCGGAGTTGACGGGGTACGCATCATGAAAGCGGGTACGGAGCTCGAGGCTGAAGCCGCGCGGCTCATTGCGATACTTCCCGGCCAGCGCACCCTTGTTACCGGGAGCGTTAAGCATCAGCGGCGTGAGATTGCTCGAGATGATATCGCTGAAGATGTTGTCGCTGACCCAGCTGTAGGAACCGGAGAATGTCCACGCATCATTGGCGACGAGATCCATTGCGATGTCGAGCCCGTTTACATCGAACTCCTTGTCGCGCTGGGACGTGTAGGTGGCGTAGACGTCGCGGCCGTTGGCGAAGCGGTCGTCATTGAACTGAACGATGCCTACCGGCAGGCTGCCTGCAGCCGTCGCGATCTGTGGAGCGATCTGCGCGGCAGCGGCCTGAGCCTGTTGGGCGGGCAGCCCGGCACCGATGAGAATCTGGGCGATCTGGGGGCCGAGGTAACTGCCAAGCTGCGGCCCGTTGAAGAAGACGTTGGGCGTCGCGAGGCCGGCGGGGTTGCCCACGTCGCCCCGGGTCTGGAACCAGGCGTCGACGGCGATCCGGAGGCGATCTCCGAGAATTCCCTTGTAGCCGAGCTCGATGGTCTTGTTGTACGAAGCTTCGAGGGGCCCGATATCGTCAAGCGCCGCCGGGTCGAGGTTCGTCGTTGCTGTATTGAGGTAGGCGATCCGCGTTCCAACCTGCGCATCGGTAGGCTGCAATTGGCCCAGTGCCTGCACCAGTCCCTGAGCCCGCGCTGCACCGAGGGACGGCGTGAGCAGGGCTACGAGATTGCCGGATAGGCCCTGGATCACGCCCCGATAGACCGACGCCGCCGACGTCGGTATCCAGGCGTTGCCTCCGGAGAAGATCGACTTCATGCAGAGACCGGCATTGGTCGCACCGCACGTCCGGTTGAACTGCCATCCCTGTTTGGGGGGATTGCCAAGTGCGCGGATGTCGTAGCCGGAACCACCGATGTTGCGCGCCTGGATCAGGTCGAGAAAGTAGGAGAAGTTGGCGGGAGTCGAGAAGGCGCGGTTGAAGGTGACGCGGAAGTTGTTGGTCGCGTTAGGCCTGAACACCAGTGCCGCGCGCGGTGAAAACTGTGATCCTTCGACGCGGTTATTCTGATCGAGCCTGACCGCTCCGATAAAGTCGAACTTTTCCGAAAGTTGCGTAGTCGACTGGATATAGCCGCCGACTTCGGTGACGTTGTCGTCCTCCTCGTTGCGGCCGTTGATCGTGCCACCGGTACGGGGATTGGTCCAGATATAGTCGAGCCCGTAAACGAAGTCCTGGCGGTCGCCCCAGAAGGACGCTCCGTGCTGCAGCTGGGCGGCAAACACCCGCGACTTGTCGACGATCGGCTGTCCGCTGCGCAGGAGAAACGTGCCCTCTGTGTCCAGCGAGTCATCGTTACCTGCATTGTTGTTGTTGAGGAACACCTGTCCGAAAAAGCGTCCGATGCGGGCCCGCTGCTGCAGGCTCACATAAGTCCAGTTCTTCCCCTGCGCGGTGCCGTTGGCGCCGGTGTATTCGAGCGCACTGCCCAGCTTCGAGTACCCGAGCGTGCTCACGAACTCCGTCCTCGCGGACGGTCGGATATCGAGCCGGGCCTCGCCGCTGTACTTCCTGACATCAAAGTCACGCTCAACCGGCTGGCCTCGGCGGCCCGGCGGGGCGGCACTGGGATACAAGTCCGGTTCCCCCGGGTCGAACTGATCGAGCCGGTTGCCGAGGGTGTCGCGCGCAGTCGCGCTTTCCCATTCGCTCGCACTCAGGTACTCACCGGAAATCTTGTAGCCGACGCTGGGCGTGAACAGCCCGGCGGTGCGGAACGAACCGCGCAACAGCGACCGTTCGCCGCCGTCTAACGTCAGCGTCGTCCCCTGCGACGTGAAGGGCGACTTCGTGATCACATGCATCACTCCGTTGGCCGAATTCGGACCATAAAGAGCCGATGCAGGGCCAAGCAGGACTTCGACGCGCTCGATGTCCTCGTTGGTCGTGGTAAAGAGAATCGGTACGTTGACCCTGAGCGAGGGGACGCTGGCGAATCGGTAGTCCTGGAGTGTCAGGATCGAGCCCGAAAAGGCGTTGTTGAATCCGCGGGCCACGATGTTGCTCTGGCCCACACCGGTCTGGCTGATGTCGACGCCCGCCAGTCCCTTGAGGTGGTCGGCGACGGTGACCGACGGCCTCTCCTGGATGTCACGGACGTCGATCACCGCGATCGACGCAGGCGCGTCCATGGCCTTCTCGGAACGCCGCGATGCGGTAACCACCTCGGGATTCAGCATGGTAACCACCGCGGTCATCGCGAAATCGACATTGGTAGTGGCTCCAGCGGTTACGGCGACGTTTTCCTGTCGCATCTGGCCGAAGCCGATCCGGCTCGCTACAACCGTGTAGGTCCCGACCGGAAGATTGGCCATTCGGTAGGAGCCGTCTTCGCGAGTCCGCACGGACGCCGCGATCTCACCCGAGGCCCCCTGAGCCTGAACCTGAACGCTCTGGAGTGCGTCCGCCCCGCCAGCTGCCGTCACGCGCCCGGCGACCGCACCACCCGCTACCTGGGTAAGCGCGGACTGAGGTATGCCGACAGAGAACAGAAGAAGTGCCACGGTGATGTGGCGCAGTCGGAAAACCAGCATAAAACCTCGTGGGGGTTGTTGAAGAGGAGACCCTGTGCCGCACGAAGTTACGTGGTGACGTTGAGAGCGCCATACGTGACTCCCCCTTTACGCCGCGTTACGGCTGGTCACGGAGGCGAGGCCGGCTGGTGGAACTGCGGCCAGATTCGAGCATATTCAGCTCGCCATGTCACTCACACCGCACGTGATGCAGGGAACGCTGGGTCTGGTCCTTTGCCTTTCGGCACCAGCAGGCTCGCTGGCCCAGACCGACAGCTCCGTCACCCCGACACCGAAATTGATTGCCAGGACCTTGCTTGGCGAAACAGCGCTCGAGGTGCGGACAGGTACCGGGTTGGTCCGGCTCGCCATTGGCGGCGCCTCGGCTACCATCGTTTTGAACCTCCGTGCGAGTGATGCGCGGATGTTCGCCGATTCACTTTCGCGCGCCCTCGCAGTCCGCAGGCGCGTGCGTAGAACTGCCTGGAACGTCAACATCGAGGAACGGGGAACAGCGTCCGGATCGATGTCTGTATCCCTCAGGATCGCCGGCCGTGACTCGACGATGACCCTCTTTGCCGCAGATGAGACTCTCGCCAGCATTCGGCAGGTTCTGACTCCAGGTGAGGCGCTCGTCCTTTCCCGGCACCTCCGGGCGGCTTCAGCTGCAGCGACGGTTCTTCCCGTTTCTCGCTGAGCGCGCTGGACGAAGGCCTGCTCAGCGTCGGTTGCGCGAAGCCGACAGGGCTCGTAGCTGCGCACGAGCCGCGAGCGCCTCGGCGTTGCCGCGATCAAACTCCAGCCCGAGCTCGATCTCCCTCAGCGCCAGGTCGATTTCGCCCTTTTGTGCGTGGATACGGGCGAGGTAGAAACGGGCGCTGGCGAGTGACGGATCGGCCGCAAGTGCGGCTCGATAGCCAGCCTCGGCCCGACCGAGGTCGCCACGGAGGAGATGGAAGTTGGCGAGATTGAAATGGGCGAGTGGCTCGTGCCGGTTGATTGTGAGAGCGCGCTCCCAGGCTTGAGCGGCGGCGGCCGCGTCACCGCGGGCTGCGATGGCGATCCCCAGATTCACGAGCGCGAGCGGCTGCAGCGGATCAAGCTCCAGGCTCCTCTGATATGACGTTATCGCCTCGGCTGACTGCCTGGCATCGGCCAGTGCAAGGCCAAGGTTCAAATGCAGGCGTGGGTTCGCGGAGTCGATTTCGAGCGCGCGCCGATAGGCAGTGGCAGCGAGGAGGGGGTTGGCAGCGCCTCGGGCTCGGTCCGCGAGGAAGCCGAGAACGATGGCCCAGCGCGGCCTCAGAAGGTGAGCATCGGGGGCTCCGAGCGCTTCGATCAGGAGCGATCGCGTCCGGCGGCTTCTTCCCTCCATCGCGTGCAGCGACGCCAGAGCGAGGGCGCGTACGTCGACGTCCCGGTGACGCGAAAGTGCGGCCAGCCGCCGCCAGGCGGCGGCGTCAGGTTCAGGGTCATCGAGCACCACGTGGTTTTCGAGGAACCTGGACAGTCCGGCAATGAGCCCGGCCGTGTGGGTGCCGGCCGTGTCGAGGAGCAGGCGAGCCGATTCGCTCGCACTGGAACCAACTCGCCACTGCCGGACACCTGCAACCGTTGGATTCAGCGGTTTGAGCTCGCCGTACCACGCCCGGACAATGGAATCGAGCGCCAGTTCTCCGCGGTCTGCATGGCAACTCCTGCAGGCGCTTCTGACTCCCAACGCCGAATCCGCAGCAGGTCGCGGTATGGGAATCGAGTGATCGGAACGGGCAAAGGGAATTCTGCCACCAACCTCTGGTTCCTGGAGGTATGGCATATGGCAACTCGTACAGCGGCTGACTTCCGATGAGCTGGCGTGCCTTGTGTGACGGACAGGCTCCACCAGCTTGCTGGCGTGGCAACTTGTGCACTGGCGGTCGTCGAACCGACCGGGCAGTGGCTCGCCGTTTACGGTGCGGTAGCGCTGCGAGTGCGGATCATGACAACTGGTGCACGTCATCCCGCCGCTGACGTAACAGTCGGAATAGAGATGTCCCTGCTGATATGCGAAAGTCCGGACGCGCCCGTCGGGGTAATGTGCCGCATCCCCAAGCCGAGGAATGCCGGTCGCGTAGTAGGCGTCGAAGTCGCGGCCGGGAAGCCAGCCCGGCCTGATCTGGGCCTTGAGCGCGTGACAGCGCCAGCAGGTGGCGAGCGAGGCATCCTTGGAGACTGTCGCCAGGCTGGTCATGGCGATGTCACCGGCGGCCAGCCGCTGTGTGTCGCCCACCGCGGTGATGTGCGGCCGTCCAGGCCCGTGACAGGACTCGCAGTTGATGTCCAGTGAAGTCAGGGAAGTCCGGAACCCACCGCTCGATGGATCGAGAGCAACGGTTATCTGACTTCCGTGGCATGACTGACAGTTCGCGTAGCGTACGTCGTCGCCGAGGTTCCGGATCGGCGGCCAGTCACCACAATCCGCCAGCGACATCGACGGGGTGATCGGGACCCAGCCCTGATTCGTCCGCGTTCCCGTGTTGCAGAACCAGACGCTGGCCTGCCTCGAGAAGTCAAAAGGCAGAAAACGGAGCGTGCCATCGATGTGCCGTGTGACAAACCCCTGTGTGCCACCTCCGGCCATGTGCCCGCCCCCCACTACTCCGTCGATGCGGAAAGTCCTCTCTTCGCGCCCGGACTGCCGGACCACAAAGCTGTAGCTGCCGCCTCGCGAAACCGGCAGAACCTCGGCATCACGGAACCGGATCGGAGTTCCATCAAAGGGCACAATCAGGCGTGACCCTTCAGGAGGACCGCCGGCTCGCGCGTGCGTCGACGCTCGCCACGCGCCGAACTCGGTCGCATGACAACCCTCACAGCTGCGGGAGCCCACGAAGTCACCGGCACTCACTCCGGAATCAGGAGAAGGCGTCGAGCCCGCGGGGAGGGGTCGTTGATCTGGTGCGAGATCCGCCCGGCCTCGCAGTAGCACCAGCACTGCCGCCACTCCCATGACCGCAACCGCCAGAAGCAGCCCGGCGAGGCGACGCCGTGTCAGTGCGGGGCGGTAGTGTTCCGCTCCCTTCTGTTCTCCCGTGATCCGCGGCTCAGTGGTTCGCGCGGTCCTGCGGCGTCGCTTCATCGCGCGCCCCGATCCCGCGCCCAGGACGGACCCTCGCATCGGCAGAGGTTCCGGATGTGTCGCACCAGACCCGAAATCTCTGATGGATTGAGCGAGCCACCAAAGGCTGGCATCCGCGGGCTGCGATTCATGATCGCTCCTCCACCCGAGATGGTGTCAAAAAGAGCGTCGTCACTGCGGCGACTCATCAGCTCTGCTGAACTGTGCGCGGCCGGTGGTTTCGGGAGATAACGCGCGTTAGGTCCGTCCCCTCGCCCCGAAGTGCCGTGGCAGGCGGCGCAGAACCTTGCGTACAGAGTGGCGCCAGCGTCTGAAGTGGGCGACCCAATTGCGCCCGAAACGGTGTCGCTTCCGCTACCGGGCTGCGCCGACAGGTAGCGCACCAGCAATTCCCGGGTTGCGCTGTCAATCAGGGGCCTAGGCATCGCCGAGCCCGGAGCCACGCGCTGAGGATCGGTGGTCATGGCGGCGATGTAACGTGGCGATCTCCTTTGCCGAACGGTCGAAAGGTCGGGACCGATGCGGCCGCCTTCACCTTTGAGCTCATGACATCCCAGGCAGGGCAGCCGTTCCCTGAGAAGGGTTTCAGCTTTCCTGGCACTAAAGGCCGACAATGCTGGTCCTGCCGCACCCTGGCCCTCGGCGATTGCGGAGAACGCAGCGGTCAAGAGGGCAGGGATCAGCCGTTTCGTGCCGATACTCAGAGTGTCAACTCCGCGCTCAGATGGGCATTCCAGAAGTCAGGTCCCGGCAAGGATACGCGAGCGACCGCGCGACGCACAGTGCGAGCGATCGCGTCGCGCACGGCGCTGATGAAGGGCCGTCGGCACTCGAGATCCGCATGCGTCAGATCCTGGCGGACGCGGACTTCCCGGCCATATCTCGCGAAGCGCTGGACGCGTTGCGGACGTTGAAGGAAGGCAGCGCCTCGACGCAGCGTCTGGCCAACCTCGTGATGCGCGATTACAGCCTCACGCTCAAGGTGCTGAGGACGGCCAACAGCGCCTACTACAAGCGCGCCGGCCAGCCAGTCCGCAGTGCGACTCACGCGATGATGCTGCTTGGCGCCAGCACCGTGCGCCACCTGGCCGCGGGCCTCCTTGTCTTTGAACATTGGCGCAAGAGGTCTCCAGGCCTCAAGGAACTGATGCTGATGTCGATGCTCAGCGCCAACCATGCCCGTGAGATCGCAATGCGGCGCCGGCTGCCGGACCCCGAAGAAGCGCACCTCTGCGGTCTCTTCCGGAACCTCGGGGAAGTTCTCGTGGCGGGTTATTTCCCCAAAGAGTACGCGCGAGTGCTGCTGCAGATGGAGGTTCACCGGAAGACTGCAGGTGTCGCGGCTTTCGATGTTCTCGAGTTCACATTCGACGACCTGGGCGAGGCCATGGCGCGACACTGGGGGATGCCGGAATCGGTGCAGGCGGGGATACGGACTGACCCGGCGGTGGCGGCATCGGAAATCTCCGTTATCACAGCCTTCGCCCACGAGCTCACGCAAGCTGCCTACAGGGCTGATCCCGGCGACAGGGAGGAGGGCATTGCAGCGGTTGCATCGCGATACGCCAGGAAGCTGACGCTGACGAGCGAAGACGTCGCCACGATGATGCGAGCGGCACTGCGCGAAACACGCGAGATCTTCTCAGCGGCCCGGGTAGTCATCGACGACCTGCGGTTGCGCCGGCAGTTCGACTCGGCGGTAAGCCAGCTGGGCGGCACCCAATCGCAGGTGCCGACTCCGCCCGCCGGTCAGTCGTCGCAGACCAGTGAACAGGAGGCGCTCGAGACCGTCCGCGAGGAGCTGACGGCGGAGGTGCTTCAGGCCGCGAAACCTGATTCGGGTCTGGACCTGAACCGCGTTTTTCAGACGCTTGTCGAGGCGCTTTACCGGGGCGGGCCGTTTGACCGCGTGGTGTTTTGCGTGATGAGCCGGGATGGCAAACAGTTGAAAGCGAGATTCGGTCTCGGAACGGCGGTCGAGCAGCTTCTCGACTCGTTCCGGTTCGAGCTGTTACCCACAGCAGGGCCGGTGGCGGTCGCGATGTTGCGCAGGCAGTCGGCTTTTGTGCCGGGGGAACGGGACTTCACCACTCAGGAGCTCCGCTTTGCCCAGGCTCTCGGTGCGTCGAGCATCGGGATCATCCCGATCGTCCTGAGGGAGCGGCTGGCCGGATGCATCTACGTCGATCGGCACGGGACGGCACCCCAGCCCGGGAAGGATGCCATCGAATTCAGCCGGTCGCTATGCAATGCCGCGGTACGCGCGATATCGGTGCGGCTGAGCGAAGCTGTAGCCGCGCCTGCGCCGGCCATTCCCCCGACGCCGACAGGAATCACACCGCAGTATTCGGCAACGACGAAGCAGGACGCGATCCTGCGCGTTCTGCGGGGCGAAAGTCCGGAGACTGTTGCCGGCGAACTCGGGCTGCCGCCGGAACAACTCGAGCGCTGGCGCAGCGACTTCATCGAGTCCGGCATGAAGGGGGTTCGTTAAGGTGCGCGGCGAAGGTGAGCGCGCCCTCCCTGATCAGCGCTCGAGGAGAGTGATCTTCTGCCAGATCTTGCGCGACAAGCCGTTGGTGAGGTCTTCGATCTCGTTCACGGACTGGAGCACAAGTGAGTCGTTGAAGCGCTGGACGTACAGTGCTGCCACCTTGCCGCAAAGCGAGAGCAGCTCGCTGCAGTAGTCCAGGTAGCGGCCCAGGTCCTCGCGACTCATCAGTCGCTCGCCGGGTTCCGGCGTCGGTGGCGAAGGGGACAGCTGTTCGGAATCCTTGGTGAGCTGGTGCATGTCCACGATGTGTGCAATCGACCGCAGTTCGTGGAGTCGGCGGAGCGCCCGACGGCGCTTGAGGCGCGATTCGGCGGTGCTCAGGAAGTAGATCGCAGCGCCGAGGAGGAGCACCTCGTTGATGACCGCCTCGGCGGCCTGGAGGATGTCGGTGACCCCACCAACCTGTTCCCCCGCCGCGACGGCGCGGGAGAGATGGGCAGCGGCCCAGGCAGGGAGCAGAACCATCAGCGTCGCCAGTATGGCGACTGCCACACGCACCGGCCAGTTGGGCCTTCCCAGCGACTCGGCCTCGCCGGCGGAATCGCGGGCGAGGCCGATCAGTTCGTCGCAGACCCTGCCGAGCCCGGCGCCGGGGAATCTTTCGTCAATTCGCTGACTGAGACGATCCAGCGTCGCGACGATGAGCCCGGCGTCAAGCTCGCGGTAACTCACTGCAGGGCGGCAGCGTTATGGGTCCATCGCTCGAACCAGCTGCGCAGGTAGAGCTGCGTGCGCAGGAAGTTGGACGGTTTGGAACTCGTGCCGTGCCATTCCTCGTTGAAGCGGATCATGGCCGTTGGGACTTTGCGGAACTTGAGCGCCGAGTAGAACTCCTCGGTCTGAGGCATCGGCGTCCTGAGGTCCATCACGCCAGTCATCAGCATGGTCGGTGTCTTGACGTTGCCGACGTACATGATCGGTGAGCGCCTGAGGTGCTCGGAAGGATCTTCCCAGAACGGCTTGGCGAAGTTGCGGTACCACCCGGGCCCGTCGGTCGTGCCAACGAAGGAAAGCCAGTTGATGACCGGGCAGTTGGAGCTGGCTGCGGCGAAGCGGTTGGTGTGTCCGACCACCCAGGCCGTGAGCACTCCGCCACCTGAACATCCGTAGACGTACATCTTCTGCGTATCGATGTAACCACGGTTGACGATGCTGTCGACGCCGGCCATCAGGTCGTCGAAGTCCTTGTCCGGGTAGGCATTCATGATCTCGTTGCCGAACTTCGACCCGTAACCGGTCGAGCCCCGCGGATTTGTATACAATGTGACATAACCCTCGGCGGCGTGGTTCTGCCGCGCGAAGTTGAAGCCGACGTTGTACATGGCGTGCGGGCCGCCGTGGATCTCGAGCATCAGAGGGTATTTGCGCGCTGGATTGAAGTCGGGCGGCTTGACGATCCAGCCCTGGATGCGGAGCCCGCCAACCGACGTGTACCAGATCTCCTCCTGATCACCGAGCTTCCTGCCCTCGAGAACGTCGGCATTGATCGAGGTCAACTGCTTCGGTTGGGGTGCGGAGACGGGGAACGTCACGATGTCACCTGGCTGGGTGGCTGACGCCAGTGTTCCGACCGCCAGGCCTCCCCTGCCGATCTCGTCGACCGACAACATATGCTTGCCGGTCGTAACGGCGCGCTCCTGACCGCTGAGCGTGACAAAGTGCAGATTGCGGGCGCCTTCGCTGTCGAGCGTATAGTAGATGCCGGATCCGTCGGCCGCCCACACGATCGCTCCCGGACTCCGGTCACTGTTCGTCAGCCGGCGTGGGTTCGATCCGTCGGCATTCATCACATAAAGCTCCGATGCCTGATACGAAGCCCTCGTCGAGTCGAACCCTGTGTAAGCGATCAGCCTTCCGTCGGGCGACGGTGTCGGCTGGTTGTCGGGGCCGTTGCGGCTCGTGAGCCGGTGGATGTTGCCGCTGGCTACATCCACGGCATAGATGTCACCCTGGCGCCACCGGTAGTCTGGCTCTGCGACCCGGTCAGCGGTAAAGACAATCGTCTTGCCGTCGGGCATCCACTGTGGCGCTCCGTGATCCCAGTTCCCGCTCGTGATCTGGCGAGGCGACCCGCCGTCGGCACTGACCACGAAGATGTGTGTGTCGCCAGTCGGGGTGAATCCCTGACCGTCCTGGCGATAATCGAGTGTGGTGACGATGCGCGGCGCTTCGGTCCACTTGGCGCCGGGTGGTGACGCTGGCATCTGGATCGGCCAGTTTTCACGTGTCGGCACCAGCATCGTGAACGCGATCGACTTGCCGTCAGGCGACCACTGGATACTCGACGGAGATTGCGTGACCCTCGTTACCTGTGAGGTCGCACCTTCGGCGTCCATCCAGCGAACGAAGATCTGAGAGCCGGCAGGTTCGCCCCGCCCTATGTACGCGATGCGCGAGCCGTCGGGAGCCCATTCGACGGACCCACCCTGATGCAGCGCGCGGTTCTTCGTGCCGTCGACGTTCATCATCCACAGAGACGTTTCCCAGCGGTCGTTCATCTTGTCGACCCAGCGACGCGTGTAGATGATCTGCTTTCCGTCGGGAGACAGTCGGGGCGACGCGACGGTCTCCCACTCCAGGTACTGGTCGAGGGTGAGTTTCGAGCTTTGCTGTGCGTGGATGGCGGGAGCCGCCAGAAGTGCGAGCCATCCAATGGACAAGAGGCGACGCATGGGAGGGACCTCGGAGTGGTGTGGGTAATCCAAGATAGGGGCGGGACTGTTGGTCGGAAGGGTCAAGTGTAGAGGAGCAGGAGGAACAAGAGGAGCGCGCGGGACCCAGGCGGTAGTGGAAGGCTGCAAGAGAAGCAGTCGCGCCCGTCAGATGAAGAAACGATGAAAAGACCGGGCAGCCTGCAACCGGAGTGTCACACCGGGAGTCAAAGGACAGGTTGGCAAGCCGGTCCGTTGTTCCCCCCGACTTCGAGAGGCGGAATGCGTGGAGTCCTGAAGCAGCTTTGCACCTGCCTGGCGGCGATGGTCACGTTGACGAGTGCCGCAAGGGCTCAGGACCCGCCACCCGCGACGGCAGACACCAGCGGCGCAGATCTTCTCAGAGTCTTCATGGACTGCGTGAACACCGGCTGCGATCTCGACTTCATCCGCACAGAGGTCCGGTTCGTGAATTTCGTGCGCGACCGGCTGTTGGCCGACGTGCACGTGATTGTCACTTCGCAGGGCACTGGCAGCGGTCAGGAATACATGCTGGAGTTCAGGGGGCAGGGGGCTCGCGATGGGATGCGTGACACCTCGCGATTTGCCACGCGGCTGGGTGACATCCAGGACGACGTGCGACGCAACCTCGTCCGCGTACTGTCACAGGGCCTGGTCCGCTACGCACGCGGGACATCCGCTGACAGGCTCCTTGCCATCACCTATCGGCCGCCGACGACTGGACCACAGTCGGCAGCGCGCGGCGTCCGCGACCCGTGGAACTTCTGGGTCTACCGCGTTCGGGCAAACGCCAACCTCGATGGTTCTTCCACCGACAGCCGCAAGGCCTTTTTCGGCTCGGTTTCGGCGAATCACATCACCGACAACTGGAAGTTGCTGCTTCGCGCTGGTGGTGATTACTCGGAGCAGCGGTTCGAGCTGACTCAGGGAGCCTCGATCAAGCGCATTCAGCGGTCGCTTTCGACCGGAGCGGACATCATCAGGAGTCTGGATGCACATTGGTCCGCGGGCGTGCGCGTGTCGGCTGATCGCGACCTTTTCAGAAACTTCGACGCATCGCTCTCGGTGCTCCCGGGGATCGAATACAACATCTTCCCGTATTCGCAGTCTACGCGCCGCCAGCTCGTGACGCGCTACAGCGTCGGCGTGCGCTCATTCGACTATGTGGACACCACGATCTTCAGCGAGCTGGCGGAGACTCGGCCACAGCACTCACTAATCGTCAGCGTGAGCGCCGTTCAGCCATGGGGACGCTCTTCGGTCACAGTCAACGGGCAGCAGTACCTGCACGACCGCAGCAAAAGACAGTTGGGCGTCAACGGAAGCATGAACTGGCGGATCGTTCGAGGTCTCGAGTTCAACCTGGGTGGTGGTTACTCCTACCTGCGTGACCAGCTCAACATTCGCAAGGGTGGGCTCACCGACGAGGAGATCATCATTCGGCTGCGCGAGCAGTCGACATCCTACCGCTACTTCATGTTCACGGGACTGAGCTTCACCTTCGGATCGGCGTTCAGCAACATCGTCAACACGCGCTTCGGTGGTGGGGACACGTTCTTCTTCTTCTGAGAGGCCGACGGACACAACCTCGTGAGTTAAGATTGGCGAGCCATGTCCAGGCTCGCCGATCCTTACGCCGCACTCCGCGTCCCCTCCTTCCGCCGTTTCGTCGGATCACTGCTGACGATGACGGTTGCGGCTCAGGTCCAGGCGGTGGTTGTCGGCTGGCTGGTTTACCAGATCACCAGAGATCCGCTCGCGCTCGGACTGATCGGGCTCGCCGAGGTCGTGCCTTACGTAAGTGTTGCGCTGATCGCCGGGTATATCGCGGATCGTGCCGACCGAAAGCGCGTCACGGTGATTGCATTGGGAGTGCTGCTGGCCAGCAGTGTTGCACTCTTCATCTTCGTCCTGATCGATCCGAGTCCTTCGATCGTCTGGCCTTTCTACGTGATCATAGGCGTATGTGGGCTGGCGCGGTCGTTCCTCCAGGTGTCGCGGTCGGCGCTGGTCGCTGAAGTCGTACCCCGTGAGTTGTTTCCGAACGCCGCAACCTGGCGAAGTTCCACCTGGCAACTTGGCTCGGTTGCCGGTCCGGCACTGGGCGGAATCCTGTTTGCGGCGTTTGGGGCTCGTGTCACTTTCGGGCTCAACATCGTCCTGTCGCTGGGGGCGCTGCTGGCGATGATTGCGGTCCGACATACGCCCGGAAATCGCGCCGTGGCTGGGGTGTCGGTGCTGAGGAACCTCGCTGAGGGTGTCGCGTTCCTGAAGGTGAACCGCGTGATTCTTGCCGCCCTGTCCCTTGATCTGATCGCGGTCTTCTTCGGTGGGGCTGTGGCGCTGATGCCGATATTCGCCGCCGACATTCTCGAGGTAGGGCCGCGGGGCCTGGGGTTCCTGCAAGGGGCGCCCGGAGCGGGGGCTGTACTGATGGCCTTCATTCTCGCGCACCGGCCGCCGGTCAGGGCGGCGGGGCGAAGCCTGCTGATCGCTGTGTCAATCTTCGGGGTCTGCATGATCGGGTTCGCGCTATCGCGCAGTTTCCCGCTCTCGGTTGCCTTGCTTTTCGTGAGTGGAGCGGCCGACAACGTCAGCGCTGTCATCCGATCGATAATGATTCAGGTACTGGTCCCACCGGAGATGCTCGGTCGGGTATCGGCCGTCAACGCCGTCTTCGTCGGCTCATCGAACGAACTTGGCGCGTTCGAGTCCGGGGTTGTGGCGCGGCTGATCGGTGTAGTGCCGTCGGTGGTTTTTGGCGGCCTGATGACGCTCACCGTGGCAGGCGTCGCTGCCTGGCGCGTACCGGTCCTGCGCAATCTGCGCGAGATAAGGTCGAGCGCGGATTCGGCAACGACCCCGGGGGTTGGGCCTCGGACCGGGGCGCCGTCCGGGTGATGGTGGCGCGGCACGGGTTGGGCCGGCGGCGCGTGTGTCACGCCGGTGGCCAAGCCACCTAACGAACGGGTGAATCCTCCACGACCCAGCCGTCTCGCAGGTTGATGATCCGTGAGCCGAAGCGTGCATTGTCTTCGGAGTGCGTGACCTGCACGATGGTCGTGCCCTGCCGGTTGAGCGTCATGAACAGCTCCATGATCTCCCGTGCCTGGGACGAATGGAGGTTGCCGGTGGGCTCATCGGCGAGCAGCAGTGTCGGGTTGGCGATGACGGCCCGTGCCACTCCAACGAGCTGTTGCTGGCCACCACTCAACTGCCGCGGGTAAAGGTCCTTCTTGCCGACGATCTGGAAGCGGTCCAGAGTGTCAGCGACAATTGCGGCGCGTTCGTCCCGCGGTACGTCGCGATAAGAAAGCGGGACGTCGAGGTTTTCGGCGACGGTGAGATCATCGAGCAGGTGATACTGCTGGAACACGAAACCGATATAGCGCCGGTTGAGAGTGAGCCGATCCCTGTTCGGGAGAGAGTGGACGGCGTGAGAACGGAGGAAGTATTCACCGGTCCATGTCGCATCAAACATCCCGAGCAGGGATAGCAGGGTGGACTTTCCCGCACCCGAGGGACCCATGACGGTGACAAACTCGCCGGGGGCAATATCGAAGGTGATCCGCCGCAGAACCCAGGAGCGTCCCGCGGCCGTATCGTAGAACTTCTCGACGCCGCGCAGGGAGACGATGGGACTCCCCGCTTCGGGTGTCGGCTCGGGAGCGGCAGCGCCTGAACGTCGGTCTGATCGGAACCAGGGCATGTCAGTGGGAGGTTCTGCGCAAAGATATCGCGGTACCGGGGACGCGGGCGAAAACGCCTTTGTGCCAAACCCTTCGCCGATCGGCCCTGTCAAAGGCGAATCGGAGAATCTCGAACCTAAGCCGAACCGTATTGGCATCATGAAAAATCTCAAACTGGCACTGCGCACGCTTGGCAGAACTCCGTTCGTGACCGCGGTGGCGATCGCATCGCTCGCACTCGGCATCGGGGCGAACACGGCGATCTTTTCGATGTTTCAGAGGATCCTTCTTGATCCTCTACCGGTGTCGGAACCAGGCGAACTCATTAACCTTTCTGCACCGGGTCCCAAGCCAGGTTCGCAATCGTGCAGTAATGCAGGCAGCTGCGAAGACGTTTTCAGCTACCAGATGTTCCGGGACCTTGAGCGGGGTTCGGAGAGTGTCCTGACCGGTCTGGCTGGCCATGTACGGTTCAACGCCAACATCGCCTATCGCAACCAGTCGCTCGACGCTGACGGGCTATACGTGTCCGGTTCGTACTTCCGCGTGCTGGGCGTCCGGGCCCACCTGGGGCGGCTCCTCACACCAGAAGACGACCTGACGATCGGCGGGCACTTCATCGCTGTCCTCGGTCACACATACTGGGAGACCCAGCTGGGCTCTGATCCAGGAGTCGTCGGCGAAGTGATGACCGTCAACGGCCAGTCGCTGACGATAGTTGGGGTTGCGCCTCCTGAGTTCCAATCGACAACTCTCGGTGACAGGCCGAACGTGTTTGTGCCGGTTACGATGCGGGCAACAGTCACGCCGGGATGGACGGGCTTCGACGACCGGACCAGTTATTGGATCTATCTCTTTGGCCGACTCAAGCCCGGGGTTGCGATCGAACAGGCGTCACTGTCCCTTAACGCTCTCTACCGGCCGATAATCGTCGACGTCGAAGCACCCCTGCAGGAGGGAATGAGCGAACAGACCATGGCCCGATTCAAGGCGCGGCAGGTCCTGGTGACGAAAGGCTCACGTGGTCAGTCCAGCATCATCACCGAGGCAAAGACGCCGCTTCTGCTGCTGGGATCAGTTACCCTCATCGTGTTGTTGATAGCGTGCACGAACGTTGCGAATCTGCTGCTCGCACGAGGCGCGACGAGGGGCATGGAAATGGCCGTTCGCCTGTCGCTGGGTGCGGGACGGCGCCAGCTTGTCGGGCAATTGCTGGTTGAAGCCTGTGTCCTGGCGGTGATCGCGGGTGTGGTCAGTCTGCTGGTGGCGAGAGGCACGCTGGCGCTCCTCGTGTCTTTCCTGCCGCCCGAAGCCGCCACATCGATGGAGTTCTCCATCAATGGCAGGGTGATGGCTTTTGCCGGCACCCTGTCGCTTGTCACCGGGCTTCTGTTCGGCCTCGTCCCCGCTTTGCAGACCACGCGGCCGGACCTGTTGAGCGTGATCAAGTCGAGTGCAGGCCGGACATCCACCGCTCGCTCGGTCTCGAAGTTCCGGGGTGTTCTGGTAACCGCGCAGATGGCGCTGTCGATGGCACTGCTGTGCTCGGCGGGGCTTTTCATACGGAGCCTGGCCAACGTCAGCAGGGTTGACCTCGGTCTCGACGTCGAGAGTGTAGTGCGGTTCGGCGTCGCACCGGTACTCAACGGCTATGATCCGCAGCGCAGGCGCACTCTCTTTCGGCGCATGCAAGAAGAGCTGGCCGCCATTCCGGGTGTCACCGGTGTTACCGCCGACCGCGTTGGAATCCTGCGCGGAAACAACTGGGGCAACTCTGTAAACGTTGAGGGGTTTCGCGAAGACCCCGACACCGATGACGGGTCGAACTTCAACCAGGTTGGCGCCGGGTACTTCAGGATGCTCGGCGTACCGATACTCGCTGGCCGCGAGTTCACGGCCAGCGACGACGCCGCGACACCCAAAGTGGCAATCGTCAACGAAGCCTTTGCCCGCAAGTTCGGGCTCGGCAAAGACGCCGTTGGCAAGCGCATGTCCGAGGACGACGGCAATGGGCTCGACATCGAGATTGTCGGCCTCGTCCGCGACGCCAAATACAGCGAAGTCAAGGACGAGATACCACCCCAGTATTTCCGTCCCTACCAACAGGACACCACGATTGGATCGCTGGTCTTCTACGTACGCTCGGCACAATCGCCTGCTTCGCTGCTCCGAACCATCCCCTCCGTAGTGTCCAGTCTCGATCCGGCACTCCCCGTGTCAGATCTCAAGACGATGCCGCAGCAGATTCGCGAAAACGTCTTTCTCGACCGCATGATCAGCTCGTTTTCGAGCGCGTTTGCGGTACTCGCCACGTTGCTTGCTGCTGTTGGTCTTTATGGCGTTCTGGCCTACGCCATCAGTCAGCGGACGAACGAGATAGGGGTGAGAATGGCGCTCGGTGCCGACGGGCGTCGTGTGCGGGGGATGATTCTGAAGCAGGTTGCGGTGATGACCGCGATCGGTGCCGTGATCGGGATCGCGGCGGCCGTGGGAATAGGCAAGGCGGCGGGGTCGCTGCTCTACGGGTTAACGGGTACAGACCCGATCGCCGTGGGTGGGGCGCTCCTCGTGCTTGCCCTCGTCGCGTTCACGGCAGGGTATGTGCCGGCCAGGCGGGCGTCACGCGTGCACCCCATGGAGGCGCTGAGGTACGAGTAGCCGGGCAGGAAAACTGCGAGAACGGAAAGGCGGGAGGGCGGCCGTTGCGACCTCCCGCCTTCAGGTGTCAGCTCAGCGGGCGCGAAGGGAACCAGCTCCTCGCCGCCGCCCGCGCTTCAGTGCTGAACCGCAGCTTCGGCCATCTCGTCGACGACGCGGCCGTCGAAGAGATGAACTGATCGGTCAGCGTGCCGCGCGTAGCGCGGGTCGTGAGTCACCATGCATATCGTCGCGCCCCCGCGATGGAGTTCGCGCAGGAGCTCCATCACCGCTTCACCATTGGTCGAGTCGAGGTTTCCTGTCGGCTCGTCGGCGAGGAGGATGGCCGGGTCCCCAGCGACCGCTCTCGCCACCGCCACCCGCTGCTGCTGACCTCCCGAAAGCTGCGACGGGTAGTGCTTCATCCGGTGCGACATCCCCACCCGCTCCAGCGCATCCTGAACACGCTTGCGTCGCTCGCCACCTGCCATCCCTCTGTAGGTAAGTGGGAGCTCCACGTTTTCGTAGACCGTCAGATCCCCGATCAGGTTGAACGCCTGGAAGATGAATCCGATCTGGCGGTTGCGGATCCGGGCCCGCTCGGCGGCGGTAAGGTTGGAAACGTCTTCGCCGTTCAGCACATACTTGCCGTCGGTAGGCGTATCGAGCAGGCCAAGGATCGAAAGGAGCGTCGTCTTGCCGCACCCCGATGGACCGTTGATCGCTACATATTCGCCCGGCCTGATGTCGAGATGGATCTCGGAGAGTGCGTGTGTCTCGACCTCGTCGGTGTAAAAGACCTTGCGGATTCCCTCCATCAGGATCAGGGAATCACCTGCGAACGAGGTACCAGTGGGGGAAGTCATGAGTGGCCCGGATGAGTTGAGATAGACCTGTAGATGCTTTGACCGCGGCTGAGGCGATGTGGTTTGATCAGCGCTGAATACGGACCTTGGTGACCGCCTCGAAGCGAGTCATGTCCGAGACGATGACACTGTCTCCAACCTGAAGCCCGCCCTGCACTTCGATCGTACTGACCGAAGCGCGCCCCAGTTTCACCGACACACGCTCAGCCGTACCGCCGTCGGCTGACAGTTTGAAGAGACCCACTGTCGACTCCGGCTGGCCATATGCCGGGCGGGCGACGTGCATGACATCGGTAAGTCGCTGCAATTCGATCACGCCGTCAACTGACAGATCCGCACGTGCCCCACGGGGCAGCTCCCCCTCGAGCGCAACTTCCACCGTTACAGTGCCGTTGGTCGAGATCGGATCGATCCGCATCACCCTGCCGCTGACGATCCCGTTCCTCGTGTCGATTGCTGTCCTCTGACCCAGTGCGACGTCGGGGGCCTGGGTGTCCGGAACCCTGAGTACGGCCTTGAGCTGGCCAGGCTGAGCAACGCGCGCCAGTTCCTGACCGGGATTGACCCACTGCCCCAGCTCGAGATTCAGTGACTGGAGGACGCCGTCCTCACCAGCCAGAACTCTCATGGACGACACGCGTTCAGCCTGGAACCGCGAAATCGCGCGCAGCCTGCCCAGGTTCGCCGTGGCCTTCTCAATCTGCTCGGCAATCGCACCTGACATCACCTCCAGGCGTTTTTCCTCCAACTGCAGCCGCGTGGCGAATTCCTCGACTGCTTCCCTGGCGCGCTGCACTTCGTTTCTCGACGAAAGGCCCTTGGCGTCGAGCTCCTCCATCACCGTTGCTTCGCGCCTGGCATTCGAGAGCTGGGCCCGAAGTTGAGCGACCTGGCCGGCCTGATTGAGCCGGTTGCTCTCAAGAGAGGTTCTGAGATTCACGAGGTCTGCTTCGGCCTGAGCAACTGCGCGCTGAGCGTCCAACGCCTGAAGCTGAACCTCCGGGTTCGACAGCTCCAGGATGACGGTGTTGCTGGTGACGACCGACCCCGGCCTCAAGGGACGCGCCTCGACGCGCCCGGCCGTAACCGCTGCCACGTAACGCATGCGCTCCGGAACCAGCGTCCCGGGCGCTCGTACCTCCCTGATCATCGTTCCACGCACTACCGAATCGATCCAGAGCTCGGCGCGCGCCACGCCGGGGGCACGCTGTTCGAGATTGCTCAGGGCCACGGTCACAGCCACCGCCGCGACGATGCCGAGAGCGATCAGAACGTTTCTTTTGGTCTTCTTGGGTGGTGCGCGTTTTACGTCCACAGGCTCTCGCTGCGCTCGGGAAACGAGCGCCTGAACGGGTTGGTCGGATCAAGGCAGCTCACGCTACGGACAGTTCGAGGTCGGGACGAGGAAAGTTTCGGTGGCCAGCGGTCAACCCTCAGACAACGCCGAGGGGCTGCCCGTTGCAACAGGTGGCACCTCGCGGCCTGTACTGCTCATTGGAATCGAGGCCGGCCGCAGGCTGCGGCCCGGACTCAGGACGCTACGGCGTCCCGGCCGCTGAGGACACGCCTGACTCCCAACCAATGGCGCGTGTACCAGGTCCCCGATTTCGCTATCGACGATTCAACGACCTTTCGGGCTGTTGTGGAGGCGTGGATGAACTTGCCCTCACCGATGTAGACGCCGATGTGGGTAACGCGCCGCGTGCTGCGCCCGAACGTCAGGAGGTCTCCCGGTCTCAGGCCGCTCACGTCTTTATCGACCGCCTGACCGAGCTGAGACTGCTCGTGAGCTGTGCGGGGGAGGTCGATGCGCAGAGCGGCCATGACGAACCGGACCAGGGAGCTGCAGTCGAGCGCCTTGCCCGGAGTGGCGGCGCCCAGTCGGTAGCGGACGCCCATCTGTGAGCGGGCCACAGCGACGAGGGAGTCGTGCAGGATCGACTCGAGTGCGAAGTCAATGCTCGACGTCACTTCGAGCGCGATCGGCGGAGCCAGGCGCGCCACAAGTGAGTCACGAACGCGCTGTGCCGACGCCGAAAATTCGGCGAAGGGCTTCTTCTCAACCGAGTTAGGGCGCTGCGCGAGCATGCCCGCGGGAATCGCGCAGGCGAGCGAAAGCGTCAGGAGAGCCCGTTTGGCCAAAGAGAGTAGTCCGAATAGCCCCGAAGGGGGAAGTAAAGGGGGGACGCTGAAGGTAGGTCGCGGAGGGGCCTTTTCAAAGGGGACTCGGTCTTTTCACTCGCTCTCAGGCGGACTCGGGCGCACTGCTAGCGAAGTCCCAGAAGCTTGTGGGTCTGCAGGCTAAGACGCCATTGGGGATGTTCGAGGCAGTAGGCGATCGCGAGACGAGTATTCTGCGCGACCAGCGGTCCATCCATGGGCTGAAGCGAGAAGCGGCGAAAACTCAGGCGTTCGAACTGACCTGGCTCGACTTCGGCCTGAGGGTAAACAAGCTTGAGCTCGTCGCCGGCGGTTATGGCGAGGATCGTCCCGGCCTTGGGGCTCACGCAGGTCCAGTCGATTCCCGCCGCGGCAGGCACGGTCCCGTTAGTCTCGACCGCGACCTCGAAGCCCAGGTGGTGCAGAGCATCGACGGCAGCACAGTCGAGCTGCAGGAGCGGTTCTCCGCCGGTACAGACGACGTAAGGGCGGCTGCGGTCGGAGGCGACCGCAGCTGGCCAATTGGCGGCGACGGCGGCGGCGAGATCTGTCGCCGTGGCAAAACGCCCACCGTCCGGCCCGACGCCGACGAATTCCGTGTCACAAAAGCGGCAAGTGGCAGTGGCGCGATCGACCTCCCGACCCGTCCACAGATTGCATCCGCTGAACCGGCAGAAGACGGCGGGTCGTCCGGTATGCGCTCCCTCGCCCTGTATGGTGAAAAAGATCTCGCGAACCGTATACATCGATCACCGCCCGGCGTAAGAGATCGGGTCGGACAGGCCTGCCGCGCGGAATCCAGCCAGCCGGATCCGGCAGGCGTCGCAGGTGCCGCAGGATGCTCCCCCGGGCCTGGGGTCGTAGCAGCTGGTGGTCAGTGAGTAGTCCACGCCTAACGCGCTGCCGGCGGCGATTATTTCGGCCTTGGACATGCTGACGAGCGGGGCTCTGATCCTCGTTGGAGCGCCCTCGACGCCGGCTCGGGTTGCCAGCCTGGCCATGGCCTCGAAAGCTGTGATGAATTCGGGGCGGCAGTCCGGGTAGCCGCTGTAATCGAGAGCATTGACGCCGATGAAGATGTCGCGCGCAGAGAGAACCTCGGCCCAGGCCAATGCAAACGACAGAAAGATCGTGTTGCGGGCCGGCACGTAGGTAAGCGGTATCTCGTTCGGCGGCGCTGCCGAATCATCAGCGGCGTGAGGCACCGGAATATCGGCTGTCAGCGCCGAGCCACCGAATTGCCGCAAATCCACGTCGATTACGACGTGCTCCGCAACCTGGCGGCTGGCGGCGATCCTCGTTGCGGCCGCGACCTCCTGTGAGTGTCGCTGCCCGTATCGAAAGGTGAGTGCGTGAACGTCGTAGCCCTCGCGCTGGGCCAGCGCGAGCAACGTTGCGGAGTCAAGGCCCCCACTGAGCAGAAGTACCGCGGCGTCCTGTGGCACCTGCCGAAGTTAGCCGGGAAGTCGGCGTGTGGGGGTCACGTCGGCCGGCTGATTGACTGGATTCGCCGACCGCGACCGGGCTGTCAGGCCTGCGCGCCGATCCTCAGGGCTCCTACGAGCTGCCGCAACTGCTCGGAGCCCTGCATCAGCTGTGTTGACGCTGAGCTCATCTGTTCGCAGGCAGCGCTCTGCTCCTGAGTTGTCGCGCTCACCTGCTGGGCCGCGGCGGCATACGACTCGGCGGTTCGTGCCACTGATTCGAGGCTCCGCACCGCGTTTACTACTATGAGCGCGTTACGCTCTGCCTTCTCGGCGGCGCCACCCGCGGCCTCGCGCGTACGTTCTGCGGCACCGCCGATGGAAGCGAGAGCGTGATCAACATCCCTCGACAGGCCCTCGATCTCGTCGACGTGCGAAACGCCAGTCTCCATGGCGCGGGTCGTGAGTTCGACCTGGCTCGTCACTGTTCGGGTGAGTTGAGCCACGTCGTCGGCGGCGGCCTGTGCCTGTTCCGCGAGTTTGCGAACCTCGTCGGCGACAACTCCGAAGCCCCGACCTGCGGCACCGGCCCTTGCAGCCTCGATCGCTGCGTTGAGGGCGAGAAGGTCGGTCTGCTCGGCGATCCTGCCAACGGATGCCACGAGCCTGTTGATGCTTTCCGCCGTTGTTTCGAGTGCATGAACTTCAGACGCCGCGTCGCGCACGGTGCGGCGCACCGTGGACAGGATTCCCAGAGACCGGGCGATTTCGGTGCGCTTGGCGCGCGCCGATTCCTCGATGTCGCTGGCGAGATTTCTGAGCTCGCCGGCGCCATGCAGCGCCTCGTCGGCGTTGGCCCTGATGGAACGCAGAGCTTCGTCAACGTTTCGCAGTTGTCGCACCTGTCCGTCCGCGCCGCCGGAGATCTCGGTCATCGATGCCGCCATCTGGGTGGCCGAGGCCGAGATCTGTTCAGAAACGTTGGCCAGGTCCCGCGCCGACGAAGCGACTTCGTCGGCGGTGACAGTGCTGACGCTGACGACACGCGACAGTGAGGCTGCAGCTCCGTTCATGGCATCAGCCAGCTCCTGGAACTCGACGGGCAGGTCTTCGCCTGACCGGGTCGTGAAATCACCGGCGGAAAGCGCCCGCGCCCGCGCGGTGAGTTGCCGCATGGGGCCAACGATGCCTCCCACGGCGCTCACGACGATGACGAGGCCGAGACCGGCGGCTGCGGCCATGATGATGAGAGTCCAGAGGGTGCGTTGTTCGGCATCGCGCCTTAGTTCCCGCGAAGCTTCTTCGACCTTGGCGCCCTTGAGAGCCTCGAGGGCTCGCACGTCCTCCATGAGCGAAACAGCTTCGTCGCGCGCCTCGGCAACGACAGCGCGCGCACGGGCGATTTGCGGGTCACCGGCCATGTTTCCGGCGCGGTCGTAGGCGGCTTCGATCGCTGTGAGGCGTGTCTCGATCGCGGCCAGGAGCTCCGATTCGCGCGGGGTCTGGCCTTCGATTCTGCGCATCTCACGCAACGCGGTACGTGCGGTCGCCGCCGCGGAATCGGCGCGCGCCAGTGCCGCGGCGTCGCGGGATTCGACGTAGCGATCGGCTGCCGCAAGTTCGTCGGTGATCGCGACAGTCAGCCGCGCCGAGAGCCGTGAATCGGTCTGCACAGTCGACAGGGCGTCACCGATGACATCAGACATGCGGCCGATGGCGGCGCGCGCGGCCATTCCGGCCGCCCCGAACAGGGCGACGAGAAGGCCAAAGCCCACAAACAGCCTGCGCCTGAGCGATCGGAGGCGCAGGAAGGTGGGGGCGTTCGGCGTCACGCCGGAAGCGCCCAACCGCCTTCGTCGCGGGTGGCTGGAAAATGAGACCACATCACGTCTTTCTGACTGGCTGTGGGCGCCACGCGCAACCGGTCAGGGCGACGTGATCACCGTCACCCCCCACCTCGTCCCGAGCCGGCGCCGATGCGATCCCGTTCGAGCCGCCGCGTGGGATCAATCGACCACCGGTCGAGGTTCGCCCACCAGGCGTCGACGCGCATCGCGGCCGGAATGATGCGGCGGTTGAGACCGGTGAGACTTTTCACTTCGTAGAGCCAGATAGTCGGGGCTTCGTCCGCGACGATCTGACCGGCACGTGTGAAGAGCTGGCGCGAGCGGGTCGGGTCAGTTTCGCGATCGGCGGAGTCGAGTACTGCATCGAAGCGCGGGCTCTGGTAGTGGCCAAAGTTCTGTGGGGCCCCGCTCCCGAACAGCTGGCTTATGAAGCCGGGTGTAGGATCGCCGCTGTAGCCCACGAGTGCGAGATCAAATGCACCACGGAACAGGGCTTGGCTCGACGCAGCGAACTCCAGTGCTTCGACCGAGGCAGCCGCGCCCACGCGACGGAAGGCGTCCTGCAGCAATACCGCGGCGCGCATTCTCGGCTGACTGATCGTCGGCACGAGGATTCCGAATTCAAGCCTTGCACCGTTGCGCTCTCTGATCCCGTCGCCGTTATCGTCTTTCCAGCCAGCGGAGTCGAGGAGAGCCGTCGCGCGATCGACGTCGAAGGGCGCCAGCTTCACGTCGCCGAGGTTCTGGAACGTGAGAAAGGGACCCTCCATGACCACGCCCAGCGAATCGAGTACGTTGGCAACGACGACCCTGCGATCGACGGCCATGGAGAGGGCACGACGCGTCATGGCGTCCCCAAAGACCGGATGCGGTAGGGTCGAGTCGTCGCGGTGGCGAGTGTTGAACACTGCCAGAGCGTAATCCAGTGAGGGCCGGCTGACGATCTGGACGTCGCTGTCGCCGGCGACGCGCTGGATCTGCGTTGCCCGGAGGGTCTCGATCATGTCGACCTCGGCGGCTGCCAGCTGGCCGGCGGCGGCGACCGCATCGGTATTGATCGTCCAGATGACGCGGTCGAGCAGAGGCCGACCTGCCCAGTGAGCGGTGTCAGCCACGAGCTCGAGTCGTACTCCCGGTTCCCAACGCGCAAAACGAAACCTTCCGTTGCCTGTCGGCATGCGCGCGACGACCGACGAAGCCAGTGATTCAGCTGCAATCACGCTGTAGACGTGACGTGGGACAGGTCGAAAGTTGAAGACAAAGTCGTGAAACTGGGTCGGACCCCTGGCGCGGAAATGGACGACAGCGGTAAGCGTATCGGCGGCTGTGATCGATGCCACGTTGGAGAGCTCGGCAAGCGCCGGGCTGGCAATCGCGGGTTCTCTGTAGAGCGAAAGTGTGAAGCGCAGGTCTTCGGCGCTGACCGGGGTGCCGTCGTGCCATCTTGCACGCGGGTCGAGCCGGAACGTCACCTCAAGCGAATCACTGCTCCATTCCCAACGGGAGGCTAGCTGTGGACTGTAGTCTCTGTCGCCACCAACAACGTTGAGCGAATCCGACGGCTTGGCGAGTGGCAGGAAGAGGAGGTCGCTGGCTTCCTTTCCGGTGATCGTCTGCACGAGGGGCGGGAGCAATGCGTCGGCGTCACCACCGGTGGCGATGATGATCGTGCCTCCGACTGCAGCGGGAGGGGAGTCCGATTCGCGACCGCCGCACGCCGCGAGGGCCGCCGCGAACATCAGTGACATCGGTCTCATGGGCGCGGAGAAGGTTGCTGCTGTGTCAGGCAGTGGAGAGTCCCCAATCCCCAAACGAGATCAACGGCGTGGATTCCACAGACGCTGCGATCGGGAAAGCAGTGGGCGATCGTGTTGAGCGCCACGATGTCGGCAGGGTCATTGAACGTGGGCACGAGCACAAGTCCGTTGGCGATGTAGAAGTTGGCGTAACTGGCGGGGAGTCGTTGTCCGCTCATCATGACCGGTCGCGGATACGGCAGCCTGATGATTTCGAAAGCGCCGCCCGAGGCGAGTTCGAGTCTGCGCAGATTGTCTCGCGACCGATCGTGATTCCCGTCCTGCGGATCATCCTCGACGGCGAGGACAACGGTCGAGGGGGAAACGAATCGCGCGATGTCGTCGATGTGGCCGTGCGTATCGTCCCCGACACAGCCCTCACCGAGCCAGATCGTTTCCCTGATGCCCAGCTCCCGGGCGAAAACCGTTTCATAACCGGTGCGGTCGAGACCGGGGTTGCGCTCCTGGATGTTGGAGAGGAGGCACTCCTCTGTCACCATAAGGGTCCCCGAACCGTTGGTTTCGATCGCACCACCTTCGAGGACAACCGGTTCTCCGGTATCGGGCCGCAGTGGTACGCGTCGCGGGTGGCCGGTGATGGTGGCCACCGCTTCGCCCATCAGTGCGTCGAGCTCGTGATTGTCATATTTGGCCCAGCCGTTGAAGCGCCAGTTGGTGAGCACGACTGACCCTTTCTCGTCGAGGACGCCGGTGGGCCCGGAATCGCGGAGCCAGACGCGATCGTTAGGCACGATGTGGAGGCGGTACCGTTCGGGGCTGCAGTGATGTTCGTCAAGGCGGCCGCGGGCATCGTCCCTGGTCGCTTCGTCATGACAGATGATCTCCACCCGCTCGGCGGAGTGGAGGGCGCGCACGATTTCGGCGTAGGCCCAGCGAACCGCGTCCAGCTTCCGGGGCCAGTCGTCTTCGTGGCGCGGCCAGCCGATCCACGTGGCGGAGTGGGGTTCCCACTCTGCCGGCATCCGGAGGCTCAAGCGAGGAAGCGGCGGGTCAAACCGCTGTATGCATCCACGCGCCGGTCACGGAGAAAG
This sequence comes from Gemmatimonadota bacterium, assembly GCA_052389935.1. GTDB lineage: Bacteria > Gemmatimonadota > Gemmatimonadetes > Gemmatimonadales > Gemmatimonadaceae > JBQTHK01. Next base: position 7,098 of record JBQTHK010000111.1, on the reverse strand, counting down.
GGCCAGTTGCGGCGCGTCTCCTCGATCAACGCCGAGCTGCACTCCGCCACCAGAACAGCCGGCTCGGTGCCGGCTTCGGCGAGAATCCTGCCGTACGGATCGTAGATGACCGAGTGGCCGAAGAACTCGATGCCACCGGTTCCGGGCTGTGCCTCGAAGCCGACACGATTGGGTGCGGCAACGTAGACACCATTGGCGATGGCGTGGGAACGCTGGATGGTTCTCCAGGCGGTTACCTGGGCGTCGCCGTGAGCGGCTTTCTCGGCGGGATGCCAGCCGATGGCAGTGGGATAGAGCAGGATGTCCGCGCCCAGAAGTGAGGTGATGCGCGCCCCTTCCGGATACCACTGATCCCAGCAGATGAGCAGGCCGACGTTGGCGTAGCGCGTGCGGAAGACACGGAACCCGTTCGAACCGATGACGGCACCCTCGGCGGCGGGGGCCGAATCGTCCGCTTCGCCCGGAGCGAAGTAGTACTTCTCCTCGTAGAGGGGGTCGTGCGGAATGTGCATCTTGCGATACACACCGAGCAACTGGCCGTCGGCGTCGATCACTGCCGCGGAGTTGCGGTAGAGCCCGGGGGCCTGACGTTCGTAGAGCGGGACTATCAGCACCACCGAAAGTTCCGCGGCCAGCGTCTGCATTTCAGAGGTTGTCGGGCCGGGGATCGGTTCGGCGAGGTCGAACCATGACAGGTCCAGTCCCTTGCAGAAGTAGGGGGCGTTGAAGAGCTCCTGCAGGCAGATGATGTTGGCTCCGCGTGAATGAGCGGCACGAATGCCGGCCACCGCCCGGGCCACATTTTCAGCGACGACGGGGGAGCCTGCGATCTCCTGCACCAGACCAACCGTGAACTTGCGCTCGTTCATGCCGATGAATGTAACCTCGGCGTCGATGGCTTCAGGGCCCGATGAGTGCAACGAAAATGTCATTGACATTTGTACCCGTCGGTCCCGTTCGCAGCAGGGCACCGGCGGCGTCGAGGGCGGTGCCGGAGTCGTGGCGATCGAGCATCAGGAGAGGATCGAGCCCGGCCGCTCGAATCAGGGCAACGGTGCGCGAGTCCACCGCCGCACCGGCGGCGTCGGTGGGGCCGTCACGACCATCTGTGCCCGCGGCGAGGATCGTGATCGCCGCCTCGGCATGCGCGAGCTCGAGGGCGGCGGCGAGCGCAAACTCCTGGCAGCGGCCGCCGCTCCCTGTGGGCTCCACGAGCGTTACAGTCGGTTCGCCGCCCGCCACCAGCGCCCCCGGACGCCCAGCGCCGGCGAGCTCCAGAGCCCGTCTCGCGAAGGACTGACCCACGAGCCGCGCCTCGCCGACAATGGGCGGCGCAGGAATTACAGTTGCGTCCCGCGGCAGCGTTGCCCGCGCGGCGTCGGCCGCCGCCCGGGCGGCGACAGCGTTGCCGGCCACGATCCGGAAGGTCGTGCGGTCAAGTCGCAAGCTTTCTGGTTTTAGGGTCTCGGGGAGTTCGCCGGCGCCGACTGCTCGCAGATGCACCGCAAGCTTCTGCGGCAGCTTCATCCGGTACCGCTCCGCCAGCTCGAGGAGCCCGGATGCCGTAGTCGGATCGGGCGAACATGGGCCCGATCCGATCGAGGCGAAGTCGTCACCAAGGACATCGGACAGCGCGAGCACGTGGACGTCGGCATCACCCAGCGCGTGTCGCAGACGCCCGCCAGCCCACCGCAACACCCGCCGGCGAAAAGCGTTGACCACCTGGATCGGAGCGCCCGAGGAAAGGAGCGTTTCGTTGAGCCGGACGATTGACTCTTCATCGAACCCGGGCGCAGGCGCTGCCACCAGGCTCGACGTCCCTCCCGAGAGCAGAACGAATACACTCGCACCTGCGGGGGTCGAGCTCACGAATTGCCCGATTGCCTCAGCCGCCTGGGCAGAACGCCGGCCCGGGACGGGGTGCTCGCCGAAATACAGCTCGACGTTGTCCGGGGGTGCCGCAGCACCTTCGACGGTCACCGCGATGGTTCTCGCGCCCTTGATTCCCAGTTCGTCGAGACCGGCGAGCGCTCCGCGTGTCATCGCGAGGGCCGCTTTGCCGAGGGCGATGATGCTGACGTTCGCGTCAGCGAACGTTGTCGCCTGAACTAACCGTCGGGTGCCGGGCTCGGGGTCCGCGGCGCGGACTGCGTCATCAAAAATACGACGAATGTGCAGGCCGGAAGCAGAACGACCCGGCGAAGCCGGGTCGTTCAAAGCCATCAGGGCCTCGCTTCCGGCGGCGGTGAAAGCCTGTCGATCACCGCGCCGAGCTCGTCGTACGCCTCCGCAGCCATCTGCCGGAACGGTTGCGCCTTGTGGGCTATTCGTCCATCCGGTCCGACAACGTAAAGCGACCGGTTGTCCTGCCTTGTTGTCGGGTTGTAGGCCCCGTAAAGCGTCCCCACGGCCCCATCGGCATCACTGGCAAATACGATCGGGAAAGCTGCCTCCCGCGCCCACGAGTTGAGCGTCGTGTCGGGGTCTACGCTGATCCCGATGACAGTCACCTTGCGGCCGTTGTTGAAAAGCGTGGCGTACTGATCACGGTACGCCTCCATTTGAACCGTTCAACCACGCGTTCGGGCCTTGAAGAAGAACGCGATCACTACCGTCTGGCCCCGATAGTCGGAAAGCTTTACATGTTCGCGAAGGAGGCCGTAGCGAGTAGCGCCGGGCAATGAAAAGTCGGGAGCCGTGTCGCCGACTTTCGGACCGGCCTCAACCTGTTGCGCGGCGACCGGGAGCGCAGCCGCCAGCCCGATAGAGCAGAGAGCGGCCGCAGCGGTGAATTTCATGACAAGCTCCTCTTCCTGAAGTGGTGCCGAAGTCTGGAGTCGGAAACAGGAGGACGCAACCGTTTCCCACTACGGACACCGCGGTGTCCCCGCTGGGGACACGCCTACGCGTAAGTCGTTTTGTATCAATGCCTCGATCGCGGCACGCTGTCTGCCCTCTTCACGGCCGCAAACTCCCAGAGGCAATCATGAGAATCCCACGTTTCACAGTGCTGGCGGTCGCTGTTACGACCCTCGCCGCGTGCGGAGGGAACGACTCAAGGATGGATGAAGCACTTCGCCAGGACCTTTCGCTGGCCGGCCAGCCATTCATGCCGCAGCCATACATGTCTCCGCTCGAGGCCGGTTACGCACCGTACGGCTACTACCCGCAGCGATATCCGCAGGCACCATACGGATACCAACCGGCTGTCGTGAGATCGGCGCCGACGATCAGGCGCGCCCCCGCAGGCACAGCGGGCTCATCCGGTGGCCGTGTCATCAAACACACCAAACGTGATGCAGCGATCGGTGCTGCCGCCGGCGCAGCAATCGGAGCGGTCACGGCTGCAAAGAAGGACCGCGTCAGGAACGCGGTGCTCGGAGCCGCGATTGGTGCGGTGCTGGGAGGCGTGTACGGCAACAACGTGGACGTTCAGCGAATTCCCTGAACGAAATCGGCAGGCGCTACGGAGTCTGCGCGAGGGCGAACGGAGTTCGAATCCGTTCGCCCTCGTCGCTATTGACGGGACGCGATCTGATCTCGTGGGATTTTGCGGCCCGGTGCCACGCGCCAGCGTGATAGCCCGGCCCACCAGGCATCTCCTCTGACGCCAGCAGTCTCGAGCCGTGAATGCATCAGCGCGAAGTTGCGAGGCTCCCAGAGAAAGACGGCCGGGGCGTCGCTCACGATCGTTTGGTAGATGTCCCTGTAGAGCGCGCGCGCCCGCCTGCGATCCGACTCGAGGGCCGCCCGCTCGATAAGGGAATCGACCCGGGCGTTGACATACCACCCCAGGTTCGAGGATCGCTGGAGATCGCGCCCGCCAAACGTCTGAGAAATCGAGGAGGGGCTGGGATCATTGAGCCAGGCGTGGATGAAAGCGTCGAACTTGCCCTGCGTGAGTCGCGGGAAGAGCGCTGCCGGCTCCATGGCGTCGACGACAACCTCGATTCCGGCGCGCCGCAACTGGTCCTGGAGCACCACCGCCATCTGCCGCCGCGAGTTGCTCACCGATGGTACAAGCACCGTAAGGCGCAGCGGCCGGCCGTTCCGGTCGCGGAATCCATCGCCGTCGCTGTCGCGCCAGCCGAGTGAGTCAAGACTCGCCGTCGCAGCGGCGAGGTTGAGCTGCTGTTGGTCGATCGTCGTATCAGCCGACCAGTAAACGAGGGGGAATGGCCCCTCCAGGACACGTGCCAGAGAATCGAACGCGTTGCCGACGACGACGCTGCGATCGATGGCCATCGAAAGGGCTCGTCGGACCGCGGGTTCACCGAGCACCGGGTGGGGTCGATTGCGGTCCGCCTGACTCCTGGTATTGAACAGAAGAACACCCGTCAGGAACGACGGGTACTCCATCAGTTTCACGTTGGGCCGGGAAGCCAGAGCCATCGCTTCCGGACGTATGGACTCGACAAAATCCGACTCTCCTGCCGCGACGCTCTGGGTCCCGGCCGATACGTCTGGAACGATGCGCCAGAGCAGCCGGTCGAGCGAAGGCGGCCCCAGGTGGTAGCCCTCGTTGGCCACGAGCTCGATCGACACACCCTTCTCCCATCCTGCGAGTCGGAACGGTCCGCTGCCGATTGGCTCTCGAGTGAACGGGGAGGAACCGATCTGAGAGCGTTCGCCGCCTTCGAGAATATGGGCGGGCAACACCAGCACGTTGTAGACGACCCGGTAGAATCTCTCGGGGTTGCGGTCGCTGAAGTGGACGCGGAGCAGAAGGGAGTCGACGACCACGATCGAATCAATCGCGGGGAGGGCCGACGCAATGGGTGATCGGACCACCGGGTCGCGGTAGAGGTCGATCGAGAAGCGTACGTCGCGGGCGCTGACGGGCCGGCCATCGTGCCAGCGGGCACGGCTATCAACTTCGAACGTGACGCTGGATGAGTCCGCCGACCAGGACCACCGCGAGGCCAGTCGCGGCCGGAATCCGACATCGCCGACGGTATTCAGATCCGGGCTCGGCTCGGCGAGGAAGTCGAAGATCTGGTCGACAATCTGCTTTGCCCCCGCCGAGGCTATCAGCGGTGGGAAGAGATGTTCGGCCTCACCCAGAGCCGCAATTACAACCGTGCCGCCAGTTTCTGGCGCTTTGGCCGACTCTCCGGCACAGGCGCCGGCCACGAACGCGGCCAGGGTGAGGGAAAACGACGGTCGCTTCATTGGGGATGCGAGTCGAAGGAAGCTCATTACCTGGAGAGAGACGATCCAGCCCGCACCACGGAAACGCCTCGCACCTCAACGCGCCAGCTGACGCAACACATACGGAAGGATGCCTCCATTCCGGTAGTAGTTGAGCTCTTCGGGAGTGTCGATCCTCGACCGGACCCCGAACCGCTTTTCGCTCCCATCAGCACTCCTCGCCACAACCTGGAGCGTGGCTCGGGCGCCCATCGAATCGGAAACTCCGTCGATACTGAAGAGTTCGAAGCCGCTCAGGCCTAACGAGGATCGTGTTTCGCCGTCCACGAACTCGAGCGGCAGCACTCCCATGCCGACAAGATTCGAGCGGTGGATTCTCTCGAAAGACTCCGCGATCACCGCGCGGACGCCGAGGAGTGCTGTGCCCTTGGCCGCCCAGTCCCGCGACGAGCCCGTACCATATTCCCTGCCGGCGATGACTATCAGAGCTGTGGCCGAGCTGCGGTAGCTCTCGCTGGCGTCGAAAAACGAAGCGGGATCCGCCCCGGGACCGGTGCGCGTCCACCACCCCTCCAATCCAGGGGTAAGCTCATTCCGGAGACGGATGTTGGCGAACGTCCCCCTGATCATCACCTCATGGTTGCCGCGACGCGCTCCATATGAGTTGAAGTCACTGCGGTTGACGCCCTGCGAAATCAGCCACTGGCCGGCCGGCGACTTCCCGGGGATCGAGCCCGCTGGAGAGATATGATCAGTTGTGATCGAGTCCCCGAACATGCCCAGCACCCGGGCATTGGTAATTGGAGCAACCGGACCCGGTCGCGCGCTCATTCCCTCGAAGTAGGGCGGATTCCTGACGTAGGTCGACCTGGCATCCCAGGCGTAGAGGCTGCCAGTTGGGATGGGGATCGCCCGCCACTCGTCGTCGCCCCGGAACACATCACCGTACTCGCGCTCGAACTGCTCGCGACGGACCGAGCCGAGGATTGCTTCCTCGATTTCCTGCGCAGTGGGCCAGACGTCCCGCAGCCATACCGGTCCCCCGAGTCCGGTTCCCAGTGGCTCCTCGTCGAAGTTGATGTCCATGCGGCCGGCGAGCGCATAGGCCACGACCAGCGGCGGTGAGGCAAGGTAGTTGAAACGCGTCTGCGGGTTGATCCTCCCCTCGAAGTTTCTGTTGCCGGAGAGCACGGCGGCAACTGTCAGCTTTCCGTCTTCGATCGCCCTGCTCACAGGGTCCGGGAGGGGTCCGGAGTTACCTATGCATGTAGTGCATCCGTAACCGACGATCTGAAAGCCGAGGGCGTCGAGGGCAGGCTGCACTCCCGCGCGTGCAAAGTACTCCCTCACCACCTTGGAGCCGGGCGCCAGCGACGTCTTGACCCAGGGTCGGGAAGTAAGACCAGCACCAACCGCCTTGCGGGCGAGGAGACCCGCGGCCAGCATCACGCCGGGGTTCGATGTGTTTGTGCACGACGTGATGGCCGCGATCACAACATGGCCGTCGCTGAGATTGAACTTCTGACCGCGCCACTCGCAGGCCACCGATGGCGGCTCATGAACCGGCCCTTCCCCATCCATGGTGCTCACCGCGACCGGCGAAGCCGATGCCTGCTGAGAGCGCAGAGATTCCCTGAAGTCAGCCTTGACGTCGCTCAGCGCGATGCGGTCCTGGGGCCGCTTGGGGCCTGCGAGTGAAGGCACCACAGTGGAAAGATCGAGCTCCATCGTGTCGGTGAAAACCGGCTCCAACATTCCGTCTTCGCGAAAGAGACCCTGCACCCGACAGTACGCTTCGACGAGCGCGACATGTTCATCACTGCGCCCGGTCAGCGACAGGTAACGCAATGTCTCATGGTCAACGGGAAAGAACCCCATGGTCGCGCCATACTCGGGGGCCATGTTCGCGATCGTCGCGCGATCGGCGAGTGAGAGCGACGACAGGCC
>JBQTHK010000110.1:0-2815 GCA_052389935.1 Gemmatimonadota bacterium | reverse complement strand
GAAGCTGGCGCACCCACAGTCTGAGTCGCTCCCCTTTGCGGGCTTTTGATACAACGGGAAGAGGCAGGGCGTACAGGTGGACCGCGGTGGTGGCGAGGATGAACGATGCTCGCCGCAGTGCAGTCCGCCGCAGTGTGCGGGATCGAAGCCTATGATGTGACCGTCGAGGTCGACGCGGCGCGTGGGCTGCCGCAATGGACGATTGTGGGCCTCCCCGCACATTCGATCAGGGAAAGCCGGGAGCGGGTGAGCGCCGCGCTCGCGAACGCCGGGTTCTCGCTGCCGCCGAGGCGCTACACAGTGAACCTGGCACCGGCGGACCAGAAGAAGGATGGAACGGCATTCGACCTGCCGATAGCACTCGGGGTCCTGAGCGCCACCGGCCAGATCAGTCCGGACGCGCTGAAAGGCATCGTGGCTGTAGGGGAGCTGGGGCTTGATGGGTCACTGAGGGCTGTGCGGGGAGCGCTTCCGGTGGCGGCGCGAGCTGCGAAGTCAGGTGCGCGGGCTCTGATCGTACCACCCGGTAACGCGGGAGAGGCTGCGCTCATTCCGGCACTCGCCAGTTGGAGCCCGGGCAGCCTTGGCGAGCTTGTCAGGGGGTTACGAACGGGCAGATTCGAAAATACATCGCGCGAGGAACACGAGAGCGTGTCGGCGCGCGACGGGGATACCGCCGACCTTGCGGATGTCGCGGGTCAGGGCACGGCCAGGCGGGCGCTGGAGATCGCCGCCGCCGGTGGTCATGCCCTGCTGATGATCGGGGCGCCCGGCGCCGGCAAGACGATGCTGGCGCGGCGGCTCCCTGGCATCCTTCCCGACCTCACGCCCGAAGAAGCGATGGAAGTGCTGACCGTCCAGTCGGTGGCAGGGCTGCTCTCGGCGACCTCATGGCAGGGCGTGAGGCGGCCGTTCCGGTCGCCGCATTACTCACTTTCGGTCGCCGCGCTGGTAGGGGGCGGGAGCAGGCCACGTCCCGGGGAAGTAAGCCTGGCACACCATGGGGTGCTGTTTCTCGATGAGTTGCAGGAGATGCCGCGCTCGCGCCTCGACTCGTTGCGCCAGCCCATGGAGGACGGTGTGGTGACGATAGCACGGGCGCAGACCGCCATCACCTATCCTGCACGCTTTGCTCTTGTAGGGGCGATGAATCCATGTCCCTGTGGTTACGCCGGCAACCAGCGGCGTGCCTGTGCCTGCGCGGCTGCCGACATCATCCGTCACCGCTCGCGGATATCCGGCCCTCTCGCCGACAGGATCGACATGACTGTCAACGTTCCGCCCGTACCCATCGAGTCGCTCGGCCGCGCGGGAGGTGAATCTTCGGAGTCGGTCAGAGCCCGTGTTCGCGTAGCCCGCGAACGCCAACAGACGCGCTATGCAAAGCTGACTGTGAGCTGCAATGCGCAGGCCGCCGGTCGCTGGCTCGAGATGAATACCGCGGTGTCGGTGCCCGCGCGGGTGCTGCTGTCACGGGCAGCATCAACGGGCGGTCTGTCAGCCCGCGCCTACCATCGCATACTGCGGCTGGCGAGGACGATTGCCGACCTGGACGGGTCCGACGAGATCGACGAGCGGCACATCGCCGAGGCGCTCTACTTTCGAGCCGCTGATTCAGGGGCATAGACCGGACCTCAGGCGCTGTTTGCAGGCCTCGACGACACGGAACATTGCTCGTCAGAGCGAACCGCACAACCGATCTGAGGCGCGCCGAGTGTCGGCGGGTACCGTGATCGGCCTGAAGATCTGGCAGGTCGATTCTCAGCGGTCGTCCTGTTACGCGCCTGTATCGAACCCACGGAACAAGGCTCAGAACCGTGACCGAAAGGATGGCGGCTACGGGCAATACGATCCACTCGGCCCGAGTAGAGGCGATCACGAGGCCGAGCGCCGGCCATCCGGCACTGAGCAGGACGGCTCCGGCGAGTTGACGTTTGAGCCGTCGGCGCTCGAGATCATACCCGTTCATGGTGCCTCCCGGATCCTGGTGAATCGACTTGTACGGTCCTGCGCACGTTCAAACTGCGCGCCAACAGTGCAGGCTTCAATTCCACCGTCCCGATAGATGCCATCTGCACCGGTCCATGTCGACGGAATACGTTTCGGTCATGAAAGGCGATCACAGCATGGAATTGGTGGCGGCGACCAGAGAGCGCCAGCTGCTCGACTGGTTCGAGCAGGCCGGGTCGGTGCTGATCGGCTTCAGCGGCGGAGTCGACTCCTCTTACGTGGCAGCGACCGCCCTGGCTGCCTTGCCGCGGCACAGCGTTCTAGGCGTCATCGGCACCTCGGCCTCGTATCCGGAGGTGCAGTGGAAGCGGGCCCGAGCCGTTGCTGGCGACCTCGGACTCCCACTGCTCGAGGTTCCGACCGACGAGCTGGCGAACTCACAATACGCGGCCAACCCTGTCAACCGGTGCTATTACTGCAAGTCGGAGCTCTGGTCGCGACTGGTCCCGATTGCGTGTGAGCGCGGCCTTGCCGTCGTGGTCGACGGTACCAATGCCGACGACGCAACTGGCCACCGTCCCGGGCGGAAGGCAGCTGTGGAATACGACGTTCGTTCCCCACTGGCCGAGATCGGTTTATCCAAGGAAGAGATTCGCCACCTTTCGCGGCTGCGCGGGCTGGCGACCTCGGATCTTCCATCGTCACCGTGCCTGGCGTCCCGGATTCCCTACGCCACCGCGGTGACGAGCGATCGGCTGCAGCGGATCGGTAGTGCCGAGGATGCCCTGCGAGCTATTGGAGTGACCGGAGACCTGAGGGTCCGATATCACGGGGACACGGCGCGTGTGGAACTCGAGGCTGGGAC
>JBQTHK010000109.1:0-9216 GCA_052389935.1 Gemmatimonadota bacterium | reverse complement strand
AGCAGCACCACCACTAATGGCGGCGGCCCGCCCCTCTTCTTTCCTCTTCATCCTCTTCATCCTCGTCATCCTCTTCATCCTCGTCATCCTCTTCATCCTCTACATCCTCTTCATCCCCTTCATCCCCTTCGCCCTCTTCATCCCCTTCATCCTCTTCATCCTCTTCATCCTCTTCATCCCCGTTCGCCCTCTTCATCCTCTTCATCCTCTTCATCCTCTTCGCCCTCTTCGCCCCTCTTCTTTCCTCTTCATCCTCTTCATCCTTCATCCTCTTCATCCTCTTCATCCTCTTCGCCGTTCATCTGGTTCTGCCATCTCTCAGGGCTGCGAGCAGCCTCTGACCAGGCCGCCCGGTTACGGCATGGCCGATCCGGGACTGTTCGGACCTGACAGCTTCGCGCGTTGCCGGGGTCAAAACACCGCTTGCAGCTCCAACGGGATGGCCGCGGGCCGAGAGGAGGCGCTGCAGTTCCCGGCGCTCGGCGCGTGAGAGTCCGGGGTCGTCGGTGGGCCAGGGTGTGACGATTGGTCCCGCGCCACGAAGCCGATCAGCGAGGTGCGCCACAGACAGGGAGTAGGACTCAGAGGCGTTGTAGCGATAGATCGCTGTGAAGTTGCTGAAAACGAGGAATGAGGGGCCATCGGAGCCAGCGGGGGTGACGAGCGCCGCCAGCGTTCCCGGTGTCAGTGCGCCTGATACGAGTGGTCGGCCATCGACGCGGGTGACGCCACGTGAGGTCCACGTCGCGAGTGTGCGGCGCACGCGGCGGCCTTCGCGCCTGACGTCGATGGGGGTTCGTGCGACGCCGGGGAGCCTGACCTCGATTCCCCATGGTGCACCCCGCTTCCAACCCGCATTCCTCATGTAGTTGGCCGCCGACGCCAGCGCGTCCGCGGCGCTGCCGATCAAGTCCCTGCGGCCGTCGCCGTCGAAATCGACCGCCAGCCGCAGGAACGTCCCCGGCATGAATTGCGTCTGGCCGAACGCTCCCGCCCAGGAGCCGGTGAAGCGCGCGCGCTCGACGTGCCCGGCCTCGGCGATTCTGAGCGCGGAGCGGAGTTCACTCCTGAAGTACGTCTGCCGCCGGCCGGCACAGGAGAGCGTCAGAAGTGATCGCAGCACATCGTATCCGCCGCGGTTGGACCCAAAGTTGCTCTCGATGCCCCAGATGGCCACCAGCAGTTCCTTCTCGACCCCGAATCGCCGCTCGATTTCGTCCAGCGTGCGCTTGTATTCGACAAGACGCGCCCGGCCGTCACTGATCCGCTCGTCGTCGACCATGACCGCGACATAGTCCCACACAGGGAGCCGGAACTCGGGTTGAGCGTCGAGCTCGGCCAGGACCGCGGGGTCTGGTGTGAGGGTGTCGAGCAGGGACCAGGCCGAGGCGCCGATGGAGCGCGCCGAGCTGTGGGCGCGGATCTCGTCAATGCATTTTGCCGTCTGGGCTCCAGGCTCGGATGGGCTCGCGCCGACGCAGATAAGAGTCAGCGTCAGCAGCCGGGCAGTCCTTCGACGCGGCTTCGCGCCCCCGGTGTTCCTGAAAAAGGGCGAGGGGACGACCTCCGACACAGCGGCCCTGGTTCTCAGCGCGGCGGGTTCATCCGCGCCAACGCCTCGTCCAGCATTCGGACAAGGGCCTCACGGTCGTAACTGAACTGGTGCCCGTGATTGAGCTGTACCAGCTCCTCGATCGCCTTGCGGATCGTCACCTCGGCCTGACGGGCTGCGGGGACGACCATGTAGCGCATTCGCGGGTTTGGGTCGCTGAGGGCATGGACGGCTGCGCTCGCCACGGAGTCGGGTTCGGGATAGGTCTCGTAGTTGGCCATGTTGCCGACCATGGCGCGCATCTGCGCCTCCCACGGAGTGCCAGCGAGGCGGTCAGCGGCTCTCTGCACCTGCGTCACGGTGTTGCGGCCGATATCGGAGCGGTAGTTCCCGGGTTCGATGAGGCTGACCCGTACTCCAAAACGCATCATCTCGGCGGCCAGTGCGTCGCCGAAAGCTTCGAGAGCATGTTTGCTCATGCTGTAGGGACCAAAGAACTGCCCGGAGAGGATACCAGAGATCGAGCTGATGTTGACGACCCGTCCCCGCGACTCGATGAGCATGGGCGCGAATGCGCGCGTGACCCGGTATGGTCCGAGCACGTTCACGTCCATCAGACCCACGAGCTCGCTCTCATCGGTAGCGATCAGGGGCGAGAGCATCGCAACGCCGGCATTGTTCACGACGCCATGAAGTCCGCGTCCAGCGCGCCGGACTGTCGAAACAGCGGAATCGATGTCTGCCCTGCTCGTGACATCGAGTCGGATTCCCAGCATCCGCGGGATCGAGTTGAGCTCGCGAATGTCTTCAGGGCGTCGCGCGCCCGCGTAAACGAAGAAGCCGTCGCGCGCGAGCGCCTCCGCGATCATGCGGCCGATGCCGCTGGAGGCGCCGGTCACGAGCACCGCCCGGCCGGCCCCTGGCGTTGTCTGGGCACCGGCGAGCGCCGAGGTGGAGATCAGCGCGCACAAGAGCGCTGGTGTCAGGATTCTCCTCATTTGTCTCCGGGCGGGTGACGGTTCCGGGCCAACGCCCCCGGCGCAGGTGTCCGGGGGGGGGGTGACAGTGGCGATCAACTGATGGTGAACGGCATCAGCATGCCGTGTGCAAAATGGGGCTTTCCGTCGGGGGCTGGTATGAAGCAGATCATCACATAGTTGCCCGGTGTGAGATTAACCTCGACAAACGATGTTCTGCCGGGAGCCATCGCCGCCAGTCCGCCCATCTGGACGCCCGGCGGCGGACCGGCATAGGTGTCGAGGAACTTCATGAAGTCGTCGACCGTCTTGGCGCTGTCCAGCCTGAAGAGAAAGAACTCATGCGGCTGCTGGGACGGGTTGTCGACCTTGAGAACGTGACGTCCTGCGGTCAGCGCCGGCGAGATGTCCCAGGTGTAGTCGCGCATCGAGACGGTGATGTCTGCCGCGGGAGCGGGAGCTGGGGCGGTCGCGGCTGGAATGACCACCAGCTCCTTGATCATGCCCTTGGCGACGTGTGGCACCTTGTCTGGAGTGTCAACGAAACAGACAATCGAATAGACGCCGGGCTCGAGCATCTGGGTGACGGTCACAGTGTCGCCCGGTGCCGGAGGGTTGGGGCCGCCGACCGAAGTAACCCAGGTTGGCGGCGGTGTTGTCGGAGTCATCGTCCGCATCGCTTCCATGTAGTCGGCGAACGTCTTGCCGTCACCGATCCGATCGACGGTCGCATGGTGCAGGTTGGTTCCGTCCACTACGAGCTTGAGCGTTGTCATCCCCGCGGGGATGGTGTCAGGAAGCTGGAAGGCAAAATCCGTGGCAGTGATCACCACTACGTTAGGCGTGGCGGCCGCAACAGTGTCGGCAGTGTCGCCGTCCTGGCGGGCGCAGGCAGATAACGCAACAAGCAGGAAGGGGAGTGGTCTGCGAATCACTTGAACCTCAGGGAGTGGGAAGGAGGCGTTCAGGCAGGCCCGCCCGGAACGGCAACACAAAATGCGGCTGCGGGAACGCGGAATCAACCTCGATGCAACTGGCGCGGGCGAGTCCGTCGGAGTCACTTTGACGCCCATGTCAACCGACGGCGCCACACTTCTCGTGCCGCACCATCAAGTCGATCGGCTGCTGCCGATGGCGGATTGCATCGGCCTCATGGCCGAAACTCTCGCGGCTCTCTCACGGGGCGAGGCTCTGCTCCCGCTCCGGACCGTCATCCGTCTCAGCGGTGGCCGCAACGCCTTCGCGGCGATGCCGGCCGTGCTCGGTCGATCCATCGGAGCCAAGGTCATCAGCGTCTTTCCCGATAACGAAGGGACTCCCTGGGATTCCCACATCGGTGTTGTCCTGTACTTTGACGACCTGCACGGCCGCCTGCTCGCGATCATCGATGCCAGCCGGGTGACGGCCATTCGCACAGCCGCAGTTTCAGGAGTTGCGACCCGTTTCCTGGCGCTGCCCGGTGCCGACGATCTTGCCATTCTCGGCAGCGGTACCCAGGCACGGACGCACCTCGACGCAATGCTGGCGGTGAGGCCGGTTTCCAGGCTCCGCATCTGGAGCCGGTCAGCTGGCAACCGCGAACGCTTTGCCTCACAGGCACGCAGCAGCCATCCCTCACTGCACATCACAGTTTGTGACAACGCTGAAGCCGCCGTACGTGATGCGTCGATAGTGTGCACGACCACCTCCTCTCGCGACCCGATCCTGCATGGCGCCTGGATCACGCCGGGGGCACACGTCAACGTCATCGGTGCCAGCCTCCCCACGGCCCGGGAAGTCGACACCGCAGCAGTCGTCCGGTCGCGCTTCTTCGTCGATCGAAGGGAATCAGTGCTCGCCGAAGGGGGCGCGTTCCTCATGGCACGGGCTGAGGGAGCTGTTGGCGACGAGCACATCATCGGTGAACTCGGCGAACTTGTACTGGGGACGATCAGGGGCCGAACGTCCGATCGTGATGTCACGATGTTCAAGTCAGTTGGGCTGGCGGTCGAGGACGTTGCCTGCGCCCGCTTCATTCATCAGCGGGCCATCGAAGCCGGAGATGGTCAGTGGATAAACCTCTGCCCGGTCGCAGGGTCGCCGCGGGAGACGGTGGTGTCATGACGCAGTCAGTGGTTGCCGGGCTCGAGCTCGACGGAATGGCACCTGAGCCGATCGATCTCGATCGGATTCGAGGTGCGTCGGCGACGATCGCGGGGACTGCGTTGCGGACACCCATGGTCGAGCTGGAAGCGGATGGTCTTAAGCTCTGGCTCAAGCTCGAATGCCTGCAGCCGGTGGGCTCGTTCAAGATCCGGGGCGCCGCCAACGCCATGAGTGTCGCCGGTGATGCCATGAATGGCGGAGTGTGGACGGCGAGCGCAGGGAACATGGCCCAGGGCGTGGCGTGGTGCGCCCGCGACAGACGGCTTCAGTGCAGCGTCATCGTCCCTGACCACGCGCCCTCGGCCAAGACCGACGCTCTCGTGCGACTGGGCGCCACGATCATCAAACGACCCTTTGCCGCATGGTGGCAGGTTCTGATCGATCGCCACGCACCGGAGATGAGCGGACGGTTCATCCACCCCGTCAGTGATGCTGACGTGATCGCCGGCAACGGAACTGTTGGTCTCGAAATCGTGGACGCCCTGCCCTCGGTCGAGGCGATCGCCGTTCCTTACGGTGGTGGAGGGCTGGCCTGCGGGATTGCAGTTGCGGCAAAGTCGATCAACCCGGCGATCAAGATCTTCGCGGTCGAGGTCGAGACCGCGGCCCCGTTCGCACGATCGCTGATTGAGGGTCGCCCGGTGCAGATCGAACACCAGCCGAGCTTCGTTGACGGAATCGGTGGTCGGGGCGTGCTCCCCGAGATGTGGCCGCTCGCCAGCGCCCTCCTCGACGGCTCGATCGTTGTCACGCTGGAAGAGGTGGCAACGGCGCTCAGACTCACTCTCCAGCGCTCACGGGCGCTCGCCGAAGGGGCCGGCGCGGCCGCTGTGGCCGGAGGACTGCGTCTGGCTCAGAGCTACGGTTCGGTAGTGGCGGTGGTGTCCGGCGGCAACATCGACAGTGCGCGCGTGGCGACGATCCTGTCCGGAGGGGTGCCGCAATGAAGCCGAGACGCTGGTTTCCGGTTTTGGCTCTCCCGATCATGGGAGCCGTGGCTGCCTGTTCGGACACGCGCAGTTCGCGCGAAGGCGCGAACCCCACGCCCCCACCGCCACGCGGTCGGACCCGGGTGGTGGTTCTCGGCACGGGCACGCCTAACGCTGATCCCGACCGGTCAGGTCCGTCGGTGGCGGTAGTTGTCGACAGCCAGGCGTGGATCATCGATGCCGGCCCCGGGGTCGTGCGGCGCGCGGCGGCCGCGGCCCGATCGGGCATTGTCGCGCTGGAAGCACCGCGGCTGACGCGCGTCCTGCTCACTCACCTGCACTCTGACCATACGGTCGGACTCCCCGATCTCATCTTCACTCCCTGGGTGCTGGAACGCGCTGTGCCGCTCTCGATCGTTGGTCCGCCCGGGACGAAAGTGATGACCGACCATATCCTGGCCGCCTGGGAGGCGGACATACGCAACAGGATCGATGGCCTCGAGCCCGCCAACGAGACCGGGTATCGCCTTGAGGTGGCTGAAACGACGGGTGGGATCATCTACACGGACAGCGTGGTCCTGATAAGGGCGATCGCCGTGCCCCACGGCGACTGGCAGCACTCGTTAGGCTTCAGGTTCGACACTCCGGACCGGCGTGTCGTCGTGTCCGGTGACGTCAGGGCCGAAGGTTTTGCCCTCGCCGACGCCTGCAACGGCTGCGACGTGCTGGTGCACGAGGTTTACAGCGCCAGGAGGTTCGCTGAGCGGCCATCGGACTGGCAGCGATATCACAAGCGGGCTCATACCTCGACCGTTGAGCTCGCAGCTATCGCCGCCCGCGCGCGTCCGCGATTGCTCGTGCTCTACCACCAGCTCTATTGGGGTGCAACGGACGACGACCTGATCCGCGAAATCAGGGCCGCCGGGTACCTCGGCCCAGTCGTCTCCGCACGCGACCTTGAGGTGTATTGACGTCCCCCCGCCCACCCCTACAGGAATAAACCAGCTATCCAGTTACCAGCAAAGTAACCCGCTACCGCCACACCCAGTCCCACGACAAACATGTCCATGCCGGAGCGAATGATGCTCCGCCCCGTAAAGAGCGATCGTGCAGCCCCGACGAGAAAGTGCGCTCCCATCGACAGCGAAAACGAAAGTGCTATCGCCGGGAATCCCGTGGTGAGAAAAAACGGCAGCACCGGAATCAGCGCCCCAACAGCTGTCGCAAGGCCCGTGACCCAGCCCTCGCGCAGTGGCGACGTCTGTTCACCCGAAATCCCAAGCTCCAACTGCGCCTTCTCCCGCAGAGCACGCTCCGGGTCCCGCATGGCGTCGGCAGCAAGCTGCGCGGCAACCGGTTGGGAGATTCCCTTGGCCTCGTAGAGCAGGGCCAGCTCTTCCCGCTCCAGGTCAGGCATCAGCTGAATCTCATCACGCTCCATCGCGATCTCGTGCGCGTAAACCTCCTGCTCACTCTTGGCAGCCAGATAACCGCTCGATCCCATCGACAAAGCGTCCGCAACGAGCCCAGCCACTCCGGCTACAAGCACTGCCTCGTGCTGCTGCGACGCCGTTGCGCCCAGCACCCCCGCGACAAGCCCGAAGTTGGCCGTCAAACCGTCGTTGAACCCGTAGACGACGTTGCGGAGAAACCCGCCTGACTCGGCGCGGTGCCACGGCTCGGCCGTCACCCCGGTCGCACCGTGGGGCCGCACGAGATGCGCAAGTTCAGTGGCGTGCTCGGCGCTTTCGCGGGCGAGCAGCAGCGCTTCGCCCGCACCATCGACGCCGCTCGGCGTGTTGCGGTGCATGCTCAGGTAGCTCTTGACCTCGCGTCCCTCTTCGCGAAGCAGGAGCGGCAGCAGCGCCCTGACCCCGAAGCGTCGCGCCAGCGCTGCTGTGAGCCGAGCCCGGCCCGAGGGCCTGTGCGACCGCGGAGGAGCTCCGTGGCGCCGCAGTAGATCGCCCCAGACGGTAACATGCCGGTCCTCAACTTCCGCCAGCCGGCTCAGTACGTCGCGGCGCCGCGCGTCCGTCTCAACGCTCGCCAACTCCCGGTAAAGGAAGGCAGCGTCCGCTTCATCCTGCCAATGTTCGCGAAAGGCGTCGAGGTCCGCCTGCGATTCGATGCGTTGGGCCATGGTTATCAGAAAGCTAACCGCTCAGGAGTGGCTTATCGGATCAGCGGGCCGCGTCCCGCCGGCGACCTTTGCGCCGAAGCGGGCAACCAGGACCCCAGCACCGCGTGTCCCAACTGTTGCACCCACCAATCCGAATATGAAAAAGCTACTGATCGCAGGCGCTGCGCTGATCGCGATGGCGCCATCCACCGCGCCCGAAGCACAGGAGAGGGCAGAGCAGCGCCGACGAGTCGAGCCCCAGATAGCGCGGACGTTGACCATGTTGAGCGGTGCGCCCGACCGCGCGATGATTGGAGTCAGCACCGGCACAAGCGGCAAGCGCGACACTCTCGGGCTGCTGGTGACGGACGTAGTACCGGCAGGCCCGGCGGCGCGGGCCGGAATCGAGGAAGGAGATCGACTGCAATCGGTCAACGGCGTGAACCTCCGGCTGGCGGAAGCTGATGCCGGCGAGGCGGACATGGAGGGCGTCGCTCTGCGGCGCCTCACGCGCGAGCTGTCGCGCCTCAAGGCCGGGGACGAGGCCGAGGTTGGGGTTTACCGTGAAGGTCAGGCGCGCACGGTTCGCATCAGGACCGTTCGCGCCGACGAACTCGAGCCCCGGAGAGTTGTAGCCGGATCCGGTGCGCGCAACGACGACGAAAAGGCCACGTTAGGCGTGGGCTTCGGTGCCATCGGCTCGAAGCGCGATACGTCGGGTGTGCTGATCGCAAGCGTCGTCGACGACGGCCCTGCGGACCGCGCCCGGATCGAGGAAGGTGATCGCATCACCTCGATCAACGGTGTGGACCTGCGTGTGGCTCGCGAGGACGCGGGCGACCACGCGGCCTCGCGCTCGCGGATCACCCGGCTCATGCGGGAGCTTGACAGACTCAAGCCTGGTGATGAAGTGGAGCTGCGCCTCACTCGCGGCGGCCAGGCGCGAACAGCTCGCGTGACGACCATCGCGCGCAAGGACCTGCCGCGGTCGAGCGGAGGAATGTTCTACTTCGACAGCAGGGACGGGGGTGGCATGGGGCCGTCGATCATGTTGCCCGGCTTCAGCTTCGAGCGTGATGGCCAGGGCCGTGCACTTCTGAGGAAGATGCAGCCGGGCGTTGGGGTCGATGATCTTTCGTTCCACTTGGGGCCCGGGGAGAACCTGCGTCTGAGGCTCGGGCCGGCGCTCGAGCAGCGCCTCAACGAGGCGCAGAGTCGCATCAGGCAGCAGTTACCGATACGGATCAGGGCACGCATCGTCTGAAGGACGTCGCACCCTCGGCGTTGCGAAAGGGCGAGGCGATTAAGCCTCGCCCTTTTAAACGTGTGTGTCCAGCATGACCCTTGAATAGGAGGTGCAAGTACTATGGGGAGTTGGTCGCAACGACCCGAGTGAACCGCAAGGCGACAGCCGTGAGGACGTCGCTGAAAGCAGCGGGTAGCGAGACCTGTGGGGCGACGAACAGAAACCGGATAGGAGGCGGAGCGAATCAG
>JBQTHK010000108.1:0-28667 GCA_052389935.1 Gemmatimonadota bacterium | reverse complement strand
TCGTCTGTTGGCAATCGTGCGTCGACTCCTGGCCGCATTGTCAGCTCACTGGCCGCGAGAGAGCCTGGTTCCTGCGACGCGAGTTTCAACTCCAGCGGACTCCGGGCGCAGTACACTGCTTCCTTGCGCTACATTGAGGGACCAGCACCGTTCCCCGACCGCCGCTGGCACCCGGAGCCGATGTGGTTTCCCTGGACCGGCCTCGGCATCCGCCTCTCGGGCCATTCAAGCTGGCCCACATCGGCGTCGCACACGTCGAGACCTGACCGCACTGACATGAAATCCGTCATACCGCGTGTGAAAACGCGCCGCACAGCAAAGTCAGAAAGCCGGAAAGCAACCGACGATGGGTCAAACGATCAGCTGCGCGCCGTCGCCGCTGCGAACGCGCCGAACGCCGGGGCAGGATTCGCGCTCCTGGGCCTTGACCCGCGCGTACTCGCGGCCCTCGCGAAGCTCGGCTATGAGGAACCAACGCCAATTCAACAGGCCGCGATACCCGCGCTGCTGGCCGGGCGCGACGTGCTGGCGCAGGCCGCTACGGGCACGGGAAAGACTGCCGCCTTTGCGATTCCCCTCCTGCATGCATTGCGGACCGACGCGCCCATCCGCGAGCGCATTACCGCGCTGGTGCTGGTTCCAACCCGCGAACTCGCGATGCAAGTTGCGGAGGCAGTCTATCGGTACGGAAAAACCATGGGAGCGGTGGCCACGCCTATCTACGGTGGCGCGGCCATGGATGCCCAGATCCGCTCCCTCAAACGCGGCACCGATATCGTGATCGCGACGCCCGGTCGAGCGCTTGACCACATCAACCGGCGCACACTTCACCTGGGCCATGTGCGGACCGTCGTACTCGACGAAGCCGACGAGATGCTGGACATGGGGTTCGCCGAGGACCTCGAAGCCATTCTGGCCGCAACGCCGTCAGAGAAACAGGTCGCGTTGTTCTCGGCGACCATCGCGCCACGCATCGCGGCTATTGCCAGTGCGCACCTCCGGGAGCCGCAGGTGATTCGAATCGACAGCGAGGCCGTCCATGCCGGGAAAGCAGCGAAGGTCCGACAGGTTGCGTACGTGGTCCCGCGCTCCCAGAAGATGCTCGCGCTGGGTCGCATTCTCGATGTGGAACAGCCCAGAAGTGCCATCGTGTTCTGTCGCACCCGAACCGAGGTCGATGAACTCACAGAGACGCTGAATGCTCGCGGCTATCACGCCGAGGCTCTGCACGGCGGTCTCTCGCAGGACCAGCGCGATCGCGTGATGAAGAAGTTCCGGGCACACACGTCTGAGTTGCTGGTCGCGACCGACGTGGCTGCGCGCGGGCTGGACGTCACGCACGTGTCGCACGTGGTCAACTACGACGTGCCGGCGGCGGCCGACGCCTACGTGCACCGCATTGGGCGCACGGGCAGGGCGGGACGCACCGGCACCGCAATAACTCTGGCCGAACCCCGCGAGCAGCGAATGCTCGCGAACATCGAACGCGCGACTGGCCAACGTGTTGAGATTGCGTCCGTGCCAACGGTGGCGGACCTCAGGGCGAGGCGTCTTGAAGCCGCGCGTGTGGCGCTGGCCGAAGTTATTCGTGCTGGCGAGCTCGACATGTGGATGGGAGTCGTCGAGACCATGTCCGCGGAATTCACTCTGGCCGAGATCGCTGCCGCGGCGCTCAAGCAGGCGGCGTCAGGGCAGGGCGCGGACGAGGAGATCGCACCGACAGCGTCGCGAGAACGACGTCGGCCGCCAACGGCCGGTGCCGCTGTGTTGGGTAGCAAACAAGGGGCGGCGCGCAGCAAGCCGCAGTTGGAGAAGGTACGGCTCTATGTAGGGGGAGGGCGCAAGATAAAGATCCGGCCCGGCGACCTGGTCGGGGCGATTACAGGCGAGGCGGGAGTCGATTCCAGCGCCATCGGCGCAATCGAGATCTTCGACCGGCACTCGCTGGTCGAAGTGCCCGCTGATTCGGCCCAATCGATTATCGCGGCGCTCACGCGCGCGACCATCAAGGGAAAGAAGCTGCAGGTGCGGCGCGACCGGTCGGTGTAGCGACCACGGCGCCTGAGAATGAACGTCCTCCACAAGCTGAGCGCGACGGCGGATGCGTGCCGGGTTACCAGGGCGAACTGAGCAAGCTACGTCGCGCCTGTCGTCGTTGCCCCGTCGGTGCGGCGCGCCGTAACTTGAACCGCCGCTGATTTCGACTGGCGCCGTCAGGGAGACCCGATGACCGCAACCGACCGCTCGTGGACAGGCTACCTGGCGATGGTGGGCGGAGCAGCGGCACTGCTGCTCGCTCCTCCACTGGTTGCCATCAAATACATGACCGGCTGGAACATCATCCCCGAGCCGTTATGGGTTCCCTCGGCAAAAAGGTGGCTGTCCACCGCCTTTCCAGACACGACTCCCGCGGAACTCTGGATGGTTTTCGGCACGCCATTTTCACTGGCGATACTCCTGATGATGCTGGGCCTTATTGCACTCGGCGATCAACTTCGCGGCAACACGAGAACTCAACGCGCAGGGTACTGGCTGGTTCTTGGAGGGTTGGCGCTCGTGCTGCCCGGCGATGCAATTCACACCTGGACCTGGCACTGGAATGGGCTCACAACTCCAACTCCCGGAACCAACCCCGTCGCTAACACGGCCTACGCGGTCCACATGATGGGCATGAACTTCGTGATGGCTGGTTCACTGATGCTTGGGATAACAGCACTCAGGCGCAGGACGCTCGCCCGCTGGGCGGCCTGGCTGGTCACGCTCGTTTTTCCGGCGGCCCTCCTCGCATCGGTTGTCCTTCTCCCGACGACGCCAAGCGGCGCGCTCTGGCTGTTCAGCCTGCTGATGACGGTGTTCGGCTACCTCCTCGCGCGTGGTCGCGCGTTCGAGATCGCTGAACGCTGACCACGCCAAAGACGCCGCGCGCCCAGGTGGACACTTCTCAGGGCGCAATCCGGACCGCCGTCCGCGCCACGCCGCCCCGCGTGCTCGAAACACGGGCCGTCATCTCCACGCTCTGACCAGCCGGAACCCGCACTCGGGCAACAACGGTCCTGGTTTCGTGCCCGCCCAGCCAGAACTCCGATCGCCCGACCTGCCGGGCGGCCGAACCGGCTGGAGATTCAAGCGTCACAACGTCTGGCCGCACTATCTTGACCCGCTTTGCTTGCTCCAGAGCTGTAGGTATGCGTCCCGTATTCCGCACCGTCACCCGCACCTCGTGCGTAGCTGAATCCGCTGACGCCGAGACCTTCGCCACCTGAACGCCCGTTATCTCGACCCTCGGCAGCTCCATCGACATCGCGAGGTTGAACAACGCCTGGTTGCGGGCCCACTTCTCCAGCACTTGCGGCGGCCCGTTCTGGGACCAGAACTTGGGGTTTGAACCGCCAACCTCGACCTCGCCCAGGTCGGGATGCATGACCTTTGTCCACATCTGGTATCCGCTGCCACCGAAGTTCTCGTCATTATACCTGAGCACCTCGTACTGGTCCCATCGGCCGTCTCCGTTGTAGTCACGCTCGCGGCCGCCGTTCCAGAGCTCGTCACCGTACCAGATCTGCCCCATCTGGAAGTAGCCGAAATCCGGTCCGTGTCCGTAGAGCGCCTGCGGCTGACCCTGGCCTGGCGGCGCACTCCGGGTTGCATACGTCCGGTAGACGTCGCCCGCCCACGGATAATTGGTGAACGACAGACCCACGGAGTCGAAGTGCTGGAACAGTCTCAGGTCGGGAGGAAACATGCACTCCTTCTCCTCGCAGGTGCTCGGCCCACGCAGGTGCATCGGCACCGACGTGTCCATCGAATTGGTGACACTGATGTTCGGGTGCGTCAGCTGCCACAGGAACACCGAGCGTGTCTCCGGCTCCGAAAGCGGATATTCGCCCGCGCCAAACTGCGTGTTGCCGCGGCCGGTTGCTTCGGCCATCGGCCGCCAGTTGTAAGGGTAGTTGCGGTGCAGATCGAGGCCGCCGATACCGTCTTCGTTGTAGTTGCCGTCGCGGTCGTTGTCGATGCCCTCGGGATAAACCAGGTAATCGCCCCTGCCTGCGCCAACCTGCCGCATCAGTCTCCCCTTGGCGTCGAGTGAATCCACGACGTGCGTGCCCTTGCCTGCACCAACAAATTTGCGCATCTGGCGCACATGGCCGTCGCCGTCGAGATCTTCACCCGGGTCTTCATCCAGAAGACCATCGCCGTCGTTGTCCACCGGCCGAACGCTGCTGCGATTCGATTGTGCGGTTAGCTTGTACAGATCTGCACCGTCAGGGTTGTTGTAGGGCCGGACGTACAGGACCTTCTCGTCGACGAGCTTCGTGATATTCGCATCACGGCCGTAATTTTCGACCACATGCCATGCAAGCCATAATACGCTCTCGGTGGCCGTGATCTCGCCCGAGTGCCGACCACCCTCGAAAAAAGCCGCCGGCTTGTCGGTGTGCGCACCAGTGCTCGTGTTCGTGATGATCAGCTGATAAATGGGCTGCCCGCCGAAGCTGCGACCCACCTCGAGTCGCTGCACGATCTGCGGCTTCTCCCGCGCCCAGCGCTCCATCCAGTAATCGATCTCCGCAGTCGTGTGATAGTGCGCAAAGTCCATCACGCCCCACTGCCGAGGCTTCATCTCCGCGTAGTTCGTGAGCTGGAACGTGCTGTTACCGTCCCGCTGTCCAGGAATAGTCAGTACGCGACGAACAGTGTCGCGCCGCTGCTGGCGATTCGGCTCGCCCTCCTGCGCGGCAGCCGCCGCCGGCAGGCAGGCGATGGCGAGAGCGAGGGGAGCGCGGACCAGGCGATTGCGAGTAGCAGACATGTCTCGAGATGTGGGAGGCTGAGCTGTAAGACGGAGTTGCACCACACGGTACGGCTGCCACGACGTGAACGCTGCCCCGGGGATCATCGTTTCGAACGTTCTCACGGTCCCGGGCATGATGGCCCTTCCGGGCCGCCGGCAGGTCAGCGCCGACAGGCGGTCGCACTCGATCTTGTGCTCCAATATGTCATATGTTGTGGTTCGGGGAGTCACTCAGTCCCTTGAATGCGTACTCCTACCGCACAGGATGGCCCAGCCCCAGGCGCTCAGGTCCGAAATCGAGGCATCGCTCGAAGCACTTCACGAAGCGAGTTTCGGTTGGGCCCGGAGCTGCTGCTTCGGCGATCGCGAGAACGCCGCCGACGTTCTGCAGACGGCCTATGCCAAGGTCCTCTCGGGTTTGGCACGCTTCGAGGGACGCTCAGCGTTTCGTACCTGGTTCTTCGGAGTGATCCGGCTCACAGCGCTCGAAGGGACACGCGAGCGAGGCCGCGACCGGATTCTGACGCTCGTCCCTCCCTACGACCACCCGTCGGTCGAGCCACCAGACGCTGCCCTGATCAGGGCGGAGGAGTCCGAGTCACTCCGCCGAGCCCTCGCCGAGCTGCCGCATCGACAGCAGCAGGCCTTGCACCTCGTCTTTTACCAGGACCTGAGCATCGCCGACGCGGCTCTCATCATGGGAGTGTCGGTCGGATCTGCCCGCACTCATTACGATCGTGGAAAGAAGCGCCTGCGGGTCATCCTGTCCGCAGGAGCGTCAACGGAACCGCGCAAGGTCGGAGAGCATGAGAAATGACTGACGAAAGCGATCTCGATTCCGGGTTGCGCGCCGCGTTAGGCGGGGTGCGGCAGCATGACATCGCCGAAACGCCCGCGTTTGGTCCGATGATCGCGCGCGCACGTGTCGAAGCGGCCGCCATGCTGGCAACGGTGCCGAACGCCGCAACGCGCGGGAGGACCAGGCCAGGGCTTCGCGCTATAGTCTGGGGAGCACCCGTGGTTCTTGCGGCGGGTATCGGAGCGATCCTCGTTGTTTCCGATCGCATGAAAGACCGCGAGTTCGAGCGTGTCGTCTCCGAATGGTCGGCCAGTGAAGTCGCAACCCAGTCACCAACCGATCAACTGCTCGTGCTTCCCGGTTCGGAGTTCCTCGGACGACTGCCTGCAGTCGGACGACCAGATTCACGGAGAGGAATGTGATTACACGACGTCTGTTCGCCACCAGCTGTCTCGGCCTGGCCTGCCTGGCAGTCGCCGGGCCTCTGGAGTCACAGATAACATCGAGCGTCGACGATCCGATTGCGCGCTCGCTCTTCGAGCCTGAACTGATCATGACTCATCGCCGG
Organism: Gemmatimonadota bacterium; assembly: GCA_052389935.1. GTDB lineage: Bacteria > Gemmatimonadota > Gemmatimonadetes > Gemmatimonadales > Gemmatimonadaceae > JBQTHK01. Next base: position 22,505 of record JBQTHK010000108.1, on the reverse strand, counting down.
GCAATCAACCTCAGCGACGAGCAACGAGACGCGATAAGCCGCCTGATTCGCGAACTCCAGGGTCAGGTCGTCAGCCTGCAGTGGGACCTGAAGGAACACAGCGAGGCACTCGGCACGGAACTCAGCCGGCCGCGTGTCGACCTCGATCGCGCGCGAGATCGACTCGATCGCGTCCTGGCCACCGAGGGGAGGATTAAGGCGGCACACCTGACACTGCTTATTCGCATCAAGAACATCCTCCGTCCAGAACAGCAGGAAGCACTTGGAAGACTGCGCGCCGGCGCGTGAATCGAAGTGATCGGCCGTTCCCGGTCAGTCTCAGCTCAGGGCCACCAGACAAACCCCAGTCCAAAGCGAACCGAGGTGGCTTCGATGTCCAGGTTCTGGAGGGCGACGCCGCCAAGATCAACTTCGGTGAACTCCCCGCCGGTCACCTTGAGCGAAACATCGAGGGCAACCCTGGGACTGATGTACGCTGACAGCCCACCGCCGAAGGTGATGCCGCCTCCGTTGAAGTTGACCTTTCCCGCCTCCTGACCGTTTACCCTCGCCTCCTCGATCGATACGACTCGTGCTCCAGCGGCGACTTCGAGGTACGGAACCCAGCGCCGGAGCGAGTTGGCGAAGTGGAAACGCGCACCCACCTCGGCGTGCGACAGCAACCAGTCTCCGGAAATACCGTTCTGGCTGTTGACAGACTCCGGGATCTCGATCGCTGAGCCATCAAGCTGGAGAAAGGCGGTCACGATCCGATTGATGCCATAACCGACTCTCACTCCCAGCCCTCCGCCCGATCTCGACTCGCTGTTTTCCGCGTCAAGGGACGTGCCGTTCAGGTTGGCTCCGATCGACCAGCCGCGCGTAGTGGAAGCCTGCGAGTGCACCGTCATCGGGATCATCGCGATGACGCCAGCAGTCGCGATTACAAGGGCAATAGATCGGGTCATGTTATCCAGGGTACCAGAGAGTGAGGGGGGGGGCGGCGACGAAAAGTACCTGATCGAGAATCTGGTGGGGTACGCCGACGCGGGTGTCCCGGTCGCCCGGGACACCCGAAAAAAACGCAGTTGAGTCGCGCCGTCAGAGAATCCAGCCAAGCAGCAGGAGACCTCCGACGGGCCTGACAAGGTCCTCCACCAGGTTGAACACGTCATCGGCCCAAACGACGACCAGCGCCACGACCGCCAGCTCGCCGTCGGTCAGCGGCTGTCCGTTGCCATTGCGCAGCGTCGGGGAGCGCGGATCTCCGCTGGCCGTCGCAAAGACGTTGCCGTTGAACCTGATCACTCCCTCGAGCTGGCCATTCTTTTCCTCCATGACAACCACAAGCCTGTTTGCCCCATGGCGGATCGTGAGATCGATCTTTCCACCACCGCCGTTGTTTTCCCTGACTCCACGGACCCGCCCCGTCGCCTGCAGATCGTTAGGGTGCAGCGAGATATCAAAATCGGCGTCGATGAGTGTCTCGCCGGAAGAGTTGCGGGCATCCACTCCGATGCTGAATGTGAGCTTGTTACCCTTGACGTCCTGCACATAGCCGTTGACGTCGAGCTCCGCCGTTTCGGCCCCCAGGTCGGCTCGAGTGCGGTATTCGATCAGCGTCCTGCCGTCCTGAACGACAACCAGTTTCAGGACGATCGCGCTGCCGCTGTTGGCTCCCTCGTCGATGAGATCCGCGTAGCCGATCTCCTCGGAGACGATCGGGCGGCCACCGGCTGCGGTTTCGTAGAGGACGAAGCGGGCACCGTTCGCGGGTGCGCCCGTTCGATTCGAGATCACGTACCGATCAGCGCCCGGATCATAAACGAGCGTCTTGCCGAGATGTGTCGCCGAGATGACGCGGACGGCGGCGGTATTGCCGGAGCGCGCGCTCCTGAGTTCGCGGAAAAACCCGGTAGCGAACTCGCGTCCCGTTCCCCGCTGGGCGAGGGAGGGGAGGCCACGCAGCGAACGAACGGTTCCGCTCGTGGCGAGCGGCGTGCGCCCGCCCAGCGCCTGCAGTCCAGCCCAGCCGCTCGTGGCAAAAACGTCTTGCATCGCCTTGTAGTCGTCGAGCACCTGCTCCGTATCGAGCCTGGCGTCCGCGTCGAGGCCGGTGGCCTGCTCGCAGGCAACCAGACCGGTCAGAATGGCGACTGAAAACACGGCGCGGGCGCGTCTTGAGAACTGCGAAGTTGGTGCGAACATGCTCCTCCCTCCGCCCGCAGGCGGTCGGTGTGGTGGCCGATTTGACTTGCACCGATGGGTGTCCGGGCGGCCCCCTTCATATGACAAAGGCCGCTGCGGTGGAGCAGCGACCTCTCCGGTCAGGGTGCCGCGGATTGATGCGCGCGGCTCAACGGTGGTATTCTGGCAGCGCCGCAAACGAATGCGATCGTCGCGTTCGAGGCCGTCCCCTTTTCCGCGGCAGCTGTCGGAACGGCGAACACCCTCAATCAACTCTCGAGCTCAAATGACCGCGAAGAAATCAACACGCAAGGTTGCTGACCGGACCAAGGAAGGCAGGAAGTCCGGCGGGTTCACAGGCGACGAACGGGCAGCGATGAAGGAGCGCGCCCGCGAGCTCAGGTCAGAAGGGAGTCGCGCCCGCGTAGACGAGGACGGAGAACGCGACCTTCTCGCGAAGATCCGCGAAATGCCGGAGCCGGATCGCAGCATGGCCGCACGTATCCACGCGATCGTCAGGAAGGCCGCGCCTGAGTTATCTCCAAAGACGTGGTACGGGATGCCCGCCTATGCAAAGGCCGGCAAGGTCGTCTGCTTCTTTCAGAGCGCGCAGAAGTTCAAATCGAGATATGCAACGTTCGGCTTCAGCGACGAGGCGAAACTCGATGACGGTGCCATGTGGCCGGCTGCATATGCACTCACGGAATTGACCGCGGCGGCCGAAGCAAGGATCGGCGCGCTTGTCAGGAAAGCTGTGAGTTAATGGCCGAAAGCCTTGCGGCCTCACCCAGTCTGTGCTCAATTAGCGCACTGGTCTGCCCGAGAAAGCGCAAGTCGCCCACCCCTTCAGACCAGGTCGAGCTGCCTCCCCCTACCCGAGGTGCTTAAAATGAGGACCACGTCACAACCGCTGTACTCGGCCGCTATTGCCGCGCTCCTGACCGCCGTTCCCGCTACAACGATCGCGCAGGCTGCAGCACCACCAACCACCACGCGCAGCTATGTGCAGTTGATTCGGCTCAAACCCGAAAAGGTGAACGAATGGCTCGCACTTCAGCGGAACGAAGTGATTCCGGCCCAGAAGAAAGCAGCGGTGGAATCGCGGACCACGCTGGTCACGCAGGTCGGCCCCGCCTTTGAGTACCTCATCATCACACCTTTCCCGGCCTGGAGCGCGATGGACGGCGATGCTCCACTCGTGAGAGCATTGGGCGCCGATGGGGCCGCAAGGCTCAACGCCAGGCTGCGCGAGTGCATCCTCACGCAGTCATCGTACATGACGACCCGTCAGGACAGCCTGAGCATTCCGTCGGCTGATGCGCCGGTGTGGCGGACCGCGATTCGTCGTGTGGAACCGGGCAAGATGCAGGAGTTCCTGGCGTTTTACCGGACAGACGTGCTGCCAGCGATGAAAAAGGCCGCCGCCAACAAAACGATTGCCGGTTCGATCCTCGCCGTGCGGGGCGTGGGCGCGCCGACCGGTGAGTTTACCGAGACGACGCAATACGCGAAGTTCGCGGATCTCGACGGCGGCAATCCGGTCATGCGGGCCGCCGGACAGGAAGAGGCAGCGCGGATCAATGCCAAAGGTGCGTTGCTGGCCACCACCGTTCAGGTGATGGTGCGACGGCGACTTGCCGACCTGAGTTTCTGATTCCATGAGCGGTCGCCACGTCGGGGACACCGAGTCCCCGGCGGCGGCGACGCTGCTCTCTCAGGCACCGGGTGTACCTCCAGCCGCGGAGCCGGCGCAGAGGCGCTCCAGCTCCGCCGGCATTAGGTAGTTTGTCACCGAGCTCTGGCCTCGCCGCGCCCCAAGGTTCCATGCCGGATCGGTCACGACCGCCCAGCGCGTGCGCAGCGATTCGGCCGCCTTGCACGCTTCAACTGACGGCTCCGCAGCTCTGAGCGCCTGCACGACAGCGGGCACAGCGTCGCCGCTCAATCGCGCCAGATACGCGTAGTCGATGGCTCTCACGACGGCCGAACGACCGAGATTCACTCTCGCGACAACGAGATCGGGATTCAGGACGTTGAGAGTGCCAAGGGTGAGGAAGCCCCAGAACACCGCCATCGCGGCAAAAGGCCCTGTGCGCCCGCGCAGTACTGTAAGAGCCATCGCTCCGAACACCAGAACGAGCCAGACCATGAAGGCGGTCGCGTAGAGTCGATCCGTCGTAAGACCGAAAAGCTCCACATAGAGCCGCATCCGCGACATCGCCGACACAACGATCGCCGCGAGGAGGCCGAGCAGGACCACCGAAAGCTGCCGATGGCGCCGCAGCACGCCTTCGTCCTCGATGACGGCCCGCGTACCGAGGATCAGGGGGAGGACGAGCGCCGCGACGGTGACAAGTTCGAAGAAGCCGCGCCGTGCGTATTCTGCAACCGTCAGTCCGGAAGTCGCCAGCACCAGATCAGCACCACCAAAGAGCCACCGCAGCTGGAGAGCGACGTAGATGACAAAAAGCACCGCTACCGTCCCGAGCACCGAGGTGACCTCCATTGAACCGAGGCGCATCGGAAGTCGGTCGGGCAGCGCAGGACGTCCCATTACCTGCATCATGGCGCCCGACATCCAGCCGGCCGACCACCAGGCGAAAGCGCCGGCAACAAACACATGCGAGAAGATCAGTTCAGTGTCGATCGTTGGAAGCGCAAAAACCGCCTCGAACGCCGGATCGGCGCGGGAAAGGAGGATCGTGAATACGAGCGCAACTGGAACCGTCAGCAGCACCGCGCGCAGCACAGTCCACGACGCGCCACCCCGAAACGCCGAGTGCGTGTGCAGCTTCGCGTCACGCGCGACAAGGACCGGAGTGCCGAAGATGACGTCGCGAGCGGCGTAGACACCCGCGCCCACGACGTCGCGCACGCGCGCGACGAGGATCGAAGGAGCCGGTGCGCCCGCAGCGGACATCGAAAAGAGCGACACCGCAACCAGCGTGGCGAACACATTGGCGACGCGTAGGTTTTCCGCATCGCGCCAGGCGAACGCGCCGGCGCAGGCGACGGCGGCCGCGAGCCACGACAACTGCTCCCGCGTCAGTCCCGATCCGCTGTAGCGGGCGACGTTCACCGCCGCGAGCGCGAGTGCGGCCACCCAGGCAGTCCAGCCGAGGCCCTCCGGTGCAAAGCGGAGCAGGGCATCAGCCATGACTCCGAGGAGGATGGCTTCGATGAGAACTCGCCGCGCGGCTCCCGTGCGCTCGAGGACCATGTCTTCAGTGCTGTCGTCAGTAATGGCACCGACCATCTTCATTTTCGGATAGGGCGAAGTGTGAAGCACTTTACCTCACAAAGTCCACCCGCGCAAGAGGCTGTTTCGAGGTCGGCGAGGTGACCGGGTACGTCACCGGGCACAGCGGGCTGGACGGGTTTGCCAGGTGTGCAATTCCTTCCGGTGATTCTGAGCGATTCCTCTACGGTGCGAACACGACTATGACCTGGCCCCAGCGCGATGATTGGCCCACACCTGATTCTGAGCGATTCCTCTACGGTGCGAACACGACTATGACCTGGCCGCAGCGCGATGATTTGGCCCACACCGCGTCCGGCGCTGAAAGCGCATCTCATGAAGCTCCAGACTTCAGGTCCACTGTCCGGGCGAAGGCTCATTCTCCTGAGCCTCGTGAGCATCGCTGGCTGATCGGCGATCACTCGGAGGCGCGCTGCTGTCCCGGGCGAGCCTCATCCCTGACCCCTTGCGGCAAGAGCACCGGTTTGGCCGGGCCGGTGTGCAGTTCCGGGGACGCGGCCCGCGGATCGAACTCATCGATATCGTCCGCCCGTCCGAGGCCGTGCCTGCGTTGCGACATTCTCGCGAGCAACAGTGTCGCGCCCGCCGACGCGGCGCTCAGCAACATCAGGAAAGGGGCAAAGGTGAGTGTTGTCACCCACAGGTTCGACCCCTCGGCCGGCGTGGCCAGCCCCAGAGCCACGAACGCATTGGGAACCATGGCAAGGAGGAATCCGCCCACTGCACCTAAAGCAGTAAGGCGACCAAGGGCCAGTTCGTCGAATCTCCTGTGGCGCCCCGCGATGCCGAGTACGACGGAGAAGAGCGCTCCACCGACGAAGCCCGGAACGGCCAGCGCCGGGAGTGGCGCATCAAACACATCAAAGAAGAGATGCCAGGGAAGTCCCGGCGTCAGGATGCTGGCCACTCCGATGAGGATGCCTGTGGCGGCCCACCCCGCTGCCCAGGTGACGCCCATTCCGATCGCACCCCGGACTCGTCTGAGAAGCTTCACCTTGACCTCCATTGAACCTGCCGGCGCAATCTCGCCTGAGCTCGTCGGCAGTGAGTACTTTGCATCACAAAGTAACGGCCCCGAACGGCAACTTCAAGTATCAATCCGGGGTGGAACGATCGCATTCACCGGATACGTCCGTCAGCGTCGCAGGAGAGCGCCACCATCAGTTACTATCGGTTCAGCCCCTTCAGTCTGCCCTTCCTGCTCTTCGGTCCGCGGCGAGGATGCTGACCGTCGCCGGAGCAGCTCGGCGTTGGCGACTCGCCGGGGCACCGTTGCTCAACGCCGCGCGGCGCTACAGCGTTCTCATTCCGTGCTCACCTCACGTCGGGCCAAACGCCTGAGAACACAAAACAGATGTTGCACCTGACGCGCCATCCACACCTGCTCCTGGCGATCGCTGTGCTCGCGACTGTGTTGGCCTTGCCCGCTGACACAAAGGCCCAGCACGCCGGTCACCACCAGCCTGTTACCGTCCCGCCCGGTGCCGCCTACACAGTTGCCGACGTCGAATTCATGCAGGGCATGATCGCCCACCACGCCCAGGCCATCCACATGTCCCGCCTGGCTGAGGCGAGGGGCGCCCACCCACGAATCCTCCGACTCGCGCTCAAGATCGACCAGTCGCAGGTCGCCGAAATCAGGATCATGCAGGAGTGGCTCATCCATTACGGGCAGTTCGCGCCAGACACTTCATCGTGGCGCACGATGACGATGGCCGGAATGCTCACCGAAGCCCAACTCCGGGAGCTGGATACTGCGACCGGAGTTGCTTTCGATCGCGCATTCCTCACGCTGATGATCCAGCACCACGAAGGCGCGCTTGAGATGGTGAGAGATCTATTCGCTGTGCCGCGAGCCGGTCAGGAAGTGGACGTCAACGTCTTCGCCAACGACGTCGTTGCCGTGCAGACCGCGGAGATCGGCATCATGCGCCGAATGTTGTCCGACCTGCCACCAGCCTGACGTCGCTCCGATCAGTCTGCCTCGGGTGATCGAGCCGAGGCACAAACTTTCTCAGTCCAACGATAACCAGTCATGTCATCCACGAGTCGGGCAGTAGCACTCGCCATCACCCTGCTGGTCTCGCAGGACGTCGACGCGCAGACCTACCCCAACAAGCAGGATCCTCGCAGCAACCTCAAACCGGGTCGCCTCGACGCCGCCGTCGCGCAGAAGAACATGCGACTCGTGTCCAACACGCCAAAACCTGCGGCATTCGACTCGACGCGTGGATTGACCTTTGTCAATTCGGATATGGCGTTCCGTGACAAATACGTCTACCAGGGAAACTTCGCCGGTTTCTCCATCTGGGACGTGAGCGATCCTGCCAGCCCGAAGCTGGTCTCGACTGTCCAGTGCATTACGTCGCAGGGTGATCCCTCGATCATCGGCAACCTCCTTTTCATCTCGGCTGAAGGTGCCGGCAATCGCAACGACTGCGCCAAAGGTGGAGTGCAGGACCCGAAGGAACACATGGCGGGTGTCCGCATCTATGACGTATCCGACCCGGCGCAACCTCGCCTGGTGAAGAACGTGCAGACCTGCAAGGGCTCGCATACGCACACGGTGCTGCCGCACCCGAGCAACCGGAACGTTCTCTATATCTATGTTTCGGGAAGTCAGGGAGCTCGGCCCGCAACCGAGGTTCCGGGGTGCAGGGAGGGGACCGACGCGGCTGACGAGACGAACTCGCTGTTCCGGCTCGACGTGATCAAGGTCGACCTTCGCGAGCCGGAAAAGGCGGAAGTGGTGACCGGTGCGCGCATCTTCACGGGACTTGAACCAGCTCCGCGCGCGTCCGGTCGTCCGGCGCGAGCAAGACCCGCGGCCGCGGGCGACTCCGGTCGGGCGCCCATGCCAACGGGTCCCCGGAACTGCCATGACGTGACCGCTTATCCGGCGGCAAAGCTGCTGGCTGGTGCGTGCGGCAGTTACGGCCTCCTCGTCGACGTCTCCAATCCGGAAAAGCCGGTCAGGCTCGACGCGAAGGCCGACACCAACTTCTCTCTCTGGCACACCGCCGTCTTCTCCAACGATGGAAAGAAGGTCGTCTTTACCGACGAGTGGGGCGGAGGCACTTCGCCGATGTGCCAGGCCAACTCGATGATGGAGATGGGAGGCAACACCATTCTCAGCATCGATCAGAAGAAGAAATACACCCAGCACGCCTACTTCAAGATTCCGTCGGCCCAGACCGCCGAGGAGAACTGCGTCTCGCACAACGGGGGCCTGATCCCGGTGCCGGGGCGCGACATAATGGTGCAGGGTTGGTACCAGGGTGGGGTCAGCGTCATGGAGTTCTCGGACCCGGCCAATCCCAGGGAGCTTGCGTTTTTTGACCGCGGCGCGATCGATCCGCCGCCCATGGTTGATGTACCGCTGGCGGCGCAGCAGCAGGCAGGGGCGCGCTCACGCAGCACGATCGGCGGCTCATGGGGCGCCTACTACTGGAACGGTTACATCTATTCATCTGAGATGGATCGCGGTTTCGACATTCTCGAACTGGAGCCAGGCGATCAGCTTTCGAAGAACGAGATCGAGGCCGCGAGGCTCGTGCGCTTCGTGGAGTACAATCCGCAGAGCCAGCCGCGGATCGAGTGGCCGGCGGCATTCCCCGTCGTGCGCTCCTACCTCGATCAACTGGTGCGGTGGGAGGGCCTGGTACCGGCGCGGACAGCCGCGATCGCAAGTGCTCTGGACGCTGCGGAGCTGCTTGCAGGAAGGCAGCGGCGCGATGCGCTGAACGCGCTGGCGAGGCAGGTTGACCGTGACGTCGCGGGAGCGAATGATTCGGCTCGCGTGAAAGCCATGTCGGATGCGATCAAGTCACTGGCGAGGGCCAGCAGGTAGCTGCTGAAACGCGGGTCGGTTTCGATAGTTCCCGCGGCCCAGAGCCGGGGTCCAGAGTCGTCAGGTTTCGATAGTTCCCCGGCCGCAGCGCCGGGGTCCAGAGTCGTCAGGTTTGGGTAGTTCCCCGGCCGCAGAGCCGGGGTCCAGAGTCGTCAGGTTTCGATAGTTCGCCGTTTCACCCCTGTGCAAAATCCCTTTACCGCGGAAAAAGCGTATGCGCACTTCTCTCTGCGTTGTTCTCCTCGCGGCGTCCGCCGCACAGGCAATCGCCCAGGATCCCGACTCGGCCCGTGGCCCCGGCGCAGCTGCTGCGCGAGGACCGCGGCCCTATGACCGGGTCATCACGGCGGAGGCCAAAACGAAGATCGGCCTCTTCAAAGTCCACCGCGTCGGAGACCGCCTCTTCTTCGAGATCCCGCGCCGCGAGCTCGGAAGGGACCAGCTCCTGATCGGTCGCTATGCACGAGCCGCGGCGCCGAGCGACGGCGGCGGAGGTGGCGGTGGAGGCGGAGGTGGCACCTCGTACGCCGGTGACCAGTTCACCGAACGGACGCTCAGGTGGGAACTGATGGGGAATCGCGTGATTCTGCGGGGTCCCGAGTTCGCGATTACCTCGAGCGACACGACCGCTTCGGTGCTGCGCGCGGTCCAGAACGCCAACTACGCGGCCGTCATCGGCACGTTCAACGTCGAGTCGTTCGGGCCCGATAGCGCGCCCGTGATCGATGTGACGCGTCTATTCACGACGGCAATCCCGGAGATCCAGGCGATACCTGGAACGATTGACGCCACCCGCTCCTTCATCGATCGACATCTCGCCTTTCCAGACAACATCGGCATAGAAGCGACACAGACCGGCCTTGCCCCCGCGCCGCAGGCCGCCGGTGGCGGCGGTGGTGGTGGTGGTGGTGCAAACGCACCGCGGCCGCCGCGCAGTGTGATGGCGCACTACAGCATCGTCAGGCTCCCCGAGAATCCGATGATGCCGCGTCGATTCGACGAACGCGTCGGGTTCTTCTCGACTCGGTTGACCGACTTCGGGACGGCTGAGCATCGGTCGGCGACGCGCCGCTACATCACGAAGTACCGCCTCGAATGCAGCGACCGACGAAGCGGGAATCTCTGCTACCCGAAAAAGCCGATCACATACTACGTGGATCGCGATACGCCCGAGTGGCTCAAGAAGTTCGTCCGTGCGGGAATCATCGAGTGGCAGCCGGCGTTCGAAGCCGCGGGATTCAAGGACGCCATTGTCCCCGCTGATCCGCCGTCGCCCGAACAGGATCCCGACTGGTCGCCGGAGGACGTGCGTCACACGATGATCCGATGGCTGCCATCGACGACTGAAAACGCCGTCGGTCCGCACGTGGGAGATCCGCGGACCGGCGAGATCCTCAACGGATCGGTCCGCATGTTCCACAACATCATGAACCTGCAGCGCTCCTGGTACTTCACGCAGGTTTCACCGCTCGACCCGCGCGCGCGCAAGCTTCCGTTCCCCGATTCACTCATGGGCCGCCTCGTTCAGTTCGTGGTCGCCCACGAGATCGGTCACACGTTAGGCCTGCAGCACGATCAGATCGGCAGCTCGACGTATCCGATCGACAGCCTGCGCAGCCGGACGTGGCTGGCGAAGATGGGCCACAGCCCGAGCATCATGGACTATTCGCGCTTCAACTACGTGGCGCAGCCGGAAGACAACATCCCGGTGCAGCACCTTCTGCCCACGGTCGGGCCATACGACAAGTACGCGATCATGTGGGGCTACAAGCCGATCCCCAGCGCCAGGACAACAGATCAGGAGCGAGCGACACTCGAGCAGTGGTCGCGGATGCAGGACACAATCCCCTGGTATCGTTTCTCGGCCAACAATGCCTACGGCGCGACCGGCACGCAGAGCGAAGCCGTCGGTGACGCCGACCCGGTGAAGGCCACGGCGCTCGGCTTCAGGAACATCGAGCGTGTGATGGGCTACCTCAAGGATGCAGCGACCAGCCCCCTCGATGACAACTCGGACCTGCTGGAACTCTACAACAGAACAGTGGGTCAGTGGAGCAACGAAGCCAATCACGTCGCGACCCTGATTGCCGGCGCATCGGTGCAGTACAAGTCCGGCAGCCAAACGGGCTCGGTGTACACGCCAGTGAGCCGCGAGCGACAGGCCGAGGCGGTGCGGTTCCTGAATGAGAATGTCTTCAAGGCTCCCGCGTATCTCATCAGGCCGGACATCAGTGAGCGTGTCGAGGCGGGTGGTATGGTTACGCGAGTCAACGCGCCGCAGCAGCGTGTCCTCGGCACGCTCTGGCAGGATGCGCGGATGAACCGCCTGCTCGAACTCGAGGGCACGACGCCGGACAAGAGCAAGGTCTACACGCTCAACACGATGCTCGACGACGTTCGCAAGGGCATCTGGGAAGAACTGTCGGCGGCGAGCACGATCATCAACGTATTCCGTCGCGAACTGCAGAACGATCACATTGCGCTCATCAACACCAAGATGAACCCTCCTGCGACGCCGGCCGCGCAGGGTGGCGGTGGCGGCGGGGGTGGCTTTGGTGCGCCGCCGCAGGCTCCGTTGTCGGAGGACGCGAAGTCCCACCTGCGCGGTCAGCTCACGGCGCTCAAGGCCGAGATTGAACAGGCGGTCCGCAAGGCCGGCGACAAGCCGACGGAATTACACCTCCGCGCGGCGCTGCACCGGATTGACATCATTCTGGTCGAGAAGCAGCCGGCGCCTCGACAGGTCGTTCCATAGCGCTGAGTGGCCCTGGGAGACGCGGCGTCAGGAACCGTCCTGCCGCCGTGTCGTCCCTGAGACTGAGCAGGACCCAGCTCTAAACCGGAATTGCTCCTGCCTCCAGCTGCGCGATCAGGGGCAGAAGATCCTGCGCTTCCCATGATCGATTCCGCCTGCTTTCGGAAAGCGGTTCGAGAATTCCGGCGCTTACGAGCTGATCGATCGCGTTGTAAACCGCGGCCCTGGCGCGCCCCGTTGCCGTGGCAGCTACAGGCCCTGAGATCACCGGGTGTGCCGGCAGCACATCGATCAGCGCCCACGCCGCCGCGCCTTCGCGTGGTGCTCTCGACGACGCGGCCAGCTTTCTCCGCCATTCGGCTTGCAGTTCTCTGACAGCTCGAATGTAAGCGGATGCAAGGCGGGTCGCCTGCCATGTGGCTGACGCGAACTGCTCGATCCATGTGGTCACACTCGGCCCCCGAAAGCTGGTGAGTCCCTCGATGTATCTGTCCCGCGCTCCTGCAAAGATGACGCTGATCGGGGGAAGGAATACCGGAGTCAGCCCTCGCCGTCGCAGTACCACGTGCACCAGTGCTCGACCCGTGCGCCCGTTTCCGTCGTCAAACGGATGGATCGTTTCGAACTGCGCGTGCACGAGAGCTGCCTGGACCAACGGCGAAAGGGTCTTGTCGTTTGTCGCCGCGCACAGGTCGCTGAGAAGCGTGGCTACTTCCTCCGGTGGTGGCGGCACGAATTCAGCACCACATGGGTTGTAGTCGTTCCCACCGATCCAGTTCTGTCTGGTGCGCAGTACTCCTGCGATCCGTGAATGCGAACCTCTGGAGATCAGTCTGTGATGAATGGCCTGGATTTCACCGATGCTGAACAAAGGCACTGCTGCAGCTTCCGCTACAGCGAGTGTCATTGCATCGATGTTAGCCAGTACGTCGAGCGCTGTTGGTCCCGCTCTCCCGCCGACGTCAGCTTCAGCCTCTGCGCGCGCCAGTTCCCGAACCCCCATCTGAAGCCCCTCGACCCGGGAAGACGCGATGGACTCGGTTCTCAGGAGGAGGCGTGCCAGGGGTGCCAGCGCCGATCCGCCTTCATCGTTCAGTGTCTGAATGGCGTGCTCGGTATCGGCAACCAGACCCGCCAGCCTGGCGTCAAGGGCGAACTCGAATGTTGAGAGCTCATCCGGGATATAAGTATCGTAGTGGCAAGCCTTTCGGTACTTGGGTGGGGCGTCGAGAGTTGGGTTGTGCTCCCAAGTTCTCCGAAAAAGGCGTCCTGCCATTGGATCCTGAACTGAGGGCCAGGCGTTAGTTCAGGATACAGTATAAGCTGAATTAAGAACGCGCCACACTCGTTTCGACTCCAAAGTCGGCTGACCCTGCGCCTCTCAAGAGAAAGAACCGATCTCGATCGGAAGCCCCCAGACTGACGACGGAAGATGCCAACCGCTCCTGACTCGAAGCCGAACACCGTATGCCAGGGAGCTCGGATGCTTTGTTCAACTGATCGGTGATGGTCTGGATCGGCTAATCTCGCTGCCACCGCAACACCCGCCCTGCCACAACCGCACCGACAGCTATCAGGACAAACGCCGCAAGCGCATGCCAAACCAGATGCGCTTCGGCCGCCGCACTGTGACACAGCCGGGTACCCACGTCCGCCAGCGCACCAGCAGCAACAGCGCCCAGCACAAGCGTCCGCACCGGCGTCATTGGTGCGCTCTGGCGCAACATGAGCGCGATCACCATCAGCGGTACTCCACCAAAGACGAGCAGCAGCGGCATACACTCCCAGCCGACGATGTCGGCTGGAGCCGCCGCACCGCTCACTGCTGCGTTACCCGCGTACGACGCCAGCCACAACAGTGGCAGCCCGATGAGCGCAAGTCGACGCCAGGCCGGGTAACCCGGCACTGACATCGCGAACGCGGCCACCGCCGCGAGGCTCGCCACTATCAGCGAAATCAGAACCGGCACAACAAAACCTGCCTCGCCCAGCACCGTCGCCAGATCTGCACGCGGACGTATCGCCGACGCAACCAGCGCAACGTGCGCAGCCGCCAGACCGAGCCACAACAGCGCACGCAGCGCCGGGTGCGGTAACCTGCGCACCGCTCCGGCCGCAGCCAGTTGCTGAATCAGCTCATTCGTCCGTTGTGACATCGCTTCAGTCCCCGGTCAGCTTTCGCCTCAAAGCAAGCATCGCGCGATGCGTTGCGACCTTCAATGCGCCTTCGCTCATCCCCGTCGCCGCCGAGGCCTCGCGCAGCGACATGTCCTGCAGCTTGAGCAGCCTTATCGCCTGACGTTGCCCGGCCGGCAACTCCTGGATCGCCCGCGCGAGCGCTTCCGGGTCACCACTTCCCTCATCTGTATTCGCATCGTCATCGAAAAAGGTAACGGTCGGCTCTCCGAGCTCCACCTCGCGTCCGGCTGATCGACTGTGACGGCGTGCCGCGTCGGCGATCCGGTTTCGCGCTATCGCGAGGACCCACGGCATGAACGCCCGCCCGGGATCATAGGTCGCTCTCACCGAGTGCACGGAGATCAGAATCTCCTGGACCACATCCTCGACGTCTGCCTCGTTGGCGAACATCCGCCGTGCCCCAACGATCCGTCGCATCAATTGAACCAGTTCAGTGAGCAGCGTGGCATAGGCAGTGGAATCCCCGTCCTGAGCTGCGCGCATCAGGTCTGCCAGGCGCTGGTCGTCGCGGAAGGGATGGGCCGACACGAGACAAGTGTAACCTTTCGCGCGCTCGCTGCGAACACATGGCACAACAGATTCGCCGCACGGACCAGGCGCTCATCCGGGCGCCCGCGGTGCGGCCACGTTCTCCGGAGGATGTATGGATCAGAAAGTGCTCGGCAAGCGTGCCTTTGTAGCGTCGGTAATCGCCGCGGCCATTGCGGTCCCCACGATCTTGTCGTCGCAGCAGGGGCAGCCGCAGGCGCCGAGCTTCAAGGCCGAGAAGTGTTACGGAATCGCCAAAGCCGGCAAGAACGACTGTGCCGCCACCGGCAACAACTCGTGTGCCGGAACCTCGAAGCTGAGCGGCGACACCAAGGCGTGGATGTACGTGCCGGCGGGCTATTGCGAGCGCATCGTCAACGGCAGCACCGAGCCGCGCTGATGAACGTGCCCGTGGTCGCCACCGTTGATGGCAAGCGTCACGCGCCGCTGCAAGCAGGTGTGGGACTGCGCCTGCCGCACCTGCTGGAGGTGGCGGCCACGCGCCCGGCGGTCGCCTGGTTCGAAGTCCACCCCGAAAACTTTCTCGGCGTACCGCATGCCGCGGAGGTGCTGGGGGACCTGTCTCGGGACTATCCGATCTCGGTGCATACCGTGGGCGTTTCGGTCGGCAGCGCCCGCGGAGTGGATGCAGCGCACCTGGCCCGCGTCGCAGCGCTCGTGCGCGACCTGGACCCGATTTTCGTCTCGGGGCACCTCGCCTGGTCGACGCACGAGGGCGAATACCTCAACGACCTGCTGCCACTACCATATGACGAAGAATCGCTCGATGTCGTCGCTCGGCACGTCGACGAAGTGCAGGCGGCGCTGGGACGACCGTTCGTTCTCGAAAATCCGTCAAGCTACGTCGGCTTCGCTGGTTCGACGATGCGCGAGCCGGAGTTTCTCAACCGGATCGCCGAACGTACGGGGTGCCTGCTGCTCTGTGATGTGAGCAACGTGTTCCTCAGCGCGTCCAATCTTGGTTACGACGCCGACGAGTACCTTCGCGCGGTCGATGCCAGGCACGTGGCCGAACTGCACCTTGGAGGTTTCAACGCCGAACCCGACGAGTCAACACCGGGGGCGACGGTGCTGGTGGATACACACGGAACAACGATCAGCGACGACGCCTGGTCGCTCTACAAGAACGCGCTGCGTCTCTTTGGGCCGCGGCCGACACTGATCGAGTGGGACAACGATATTCCGGCGCTCGATGCCCTCCTCGTGGAGTTGGCGAAGGCCGACGCTCTGCTCGAAGCGTCGCTCACGGCAGGAGCCCATGGCGCTCGCTGACCTGCAGCGCGCCGTCCGCTCGTTTGTCGTCCTCGGGGACAACGGCGAGTCGCTTGCTCGTGCGCTGGTGGGCGGAGAGCAGCCTCTGCGGCGGCTCGAGATTCACCGGCGGCACTATCGCGCGAGTCTGATCGAGGCCATTCGCACAAAGTTCCCGGCAACCGCGTGGCTGGTCGGCGAGCGCACGCTCGGCGAGGCAGCCGGGCGATATATCGCGACTGCACCTCCAACAGCGCCCTGCATCTCGGAGTACGGAGTATCCTTTCCGACATTCCTTGCGAACGAAATCGGAGACCAGGTGCCATACGTCGCCGAGTTCGCTGCCCTCGAGTGGGACGTTGGCCAGGTTTCGGTTTCAGTGGACGCATCTCCGCTCGACCCGATCCCGTCCGGCGCTGCCGCAGGAGGGAGGGGGAGTCGGTACCACCTTCAGCCGGGCATTCGCTTCGTGCAGGGCTCGTGGCCGGTCGATCGCCTGTTCGGGTTCTTTCTCACCGATACGGCACCGGAGTCGTTCGTCATCGTCCCCGAGGCGGTTTACCTCGAGGTGCGTGGTAGTCGCGGCGATTTCAGGATCAGCCGCGTTTCGGTCGGCCGCCTGGCCTTTCGGGATGCTCTCGCCGGCGGAGGAACACTGGATGACGCATCAGCCAGAGCGCTGGCGGCGGAGCCAACGATCGACGTGGAACGGGAAGTGGTTGCACTACATGCAGAAGGGCTGGTTGTCAGCATACAGAAATCAGGAGAAATCGAACCGTGAACACACAGCGAACCCTCAGTCTCGGTACAGCCGACGAGAGGCCGGCGCCTGCTCGATCAGCACTTACACACGCGCGCGAGCGCGCCGAACGATTCCCGTTGTCGGTCATACAACTGGCGATGCGAGTTGCCGTTGGTTCGGTCTTCTTCAAGGCCGGCCTGCTCAAGCTTTCATCTTTCGAGTTTGCGGTGAAGCTGTTCGAGGACGAGTACAAGGTTCCGCTGATCGATCCAGCTCTTGCCGCGCGGATGGCGATGACCGTCGAGCTGACGATTCCGGTCCTGTTGTTTGTGGGTCTCTGGACGCGCATCGCGACGTTGCCGTTGCTCGGCATGATCGCGGTGATCCAGACGTTTGTCTATCCGAACGCGTGGACGGACCACCTGTTGTGGGGGTCGATCCTCGTGTTCATTGCGACGCGGGGTCCGGGTGCGCTGTCGCTGGACGCCCTGATCAGCAGACTGAGGCATACCGGCGCGCAGGGCTGATCGCGCGACTGGATGCGCTCGCGGCCCCGGATGTCACCGCAGCGGGCGTTTGGAGTTCCAGGCTTGAAGCGCTTCGATGAGGACGTCCAACGCGGCAGCGCAGTCTCGTCTGCCGCGACCGGTGACAATCATCAGGGCGGCGCGATCGAACGCCGCCGAGAGTACCTCGGCCATTGCTTCCAGCCGTTTTCGCGGGATTCTGCGGCGCCTGAGCGCAACAGCCAAACCCTCGAGCAACTGAGTGTAACCCGCAGCCTCACTCAGTTCTTTTAGTTTGTTGGCGCCGAGTACGGCCGGGGCTTCGACGAGGAGAAGCTGCGCTCGTCCGCCGTCGGCCATCGCCGAGAAGTAGGCGTGCGCTCCGTCACGCAGGGCGTCGAAGGGCGTCCTGCGACGCGAACCGGCACGCTCTATGGCCTCGGCGACTTCCAGGGCCATCATCCTCGCAACTTCGAGGAGCAGGTCGGCCTTGTCGGCGAAATGGTGGTAGAGAGCCCCCCGGGTTACACCAGCAGCGGCTGCGATCTGAGGCGTGCCCGTCGCGGCGTAGCCATTGGCAACGAACATTTCGCGTGCGGCGGCGACGATCAGGCCGCGCGTCTCGGCGCTGCGTTCGGGGTTGGTGCGTCTCACGGAGCTTGACAGGTGGGAGTGGCGAGTTAGGTTAAGAAAACATACACGCTGTATGTTTCTGGAGGCGAGAGCTCGCAATCATGAAATGCACCCAGTACTACCCGGTCATCATGACCCCCCACGTCGCCGCAACGGTGGCGTTCTACGTTGATCACTTCCGGTTCCGGCCGCTGTTCGAAAGCGACTGGTACGTTCACCTTCAGTCCACTGAGGATACTGACGTGAACCTCGGCGTTGTGCAGCACGACCATCCGACAATACCCGAGTCCCGGGGGTCACGTGTCGGCGGGTTACTTCTAAACTTCGAGGTCGAGGACGTGGACAGGGAGTACGAGGTCGTTCAGGCGAGGGGGTTACCGATTGTACTCTCGCTCAGAGACGAGGCATTCGGCCAACGGCATTTCATTACCGAGGATCCGAACGGCGTGCTGATCGATGTAATCAAGCCGATTCCACCCAGCGAGGGATTCGCCGCGCAGTATGCGCCGGGTGCGTTGGCCTGAGGCGGGTCGCGTCAGGAGAAGGACGTGTGGGGCGGGTCGACTGCCGGTTGCGGTTTGTGCGTCCTGAGGCACTCCACAGGAGTCAGGCTGACGCGTTGACCGTCACGGTTGTTCGCTCGGCCCCGCGCTAGATTTCGATCTTCTGGCGTGATGGAGGCCGCGATGATTCGACATCTGCTGGTGGCGCTCTTCCTCGGACTCACCGGTGCGGCACACGGCGATGTTACCGGGCGCGAGCCGGGCGGGAACGAGTTCCTCGCGGACTTCATCCGCGGCCTGACCGGTTCCTGGCAGGTTGAGGTCATTCGCGCAGATGGACTTGCGCGGCCAGCTGGTTTGCGGACGTTCGCGCCGGCATCCGGGGATGGACTTCTCGTTTCGTGGGAGGAGCGTGACACCAGCAACGTCGTGAGGAGTCGGGGGTTCCTTGGAGCCACGGATAGTGTCGCGGGTACACTATACTACATCAGTGTTGCCTCCGGGATTCCGCCAGTCGCGGTCACTGGCCGATCTGACGCCAGCTCTCGGTCGATCGAGTGGGAGTTGACCCCCGTGTCCGCGGCGCATCATCCTTACAACCGCGGGCTCGTCCCCTCGCGACTTCAGATAATCAGTCCAACAACTTTCGATTGGGGTGGCAGGCGGGCACTGGCACTTCAGGTTTCGCAAGGATCCGTAGCGGTGCTAACCAGCCGGAGCCCCAATCGCAGGTTCAGCGAAAACAGCATTCGGCCCACGGAATGAAACCACTCTACAGACTGCTTGTCGCATCGGTTGTAATCGCGTCTTCGGCGCGAGGGCAGAGCACGGCCAATCCGTTCGAAACACCGATCCGCGCCAACGATGACGTCATCAGGGTCGGTACGGGAACTTCGCTGAACTTCCCGACCTTGACGGCGTCCCCGCGCGCATGATGCTGCTGAGCGAAGAGCCCGGCGCCCGCAACCTGTTCGTCAACGACATGCGGGGTCATCTCTATCGCGTCAGCGCCGACGGCCGGAGCGTAACTCTTTACATCAACATCGACGACGAAAAGTGGGGACGACGTGCAGGCCTCTGGCCGTGAGCGCGGCTTCCAGAGCTTCGCTTTCCATCCGCAGTTCAACCAGGCGGGCGCGCCCGGGCATGGCAGGTTCTATACGTGGACCGACGTCACCAACAGGGAGCCTGAGCCCGACTTCGCCCCGCGAAGGTCAGTGAAGGATGGAGGCGCGCACCTGCTGTCCATACTTGGGCGACCACAGAGGCCAAGTGAAGAGGTCGGGCTCCGCGGAAGGAGCGCGTCGTCATGCCCTGAATCCGGGCAGCGGGAGCTCACCTCCCACCAGGAAGGAGGCTCGCGAGAATACAAGCACCTCGTGAACCACCGGGTCCCGCCGCACCACCTCGCAGATTTCGGGCTCGACGGAACAGGTCCAGTGCTGCGCCTCGGACGCAAGCGTGGGAGCGAAGGCCGAGGGTGAGAACACGGCAATGTTGACTCCGCCATCGGGATCGCGCGCCGAGGGATAGCGGCAGACCTCGACGCCGGCGGCGCGCATGGCCGTGCCGAGTGGCTGCGTCGACGCATACGATGTCCTCGATGCTATTCTCCTCTTGTATGCGTCGAATGGCGGCGACACCAGGTCCACCCCCTTCCTGGCGCGGACCGAAGCCCGGAATGCCGTCAATTCCACCGCAAGTCGCCTGAGTGGTGCCGACGTCCCTTCGAGAAAGGCAAAGCGGTAGTACGCGACCTCCGCCATCGCCGTTGACACCGATTCGGCGCCGTACCAGATGCCACGCTCTTGTTGTCGTCCGAACCGCGATCCCCAGGGCAGCGGCGGGTACCTGAACGGCGTCGACAGCAGGTAGTGCAACCTGCCGCCGGCAGGGTCAGGTGGCTTAGCGCCGTCTATGAGATCCTCGAGCAGCGCCTGCTCGGCGAGCGTGTCGACGAGCCGGCGTGTGGACACGCGGTGCTGTGACTCGACCACGCGCCACGGTTTGCGGCGCGTGGGCCGCGTCTCAGAGTCGCCCGCGCAGCGCGTCCAGATATCGGACGACATCGACAAGCCCCTCCGCGGTCCGGAGCTTTTCGGCCGGGACGCCACCGAGGTGCTCGTTGTGGTGATGGAGCCAGGCGCGTGCTGCTTCGTCATCGCTGCCGACGAGTGTGTCGAGACTTCGCCATGCGCGCAGGAAGAGGAGCGCGAGTTCACCTTCCTTGCTGGCCGGCTCCACGCGCCGGTCGCGCGACAGTCGGGAGATGGAGGCCTCACTCGAGCCCAGGATGGCTGCGAGGTCTCGTTGGCGCAGGCCGGCGCGGTCGGCCGCGGCGATGAGCGCCTTGGTCAGTACAGCGGCCGGTTCAGGCTGCTCTCGGAGGAGGGTTGCTCGCATTCAACTGAAACATTACGACAAGAATCCTTCAACTGCAAGCGGGATGGTGGACGGCGGCGCGAGTCAATCGGGGAGCGCGAACGAAACTATCCAGTCTCCAGGAGAACCAACCCCCGCACGGCCCCCCGCTGCGATAACGACGTATTGTTTGCCGTCCAGGACGTACGTCATGGGCGACGCTTGTCCGCCTGCGGGGAGTTGGTGCTCCCAAAGGAGCTGACCTGTGTCGATGTCAAACGCATGCAGCTTGTCGTCCTGTGAGGCCGCCACGAACACCAGTCCACCAGCGGTTGTGAGCGGGCCCCCAAAGACCAACGATCCCCAGTCGCGATAGGCACCGTATCTGCTTAGCCATGGGACAGAACCCAGTGGTCGTTTCCAACGGATAGAGGCATCGGTTCCCAGGTCCAACGCAACGATCGATCCCCAGGGAGGTGGGCTGCACGGATTTCCCGACGGCGCGATCAGTGGACCTCGCGTGGCCGCGTACGGTGCACCCACCTGCCTAACGAGCTCCTGTCCATCTCCTGGTGTCGACGGTCCTATGACATCATCGCGTTTGTGGAGCTTGACGACCATCGCGACGCGCTTGAGAGTCGTCACAAGACGCTGGCGCTCGGGATCCCATGCCATTCCGTCCCAGTTGATTCCTCCCCAGAATCCCGGCCACAAAAGTGTTCCGTGAAGGGAAGGTGGCGTGAAGATCCCGTCGGCCCGAAGACCGGCGATCGCCTCTCGACAGAACGCGCGGTCAGCGGCATCCGCGCCGAACGCTGAGTCCGGAGTCAGTCGCGTTCCGAGCAAGGGCAGCGGCTGCAGCGAGAACGGCTGAGTCGGCCATGCCAGCTCACCGGGCACGTCACTCGGTGGGACTGGTCGCTCCTCGACAGGATAGATTGGCACACCTGTCTCGCGATCGAGCACGAAGATCATGCCGGTCTTCGTCCCCGCGATGACAACCGGAGTATCGATACCATGGCGCCGGATCGTGGCAAGGACAGGCTGCGCGGCGACATCGTAGTCCCACAGGTCGTGGTGAACAACCTGAAAGGACCACACCACTCTGCCGGTCGACGCACGCAGGGCGACGATGGAGTTGGCAAAGTCGTTGCGTCCAGGCCGATCTCCCCCGTAGAAGTCTGGCGAGGCACTGGCTGTCGGAAGAAAGACAAGATCGCGCTCCTCGTCGACAGAAATGACCGACCACACGTTCGCACCAACCGTCGAGCGTGCCGCCTCTGGAGACCACGCGGCCCAGCCAGTATCAGTGGAGCGCCGCGGAATCGGGTCAAACGCCCATGCGAGCGCGCCACTTCGCACGTCGAAGGCCCGAACAACTCCTGAGGGTCGATCGCTGCCTCCTCTATCTCGGCCCGTAGAGCCGACGATCACGAGCTCTCCAGCGATGGCGGGCGGAGACGTGACCGAGAGATGCAGCGGCGATACATCAGCCCCCGCGATTCCAGCTCCTCGCGCGAGGTGCACGGTGCCGCGCTCGCCGAACTCCACGCAAGGAGCGCCGCTGCGGGCGTCGAGCGCAATGAGGCGCGCATCTACAGTTGTGTGGGTTCCGGAAAATCTGGCGCGCGAATTCCGGAAATTCTGGCCACCTGAGGAGATGGGGGTGAGACAATGGGATCGTCAAGCCCGAGGTGCTTCGTCCGGAGTGACGGGCCGTCGAGCGTGAGC
>JBQTHK010000107.1:0-25008 GCA_052389935.1 Gemmatimonadota bacterium | reverse complement strand
TTCGACCGGTGGGGGCTCACATCGCACCGCGCACTCCCGCCGCTGACTGTTGTGGGGGGGGGGGGCGCGGGGGTGCGGCGGGAACCCCCCGCCACCGGGGGCATGATACTTCTCCTGCTCATCATGGCCTTCATGATGATCGAGGCGCAGCGCTATCCGGCCAAACTGCACGATGCGTTGGCGATGGACGAGGATCGGGAGTCGGCCGTCAATGGATTTGTGCGCAGCCTGCGCAGCTACGTCGTCCTCAATTCGGTATTCGGGCTCGCCGCCGCGGTCCTCAACACGATTGTGCTGTTCGCTCTCGGTGTGGACTTTGCCCTGCTGTGGGGGGTGGCGTCGTTTCTGCTCAGCTTCCTGCCTAACGTGGGCTTTGTGCTCGCCCTCGTCCCTCCGGCGCTGCTCGCGCTCCTCGAGTTCGGGTTGGCCCGGTCGCTGATGGTGATCGTGGCTTTCACGGCGGTGAATCTCGTTGTCGACACGGTAATCAAGCCGAGGATGGTCGGAGAATCACTCGACCTTTCGCCGTTCGTGGTTGTGATCTCGCTCGTATTCTGGGGCTGGCTCCTCGGTCCGGTGGGAGCACTGCTCGCCGTTCCCCTTTCAGTCGGGTTGAAGTTCTTGTTCGAGGCGTTCGACGAGTCGCGGTGGCTGGCGCATCTCCTGAGCGACAAGTCTCCATCGGCAGATTCTGGTCCACCGTCTGCTCCGGGGTAACCGGGCCACGTCTGCAGAACACGGTGACTCGGCGTCGTCATCGACGCCGCCCGGCCCTGCGTCCGTACCCAACCCGTTTCGGCGGCATGCTCCCGGATCGGTCCGTGGATCGAATCGTCAACGCTGGTCCTGCACGGTGAGGGTGAGGGCTACCGGGCATCGGTTTGTCACCGACCGGGCGATCTCCCTGTCACATCCGGTCCACGCCGGGCTTGAACACATCGATCGCGACCTGGTATATTCTTGAGTATATTATGCCGACCAGCGTACATATCCCGCGCTCGTTGCTCGAGGCGGTCGATCGCAAGGCTCGGGCAATCGGCGTCAGCCGCAACCGGCTGATCGTGCGCGCCATTGAGCGCGAGTTGTCCCCGAGCGCCGGCTGGACGCCTGGCTTTTTTGAAGCTCTGTCAGACGTCTCACCGGAGACGGCGAGCGCTGTCGACCTGCTCCACACCAACATCCGGAAAGCACGGCACAGCAAACGGCCCCTCAAGTTCTGATGCACGTCCTCGACACAAACGCAGTGTCGGCGCTGATGCGCGGCGACGACCACTTCATCGTGCGCCTCCGCCAGCTTGACCGCTCGACAGTCGCGGTGCCGCAACCGGTACTGGCCGAGATCGCCTTCGGTCTCGCGCGCCTTCCGCGATCACGCCGACGCGCCGATCTTGAGCGCCGCATGGAAATCATCACATCGGAGATCCCGCGGGCAGACTGGACAGACGCCGTCAGCATTGCATTCGGAACAATCAAGGCAACGCTCGAACGAGCCGGCAAACGGATCGAGGATTTCGATGCCGCCATCGCTGCCCACGCGCTGGCTGTCGGAGGAACGCTGGTCACTGCGAACGTGGAACAGATGACTCGCGTTCCAGGTCTGGCCGTCGCAGACTGGAGTGCCGAGCAGCCCTGACCGATGGGCAGCCGCCAGGGTCGCGAGCGAAATGAGTCGCGGGCTACTGGTATCAGTGAATACGCGTTCTGCCGCGACCTTGTGGGCCCGGTGCCCTCAACGTTGCTGACGATGCAGTCGACCACGACGAAGCGATGATTCCTCGACTGTCCCACATGCCTCTCCGCCGGCATGTTCGAAATAGTCGACCTTGAAGACCAGAAATCCCGAAACACCATGCGACTCTGGAGTCTGCACCCGAAATACCTCGACGCACGTGGTCTGGTTGCCCTCTGGCGCGAGGGCCTGCTTGCTCAGGCCGTCCTTCGCGGCAACACTAAAGGCTACGTCAATCATCCACAGCTGATTCGATTCCGCGAGGCCGACGCCCCCGTTGGATTGCTGGCCGAATACCTGACGGTTGTCCAACACGAGTCGATCAACCGTGGTTACCGCTTTGACGGGGCGAGGATCAGTCGGGCGCGCACCCGCCACCGACTCAGAGTGACGCGAGGCCAGCTGGATCTCGAATGGAATCACCTTCTGCGCAAGCTTTCGATCCGTGACCCCAAAGCGCACGAGCGACTGCTGGGCCTTGGGGGCAGACCTCGGGCGCACCCGCTGTTTCGTGTTGTGGCAGGTGGGGTTGCCAGTTGGGAGCGTGCCGCCCCTTGAGCGGAACTGGCAGCCCGCAGCCGACGACGCGAACGTGAAGAACGCAGACTGGCGCCATTCCGCCCATGCTGCACATTAGGTGTTGGGCTTGGTCCCCGCGGCGCGCTTGGACCGGCTTTCGACCTGGTGACTCCCCTGCGGGCGATACTCCCCGATCTACACTTGGCTATCCGCACTCCTGACGCATCCATGTCCTCCTACGCCGACGTTCACTCGACATTGATGGCAGCGGCAGTTGCCGCGTTCTTCGCTTCCACCTCACCAGCCGAGGCCCAGAGCACAGCGAGCTCGGCTCCTGTGGAGGCGCGCGCAGTCGCAAGCCCTCCGGCGAAGAAGCCCCTGACGATCAACGACTACACCCGCTGGCGGAACATCGATGGAGCGCAGATTTCGGGCGACGGGCAATGGGTGGCCTGGATCTTCCGATTGACGAACGTTGTGCCGGTGTCTTCGAAGCCTGAACTCCACCTGAGGAACGTAGCGAGTGCGGCCGACACCGTCGTCCGCGATGCTTCGCAGGCGGCGTTTTCGCCGGACTCTCGCTGGATCGTCTATCACGTGGAACCGCCGGCTGCGCCAGCTCGGCCCGGTGCCGGCCCGGCGCCTGCCGCCCCCGCAGCCGGCGTTGACACGAGTGCTGCCAGAACAGCCGGCGCCTCGCAGCCACGGCCTCAGCGGCGAGTCGAGCTGCGCGACTTGACAACACACCGTGTGCAGGCGTGGCAGGACATCCAGTCGGCGGTGTTTTCGCCGGGCTCGTCTCACCTTTTGCTCCGGCGGCGACCGGCCGGTACAGCAAGCGGCGCTGGCGCGGCTGCCGGCGGCGGTGCACCGGGTGGCCCCCCGGGCGGTCCTCCAGGCGGGCAGGGCCAGGGTGGGGGTGGAGGTGCTGCCTCCACCATCCGCCCCACCGATGCCCTCCTCCACGACCTCTCCACCGGGCTCACGCAGTACCTCGGCAATGTCGGAGAGGCAGCGTTCAACCGGACGGGTGAGCTGCTTGCCTACACCGTCGAAGCGGCAGTGAGGGATGGCAACGGCCTGTTCGTGATCGACCTCGCCAGTGGCCGGACCCGTGTTCTCGACAACGACGCCCGCACCTACAGCCGCCTTGCGTGGAACGACAGTGGCACCGGCATCGCCGTCCTCAAGGGCCGCGATGTGCCCCGGATGCGTGAGCGTGAGAACGTGCTGCTCGTGATCAGCGACGTACGCGCGGCGATCGGCGACGGCGCCCGCCTTTCCGCGCTGACCCTCGACTCGACCGCCGCCGGCTTCCCGCGCGGGTGGGTCATCAGTGACCGTTCGCCACCCGGCTGGAGTGACGACAACGCCCGCGTCTTCTTCGGCCTCATCGGCCAGAGCCCGGCACCCGACACCGCGCGCCGGCGCAACACCGACTCTCTGCCCGATGTCGACGTCTGGCGCACTGAAGACGAGCGGGTCCAGTCGCTGCAGATGATCAGAGCCGAAGCCGACCGGAACTTCACCTTCCGACAGGCGTTCGATTTGAGCAGCCGAAAGTTTGTCCGACTTGCCGATTCAACGATGCGCGAGGTGGAGCCCTCTCCCGACGGAAGCTGGGCAGTCGGGCGAGACACCCGCAACTACATCGCCGACTACGGCAGGCAGCGGGCAGACGTCTATCGCGTCAATGTCGCCACCGGCGAGCGAACCTTGATGTTCAGGGATCTGATGATCGGCCAGTTCGCGCCCGGCTTTTCCGCGGACAGCCGCCACTGGCTCTTCTGGAAGGACGACAGGTTCAGCCAGTACGACGCGACTTTGGGAACCACCCGCCCTCTCGTCGCCACCGGAGCGCCGGGTTTCACGGATCAGGAGTTCGACCACCCCGGACCGAGGCCTCCCTATGGAATCGCCGGGTACAGCGCCGACGGGAGGGGTGTGATAATCAACCATCGCTTTGATCTCTGGTACCTGCCGTACGACGAAGGACGACCCCGCAACCTCACCAACGGTGAGGGGACCCGGGAGTCCATCGAGTTCCGTTTCGTGCGCACAGCGCAGCCGGATCCGATGTTGCTGCGAAGTGCTCGCGACGCCCGGTCGATCGATCTGACGAAAACCCTTACACTCTCCTCCTACGGCGAGTGGACCAAGAAGTCGGGGTTTCACGAGTTGTCCAACGGCGCTCTGCGCCCGCTCGTGTTCGAAGACGCATCGTTCAGCACACCGCTGCGCGCCGCGAGGGCCGAGAAGTATCTGCTCACCCGGCAGACGTTCGCGGAGTTCCCCGACTTGCGCCTGTCGGGACCGGACTTTGCACGCTCGGCCAAGGTGAGCGACGCCAATCCGCACCAGCCGGAGTTCAACTGGGGGCGCAGAGTGCTCTTTGATTTCCGTCTCAGGGACGGGACGCGCTCGCAGGGGATACTCGCGTTGCCCGAAGACTATCGGGCAGGTGAAAAGCGGCCGATGATCGTCTCGTTCTACGAGAAGAACTCGCAGAACCTGCACCGCTACTCGGCACCCAACTTCGTGACGGGCATGGGAGCGCTGCCCATGGAAGCCGTGAGCAACGGCTACATCACGATGATGCCCGACGTCTACTTCCGGACCGGGAGGTCACACAGCGACATGCTCGAAGCAGTCGAAGCCGCGACGAGAAAGGTGATCGAGCTCGGGTACGCCGATCCGAAGAGGATCGGGGTCCACGGCCACAGCTACGGCGGCGAAGGGGCGGCCTTCATCGGCACGCAGTCCAGGCTGTTTGCCGCAGTTGGGGTCGGTGCTGGCGTAACCGATCTCACCAGCGATTTCACCCAGAGCTGGGGTTGGACCTATGCCGTAACCGGCGGCAGCGGCCAGAATGCCTTCGACTACTACCTCAACGGTCAGGGCCGGTGGGGCTTTTCACCGTGGGACAAACCGGAGGTCTACAGATTCGAATCCGCGCTGACGCATGTACCACAGGTGACTGCCCCGTATCTGATCATGCACGGGACCGCGGATCCAACGGTCAGTTTCGTCGAGGGCATGAATCTCTACAGCGCCCTCAGATTCAACCGGAAACAGGCGATTCTCCTCGCGTATCCTAACGAGGGCCATGGTCTGCGAGGGCTGGCCAATCGCCGTGACCTGACGGAGCGCTACTTCCAGTTCTTCAATCATTACCTGAAAGGCGCGCCGGCACCGGCGTGGATGACCCAGGGTGTGCCGTTCCTGGTCAAGGACTCCAACCGCGTGATTCCGTAGGATCGTTACTCCCATCTGACCGAGCTGGGTGAGGGCGCCCAGCTTTTCCGTTTCCTCCGACTGATCCCGGCAATGAGTGACGACGCCACATCACCTTCCTCCCGCCGCGAGCTTCTGCGCTCCGCCGCCGGCGCGCTGGCTGTCTCCGCATTCGCCACCGGCGTCGAGGCCCAGCCGGAGACACCCGATCAGCAGCAGGCGCGGGCGGCATCCGCGCGTCGAGGCGGCCCGCCCGCCGAGCCCCTTGTCAACCTGGCCGACTTCGAGCGAGCGGCGCGATCGCGCATCTCGCACATGGCCTACGAATACATTGCCGGCGGCGCCGGCGATGGCCGCACGCTCGCCTGGAACGAGGAAGCTTATGGGCGATTGAAGTTGCGTTCTCGCGTCCTCGTCGACGTTTCACGTGTGGACACCACAGTCCGGCTCCTCGGTCGCGAGCTCCCGTTCCCGATCATCCTCGCTCCAACCGCATATCACAAGCTCGTCCATCGCGAGGGTGAGTCAGCAACCGCCCGCGGAGCCGGTGCAGCAGGTGCCGCGATGATCCTGAGTTCTTTCTCAACCGTGGCTGTCGAGGAAGTTTCACGGGCGGCTACCGCACCGCTCTGGTTCCAGCTCTACACACAGGCAGACCGCGAATTCACGCGGGCGCTCGTCCAACGAGCCGAAGCAGCAGGTTGCCAGGCGCTCTGCGTTACCGTCGATACCCCTGTGCTGGGCGCCCGCGACCGGGAGACGCGGACCGGGTTCACCCTTCCCCCCGGACTCACTCGCGCGCATCTCGCCAACCTCACCATTCCCGACACGAGCGCGTCACACCGGCCTCGCGAGGGTCAGATTTACAGCGCAATCCTCGACCCTACCCTCACCTGGCGCGAAATCGAGTGGCTGCGGGGATTCGCCAGGGTGCCGATCCTTCTCAAGGGCATTCTCGACACCGACGACGCGCGCGTAGCCGCCGACTCTGGTGTCGCCGGCATCATCGTCTCCAACCACGGCGCTCGCAATCTCGATACGGTGCCCGCCAGTGCCGAAGCCCTGCCACGCGTCGCCGAGGCCGTCGCGGGAAGGATGCCGATCCTGGTTGATGGCGGCATCCGCCGCGGGACAGACGTTCTGAAGGCCCTCGCTCTCGGAGCTTCGGCAGTCTGCATCGGACGGCCATACCTCTACGGACTCTCAGTAGACGGCGCGCGAGGTATAACGCGCATCATCGAGATTCTGCGCACCGAGTTCGAGATGGCGATGGCGCTCACCGGCCGGACTTCGGTCGCAGACATCAACCGCGAAGTACTGTGGAGTTGAGGAGCCTTAACGCTTAACGTTCCGCCTGTTCGATTTCTCCCCAAATCGGAGGCAGGCATGTACCGATGGCAGGCTAGGCGTTCGGCGCTCCTGCTGTTCCTCGCGTGGCCACTGGCCGTTGAGGCGCAGCAGACCGGAACTGTTCGCGGACGTGTTGTGGAGTTGTCGTCGCGGCGGGGCATCCCCGAAGTTCAGATAGTGGTTGTCGGCACTGGCGCCGGTGCGGTCACCGACCGCGAGGGACTCTTCACGATTACAGCGGCGCCTGCGGGGAGCCGTATCCTGCGCGCGCGGCGGATCGGTTTCAGTCCGGCCGATCGGACGATCGAGATCGCCATCGGGCGCGAGGTCGAGGTCGAGTTCGAGCTCGCGACCTCGGCGACGCAACTGACGGAGCTGGTTGTCACTGGAACGGCGGGTCTTGCGGAGAGAAAGACGCTCGGCAACTCGATAACCCAGGTCAATGTCGCCGAGCTCTCGGAGAAAACGACTCTTCTCAACGTTTCCGAGGCACTGCAATCGAAGGCTCCCGGTGTGACCTTCCTTCCGGGCTCCGGGGCTCCGGGTACGGCTGGTGAGCTGCGGATTCGGGGCGCTTCGTCGATTTCCGGCTACAGGCCTGTAGTCTTCATCGACGGTATCCGGTACAACATCGAATCGATGGGGAACTTTGCAGCGACCGGTGCCGGCCTCGCCGGGCTTGCCCAGTCGAGCCAGGTCACTTCTGCGCTCGATTTTCTCAACCCCAACGACATCGAGTCGATCGAGATTCTCAAAGGCCCGGCTGCAGCGACTCTCTATGGTGCCGAAGCAGCCAACGGCGTTATCCAGATCATCACCAAAAAGGGGGCGCGCGGCCAGCAGCGACTCCAGTACGGGATTCGACTCGAGCGTGGCGAGGAGGAGTGGTTCCTCAGGCCCCCCGACAACCATACGACCTGCGACCAGGTGAAGATGGCGCTCCGTGACGCGCAGGGCGTGCCGGTGTGGCCGGGGTGTCAGGGTCTGACTGTCAACTCGGTCATCACCGACAACCCTCTGTTCAGAGATCCGCTCGCGCTGCGCGTGGGTGAACTGGCGCGCGTGTCGGGAAGTGTCCGTGGCGGTGGTGATCGCTACTCGTTCTATCTGTCGGGTGACCGCGACTCGCAGCAGGGTGTTTTCTTCAACAGTGATCTCGCCAACAAGTCGGTCCGGTCCAACTTCACGTTCAATCCCAACGAGAAGTCGGACTTTGCGGTCAACGTCAACTGGCAGCAGAATCGGATCAGGCTTCCGATGCAGGACGAGTCGGCTGCTTCACTTCTCCTCAGCGGGTCGCGTGGGCTGCCGGGGCGGGCGACGTTCTTTCCAACGATCCCCAACTCCGAGGGGTGGCGTACGATCGCGCCGGCACGCGCCAACGGCTACAAGAATGGCACCGAGGGAGAGCGTCTCACGTTAGGCGGCACTGTCAACCTCGTGCCCGTTCCCTGGTTCCGGAACCGGTTCACGGTCGGGATCGACAATACGATCTCGCAGGCGCAGTTGCTCTTTCTTCCCGGCGACGACGGCGAGCCGGCCGGTGCCAACGCACAGCAGAATCCGATCCAGCGGCTGCTGACGCTTGACTATTCGGCGAGCGCTGTTGGGCGTATCCGCAACGATTTCGAGTTCACGACATCGGCGGGCGTGCAGGTTGTGTCCAACCGTCGCGAGACCCTGAGCGGCACCGGTCGCGGCATTGGCGCGCCCGACGTTCCGCTGATCGGATCGGCTCAGACCACATCCGCCACGGAGAGTTTCTCCGAGGTCAATTCCGTCGGCTACTACGTGCAGGAGCAGCTGGGCTGGAAGGATCGGCTTTATGTGACGGGTGCCGTCAGGGCCGACGACCACTCGTCATTCGGCACCAACTTCGACGTCATCATATATCCAAAGCTGTCAGCGTCTTACGTGATGTCTGACGAGCCTCGCTTTCGCGAACTTCTCGACCGCGCCCGGGTCAGCTCACTCAAACTGCGCGCTGCCTTTGGCGGTGCCGGCCGAGCTCCGGCGCCGTATTCGGCGACCCAGACTTATACTGTCTCCGTCGTCACCCAGGGCGCGGGCACCGGTTCCGCCGTGCGCGCGCTTGCCTTCGGGAATCCCGATCTCAAGGCAGAGCGCGGGACCGAGTTCGAGATCGGTTTTGATGCCGGGCTCGTCGGTGAACGCCTCGGCCTCGACTTCACCTGGTACAACCGGAAGACAACCGACATGTTGCAATCGGTTGCTGTGGCTCCATCGACTGGCTTCCCTGTCTCGCGGCTGACGAACCTCGGCGAGGTAATCAACCGCGGCGTGGAACTCGGCGTCAACGCGACTCCGGTCGACAGCCGCAACGTCACGTGGGATACGCGCCTCAATTACTCGTCCAACCACAACGAGCTCGTGAGCTTCGGCATTCCGGGGCGCACGACCGAAACCCCGGCCGGGCAGGCTTACGGAGCCGTGCAGCAGCATCGCCCCGGCTTTCCGATGGGCGGATACTGGGCCCAGTTCCCGCTGCGCAACCCTGACGGGTCGCCGCGGCTCACGACAAGTGGCGCCCTGATCCTCGACACCGCAACCTTCGTCGGGCAGTCGACTCCGGCGCACGAAGTCGGTCTGTCCAATACCGTCACGTTCTTCAGGGTCTTCCGCCTGTACGCGCTGCTCGATTTCAAGGGCGGCTTCTGGATGTTCAACCTCAAGGAACGAAATCGCTGCCAGACTGCCAACGACAACTGCGCGCGCGTCAATGATCCGCGGGCCCGCTTTCCCCAGAACGCCGCCGACTCGGTCCTCTTCCGCGAGCTTGCCGTCTGGCGCGGAACACCGGCTCCCTTCATCGAACCGGCCGATTTCACCAAACTGAGGGAAGTATCGCTGACCGTCACCGCGCCGGCCCGCCTCGCCCGGCGAATCCGGGCGCAGAGCGCAAACATCGTCTTTTCGGCGCGGAACGTCGCCCTCTGGAGCGACTACAGCGGTATTGATCCGGAGGTCAACACCTATGGCGGGCGCAATTTCGTTCGCGTCGATGCCTACTCATCCCCGATGAACCGGCGCCTTACGGCCGGTCTCAATCTCACCTTCTAGCGGAGCGACGACACATGCAACCGATGATCGAATGGCGCCGCCGCCTTGCGGGTCTCGGTGCGACGGCCGCCATCGTCGCCCTCGCCGCCTGCAACGACTTTCTCGTTGCCAGCAACCCCTCGGCGATCCAGGAAGCCGACCTCACCGATCCTGCGTACGTGAACCTCATCACCAACGGCGTGGTCGGGGAGTTCCAGCCGATGTTCAGCAACGTCGCGTGGTGGAACGGCGTCTACACCGACGAACTGTACAACCGCGCTGTCTTCTTCGAGGAAGGACTGATCGACCAGCGCAATGTCACCGAGGTCAACGGTACCTATGCGGTATTTCTCTATGGCCCGTTGCACCGGACGCGGTGGCTGGCAGATGACGGTGTGCGCCGGATGAAGGAGATCCTCGGCGATTCGGCGTCCCGCGACCTGAGAGTGGCGCGGGCCCTCGCCTATGGCGGCTATTCCTACCTCTATCTTGCCGAAATGCTCTGCAATTCCCCGATCGACCGCAGCGTACCGAAGACCCCCGACGAGCTGGTCGGGCTGGCGATCGAGAGATTCAACGAAGCAGTTGCGGTCGCGACCGCGGCCAGGGCCGCCGCTGTACCTCCAACCGGCGCCGTCGCGCTGGGGGCGGATTCGGTCCGCTTCTTTGCGCTGGTCGGAGCGGCGAGGGCCGCGCTCTACAGCAATAACAAGACGGCCGCCGCCGGCTTCGCCACAACCGTCGCACAGCAGGCGCCCGCCAACTGGGAGTTCCGCGTCTTCTACTCCGCCAACTCGACTCGGGAGAACAACTGGTTCTGGAACCGATTGACCTCCAGCACTTCCGGCTCGATGATCAACACGCCCTTCCAGTCGATGGCCGGCGACCCACGCCTGCCAAGAATCGCGACTGGCGCGCGCCAGCACGTCCCGCTGTCTCCAATGGGATTCTCGTCATGGACGGCAACTGGCGCCGATTTCACTACCGCCGGCTTCCAGCGCATCGCTTCCCGACTTGAGGCAGACTACATCCTCGCCGAGATCGCCGGCCCCGTTGGCAGCACTCTCACGTTTGTCAATGCCCGGCGCGCGGTCGGGCTGCAGGCACCCGTTACCCTGACCGGTGATCCTTTGATGGCTGAGCTGCGCGACCAGCGTCGTCGGGACTTCTACCTGAGCAACCACCGGCTTGGTGACCTGCGACGATACAAGCGGTTCCTTTCTCTCGACGAGTTCCCGCAGGGAGCTTATCCAGGCAGCACGACCGGAGAAACCTACAATGCGGCTGCAACATGCTGGCCGCTGCCGCTGGCGGAACTGAACGACAACCCCAACATCCCGCGCTAGAGCCCAACTCGTGCGACGCGCGGACGCCCGGCCCGGGGCCGACGGATCATCTGTGGGGCGTAGCGGACCACGCCCCACAGATGCAGGACTTC
Source organism: Gemmatimonadota bacterium (assembly GCA_052389935.1). Lineage (GTDB taxonomy): Bacteria > Gemmatimonadota > Gemmatimonadetes > Gemmatimonadales > Gemmatimonadaceae > JBQTHK01. The sequence continues at coordinate 13,678 of JBQTHK010000107.1, read as the reverse complement.
GCTCCCTGCCCCGCGTTGCGCCGCTGTTACCTGATCCTGAAGCTCGGCGAAAAGTCCACGAGCGGCAGCGGCCGCGACGAATCGTTGTTCACAGCCGAATAACCAAAACGAATCCGATAGACGCCCGGCTGGGCGCCCGTCGTCGAAGTGAGCGTATACCGCCGCCCTTTGCGCAGCACTACATACCGTGAGCCTTCGATGAGGACACTCGACGTTGCGTCCACCCACCGCGCACCATCGAATCGCTCCACGGCGGCACTCGTCCCCAGCGCCGCGTAGACGTTCTCCTGTTCCGGGGCCACATTGAATCCGTCACCGACGCGCGCGTAGAAGTCACGCTCAGAGACGTTGTCGACCGTGGCTCTCAGGCCAACCTGAGTGAGACCCCTCGATTCGAAGCCCCGCGGGTCGACGACAATCGTGAAATGACCGCTGCCGGTGCCGGCGGGAGGGTCGAGTACTGTCCCGCACGCGATCGTGAGCGTCACCATGATCAGAATTGCAGATCTACTCAATCGGAACTCCTCTTGTCTCCTCCACCAGACTCGCGAAAGAGACCTGCACCCTGATCGATTGGTCACTGACCTCATGGCCCCTGCGCGTCCGTTGGGAGCGGGCGGCGATGGTTCGCGTTACACGGACGGTCTCGAAGTGTCCCGCCGAACCGCTCTTGAGTGTTCGGTGAGGCCGCAGGCGAACCTTGATCGCTTAGCGCCCCGGGCGAAACTCCAGGGACAACAGATGCATCGTCGACAGGGAGAAAGGCTCGGACCAGAAACGCGTTCGCATGTACTTGATTCGCGGTGAACTGCGGCTCCTGCCAAGGCTCACGTCTGCCCCGAAGTTCCAGCTGGACTGTGACCGGTTACCCTTCTGATCTGAACGCCTTGGACCGTCGAGCTCCCTTGGGTCCGCAGCGTACGTGATGGCCACTCCCGCTGACAGGCGGCTCCGCATCGTACGGAAAGGCTGCAGTAGCAAGTCCGCACCTAATCCGGAAACCCAAGTGGGAAAAACAGCGTCAGGCTTGCACGCCAGGTCCGGCAGAGGTGTGCATACCGTCAGACCTGTGGAGGAACCGAGAACGAAACGTGTCGTTGAGATCGAGGCCTGGGCCGCGAGCCGTTCTGCGAACCCTCTCTCGATCCCCGCTCTCAATCCGTAACCATACGTGTCGCCACGACTTTCTCGTGCCTTGGCGATAGTAATTCCAACCCCGAAAGTCGCAGCCATCGGCGATGCGACGTTTTGCCCCAGCGCGGGCACTGCAAGAAGCACCTGATGGAGCATCGCGGTTCTGACCGCCATTCGCCATCGGCGCTCGCCGCTGATGGCAACGCCCTCGTGGTGGCTCACAGCCCGCACGAAAGGCTCGAGTACGAGACCGAAATGTTCCGTCCTTCAGTCGTCGGATAGTTCACGGCGTCACTCACGGTGACTGAAGCGCAAAACGCGCTGCCCGTGGTAATGTAGATGAGTTGAGGTGAGTTTGATCCGACGACCTGCCCGTTAACTCTCCTCTCGTAGCTATAGCTGCCTGAACCTCATCGAAAAGTGCCTCTCCCTCTGGGACTTGACCCCGAAACGGCTCGGAACTGACCGTCCGCAGTGCGACTGGACCCAGCGGCTTGATTCGTCACGTTGGCAGCTGGCAGGCAGGAGTGGGAAAGCCAATTGCCAACTCCAGCGAAACGACCCTGGTTGGGAAGCTCATGCCGCCCGTCGCAGCCGTCCGAAGATCATTGCGGGCGAGACACAGGACCTCTCTATTGCACCAGGTAGCAGCTTCAACGCTGCGGCTTCGTATCCGTAGTCGGACCAGTCACACGCGAAACATTACTCTTCACTGCACGCGCACCCCCATGATCACCTTCAAACGTACCCTCCTGTTCTGGCTACTTTGCTGCAGCGCACTGGTCCAGCTCGGCGCTCAGCGCACTTCAGCACCAAACTCCGCCGACACTCTCCGGGCATTCACAACCGAAACCATCGCCGGGCTCAGAGCGCGCGCGATCGGACCGGCGGTCACGTCGGGGCGAGTCATGACGCTCGCCGTCCACCCCACGAATCCGGCCATAATCTATGTCGGCACGGCTTCAGGGAACCTCTGGAAGAGCACCAATGGTGGCGCCAGCTGGCAGGCGGTTTTCGACCGCGAAGGATCGTATTCAATCGGCTGGATCACACTCGATCCACGCAACCCCAGCGTCGTCTGGGTCGGCACCGGCGAGCGCAACTCGCAACGGTCAGTGGCCTACGGCGACGGAGTCTACAAGTCCGAAGATGGCGGCCGCTCGTGGCGTAACACCGGACTGCGCAACTCCGAACACATCGGCCGTGTCGTTGTCCACCCCACCGACAGCGACATCGTATACGTCGCTGCCCAGGGTCCGCTCTGGAGCAGCGGTGGCGACCGCGGCCTCTATCGCACATCCGACGGAGGCGCAACCTGGGAACGTATCCTCCACATCAGCGACAACACCGGCGTAACCGATTTCGTCATCGATCCGCGCAACCCCGACGTGATCGTGGCCTCCGCATACCAGCGCCGCCGCCACTTCTTCACCCTGATCAATGGCGGCCCCGAAAGCGCCATCCACCGCACCACCGACGGTGGAAAAACCTGGACCAGAATCACCGCCGGCCTGCCTAACGAGGAACTGGGCCGCGTCGGTCTCGGCATCTCCCCGCAAAACCCCGACGTCCTCTACGCCAACGTCGAAGCTGCCAACCGCCGCAGCGGCATGTACCGCTCCAGCGACAACGGCGTCTCGTGGCAGCGAATGTCCGACTATTCGCAGGGCTCGATGTATTACGGCGACGTCTTCACCGACCCGCACCAGTTCGATCGTATCTACATCCCCGACGTCATCTTCCAGGTCAGCGATGACGGCGGACGAACCCTCCGCGCCCTCGGCCAGCGCGCGATGCATGTCGATAATCACGCCATCTGGATCGATCCCGCCAATCGCGATCACTACCTCGTCGGCAACGACGGCGGACTGTACAGATCATGGGACCGCGGTGGCACCTGGGTCTTCTTCGAAAACCTCCCCCTCGCCCAGTACTACGACGTCGACGTCGACAACGCACTCCCGTTCTACAACGTCTACGGCGGACTCCAGGACAATTACTCGCTGGGAATGCCTTCACGCACGAAGTCCGACCACGGAATCCTCAACCAGGACGTCTTTGTAACCAACGGCGGCGACGGATTCGTTTCGCGCGTTGACCCCGAAGACCCCAACACGATCTACTCCGAGCTACAGCACGGCGTCATCGTGCGCTACGACAAGCGAACCGGGGAACGCATCGGCATTCAACCCCAGGAGGAAAAAGGCGGAGTGCCACTGCGCTGGAACTGGGACGCTCCATTCATCATTTCGCCGCACAACGCCAGACGACTCTACATCGCTGCCCAGTTCGTCTACAGAACTGATGACCGCGGCAACACCTGGCGACGCATCAGCCCCGACCTCACACGGCAGATCGATCGCAATCAGTTGCAGGTGATGGGCAAACTGTGGGGGCCCGACGCCGTCGCAAAGAACACTTCCACCGCCATCTACTCCAACGTCTCCGCGCTCTGGGAATCCCCGGTGCGCGAAGGATTGCTGTGGGTCGGGACCGACGACGGGCTGATACAGGTCAGTGAAGACGGTGGTACAACCTGGCGGCGCGCGGCACAGCCACCCGGTGCTCCCGAAAATGCTTACGTCACGCGTATCCGCGCCTCGCACCACAACCCAGCTGTCGCCTACGTCGCGCTCTCCAATCACCAGAACGGCGACTTCAACCCCTACGTATATAAAACAGCCGACGGCGGACGGTCATGGACGTCGATCGCCGGCGATCTCCCTCGCCGCGGAGGGGTCTTCGCCATTGCCGAAGATCACGTCGATCCGGCTCTCCTCTTCGCCGGCACCGAGTTCGGCGGGTGGGCGTCGAAAAACGGCGGCCAGAACTGGATGCGAATCGCCGGAGTGCCCACCATCAAGGTCGCCGAAATCGCCATTCAGAAACGCGAAAACGACGTCGTCCTCGGCACTTTCGGCCGCGGCATCTTCATCCTCGACGACTACACCCCGCTGCGCACACTCAGCACCAGCGTGCTGGCCGACGCGACTACGCTCTTCACTCCGCGAGACGCGCTCCTCTACGTCCCCACCCAGCAATACGGTGGCCGCGGTACCGCCTTTCAGGGAGAAATGCTCTGGGCCGGCGACAACCCGCCGTACGGCGCCGTCATCACCTACTACCTGCGCGACAACCTCCGCACTCTCCGTCAGCAGCGCACCGATGCCGAGCGTGCCGCCGAACGGGCCGGGCGCCCGATTCGGTATCCAACGGCCGACGAACTCCGGGCCGAAGCAGAAGAAGAGCCGCCATCGATCAGACTCACCATCAGCGACGAAAGTGGAAAGCCTGTTCGAATCATCAACGGCACCAACTCGCGCGGCTTCAACCGGGTCGCATGGGACCTGCGTTTCCCGGCGCACACCCTTCCACGGGCTCAGAGCCCGCTTGAGGAAATCTTCGACGCAGGCCCCGGTGGGGCGTTCGTGGCACCAGGCCGATTTACGGTCACACTTTCCAAACGCCTCCAAGGAGTGGAGACGAAACTCGCCGGGCCCGTTCCGCTTGCCGTCGCTCTTGACCAGGCAGGAGGGCTGACTCTCGCCGATCATCAGGCCCGCGGCGCCTTCCAGGCCCGACTCCATGAGTTACGGCGCCAATTGAGCGGCGCCGCCGAACTCTCAACAGCGACTTCGCAGAGACTTGATCAGATCCGGCGCGCGATCGACGCCACTCCCGCTGCGCCGGCCGCACTGGGAACACGAACGCGGGAGCTGATCCGGACTATTGGCATCCTTCAGCGCGAACTGACCGGTGATCGAGCGCTTGGCTCTCGTTCCGATCCGCAGCCACCTTCCATAAGCGACCGTGCAAACGGGATTTCCGGCGAACAGTCGCGTTACCTTGGCAGGCCAACCAACACGCACGAAGAACAGTTGCGGATCGCGTCCGAACTTTTTGCCGTCGAACTGGAGAAACTGCGGAAGCTTGTCGAAGCTGATATTCCGGCCCTTGAGCGCGATGTCGAGCGGGCTGGAGCGCCGTATACAGCGGGCCGGGTGCCTGGGCCTCCGCGATAAGCCTCCCTTTGCCCGGCAGACGCGGTTCTGCCGGGCGTCGCCGGGTGGTCGCTGTCACCACCGGCCTCTCGCCAGGAAGGCCGACTGGCCCTTCACTTGCACCGCCCCTCAACCGCACGCCCGAAAAGCTACCCGCCAATAGAGCTAGGCGCTAACCATAAGGGATCCAATTAGTTACGCTACTTCTCGCGATTCGGTTCAGGGCTGGCACGTGTTCACTTTCGCTGCCCTTCTGCTGGGTCTGCGATTCCTCGCCTCCAACCTGGGCCAGCTGACGGAGGGGGACGAGATCCTCATCGCGGAGGGCGTTGCGACCATGCTCAACGACAGCATGGGTCCTCTTTACCGTTACGGCCCCCAGTTCGGTTATTACCGACTGGTTGAGTTCCTGGCGGGAATTGGAGGAGGGGTCAGCGCGGTTCCGGTAGTGATGGTCCTGCTGTCGGTCGTGGCCGGTGCCGTGATACCGACAGTCGCCTTGTTGGCGTTTCCATCCGACCTGGACAACCGCGACCGCTGGCTGGTTGCCGCTCTTCTCGCCGTCAACCCGCTGATCTGGACCAGTGCCGCCTACGGCAACACTGCGATGCCCTCTGTCGCAATCGCAACGACCGCACTGGTTGTTCTTTCAAGGCGACCGGCGCAGCGCGGAGAGGTGATTGCGATGGCGCTTTTTGCTCTGGCGGTATTCGTTCGCGCTGACGCGGTCTTGCTGACTCCGGCACTTGGGCTCCTGCTCTGGCGGACGCACAACTCAGTCATGGCCGCCGTCCGAAAGCTCATCATGCTTGGGGCCGCGATCGCGGCAGTTTATGCGATTCTCCTGATCACGGATCCGTTGATGGCGGGTTTCGCGTCGGCGATCGCCGACCATCGCGACAACGTATTTCAGACGCTTTTCTGGGACTACCTGCTTTGGGCCCTGTCGCCGTTCCCCTTGCTGTTTGCCGTAGTTGGCCTGATCGAGCTTGAGTCGCGGCGGCGGTGGCTGCTGGCGATTCTCCTCGTCTGGTGCCTCCCCGTCTTTCTGTTCTACTTCGGCAACACGACCGCTCCGCGTTATCACCTGAACGCGATCTTCCCCCTGTCGGTGGCCGGTGCCTTCGGCGTAGTCGCCCTCGCGCAACGGTCTGGACGATTCCGGCGGCTCACTCTGGGGCTGGCTCTGATCCCCGTCTTTGCCCACGCCTTTGTGGCAGTGGGGCGCTTTACACCGGGAACTCCGCGTAGCTGGCTGACGGAAGGTTCGATTCCCTCCCACGACGGAAGCTTTCCCACGGGCGCCCTCCTCTACAAGACTTTCCGGCTCGATCCCCCCGATCTCGGTCAGCTTCTTTCGTTCCGTTACGACTTGCAAGGCTCTCAACGGCATTGGGTCGACCTGGTCCGCTCCGGTGATTACGCCGGGCGCCGTGTGATAGTCATAGCAGACGGTGTCTATTCCCCCTATCTGCACTGGAGCGCCGAGGTGAGCGGCTTTGAGGTCCGGAGCTGGAATCGCGACGGAGCCAGCGACTGTATCGAGTTCGGCTTTTTCGCAGCCGGCGTGAAGGTTGTAACGTCCGATCGTCCGCGCATACGTGACAATCCCGGCTGCCGCCTGCAGGCAGCCGTCGGCGACGAAGTGTGGCTGATCAGGCCGACTGGTCGTGATGCACTGCTGCTGATCAGTGACCGCCTGCCAACTGGGGTTCACCTCGCCGGACTCGAAGACCGCGAAGGGCTCATCGCCCGGTATACTGTAGCCACCGACCAGTGACGGGCGCCGCAACACTCAGTGTGATCATGCCCGCCTACAACGAGGAGGACGGGATCACTGACGCCGTTCAGGCGGTGGCGCTTAACGTGCTCGACCGCGTTTCCAGCAGCGAACTTGTTGTCATCAACGATGGCTCGCGGGACGCCACCGGAAGGATCCTCGACACCCTGGCAGCGAGCGACCCGCGTGTTCGGGTTGTCCACAAGCCAAATGGCGGCCACGGTCCGGCGATCATCACCGGCCTTGCCGCCGCGCGTGGTGAATACGTTTTTCTCGTGGACAGTGACAATCAGGTCCCGCTCGACTCGTTCCCCGCGTTGTGGGCCCGGGTAACAGCGGGCGAAGATGCCGCGTTCGGCGTGCGACGTGTCAGGCACGATGCCCGCATCCGCATCGTTCTCACGCGGCTTATCAGGGTATCACTGTCTCTCCTGTTTGGTGTCCGGCTTCACGATGCGAATGTCCCATTCAAGCTCTTCCGCCGATCCCTGTGGGAGCGTGCGCGTCGTATCATCCCCGACGACACGCTGGCACCTTCGCTCTTCGTCGCCGTGTTCGCCGCGCGTTCGGGAGAGCGCATCGCCTTCGTCGACGTCGAACACAAGGATCGGGAGACGGGCACCGTGTCGATCCGACGCTGGAAGCTCATCAGGTTCTGCGCTCGCGCCTTTCGCCAGTTGATCGCATTCAGGGCCGCTCTGGCCTCCACCTGATCGCCCGACGATGCGGATCGTGATACTCGGGGCGGGTCCCACCGGACTCGGCGCCGCCTGGCGGCTTCAGGAGCGCGGGCACGACGACTGGCTGCTCGTTGAGAGCTCCGATCGGGCCGGTGGTCTGGCGATGTCCATCACGGACGAGGCCGGATTTACCTGGGACCTCGGCGGCCACGTCCTGTTTTCTCACTGGAAGTACTTCGACCGCCTGATGGAAAAGGCACTCGGCGACGCGTGGGTCGAACACGAGCGCGAAGCCTGGGTCTGGATGCGCGAGCGTTGGATACCGTACCCGTTCCAGAACAACATCTGGCGACTGCCTGCCGAAGAACTGGCCGACTGCCTTTCCGGACTGGTCGACGTCCACCGCGCCGCCTGGAACTGCCCGCCCGCCAACTTCGCGCAGTGGCTGCAAAGAGCCTTTGGCGATGGCCTTTGCCGTGCCTTCATGTACCCCTACAATTTCAAGGTCTGGGCGTGGCCACCAGAGTCGATGGGCGTTGGCTGGATGGGGGAACGTGTCGCAACCGTCGATCTTGCCCGTGTGCTGCGCAACCTCGTTCATCGCGCCGACGACGTCAGCTGGGGACCTAACGCGACCTTCCGATTCCCGCGCCACGGCGGAACCGGCGCCATATGGACGTCGATCGCCGCTCAACTCCCTGCTGACCAGCTCAAATTCTCTACTCACGTCGTTTCCATCGATCCGCACGCCAGGGAACTTCGCTGCGCCGACGGATCAACTATCGGCTATGACCGTCTGGTCTCGAGCATGCCGCTCGACCGGCTGCTCACGACGCTCGACGGCGTACCCGACCTGGCCGTTCTTTCCTCACGTTTCGTGCACTCGTCGAGCCACATAGTTGGCATTGGATTCGAAGGACAGCCGCCAGCTTCTCTCGCTACCAAGTGCTGGATGTACTTTCCCGAACCGGAGACGCCGTTCTATCGGGTGACCGTCTTCAGCAACTACTCTCCGTACAACGTCGCCAGACCCGGTGAGCAGTGGTCACTGATGGCTGAGGTGAGCGAATCAGCGGCCAAAGGCGTGCGGCAGGAAACCCTCATCGACGAGGTGCTCGCCGGGTTTGTTCGCGTCGGATTCGTGAAAAAGGACGCCCGGCCGGTAACCCGTTTCCATAGAAGGCTGGAGCACGGCTACCCCACCCCGTGGCTGGCGCGTGATGAGGTGCTCGCCCAGACTCTGCCCCGGTTGCAGTCGATGGGCATTTTCAGTCGGGGAAGGTTCGGTGCCTGGCGTTATGAGGTCTCCAATCAGGACCACTCCTGCCTGCAGGGCGTCGAGGCAGTCGACCACATTCTCACCGGCGTCGAGGAAGCCACGGTCACCGGCGTCATGGGCGTGGAACCTCCCGAGGTTTGAGCTCCGGCGTTGCGGCCGTCCGGCTGGGCGTGTACGTTCTCCGCGTCCCCGACCAACCCCGCTGAGGTGAATAATGCGCAAGACTGCCGTCGTCTCTGGACTCCTGTTCGCACTGGCGTGCGGTGGAGGCGAGACACCTGCCGCCGATTCGTCGGCTGCGGCTCCCATGACCCCGACACTTTCGCTGGCTGATCTCGCCGGCACCTGGACACAGACTGTCACGACCGAGGGCAGCGATAGCGTCCTCGTCACATCTACCCTGACTGGTACCGCCGACGCGTCGAGTTGGACGATCACCCTGCCTGGCAGGCAGCCGATGCCGGTTCAGATCATGGTCGCGGGAGACAGCATCATGACATCAAGCGGTCCTTACGAGAGCGTTCTCCGACCCGGCGTGCAGGTAACGACCAACGGTGTCGCCCGCCTTGTCAACGGCGAGATGGTCGGCACCACGATCGCGCGCTACGTCACGGCAAACGCTGACTCGGTGGTTCGCCTTCGCAACGTCGCGCGCCGCAACCCGTAGCACCACGGTTCCACTCCTTGTCGCAGGAACGCCGGACCTGAAGGGTCCGGCGTTCTGCATTTAGTGTTACCGCCCCTTCGCCATCTTCGTCCTCTTCATCCTCTCTTCATCCTCTCTTCATCCTCTTCATCCTCTTCATCCTCTTCATCCTCTTCATCCTCTTCATCCTCGCCCTCATCGTCATCCTCACTCACCTGCGCCGCCCTGTCGCCGCAGGTATTCAAGGAGTGCCAGGGCGTCCTCTTCTGCATTGATCAGCTTCAGCATCGGCGTCGGGAACTTCGCCTGGAGTTCTTTCGAGACCGGGTGACGCTCGGCCATCTCTGTCGGGTTGAGAATCTTGTTGAGGATATAAGTCGGCGAACGTCGTGACGTAACCTGACCGAGCGCAGGCGCGAGGAAGTCCACGTCGAGGCGGTGGCAGGTCAGGCAGTTCGTCTCGAAAAGCGTCTGTCCCCGCGCCGCCTTTGCGGCATCGGGGGAACCGAGGGTGATCACCCTGTTGATGGGCCCGATCCCGTGTTCCAGTTCGAACTGGGTGAGGGTTGTGCCCGGCGCGGAATCGGGCGGCGGCACCACGTTGCCGGTGTCATCGCCTACGTCGGATTCTGGCTCGCCGCCACATCCAGCGACGATCAGCGCGACCGCGACCAGTCGCATGCCTCTCACGTTCATTGCTGGCTCTATTTAGGATGATGTCTTGTGATACCCCTGTGAGGCGTGTCGTTCGCCGCTCGGGGTTCCCGAGTCAGCGGCGGGGCTAGCCGGGACTGACCGCCCTGTCTTGAGATCCTGTAGGGCAAGCGCGCAGTGCCGCTCCACCGGGCTTATCGAACGATGAATACGCGACCGGTGCCGTACTCATTGAGGGGTATGTGCGATACGGCGCGTTGGCCCACCAGATCAACGACAAGGAGAGAGGCCTGGCGAGCACCGAGGCCGCGTGTAAGAGACGGAGTCCCCGCCACGACGAACCCCTGCGTATCGTCCGTGGTTATCGCGACATCCCACGTGACTGGTGTTCGGCCGCCATGATAGAGTGGCCGCAGGTCGATCGTGCCGCGCGACACAAGCGACGCGGAGAACAGTGAGATCGTTCCGCTGCCTGGGAAATCAAGCGCAACCCCCGCATCAGTGACGACAAGAAGGTCGCCTGCCGGGGAAAGCGACATCGACCCGAACGTGTTGTTCGTCGCTTGCCCGACCACTTGCCGCGATGCGAGATCAACCTTGAACAGGAACGGCGGCGCTTTCACGAACGCGAAACGTTCGTCCGGTGTCACGGCAACCTCGTACGGCTCGACCCCGGCTGGCGGCAGCGGAATCGAATCAATGACACCCAGGTCAGGGCCCAGGATGAAGAGCGTCCGCTCTGGGGCTCGCTGACGCGCGTCGTGTGCCGCACACGACGAGGCTTCCACGGGGGAATGTCGATCGCCCACGGAGAACAGCCGTGTGATACGCAGCAAGATGAATCCGCAGAAATCCAGCAACGGAGTCGACGCCCGGGCGATAACGGGCAATCCCTTCCGCGCCGCCCGAAAAGGCCGGATACCAGAGCAGCTCTTCACTCTCGGCAGTGGCTGTGAGCCAGAACGGCCTCACGGTGAATTGAACGGCAGCGGATGCCCCTGCGACTACGCGTGGTTCCCTGCGCGCAATCTTCGTCCACAATACTCTGTTGCGCACGACATCGAGCGCAGTCACGAAGATTGCTGGCCCGCTCGCGGAATCGAACCCCGCATAGTAGAGAGTGGTCGAATCGAGGGATAAGCCGGGATTGCTTTGGCTGCGCAAGGTCTTTCCGCGGACGCCAACAACTCGCCGCCTACCGACGTCCACAAGCACGATTTGGCCGTGCTCCAGCCTCGTCACCGCGACGAATGGCCCCACGAGGGCAGGCCCGCCCCAGTCGGCGCAGGCGAGGGGCAGGGCACTGCAGAGCCAAGAATCGCACCTCCAGGCGGTTCGAACCACAAGCAGTTGCGCGTGAAGTCACAGTGCTCAGCTCCTCGCCTGCTGCCGCCTTGCTGGCCTGATCTAAAGCTGACACGCCGGAGCGCCACCGCTGATCGCGATACTGCTTGTCGAGAGACTCGTATGAGGACTGGGTTGGAAACTGTCTGTAACCGTCAGAGTGAGCGTGAAGGCGGTGCCTGCGTTGGTGTAGTAGATGTCCACTCCCGACCCGACGGCCTGACCGTTGACCTTCCACGAGTAAGAGTAAGGCGGAATGCCACCGCTGGCAGTCGCCGACCACCAGGCAGGTGGAGTGAGGTTGAACGATCGTGGGACCGCCAATACCCGACGGGAGGCCGTCTTTCCGGTTGAGCAGGGGTCTGCAGGCGCACGGAATCTCTGCTTCACTTTTCCGTTAGGTGACCGTGCTGGACGTCATTGGCACCCGCTCAAGCGGGCGCGCCGCGACCGTGACTGATTCCAGGTTGTAAACAACAACAACGAGGAACGTGGCTGCCCGCCGGATGGGGCTACCGGACCATGAAAATGCTGCCGGTCCCGTACTCATTGAGGGTGATATGCGATACCACACGTTGGCGCACCAGATCGACGACAAGGAGAGAGGCCTGGCGGACTCCCTGCCCCAATGTGATCGGCGGCGTCCCCGCTACGACGATTCCCTCGGTTCCGTCCGGGGTTATCGCTACATCCCACGTGGTAGGTGATTGGCCGCCGTGGTATAGAGGCTTAAGGTCGATCGTGCCGCGCGCCGCAAGCGACGCGGAGAACAACGAGATCGTGCCGCTGCCCGGAAAATCGAGAGCGATCCCCGCATCAGTGACCACGAGCAGATCCCCGGCCGGCGAAAGAACCATCGAACCGAACGTGTCATTGGTGACTTGGCCCACCACTTGTCTCGTTGTGAGATCAACCTTGAAGACAAACGGAGGCGCTTTCACGAACGCGAAACGCTCGTCCGGTGTCACGGCAACCTCATACGGCTCGAAGCCAGTCGGCGGGAGCGGAATCGAATCAAGTACTCTGAGGTCCGGACCAATGATGAAGAGCGCGTCCGATCTGGGGCGCACTGAGACCCGGCGTGTGCCGCATACAACGAGGCTTCCACGTGGAAAGGTTGATCGTCCGCGCAGAACTCTCGTGTGAACCGCAGCAAGATGAATCGGCAGGAATCCGGCGACGGAGTCGACACCGGGGCGATAGCGGGCCACCCCTTTTGAGTCTCCGGCCCAGGCCGGATACCAAAGAAGCTCGCCGGTGTCGGCAGTGGCAGTGAGCCAGGTCGGCCTCACGGTGAAACGAACGCCTGCACCCGCACCTGTGACCAGATATGGGTCGCTACGGGTTACCCTTGCCCACAATACCTTGTTGCGCACTACATCGAGGGCGGTCACGACTATGCGTGGCCCCAAAGCTGAATCAAAGCCTGCATAGTAGATGGTGGTCGAATCGAAGGAGAGCGCGGGATAGGCCTGGCCTCGCAGGGACGGTCCCCGTTTGTTGACGACACGCCGCCTCCCAACGTCCACAAACACGACCTGACCGTGATCGAGGCCCGTGACGGCGACGAAAGGGCCCACGAGCGCGGGCCCGCTCCAGTTCTCGCAGGAGGCGATCATTGCACAGGAGAGAACCGCACTGAATCGCGATATTCGGCGCCTTGATCCACGGGCGAGCATGGCTGTTCCCACCGTACTCAGTTCTTCGCTTGTCGATGTTTCATCCATTGATCCTAAAGCTGACACGCTGCTGCGCCGCCGCTGATCGTGATACTGCTTGTCGAGAGACCGGTCTGAGGACTGGGCTGGAAGCTGTCCGTAACGGTCAGAGTGAGCGTGAAGGCGGTGCCTGCGTTGGTGTAGTAGATGTCCACTCCCGACCCGACGGTCTGACCGTTGACCTTCCACGAGTAAGAGTAAGGCGGAATGCCACCGCTGGCAGTCGCCGACCAGAGGCAGGTGGAGTGAGGTTGAACGATCGACGGGCCGCCGATACTCGACGTAAGCTGAACGCCGGTAAGCGCTCGGTACACATTAAGCTTGCCACAGCCGTACTCGCTGGGTGTGCCCCAGGAGTGTGCCGTCTGGCAGAGCCGCGAACGCACCTGGAACTCGGTGAGGTTGGGTTCCCGCGACAGGATCAGAGCCGCCGCTGCGGCCA
>JBQTHK010000106.1:0-31287 GCA_052389935.1 Gemmatimonadota bacterium | reverse complement strand
GTCGAGACGGGGAGGGGCCGGGCTTCATCAATGCGCACCCGGGTGAAGATTACACAGTGGATGCGCGCCCTCTGATTGATGCGGCTGTTACACCTCTCCGATCTTCATCTCGGTTTCCGGCAGTTTCAGCGACAGACACCTGCGGGCATAAACCAGCGGGAGGCTGACATTGCCGGCGTGTTCAGTCGCGTCGTCGACCAGGCGATTGAGCTCGCGCCAGACCTGTTTTGTCTCGCGGGCGACGTGTTTCACAGCGTCCGGCCGTCGAATCCGGCGATCCTGCATGCGTTCGGCGAGTTCTCGCGGTTCCGGAGGGCGCTTCCCGACACGATCGTAGTCATGGTGGCGGGTAATCACGACACCCCCCGCTCGTCTGAAACGGGATGCATTCTGCGTTTGTTCGCGACCATCGGTGTTCACGTGGTGGACACCGACGCGCGGCGCCTGGCGTTCCCCTCGCACGACCTGGCTGTTTTCGGAGTGCCTGACGTCGGCGGGGCACGAATATCTCTTGATCCTGATCCGTCCGCTCGCCACAACGTTCTGATCCTGCACGGCCGACTCCCGGAGGTGCGACCGTCGTGGGCGAGTGAGGCGGATCCCGGTGTGCTCGAGGTGACGACCGAGGAGATTGGCGTCGACCGCTGGTCGTACGTCGCGCTCGGGCATCATCACGTGTTCCGTCAGATAGCGCCTCACTTCTGCTACTCGGGGGCGATGGAATACGCGAGCGTCAACATCTGGGGTGAGCTCGCCGAGGAGAAAGCTGCCCGCCTCCCCGGCAAGGGGTTTGTAGAGTATGACCTTGAATCGGGGAAGCGAACCTTCCACCCCATCCGCCCGGCGCGGCCGGTGATCGACCTGCTTCCGATTCAGGCGACCGGGCTCACCGCCGGTGACCTCGATGCGGCCATCAGCCGCAACATCACGCGCATCAAGGGCGGGCTGGCCGACAAGATCGTGCGCCAGCTTGTGCGCGACGTGCCACGCCACGTTGTCCGCGAGCTCGACCACAAGACGTTGCGGGAATACCGGGCCGCAGCTCTGCATTTTCAGCTCGATGCGCGCCGGCCGGAGTTGCTCAGGACGTCGCTGGCCCCGGGGGCTGGCGGCCGGCGGCCATCGCTTGCCGAAATCGTACGCGACCGCCTCATGAGTCGGACGCTGTCACCCGATATCGACCGTCAGGCCCTGATCGAGCTGGGGCTGCGCTACCTGGCTGACGCCGAAACCAGGGAACGTGTCGATACCATGTCCCCGGCCGGCTCCCCCGGGCTCGATGGCGGCCTGACGTGAAGCTCCATTCACTCCGACTGACAAACTTCCGGCAGCATGCCGCCACCGCGATAACATTCGCGCCCGGTTTAACCGCCATCGTCGGCCCCAACGGCGCCGGCAAGAGCAGTCTCCTCGAAGCGATCGCCTGGAGTCTTTACGGACAGTCTGCGGCTCGCGGCTCCCGTGACTCGATAAAGTTCTCGCGGGCAGGTCCACGCGCCCAGGTCCGCGTCGAGCTCGAGTTCGAGCTGGCGGGCCACCAGTACCGCGTCGTCCGCGGCCTGCACGGCGCCGAGCTCTATATCGACGGCGGCGAAAACGCGATCGCCAATACCATCACCGCCGTCGCCGACGCACTCCAGCAACGGCTCGGGATGACGAGGGCCGAGTTCTTTCATACCTACTTCACCGGCCAGAAGGAACTGAGCGTCTTTGCCTCGCTCGGTCCGAGTGAGCGCGGACACTTTCTCTCACGCGTTCTCGGCTTCGAGCGGCTGAAGGTCGCGCAGGAGCTGATGCGCGACCGCCGTCGCGAGATGGCTGCCGAGCTCAGCGGCCTGCGCTCGGCGATGCCGGACCCCGACGCTGTTACCCGTTCCCTCGACGAGACCCGCGCCCGCGCGCTCGAAACCGAAAAACAGCTCAACCGCGCGATAGCAGCAAACGACGCGGCGGTCGCGCAAATGAGCGCGATCGCACCGACATGGGCCGATGCGCAGACAGCACGGGAAAAACACCAGGAGCTGACCGGCGAGGTGCGCATCATCGAGAGCCAACTCGAGTCCGCACAGCGCGAAAACGACCGGATCACCGAGGAGCTGGCCGGTATCGACGCCGCGCGAATCGAGCTCGAAGCCCTGTCGGCTGAAATCGCTCCGCTGGCACTGCTCATCGGAGAGTTCACACGGCTGGAAGAACTCGCGCGCGAGGAAGGACGACGCGCCACGCTCACCGAATCGATCAAGGCGCTCGCCGACGAGCTCGCCACCCTGAGCCACAAACGTGAAAAGCTGGCCCGCGCCCCGGAGCAGGAGGAAGAGGTAACGATCGAACTCGAGTCGCGCCGACGCGCCTACGACGCTGTACTGCGGGACTTACAATCGATCCGATCCGACTGGGACCGCGATCGCCAGGAGGCCGAAACAAAACTCAAATCTCTGCGCGACCAGTATAGCGAGCTAAAGGCTCAGCGCGAACAGGTTCTCAACCTCGGCGAAGATGGCGTCTGCCCCACCTGCACCCGCGTACTCGGAAGCACCTTTCGCACGGTCCTCGAGCAGCTCGATTCGCAGATGGATACCATTACCGTCGACGGCCGCTATTACGTCACGCGCCTCGAACAGCTCGAGCAGATGCCGCCCGAGCTGCGGAAACTCGAAGACCAGCGCCCCGAGCTGCAGAAGGAGGTCGGGAACCTGGAACGGAACCTGGCCCGGGTGCAGAGGGACGTTCAGGAACTGGCCCAGGCCGCTCGCGACATCGCCACCAAGGAGCAGCGACACGGACAGTGGCTGCGCGAGCTGCAGGCCATACCTGTCGGCTACGACGCTGCGCGTCACGAACAGCTACGACGCGAAACCGATCGACTGGGCCCGCTCAATGAGCGCGCCACCCGCCTCACTACTCTTCTCGAACGCGAAGGCGCCCTGCGCCACGATTCGACTCGCATAGCCGGATCGACGGCCGAGCTGACTCTCCGCCATGGGGAACTCACACGAAGCCGCGAGGGCATCCGCTTTTCCGAGACCGATTACGCGAGGCTGAGGGCAGACCAGGAGAAAGCGGCCGGCGAAGCACGAGCGGCAGAAGTTGCACTCGCAACAGCTCGGTCCGAGCGAACAGGCGCACTGCGCGCCGCGGAGTCCGCTGAACGCGCGAGTTCGGATCTCAAACGCGCCGAAGAAAGGGCCGATGCTCTCCAGCGCGACAAGCGACTGCACGACGAGCTCGACCGTGCGTACACCGACCTCCGCACGGACCTCAACAACGCGCTCCGGCCCGAACTCTCTGAGCTGGCCAGCGCCTTCCTCGCCGAGCTTACCGATCATCGCTACTCGGAGTTGGAGCTGGATGACGACTACAACATCGTTGTTCTCGAGGACGGGCGTCCCAAGCCGGTGATCTCGGGTGGAGAAGAGGACCTCGCGAATCTCGTCCTTCGGTTGGCGATCTCGCAGATGATCGCCGAGCGGGCAGGCCAGGCGTTTTCGCTGCTGGTGCTCGACGAGATCTTCGGTTCGCTCGACGATGCCCGACGCACCAGCGTCGTCGACCTCCTCCATCGCCTTCACGACCGCTTCGAGCAGGTCATCCTCATCACGCACATCGAATCAATCGCCGTCAACCGTCGGCTGGATCGCGTCGTCAGAGTCGAATACCTGCCGGAAACGGGAGCGTCGCAGGTAAAGGTTTCCGGCGACTCATTGCCCGATCCCAGCGGAGAACTGCCGCTGCTCGCCGGAGTTGGAGGAGGAGACTGACATGACGACGGCCCAGGCCGCTCGTTCGCTTGCCGCGGTCTCGGGACCTCATCCGGTCAGGCCAGGCGACATCGCCGCCCTCAATCGCGTCTTCAGCGAAGCGTTCACCGAGAGGTATCGGCGCGACGGGCTGACGGGAGTGCGCGTGCCCAATCTCAATCCCGCGATCTGGCGCTTCGCGATCGAGGGAGCAGGAGAGGGGGCAATGATGTGGCGCGACGAGTCCGAGGAGATAATCGCCTTCAACGTCGCCCACCTCTCAGGTGTCGAGGGATGGATGGGTCCCATCGCCGTGCATCCGCAGTGGCAGGGGTCCGGGCTGGGTAAGCTCGCCGTTCGCGCTGGTGTGGAACTGTTGCGCAGCCGTGGCGCGTCGGTCATCGGGCTCGAGACGATGCCGCGGACGATGGACAACATCGGCTTCTATTCGCGACTTGGCTTTGTCCCGGGACATCTGACGATAACGCTCAGCGTCGAATCGGCTCCCACTACCCGTCAGTCACTCACACTCAGTTCGCTCTCCTCGAGCGCCCGTGACGACGTATTGGCTGAATGCAGCGCACTGTCCCGCGGTCTGCTCGACGGCTTTGACTATTCAAGAGAGATCGAGCTGACTCTCGCGCTCGCGCTCGGTGACGCCGTCCTGTTGCGGGAAGGTGGAGTTCTCCAGGGCTTCGCCCTGTTCCATACAACTCCGCTCGTCGACGGCCGATCGCGGGAGGAGACGCGCATCCTCAAGCTGGTTCTCCGCGATGAATCACTGACGGCGGCCATGGCCACCGCTGTCGCCGATGCCGCCTGGCGCTGTGGCACTCTGCGTACCGCTATCCGCGTTCAGGCTGCGTATCCGGGGATGTACCGCCCTCTTCTCGACCTCGGTGCGCGTGTGCGCTGGACGGACCTGAGGATGGCTCTGCATGGATACACAGAAAGGCGACCCGAAGTCGGTGTGGTCCTGAGCAACTGGGAGATCTGATTTGACCGGGTGCTCCCCCCCCCCCCCTCCCGGAGCATCCCTTTCAAGCTGACCTGGCGTCGCCTCCGGCGGCCCTGTCGTCCGGCGGTTCCTGGCGAGCCGGACCAACCGCTGAAAAGTCGGAGGCCCCCGGCAGCATCACTCCACGGGCGATGCGCTCGGCGTCGGCGACGTCGATCAGACCGCGAAAGGGGAGCGAGAGCTCAAGCCAAGCTCCATGATTGAAGCCGCGACTCCCTCGCAGGACGGCGGCGAGGAGCAGCGCGCGCGCGAGCACGACCCGTGGCAATCCCGTGGCCGGCTTTTCGTCGTTGGGAAACGCGGCCTCCAGGTCGGCGAGGCGTTTTTCGACCATCGACCGCGTCTCCCGCCCATGCTCCTCTTCGAGGAGGTTGAGGGCGCTGGTCGCGAGGTTACAGGCGAGAAGGATGTAGTCGGCAGCGATCGAGGAGCGTGCCTCGACCACGCTCCAGTCGTCGTCTGTCAGCCGGCGCAGACCGGCAGCGATCTGGTTGGCCAGTTCGGCGCGAAAACCGAGCGTATCGCTCATGGGCTCGTCGCTCGAGTGGTGGGAGTCAGGTGATCATGGGGTCAACGGCGCTCGGGAGGCCTCGGCGCAGGTGTGCCACGCATCACTATCCTGAGAATGAGCAGAAACACGCCGATTGTCAGCAGTGCGTGAACCCAGCCCGGTGCCTCGCCCATGAACGTTGCGATGCCCCAGATCACAAGCATGACAATCGCCGCAACCAGTCCGATGTCCATTGCGATGTGCTCCCTTGTCAGACGATCGTAACGCGTGAGAGAGTTGTTCGTCCTCATGTCGATCCAGTCTTCCCGCGCTACTCCCTGCATTGTACATTGATGCCGGCTGCAAGCTAGGGGCGAAGAGACCGCTTTTTGAGCCAACAAGCTCAACGTAGGGATCCAACAGACGGGTTGACGTCATGCCCCAGTGCGGGGAAGGCGGGAGGCCTGGTGCGGATCTTAGACCTATCGTTCGGGCTTCAAAAAACACTCTTCGTTCCGACCTCTGAAGCTCCGCCGCTTGCGGCGGAGCTTCAGTCTTGTGTGCCCTGCCGATCACGCAAGCACGGGAGAGAGCATGATCAGCGTCACGGTAACCAGGCGGCTGCGTTTCAACGCCGCCCACCGCGTTCATAACGAGAGCCTGAGCAACGCCGAAAACGAGCGTCTCTTCGGCAAGTGCAACAACCCCAACTGGCACGGCCACAACTACACGCTCGACGTATCGGTGGCGGGAACCATCGACCCGGTGACCGGCTACGTGCTTGACCTGGCGCTGCTCCGTGACGTTGTCACCCGCGAGGTCATTGATCACGTCGACCACCGCAACTTCAATCTCGACGTCCCCTTCATGCGCGGCATCAACCCAACGACGGAAAACATCGTGGTCGCCTTCTGGACCATTATCGAGAAGGCGGTCAGGCCCGCCCGCCTCACCCGCCTCCGTCTCTGGGAAACGATCAACAACTACGTCGACTACCACGGCCCCGCATCCGATGGCACGACGGGAGGGCTGGCGACATGACCTGGCTCTACAAGCCGGTCGACGACGAGGCGGGCGAAGCCTCCTGCGGCGACGAACTCGAATACGAAACAACTGTGCGACGACAGCTGGAGCTGCTCGGGGAGAATCCCGCTCGTGACGGACTCGAGCGCACTCCTCACCGCGTCGCGAGCGCAATGTCGTTCCTGACCCAGGGGTATCGGCTCAGGCTCGCAGACGTCGTCGGTGAAGGAATCTTCGAAGAGTCCCATGAGCAGATGGTCATGGTGCGGGACATCGAACTCTATTCTCTCTGCGAACACCACCTGCTCCCGTTCTACGGAAGAGCACACATCGCATACATCCCCCGGGGCCGGATCGTCGGTCTCTCGAAACTCCCGCGGCTCGTCGACATGTTCGCTCGGCGGCTTCAGGTGCAGGAGCGGCTGACGGGCGAAATCGCCGACGCAATCAATCGAATCCTGGAGCCCTGGGGAGTCGGCGTAGTGATCGAGGCGTTTCACCTCTGCATGATGATGAGAGGAGTCCAGAAACAGAACTCGAAGACGATCACCTCTGCACTACTCGGTTCCTTCCGCGACGACGCCAAGACACGCGACGAGTTCCTGAGGCTGGCGCACAACGGAGGCCGCAGCTGATCACGCCAGTCCCGGGTCCGACCGCACTCGTCACGGGCGCCACCCGCGGCATCGGGCTGGCCACGACCAGGGTTTTGCGACAGGCCGGCTTCCGTGTGCTGATGCTGGCCAGGGACGAGGCTCGGTTGCGGGAAGCTGCCTCGGAGGCTGGGCCGGGGTCGTCGATCGTCCTGCCCTGTGACCTGTCTCGTCACGACGACATCGACCGCGTGATCGCGGCAATGACGGATCAGCTCGGAGTCCCGGAGGTTGTGGTGAACAACGCAGGGTCGTTTCCGCTGGGTGCGGTTGGAGAAACCACACCGGCCGAGTTCGAGCGTGCCTTCGAGCTCAACACCTTCGGTCCATGGCGACTCCTCCACTCTCTTGTTCCACTATTCCGGCGGCGGGGAGCGGGACACATTGTGACGGTGGGCTCGGTTGCTGACCGCGTTGCCTACAGCGAAAATGCCGCATACGCCGCAACCAAGTTCGCGATGAGAGCAGTGCACGAGGTGTTGCGGATCGAGCTCAAGGGAAGTGGGGTGCGTGCCACACTTGTCTCCCCGGGCCCGGTCGACACCGCGATCTGGGATCCGGTGTTGTCGACGCCACGGCCGGGATTCCCCAGCCGTACGGAAATGCTGCGCCCGGCCGATGTTGCGGAAGCGATTGCCTGGACCATCAGCCGGCCCCCGCACGTGAACATCGACGAACTCAGACTCAGCCGGGCGTGAGCTGTGTTCATCGAGTTCATCGATTCACTGCGGTGCCGTCGCGGACATGGAGCCTCGCCCCTCATCGCCGTCATCTCGGCGTCCAGCGACCGGCAGATCATCCAGGGTACACTCGGCTGCGCTGAGTGCGGCGCCCGTTACGACATCCGTGACGGTGTGGTGGACTTCCGGACTGACACCGGACCGGGCCCAGGCGACGCCGACGCACCGCAGGGAGCCGGCGTCGACGGCAAAGCGGCCAGGCGGTCATCAGACGGGAGGGTAGCCGTGACTAACTCCTCTGTGCAGGGGAGTGACGCCTTGCGATTCAGGGCGCTTCTCGACCTCGGTGAGCCGGGGGGCACCGTCGCCCTCCTTTGTGGCGCCGAAGCTGTGCTGAATGTGCTGGACGACTCCGGGTCCACTCACTTCCTGGTCATCAACGGCCGCCAGTGCGGCAGCCGGCAGTCACACCATCGGATCTCGAGACTCCTGACCGACCCTGGTCCACTTCCACTTGTTGCGGGAAGCCTGCGCGCCGCGCAGGTGGGGAAGGGGAGGGCAATCGATGCGAGAACACTGGCCAGCCTCGCTGAGGCCGTCGCTCCTGGAGGACGCATCGTGGCTCCGGCGGAGCTTGACCCGCCCGAAGGCGTCAGAATCCTGGCGCGCGACGATCACGAGTGGGTGGCGGTGAAGGAGCCGGCCCCCGGTCTCGTCCAGCTCAGGCGATGAGGGGCTGAGGACGAAGAGGGCGCTGAGTGCTTGGTGAAGAGGGCGAAGATGACGAGGATGACGAGGATGACGAGATCAAGAGACGGCGAAGAGGACGTAAGAGGCCGAAGAGGACGAGGATGACGAGGATGACGAGGATGACGAGATCAAGAGACGGCGAAGAGGTCGAAGAGGGTGGGGATGAGGAGGTGTCAGGTTCTTTGTGTGTCAGGTCTGGTTTTGGTTTTTGCAGTTTGGTCTTTCGTGCCTGGTCTGGACATCATCCTATCATCCTCATCATCCTCATCATCCTATCATCCTCATCATCCTCATCATCCTCATCATCTCATCATCTCATCGCCCTCCTCATCCCTCATCGCCCTCATCATCCTCATCATCCTCATCACCCTCATCGCCCTCCTCGTCAATCACTCTCACACCTCAAGCATAAAGCCCATCAATCAGCGCCTTGTAGTTCCTGTCTATGACGCGCCGCTTGACCTTGAGCGTCGGCGTCAGCTCGCCACTCTCGATCGAGAAGTCGCGGTCCAGGAGTGCGATCTTCTTGGGCGTTTCGAAGCTCGCCAGCCCCGTCAACTGACCGTGAACCTCTTTCTCCATCATGGCCTGGATGGCCGGCATCTGGAGCAGCTGTGGCCGGTCCGTCCACGTGATGTTCTTCACCTTCGCCCACTTCTCCAGCTGCTCGAAGTTGGGGACGACGAGGAGCACAGGAAACTTGCGGCGGTCGCCCAGCATCACCACCTGACTCACGTATTTGTTGGTCTTGATCTGATTTTCGATAGGCTGTGGGGCGATGTTCTTGCCCGCCGCGGTGACGATGATGTCCTTCTTCCGGTCCGTGATCCTCAGGAAGCCGTCCTCGAGGGCGCCAATGTCGCCCGTGTGGAACCAGCCCTCACTGTCTATCGCCTCAGCCGTTGCTTCGGGCTTGTTGTAGTAGCCCTTCATGACGTGAGGTCCGCGCGTCAGGATCTCGCCGTCAGGAGCGATCATCACTTCGGCTCCGGCGATAAGACGGCCCACGCTGCCGATACGGAAATGCGCCGGCGTGTTCACCGATATCACCGGTGACGTCTCGGTGAGCCCGTACCCTTCGAGAATCGTCAGCCCTGCTGCATAAAAGAACTTGTTGATCTCGGGAGACAGAGGAGCGCCCCCCGACACGAAATAGCGCAGCCGTCCCCCCGTGCGCGCCTTGAGCTTCGAGAACACGAGTCGCTGCGCAAGACCGTACTGTACGGCCAGCATGCCACCCGGCTGCCGACCCGCCAGCTTCTCGTCGGCCCAGCGGTCGGCAATACTGCGGGCGGCGAAGAAGATACGCTTCCTGAGGCCGCCGCTGGAAAGCGCGTTCTCGAGCACGCGAGCGTACATCTTTTCGTACAGCCTCGGAACCGACATCGCGATCGTCGGCCCGACCTCGCCCATGGCGACCGGAACCAGGTCGAACGAATCGACATACGCGATCGACGTGCCCGTCGACCAGAACCAGTAGTCCCCCGTCCGCTCGAAGATGTGGCTGAGAGGAAGAAACGAAAGCGCCACATCATTCCCTTCCATCGGAATCAGATCGCGCACACCGACGAGATTCGAGTGCAGGTTGTCGTGTGTAAGCATCACTCCTTTGGGATTGCCGGTGGTCCCCGAGGTGTAGATGATCGTGAGGAGGTCGCCAGGTTGGACCGCCGATGCCTCCCCGCGCCAGGCTTCCTCGCCGCCGCTCGCCTGACCCATCGACTGCAGCTCCTCCATGGTTCGGACGGAAGCGCCGGCAGTATCACCGTCGAAGCCGATGATGTGACGAAGCCCCGGACACTGCCCGCGGATGCTCTCCACCTTTGACACCTGCGCCGCGGTGGATGCAAAGAGCGCCACCGCTCCCGAATCATTGATCAGGTACGGCAGCTGCTCCGGTGGCAGGGTCGGATAGATCGGAACGTCGATGATCCCGCTCGTCAGGCAGGCATAATCCGCGATCGCCCACTCGGGGCGGTTCTCCGAGAGGATCGCCACCCTGTCTCCGCGTCTGACGCCGAGCGAGGCGAGACCAAGTGCGGTCTGCATCACACGCCTTCGCACCTCCTCGTGCGAAATCATATGCCAGGCTCCATTCCTCCGCACGCGCATCGCGTCCGGCCGCGCGAACCGCTCGAGCGACTCGAAGAACATCTGCGCTACCGTTCCCTCGGCCGGACGCCGGTCTCCCTTCGCGTAGTTCATGTCGCGCACGGTGTTGAAGTCAGAGCCTTCATGCTGGCCGCCTGCAGTCTCCTGCAGAACAGAAGCAGCCGCCCGGTGATCCACTCCCCTGTGATCCGCCCCCTCCTTCCCACATCCTGCCATTACCCACGGCCGTTCGGGCTAGCGCGGCTGCACCCTCACCAGCCAGATCACGTCGGCAGGAACCTGACCGGGAATCCGCACGCGCGCCAGAACTCTTACGGTGTCAATCGCAGCCTGGCCCTGCCTGATCCTGAAGCGCAACCGGCGCGAGGCCTGGCCTGAGGCGTCGGTGGTATCGAGCGGCGTCACCCTGCCGTCGTCCGCCACGATGAAAAAAGCCGCCGTCGTGTCGGTGGTCGTCAGAGAGTCTCCTTCCATCGAAACGAGCAGGTACCGGACCAGATAGGACGGCACGTTGACCGCGCCCACGGTTCTGGAAACTCTGACCCGGAGCGCCATCGACGTATCTCCCGCGGCAGCCGGGGCGCTGTACCTGATCGTGTCCGTTGTCGCCGTGTCGACTCGACTTACCGTGTTGGGGCGGGGGATTACGGCGATGGTTCGAGGTGCGCTCTGCAGCCCGTCTGCCGACGCGACGATCCGCGATGTGAATGAGTTTACGGCTGAAAAATCCAGGGGAGCGTCGGCGACAAGAAATCCACCGCGGACTGTCGTGAGCGTGTCGGCGATGAAAAACGAGACGACAGGATTCTCCACCTCCGCGCCACCGGCTGTAAAAACGCGGATCCCGAGAGGATAAGGCGTGAGGTCTTCGCGCCTGAGTGTGTCTCCCTCGATCACCGACGGCGATGGCAGCGGTGGAAACTCGATCGAAGCGATCACAGACGGATCGATGGAGAAATCGGCGCACGAGAGCGTGACCGAGGCCAGGATCGCCGCACCCGATGCGCCCATGATTCTCGCCGGGCGCGAACAGCCACGAGCGAAGGTTCGCAGCATCATCCGCGGAAGCGCTCCGACAGTGTAGTCGCGAGGTTCACGTACGCCTGAGCGGCCGGATCGGCTGGAGTGCGCAACACTACCGGCTGGCCGGCAGCGAAGGCGTCAAGCGCGGCATCGGTCCGTGGGATCATGACATCAAAAACAAGATTGCCGGGCAGATGCGAGCGCACGTACCTGGCCACGCGTTCGGACGAAGGGTTTCCGGCCTCGTACATGGTCAGCAGGATGCCGTCCAGCGTCAGTTCACGGTTGTTGTCCACGATTCCCTGAATACCCCGCAGGATCTGGGGCGTTGTCTGGAGCGCCAGCGGCTCGCATTGAAGCGGTACGACGACGTGCTGGCTCGCTTCGAGCACCCGATGGACGATCGGACCCAAACCTGGTGGTGTATCCACGACCACCAGGTCGCAGCGCTCGCGCGCAGCGCGGAGGAGATCTCCGAGGACGTTGGTCTCGGCGATGAGCTGCTGGTAGAAAGTATGGTCGGTTGCATCTGATACGCTGCCGGCGAGAATGACCCTCATCCACGGCAGCGCCGTCGGGAGGATGATCTCGCGCAGCGATCTTGCACCGTTGAGGTAGTCAGCGAATCCGTAGTCGGGATGTCCACGGCGCAGACCCACTCCGTAACGCACCGCGCCCTGGGGATCGACATCGACAACCAGCGTCTTGAGGCCGCGCCGGGCGAAGGCGGCGGCAAGGTTGACCGAGGTTGTGGTCTTGCCGACGCCACCTTTCTGTGAGACGACGGCGAGGATTCGCCCCACGTCAGCTCTCGATTCCGGGCTGTTCGGTGCCGGTCCCTCCGCCGACGCCCCGATCACGCGAGCGCGGCAGTGATTCGAGCGCCAGGCGGGCGTGCTCGACGTTCCTCGGGTCGGCGTTTTCGGGAGGCGAGCTCAGGAAGGCGCGCAGGTGACTCTCCGCCCCGTCGTGATCGTGTCGCCTCAGAAGCAGGAAGGCGAGCCCATAATGTGCGCCGGGGTGAGCGGGCTGAACTTCGAGAACGCGGCGATAACAGCGGACTGCCTCGTCGCCACGCCCGAGTCTCGTATACGCGATGGCCATGTTGACCAGAACGCGATGATCGTCCGGCTTGTCCCGGAGCGCGAGCCGGTACGACGTCAACGCGGCGTCAAGGTCACCCTGCTTTTCGAGGGCGAGCGCCTCGGTCAGATAATCAAGGCGCTGCGGTTTCAGCTCGCTGTCCGATCTGCCGCCGAGGAGGCGGGACCACCATGACATGCGATCCGGGGCGGGGTGAATTGCGACGGTGTGGGCACGAGGCGGCGCACGGCCGACTGGGCGTATTTCGCGCAAAGCTACCGGGTTACGCCATCCCGAGCAACCGCAGCACGGCACTACGGCGCGCGTGAGCAGCCACTCATCTCGTGCGCTAGTTTTCGGGTCCCGTCGACCCCGGACAAACCGCTGATGTCACCGCGTCGCTACAAGGTGGACCCGCTCAAGGGGCGATTCGACGTCGAGTGGCCTTTGTTCGGTGAGCTTTCACGTGCCCTCGCCCTCAAGGTCGCTCGCTCGTGGGATCCTGAGATCGTGGTTGGCGTGGCGACCGCGGGCGTGATTCCCGGTGCGGTGGTCGCCGCCATACTCGACCGTGAGTTCCGATCGATCCTCGTCACGAGGCGTGGTGATTCAAGCCGCGTGCGCGAGACACCGGCAGTACTCGGCGCCGCTCCACACGAAGTGCGTGGTCGGAGAGTATTGATCGTCGACGAAACCTGCGACTCTGGCGAAACGATGAGGATGGCCATCGCCGCGATCGTCAACGCGGGGGCGTCGGAGGTCAAGACGGCAGTTTCGTTCCAGACGGGCGACTACGTTCCCGATTTCCATGCACTGGCGACCGAAAGCACGATCGTGCTGCCGTGGGATCGTGAGATCCTCGTGGACGGGCAACTGATTCCGAACCCGCGCTACAAGGACGGGTAGGGCAGCCGACGGCCTGCGTGCGGCCTCAGAAAAAGGTTCTCGGCATCTTCATCCCCGGCATCATGTCCTCAACTCGAGCGACAGGAGGACCGGGACGCGCGGTGCCCGACAGGGAGCGGACTGGCGACAGGAACGCGAACTCAGGTCGCCGCGACCGCTTCCTCGTAGGCGCGTCCGCGGCCCATCTCGTCGTAGATCTGCTCCATCGTCTGGGGATTGCCCACCAGAAAACGGCAGCGATCGGCTCCGGCAGAACGGCATTCGACTTCGAGTACCGCCACCGGCGCCCCCGCGAGTCGGCCGAAGAGGTCGGCGAACATCCCGGTCGTCAGGTGGCAGCAGGGGTGATCGATTCCACTTGCCGGGTCCGCTTCGCCCCAGTCCGGCGAATCGAGCGTGGCGACCACGTCGCCTAACGAGCCGATCTCGATGTTGCCCCAGCCCGCGTCCCTGAAGAACGCCGACGCCTGCTCCTCGAACGTGCTGAGCCCGAGTTGTTCGGCTGGAAGTTCCGACCGGTCGCCGAGCCAGCGCGAAAACGCACGCCAGATCGCGTCTCCGCCGGCGTAGCCGGCTTCCTGGAGGTAGATGGCGGCATCGGGGCCCCCGTCTCTCAGCAGCGCCCCGCGCAGGGTGGCCAGCGATGCGCGCGTCAGCGCCAGCATTCCGTGATCGGCCAGATTCAGTGGTTGCGCCATGACAAGTTCCATTCCTGATCAGTCTCCAACCGGGGAAAACATCCCTTCATCATCGCTGTCACCGGCTGGTGTCTGTCAGAAACCGAACCGGTGCCTGCGCTCCAACCCGACGCAGCATCTCAGCCTCGTCGATTACCTCAACTCCCAGCGCCCGCGCCTTTTCCATCTTGCTGCCCGCCGCCTCGCCCGCCACAAGAAAAGTGGTCTTTTTCGAAACGCCGTCCGCCACCCGCGCACCAGCACGCTCCAGCAGCGCCGCCGCCTCTCCACGTCCCAACGTCGGGAGGGTCCCGGTGATGACGACCGTGCTCCCCCTCAGGGCACCGTCACTTTGCACCTGCTGTGGTTCGAAAAATGTGAGCCCGCTCACACGCAGCCTTTCGATCAGCACCCGAAGGCCGGGATCCGCCTTCCACGACGCCACCGAGTGCGCAATCGTAGGCCCGATTCCCCTGACTTCAGCGATTTCGGACTCGCCCGCGGAGAGGAGTGTGTCCAGGCTCCCGAAATGACGCGCCAGTTGCTCGGCTGCCCCGGCACCGACGTGGAGAATCCCCAGGCCGAAGAGGAGCTTGGAGAGAGGTCTCTTCTTCGACTCCTCAATCGCTTCAACGAGCTGGCGCGCGCTCTTCGCCGCAAAGCGCTCCAATCCCTCGATCTGATCGGCGGTCAGCCCGTAGATGTCGGCGGGATCGGAGACCAACCCCGCTTCCACCAGCTGCTCTAGCCGGGCGAAGGAGAGCCCACGAATGTCCATCGCTCCTCTGGAGGCAAAGTGGACCAGCGCCTCCAGGCGCCTGCCGGGACAGGACACATTGGGACAGTAAAGCGCCACCTCTGCCTCGTCCCGCAGAACCGGAGTTCCGCACGCGGGACACTGCTCGGGCATCCTCCACGGACGCTCGTCTCCCGTTCGTCGCTCGGGGATCGGGCCTATCACCTGGGGAATCACGTCGCCGGCTCGCTTGACCTGGACGACGTCCCCGATCCTCAGATCCCTGGCCAGTATCAGATCCTCGTTATGCAGAGTGGCGTGTACAACCGTGGTGCCGCCGATCTCGACTGGCTGCAGCACCGCATAAGGGTTGAGCGCCCCCGTTCGCCCGACGTTCACCCTGATCTCCAGAAGGCGCGTTTCCTGGATATCCGGAGCGAACTTGCGCGCCACCGCCCACCGTGGCTCGCGGCCCGCGACCACACCAAGTTCATCCTGGAGCGCGATGTCATTGACCTTTGCCACTCCACCATCGATCGCAAAGTTGAGCGTCGCTCGCACTTCGTGCTCGACGCGTTGCGCCCAGGCAGTTACTTCGTCGATCGTGCGGCAGAAAGCGCGGTGTGGGGCCACGGGCACGCCCCAGGACTCGAGCAGCTCCAGCATCTCGGTCTGCTTCCCGGGCGCCTCCACCGCCGAGCCACTCCCCAGGAGAACCGAGTAGCCAAAGAAGCGCAGCGGGCGGGTGGAGGTAACCGCCGGGTCAAGCTGCCTCAGCGCACCGGCAGCAGCGTTCCGCGGGTTCGCGAAGACCGGCTCTCCGTCCCTCACCCGCTGTTGATTCATCCGCTCGAAGAGATCGAACGGGTAGTATATCTCGCCTCTGATTTCGACGCGCCGTGGGATGCGCTTCCCCCCCCCCGCAGCCTGAGGGGAATGTCCCTCACCGTCCGGATGTTTGGAGTTACATCCTCGCCTACCGTACCATTGCCGCGCGTAGCGCCGGCGCTCAACACACCGCTTTCGTAACGCAGTGAGACCGCGGCTCCGTCGATCTTGAGCTCCGTCGAGTACCCCGCGCGCCTTGCGTCTTCACCTGCGAGCCTGACGATGCGTTCCTCCCACTCGCGCAGCTCGTCGTCGTTGAAGGCATTGCCGAGTGAAAGCATCGGCGTGGCATGGGTATGTCTGGGAAGCGCCGAGACGGGCGCCGCTCCAATCCGCTGGGTGGGGGAATCAGCGGTTGCAAGCCCGGGGAACTCCCGCTCCAGGCTCTGCAGCTCGCGAAAGAGCCTGTCGTATTCAGCGTCCGACAGTGATGGTCGGTCGAGGATGTAATACTCGTGCGACGCCTTCTCGAGAATGGCGCGCAGCTCGCCGGCGCGGCGGAGGTTGTCGGCGGTCGGGTTCGGGGTGGGCGTCAACTGCGAGGACGAAGAGGATGCGGAAGATGAGGAAGCTAACTGCGAAGCAGGATGGAGTGGCTCGGTGACGGTCCTCTTCGCCAACTGCGTCATCATCGTCCTCTTGTTCCTCTTTTTCAGGGAGCCGCCCCTGCGCTACGACGCCTCCTCCCTGAAAACCTGCATCGTCACCGCCACCAGACGCTCCAGCTCCTCGTCAGATTCACGCGGGAGTAACGTTTCGGCCCAGACCTGATCGTCGCTGGCTGCGTAGCTGGCCATGAGGCGCCGCATGAACGCCACAAACGCGATCCGCTCAAGGTCAGCGCGGCGGCGGCGCTGCTCCCTGGCGTCATCGACGGGATCGCGTACCTCGACCCTGGATGCATTGCGCAGGGCGCGACCCGTGAGACCGGCTATCACCTCGCAGAACCTTATGTCCCGGTTCGCGAACGGCGCAGACCCTCTCTCGGTTCGGAGAAAAATCGCCCCAATTACGGACTGCCGCCAGCGGATCGGTACGACCACGATCGAACGGACGCTCCGCTCGGTCAGCGTCGCCCTTACCGACGACAACATCGGCTCGGTGATCGCGTCCGGGATGAAGACCGTCTGACCGGAATCAAAGGCCTGCTGCAGCTCCGGATACCGGGAGAGATCGACCACCAGGTTCCGCAACGTCGGATCCTCATACGTAGCCACCAGTCGTACCTCGTGCTGGCCTTCACCAGCGAGATAAATCGACGACCGATCGAGCCCGAAGATCTCACCGAGCCGCCTCGCTACTTTCTGGAGGACCTCCGCGATCTGGGTCGCCGACGAGAGCTCCTGCAGGAGATCAACAACCACGAGTAGCTGGTCGCGCTCACGGGTCAGCTCCTCGACCTGCTCCCTCAGTCGATTCAGCTCGACGGACTCCGGAAGAGCGGCTGACAAGGGTCGTGTGAGCGATGGCACAATCGGGTCGGCTGGCGGAAACGTCGTTCACAGGACGCAGCAGTCCACCCGGGGGAAACGACCCACCGTCACGCTCCGGGCCCGATTCGAGTCAGGCCCGTGAACCTGCCGCGGCTACTTCAGCCGTCTCAGCGCCTCCTCAGCCTGGCGCTTGTATGTCGGATCGTTGACGTCGGTCCGCGGCCCGTCGATCACGCGCTGGAACTGCTCGCGGGCCTTTGCCTTCTCCCCGATCGAAACGTAAATCTGGGCCAGATCGAGGCGATGGGTCAGTCGATCCGGGTCCACTTCCACGGCACGCTCCATGTACGACACCGCATCTTTCCAGTTCGCCTGACCGAAAACCTTGCCGCCCAGAAAGTTCCTTGCAAAGAACCTTTCGACTCCGTTGAGCCGCATGATCTCGGCGTTCCACACCCCCATCACGTGGAGTGCCCCCGGATGCAGCGAGTCGCGCGCGAGCGCCTCCATTGCAGTTGACCTGATCTCCACCGCGTACTTCACGCGCTCACGGACACCCACCGACAGCGCCGTCTTTCCCAGGGCCCGGGCGAGATGAAAATGATTCTCGGCGTTGCCTGGATCGGCGGCCACCGCGCGCCGCGCGTACTGCTCGCCCTTGCGGAAGAGCGCAACCATGGCGCCGCGTTCCGTGAGCTGCTCGCCCGCATCCACCGCCGAGCGCGAAGCGTTGCCGAGCGCCGTCGCATTTTCCGGTTCGAGCGCGATCGCGCCCTCGTAATGCTCGAGAGCTTTAGTCGGCTCGAAAGCCCGATGGGCCTCGTCGCCAAGGCCGATACGTTCAGCGGCCGACTGCGCCGCCGCGGTCAGCGGACCGGCCAGGGCAGCTCCCGCTACAGCCAGTACCATCAGACGAAACATCGACATCTCGGAATGATCCTCTGGTCTGCGCCTCGGAGCAGGCTGTCCCGGCGCGTTCAGGTTCTCAGGGGGTTGCGGAGTATACCCCGTCGGGCGCCGTGATGCTCGCTTTCCGACTCATCGAGAAGAAGCGGGACGGCGGCCGCCTTGCCGCCTCCGAGTGGAAAGCCCTCGCCGACGGTGTCCTCGATGGCACCATAGCCGACTACCAGACGTCCGCGTTCCTCATGGCCGCCTTCCTCAACGGTCTCGACAGGGACGAAACGTCCGCACTGACCGAGGTGATGCTCGCCAGCGGAGCGACCCTCGGTGCCGACACGGACCGCCCGCGGATCGACAAGCACTCCACCGGTGGTGTAGGCGACAAGGTTTCTCTTGTCCTTGCGCCCCTCGTCGCGTCCCTCGGCGTTCAGGTACCGATGATCTCCGGTCGTGGACTGGGACATACCGGTGGCACACTGGACAAGCTCGAGTCGATCGCCGGCTTCCGGACGCGCATTAGCATCGATGAGATGAGACAACAGCTTGACAGCATCGGCTGCATCCTCGCTGGTCAGACGTCGGACATCGCTCCCCTTGACCGCAAGCTGTATTCACTGCGTGACGCGACGGCAACTATTGAGAGCATCCCGCTCATCGCTGCGTCGATCATGAGCAAGAAGCTCGCGGAGGGACTCACCGGACTCGTGCTCGACGTCAAGCGGGGCAGCGGCGCATTCCTGGGCCAGCTCGACTCGGTGCTGGCCCTGGCCCGGTTGATGATCGAGCTCGGAGCGGCGCGCGGTTGCCCGGTCACGGCTCTCGTCACGGCCATGGACCGGCCCCTCGGGCGCGCCTGCGGCAACGCCCTCGAAGTCGAAGAGGCCATTCACGCTCTGGAGGGGGAGGGACCACCCGATCTCCTCAAGGTGACCTATGCGCTTGGTGCCGAGATGCTCGTCCTTGCCGAACGCGCCGACGACCGCGACCACGCAATGCGGATGATGGAAGTCGCCATCTCCTCGGGCCGGGCGATGGACAAGTTCAGGGAGATCGTCGCCGCTCAGGGTGGTGAGGTGCGCGTGGTGGACGACCCTTCGCTACTGCCGCAGGCTGCCGAGTGTGAACTGTGGCCGTCCCCCCGCGATGGCGTTGTTGCCGCGATTGAACCCCGTGCCATTGGTCGTGGCGTGATTGCACTCGGGGGAGGCCGGAGCCGGGTCGAGGATGGGATCGACCACAGCGTCGGCTTCGTTATCAGCGCCCGCCCCGGCGACGTCGTCCGCCGCGGTGAGCCACTGGCCACGATCTTCGCCCGAGACAAGACAGGAATTGCCGCAGGGGCCGCAGCCCTCGGGACTGCGATAACGGTGTCCGACGAAGCCGAGCCACCGCTACCGCTTGTTTCGCACAGGGTCACCTCGGCGGGAGTCGAAGCTGTTGCGGACTTCTAGAGGTGGAGGCGATGGCGAAGAGGGCGAGGATTGCGAAGAGGGCGAGGATGAAGAGGATGATGAGGATGACGAAGATGGCGGGGATGATGGGGAGCGGAAGTGAGCTTCCTCGCCCTCAGGGCTGGGTGGCCTGCGAGGCGGAAGCCAGCTTCCTCGCCCTCAGGGCGGTGCGGCAGGGAGGGGAAGGCCCTACATCGCCGTTGCCTTGCGGGGCGGAACCACCAAAGCCGGCAGGCCAAGTGACTGCAGCAACGGATTCATCCGCCGCGCTGTGCTGTCGAGCTGCCGCTCCGCCATCTCGATCACCGTCTGCACGTCGCGCCTCACGTCACCCACGTATTCCCGCTGGGCATGGATGATGGGAGTGATTCCACGGTCGATGCCGCCCATCAGGCTGAGCGCCCGCTCCAGCGGCCGGGGACCCTCGCTGTAATAGGGAACGTTGTCAGGGCGCGGTCTCGTGAGCTGCAACCGCACCGAATCGAGTTTGACCATCTCTTCGTCGGCCGCCCTCACCATCACGGCGGAAGCGTCGGGGCGCATCTCGCGCCCGCTCACCTTGCGCTCGCTCACCTGACCCTTGAACGCCATGAGGTTGCGCTCGGTGTCGATGATCGCCGAGAGGATCGCGTTCAGACGCTGGGCCTGATCGTATTGGTCGCGGACGTCGGCTACCGTGGCCGTCGCAGTTGGGTCGATCCGCACCTGGATCGGTTGCTCCTGCACTTCGGTGCCTGCTGTCAGCCGCACCACGTATTGGCCCGGCAACACCTGGGCTCCGATCGGACGGGCACGCCAGTCCCCGGTCTCCGCGGTATCGCCCGGCATGTCGCTCAGAGCCTTCGGGGCGTCGAGCCTGAGATCCCAGGTGACCCTGTTGAACCCGGCCTTTGCCGATGGCCGCCTGATGGAACGGATGACCGACCCGTTTTGCAGGATGTCGACCTTGACCAGCGAATCCGCCGCGGGGGCGCTGCCTAACCAGTAGGTGATGATGGCGCCGTATGGTGCATTCGTGCCCCGGAACTGCTTGTTGCCCCAGTTCCACTTCTGATCACCCTGGTTGAATCGCGTCGCCACGCGTGAGGGGAAGAGGTGTGCCGCACGCGCGGCTATCGCTGCGTTCATCTGCTGGATCGGCGATGCGTCATCGAGAATCCAGATCGACCGTCCGTGCGTCGCCAGGATCAGGTCATTGTCGCGGGGGTGCACCAGCACTTCATGGATCGCGACCGCCGGGAGGTTACCCAGATGTAGTCTCGTCCAACGGGTTCCTCCTGCCCATGAGACATGAAGTCCGAGTTCGGTGCCGGCGTAGATCAGGTCGGGATTCTTCGGGTCCTGCCGCACCACCTGGACGTAGTGCGTCGCCGGCAGGTCGCCGGTGACGTTGGTCCATGTACGGCCGAAGTCGGTGGTTTTGTAGATGTAGGGCCGGAAGTCGTCCATCATCCGCCGTTCGAATGCAACCCACGCTGTCCCGGCTTCGGTCCGCGACGGCTCGATGCCCGACACCACCGCGTCGGCACCAACTCCAGCGACGTTAGGCGCGACGTTGGTCCAGGTGCGCCCGTCGTCACGCGTCACCTGCACATTGCCATCGTCCGTCCCCGCCCAGATCACTCCCTTCTGCACCGCAGACTCGGCCAGTGAATAGACCGTCCCGTAGTATTCGGCGACCGTGTTCTCCTTGAGCACCGGTCCGCCGGCGTCCCCCATGCGCGACTTGTCATTCTTCGACAGTTCACGGGAGATCGTCGTCCACGTCCTCCCCCAGTCGGACGAGCGATAGACGATGTTACCGGCAAAGTACACCGTGCGCGGGTCGTGCGGCGACGGGATGATCGGCGCGTTCCAGTTGAATCGAACGACGTTGGAATCGGCGGGATACCCGTCCATTCTCTTTACCTGCGGACTGGCTTCGCGCTGCTCCCACGTCTGCATATTCGTTGCCTGGATGCCCCCTGCCTGGTAGTCGCTCAGGAAGAGGTCCGGATTGTCGGGGTGCGAGATCGCGTAGTAGCCGTCGCCGTTCTGGACGAAGCGCCAGTCGTCCATCAGAATCGATGATCCGCGGACCCGCGACGGACCTGTCCAGACGCCGTTGTCCTGGAGACCGCCGGCCAGGTGATAAAACGGCTCACGCATGTCGTACGACAACTGATAGAACTGGCCTACAGGCAGATTGCCGAACCATTCCCACGATCTGCCGAGGTCGGAGGAGGCGAACAGACCACCGTCGTCACCCATGAGCATGCGGCGCGGGTTGGACGGATCGATCCACATCGTCTGGTGGTCGCCGTGGAAGTTGCCGGACATCGGCCCGAAAGTGCGGCCGCCGTCGACCGAGAGCGAATAGGTCATGCCCAGCGTGTAAACCCGGTCCTCGCTCGCTGGATCGACACGCAGGTCGGCGTAATAGAATCCGCGGCCGAGCGTGTGGGCATTGTCGGAGGTCTTGACCCATGTCTCGCCATGGTCGGTCGACCTGAAAACGTATCCTTCACGCGTTTCGGCCACGATGTAGACGATGTTTGGAGATGACGGCGCAACCTTTATCCCCACGCGTCCCATGAGCTTCGGCAAACCACGGGTGGACCTGGTCCACGTCCGCCCGCCGTCACTCGACCGGTAGACGCCACCGTCCTCACTGCCCGAACGGTGCGTCCACTGCTTGCGATCAAAGTGCCACAGCGCGGCATACAGCCGGTTGGGATTCACCGGATCGATGTCGAGGTCTGCGGCACCGTGGCGGGCATCGGTATAGAGAACCTTGCGCCACGTGTCACCGCCGTCTTCGGTCATGAACACACCACGCTCCTCATTGGGACCGAAGGCGTGGCCGACGGCGGCGACGTATACCTTGCGCGTGTCGTGCGGATTGATGACTATCCGCGAGATGTGTCGGGTGTCGGCAAGTCCGAGGTGCCGCCAGGTCCTGCCGCCATCTGTGGTCTTGTAGACCCCGTTGCCAAAGGAAACCGAGTTGCGGACGTTGGACTCGCCGGTTCCGACGTAGGCGACTTCGGGGTTCGTGGGATCGAGGGCGAGGTCACCGATCGACTGAACCGGCTGCTTGTCGAACACCGGCGCCCAGGTCACACCGCCGTTCGTCGTCTTCCACACGCCGCCCGAAGCGCTGCCGACCCAGATGATGTTCGGGTCACCTGGCACACCTTCGACATCGGCGATCCGGCCCGACATGTTCGCCGGACCGATGTTGCGAAACATGAGGTTGGTGAATGTCGACTCGCTGACGGCAACTGCCGGAGTAGTGGCGGCGGGGCGTCGCGCGGCAGACTGAGCGCCCGCGGCGGTAAAGGCGGCCGCGATGAAGGCAGCGCGAAGCGAACGCGAGACAAGGTCGGTGGCAAACATTTTCAGGGCGTTGTTGGGTTGCGAACCGGAGATATGGTAGCTCGCCGAACTGGTTGTGACGAGCCTGACCGCCATCACCGCAGAATCGGGCTCGGACTCCAGAAGGTGGGGCGCTCCCGGACGGACCCGTTTGCACGGGCTGATATGATTGGGTAATATCCAGTATGCCAAAGAAGAGTTTTGCCCGGATAGCGATCACCCTTCCTCGATCAGACCTCCTGGCGGCGGACAAACTGGCCGCGCGCCACGATCGGTCTCGCAGCTGGATAATCGCCGAAGCACTTCGCCACTACGTTGCCGCCGAGAAGTCCCGGAGCGAGGCATCCGCCCTCGGCCTAACGCGCTCGGCACAGCTGCGCAGAGATCTCGAGCTCACTCCCGAGCAACGCGTCCGGGAAGCTGAGCAGACGCTGCGACTCGACGACCGCCCGCTTCCTGGTCGCCTGATCCAGCCAGTGACGTTCGACTCATGGGAAGCTTTCGTCGAGTGGAAGCGACGGAACGGTCGAGCATCGTGACCGCATACGCGACACGCCTGGCTCTGGTCTGCGCTCAGTTGAACGAAACCGACGCCGCCTACGCTGTTGTCGGCGCATCAGCGATGCAGCTCTGGGGAACCACCCGTGCCACGAGAGATATCGATATTCTCATCGAGCCGACGATTGATAACGCAGCTCGCGTACTCCTGGCCCTGAGCAGACTTGGATTCGGGATCGCGGGCGAGCTCCGTCCAGAGGACGTCGCTTCGCGCACGGTGACGATGATCGGCGATACCCCCAACGTCGACGTCCTCACTCGCGCGTGGAACCTTCGGTGGGAGGATGCGCGCGACCGGCTGGCGGTTTTCGAAGTTGAGGGCGTGCAAGTGCCCACGGTCTCGATTGCCGATCTGATCGAATCGAAGCGGACTGGCCGGACACAGGATTCGGCCGACATCGAAGCCCTCGAGGAGATCCGGCGACTGCGAGGCCTGTGAGCCAGGGCACAGGTTGCTGCCGATACTGGGCGCGCCGGTCGTTTCCAGGGTCAGCCTCAAGACGTCAATCATTGGACGGACCCCACCCCACCCTCCAAGTCAGTGCCGGCCTCGCTCGCAACCGCGCTTCGATCGCTCCGCCGCTCTCCAGTCTACACCACCGTTGCCGTGGCCTCCCTGGCGTGCTCATTGGGCGTGGCCGCCGCGGTCGCGGCGATCGTCAATTCGATCAGAAACCCCACGGTACCGTTCGAGGCCCCTCACAATCTCTTCTGGGTCACCCCCATCGGAGACGGCGCGTCGCGCAATGTCCCGGCGCGGGCGCGTCTCGAAGCCATGCGGCAGATGGCCGGCGCCATCGATCAGATCGCCACGCATCGCGCACGCTATTCGCTGGTCCAACTCGGGAAAGTGGTTGAGGAAGGCCCGATCCGCGCAGTCTCTCCCAACTATTTCGAGCTGCTTGGTGTAAGGGCCGCCCGCGGCTTCCTGTTTTCGTCCGCGCGCACCGCAGACGCCGGTGGCGAAGATCGCGCCGGTGCGGTGATCAGCCATTCCCTCTGGCAGCGTGCCATCGCTGGTGGCGCAATCACCGGCCAGGCCATCAGTGTCGGCGGCCGCATCCACCCGATCATCGGTGTTGCGCCGCCCGGTCTCAACTGGGGCGGCGACAACGCACTGGCCTGGACGGTCATGCCCGCGGACCTGGACGCCAGGGACGCGGTCGCAGGTATCGTTCGCGTTCAGGACGGTGTAACGCGAACTCAGCTCGGTGATCAACTAAGGCGCACCGCTTCGAGTCTCGCCGGGAGCCACGGACAGGGCAGGGTGCCGTTTCGCTTCCTGATGTTCGACGCGAGGCCGGAGCCCGAACTGCTCGACGACGTGCACTACGCACTCATTGCCGGTGCGATCGCGATCCTGCTGATCGCCTGCGCCAATCTGGCGGCGCTCGTTCTCGCACGAGGTCTGTCGCGCCAGGGAGAAGTTGCGGTACGTCTGGCGCTCGGCGCTCGTCGCAGCACCGTTGCTCTCACAGTCCTCAGCGAGTGCGTCATCGTGGCCGCGGCGGGGCTGGCGCTTGGTGCCGTGATGGCCAGCTGGGGGATCGATATCGTTCAGCGGTATCTCCCACCGAGGGTTCCGTACCTGGGAGAACTGACCGCCCGTTTCGATCCTGCTCTGATCGCGTTGCTCGCCGGCGCGGCGCTCATCCTCGCACTCCTCGCCGGCTTGTGGCCTTCGCTCCGCCTCACGCGCGCAGGCTCCGCGCTATCACTCGGGGCAGCGGGGCCGGGCGTCACGCGCAGCACCCGTGGTGCATTTCGCTGGTTGGTGGTTACGGAGGTCACCATGGCGCTGACAGTCCTCGTGTGTGCCGGGCTGCTGACGCGGGCTGCGCACAACATGGCGCGCATCGACGTGGCGTACGACGCCGACAGGATCGTTGCCGGGTGGATCGGCCCACGCCGCATCCGTGGCGATTCCGCGATCGACCTGAGGTCACTCATTTCCTCGCTTGTCAGCCGGGCCGCCGCGCTTCCGGGTGCGGAGGGTGCTGCCTGGGAATCAGGGTTCGGCGGAGGAACGGTAACGGCTGCGATCCCGGGCGGAGGTAATCGGCTCATGCCCGGAGTGTCTGGCCTTGTCGTCAGCGACAATTATTTCGCGACCATGGGAATTCCGATCCTGCAGGGCCGTCCACTCGAGCGCGGTGACGGAGCCGCCGGCGCCGCAGTGATCGATGAGCTTTCAGTCAACCGACTCTTTCCCGGAGAGAATCCTCTGGGCCAGCTCGTCTCGCTCGACGCTACGAAAGCCACAGCCCGCTGGGTCAGGATCGTTGGAGTAGCCAAAACGATCAGGCCTTACGTGTCGCTGCAGGACCCGTTCAGCAAAGGCAGCGCACGCGTCTATCTCGCGAGTGACTCGCTGCCAGCTTATCGGTCGGTTCTCGTTCGCGCGGGTGACGGTCAGTTGCCCGTGGTAGCCGCTGGTTTCGCGGCGCTGGTCAACGACATGACGCCGTCTGGAATGTCTGGTGGACTCGACTATGTCAACTCCAGCAGGGAGAATACGGTGCGCGGGCAGGCGTTTGTCGCCGCTGTGTTCCTGGCTCTCGCCGGACTGGCGCTCTTGCTGTGCGCCGTTGGGCTGTACGCTGTGCTCGCGACCGTTGTCGCGCAGCGGTCAAGGGAAATCGCTCTCAGGGTTGCCCTTGGTGCAAGTCGGGTGGCGGTGCTTCGCGAGGTGACCGCCGACGCCGCCGTCATCGTGCTCGGCGGGACCGCCGTCGGGGCCTTTCTTTCGATGTGGGCCTCGCAGCTGGTCGATCCACTGATATTCGACCAGTACCGGGTCGACGCGCTGACCCTGGTTGTGGCCGAGGCGGTTGTTGTGCTGGTCTCGGTGGTCGCGTGCTGGTATCCGGCAAGGCGCGCCCTTTCGGCGAGTCCGGCGGACGTTCTGCGCGCTCTCTGATCAGCGCAGCAACAAAGCCGTGAGGATCGAGCCGATCGTCGCACCGGCCGCCGCCGCTACGGCAAGAGTCGTGTAGAGGCGCCGCCGAGGCGGTGTGTTGCTCCTGTCAGCGGCCAGCCATACCTCCGCGACGGGCATTGCCTTCGTGTAGCCCCAGCCATCACTCAGGGTGACCTGCTGACTCGCGGCATCGTACGAAACGACCGAACACGTCCATGGCCCCCACATCGGCCAGTCGCAAACAACACGTTCTCCGGGAATGAACGCACAGGGTCTGAGGTCACCGACGCCCACGTGATGCTCACCGGCCCGGAGGAAGCGTACGTGAACAGTTTCATCGTTCGACGACAAAACCTCGGCAACGTAGAACTTCCCATTGGCGGA
The DNA here is from genome assembly GCA_052389935.1 of Gemmatimonadota bacterium. Taxonomy (GTDB): domain Bacteria; phylum Gemmatimonadota; class Gemmatimonadetes; order Gemmatimonadales; family Gemmatimonadaceae; genus JBQTHK01. The sequence goes on along the minus strand of JBQTHK010000106.1, from coordinate 4,505 downwards.
GCGCGCCCAGACCTGCGACCCGGCTGGAGGAGGCGCGGGTGGGAGGTTCAATCGCTCGGCCAGCGCGCGCTCGACCGCGGCCCGCGAGAGGCCTACTTCCTGCGCGGCCGCGATAACCGCGGCCACTTCCGCCTCCCAATGTTTGCCGTGTCGTGTCGCCTGCTGAATCTCTTCGGCTCGCGCGAGCACGTCGCGCAACTCATCGTCTTCGAGCGGCATGGGTCTCAACCGGTATAGGATCGTTTCCGGGATCCCGAGATGCAATCCCATTCTGTCTGCGACGCATGAAGCGTCGTACCGGCGGTAACGCGTCCAATATGGATCAGGCGCTCCGCCTTGGACGGGTAAGCAACGAGATCGCCGATTTCGAGTTCGTGAACGAACCGAAAGAGCTGGCCGGCATTGTTTGGAATCGCGCCGGCCTTCTTGAGCGGGTAGGCCGCCGCAACGGCCTTGAAAGCCTCCCGCGAGTTCGCGACCGCACGCAGGTCGCCAATCTCATCCCACCCGAGCGCCACAACATTCGTCTTCAGGAAGAGCGAGTGGGCGACTCCGCTCTTTCCTGCATGTATCCCCCAAACCGTCCGATCGCTTGCGGTCATTCTCTCCCTGCGGTTGCCCGGCAATTGGGAATCCCTGACTTCGATCTACGTGCCCTGAGCACCGTCATCTTTCGGGTTTCTCGGGACGCCCCCTTGAGCGGGCGATTGGATACTTCTCCGCGTTGCGCCGCAGCTTTAGTCGTACCGCCTCTTCGAGATCGATTCCGGTTCTTGCACAGAGCAGCAGCAGGAGAATCCCGACATCCCCGATCTCATCCTGAAACGCGGCGCGGGCATCTTCTTCCTGCAGAAAGGCATCGGACGCTTTGTTATCCACCCACCGCAACAGCTCCGTGAGCTCTCCGACCTCGGACGAAAGAGCCATCACGAGATTCTTCGGGTCGTGAAACTGAGACCAGTCGCGCGCATCGACAAAAGCGCTCAGGGCGCTCGTGAGCTCGTTCAGGTTGGCTGGCCGGCTCATCCGCGAAACACCGTGTCGTTGTGCCACTCGAGGAGCAACTGCGAGGGTCGCACATGCTCGTCCCGCGGCAATCGAATGGTCGAAGTATCAAGGTCGTAGTAGATCCGGCCGTTCATCCACGTCTCCTTGAGCTTCGGGCTCACCCGGAACTGACCGTTCGCGGTCACTGTGACGTAGCCGAGGTCGAAGAGCTTGTGTATGTCGGATCGCAGCAGCAGTCCGTTGTCCGGGCGGTGGACGCCACCCTTGCTCACTGGCTTTATGTGGGCAGCCTCCAAAACCGGCATCGTCCGTTCCCCCGTGACCGCACAGCGCTTCTCGTACGCATCGGAAACGATCAGCGAAAACCCACCTTGTCCGAGTCGGCGCCTCACGACGGTCTCGCCGAAGTGCACGACCTCGTCGCCAGGTTCTCCAACCCGAGGCACGCGTTCCTGTCGCAAAGCTGCGCTCACCGCGTTGATGAGGGACCTGCCCGTGGCACTGGCAGCGTCGTACCGCTTACCCTGAGGACTGTTCACCTCGTAGTCCGCTGGCACCCCAATCCAGCGGTCGGGGGACAGAAAGAACGGCGAAGTGAGAACGATGCAGCCGATGATCGCGCTCGCAACTTCTTCAGCGGGACCCTCGAACTTCCGATAGCGCGCGATCAAGCTGAGAAGTGTCTGGTAGTCACGCGTCCCGTTCTTCTCTCCGAACGCCTCCCAGACCTGAAAGAGCGGGGCGAAGGAGAAGTGCGTGTAGACGCCTCCACCAGCGATCCGATTGTCGGGTGCACCGAGGCGAAACAGCAGAAGATCGCCGGGATTGAGCACGCCAAATCTCTGTTTTCCACCAGGCCGCCAGAAGTTGACCTCGTCGAGCTCTCCCCTCCGGCTCAGGAATAGATACCAGTCGCGGTCCGTGGGATAGACGTAGACGTTCACGCTGAAACGCCAAACTGGCCAACGAGGAAATCGAGCTCCATGCTCTCACTGACTGCGTCGTGGGGGATCAGCATGTACACCCAGGCCTTTCCACCGTGCTCGCCCGCGTACCGTGACGCGCGCTCGCACCACCTGACCGCGGCTTCAGCCTTGAGCTTCACATCCTCGGCCTCGAGCTGCGAGCGCATCTTGGACTCGAGCATCAGTATCCGCGACCTCGTCTCGGCGACGAAGTCGGGCTGGTACTGCGCGTGCTGTCGTCCGTATGTGATCTGGAACTGGCCGAGTGCCGGCCGAAACCACTTCTCGGCGTCCCGGTCGAGGATCACAGCCAGCAACCGCTCCGTGTCAGAATCAAACTTCTGCCAGTCTATCAGGCAGCGACGAAATCCGCCGAATTTGTAGCGCGACATGTTGGTCTTGTCGGCCGGTGAGCTCCGAAAGTCGAGCAGCGATTCGCCGGCTCGGACCTTAGACGCCGGGGCTCGGATCGGCTCGAAACCGCGCTTGACCTCGACATCCCAGCCAGACGCTTCTTCCCAGAAATGCTCCTGCATCTGCGCGTGCACGAGCCGAGCGATGTCGCGCTGGTGGGCCCGGAGAACCCGCTTCGTCTCCTCCTCGCTGAGATACATCCGAAGTTTGCGAACGACCTGCCCCGCGAGCTGATAGAGCAACTCCGCGTGATCGTCGTATGACACGTCGTCGAAATCGACCAGGCCGCCCACGACGTAGTCTTCGAGCCGCCTCTCGTCGATGCCCCCAGTCCCGAGGGTAAGCACGGTCGCCTCACCACTGCGGAGAATCTGCACCCATAACTCCTCTGAAAGCGCCTGGTAGTTCAGGGCCTTGAGATCGAGTTCGAAGGCACGGTACCCGGACCTCACCTCGCCACGCGGGACCACCAGAATGCGGGGAATCTGGATCGTGAGCTCGATCTTCACCTCAGTCGTCCTGGCAACGATGTCCGTCACACTCACCGGAGTGCCCCCGACCTGCAGAGTCAGCTGCGTGCTTTTAGTGCGCTCCTCAACTTGACGCACGATGTCGCGCTGCACTTGTGGTTGACGCAGGTGCTCGAGCGATGGCGCAACGCCGGGCTGGCTGCCGAGTTCCTCAATGACTTCCGCTGTCACGCGCGCGATGTCAGCCTCTTCCTGCCGCTCGAACAGTCGCGGGACGTCCGGACCTGTCTGCATGCCGTTTGTCACATCGCGCGCTGCGCCGGTCTGGAGCATGCGGTCGAACATCGGTATTGCCACGGCCGTCTCGGTGCGCTGCTCCAGCGCGGACGGTTCCAGGATGACCGATTGCAGCCGGATCGCCGAGTCCGGCCGATTGGCTTCATCGACGATTTCCTGGAACCGGTCGTGCGCCACGATGTTGAGGCGGTCCACCGAAGCAATCCCCGTTCGCTTTCCGTAGGGAAGCCGGAGCCCACGCCCGATCGACTGTTCGATCAGCGTGCGCGCATTCGCCGCGCGCAGAGGGACGATCGTATACAGGTTCGTGACGTCCCAGCCTTCCTTGAGCATGTTGACGTGAATCACCATCTCGGTCGGTTCGTCGCCCTGCTCCACCTTGAGGAGCCGGGCTATCATCTCCTCCTCCTCGGCGCCGGTTCTGCTCGAGTCGACCTGGATGACCTTGTCCCGGTACCGGCCTTCGAAGAATGCCTCGCTCTGGATGAGATCAAGCAGCTGCTTCGCGTGCGTGGTGTCCCGGGCGATGACGAGCACGAACGGTTTCACGATCGCGTTCGATGTCTCGCGCGCGTAGGTCTCCAGCTCGACCTTCACGCTTTCGTGGAGCCTGACACCGTCTTCGAGTTTCAGCCGCTCGAGCTCCTCCGGCGCCATCCCGTCGGCGTTGAAGTTCTTTCGCGTGACGACGGCTGGCTCCTTCACGAAGCCGTCGGCCATCGCCGCGCTCAAGGGGTAGTGATAAGCCACGTTCCGGAAGTCCACCTTCCCCCTCGGGCCTTCGGTGAACGGCGTTGCACTCAGCTCGAGACCGAGGATAGGCTTCAGCTCGTTGATCGCCCGCACGCCGGCGCTGGCCCGATACCGGTGCGACTCGTCCATCAGGAGCACGAGGTCGGGGAGCGCGGCCAGATAGTCGAAGTAACTCTCGCCGACGTACTCCGACAGCCGCTTGATGCGGGGCGCCCTTCCACCACGCACCTCGGAGTTGATCTTCGAGATGTTGAAGACGTTGATGCTGATCGGTGCGAGCAGATCGCCCGAAACTGACTGGTGCTGCTCGTAGTTGTCGCCCGTGACGAGCACCGGGTGAGCAGTGGCAAACTCGGCGATGCCTTTGAAGACGTACTTGCGCGTGTTTGGGGTGAAGTCGGTGATCAGCTTGTCATAGATCGTGAGGTTCGGCGCGAGAACAAAGAAGTTCCGGACGCCGTGCGCCAGGTGGAGGTAGCTGATGAACGCGCCCATGAGACGGGTCTTCCCGACGCCGGTCGCGAGCGCGAAGCAGATCGAGGGGAAGTCGCGCTCGAAGTCGGTGACGCTCGGGTACTCGCTCCGGATCACCTCGAGC
>JBQTHK010000105.1:0-5268 GCA_052389935.1 Gemmatimonadota bacterium | reverse complement strand
AACCCCGGATGACGCGCCGTGTGTACCTGTGTCCCGGCCGGTGCGGGCGGCGAGGCCCAGCGGCTCCGGCCGTGTCTGCCGCCACCGGACGTTGCCGCTGCGTCGCGCGTGCACTCGCCACGAGTCGCGGAACTCGCTGACGGTGGAGGTCCACCATGTCGTGCCCGACAGTCTGGTTGTTCTTGTAGCAGTATGGAGGCCGTTGGCGACGCTTGTGGCGAACGGCAGCAACTGCCCCGGTTGCAGGGTGTCGTTGAGTCCGGGGATCCAGTCTCGCGCGACCGAGTAGGCGGCCTGGTCTGCGGCGGCGTCGACGTGGGTACGTGCCTTTTGCCCGTGGAGCCGGCGCGACTCTCCCATCGTGACGTGGGCGAGTGCGGCTGCCATGATCCCGAAGAGAATGAGAGCAATCAGTGACAACATCAGCGCAACGCCTTGACGGCTGCGCCGGGGCGAACTACTGGTCACTGGCGCCTCGTCGTTCAGGGTCGCGCGGCTGTTCGTGATGGTCATCGGTTCACCTGCGGTTCCTGAATGCGACGAACGCCGTTATCGAGTCTGTCCGTTGGCCCCGTCTGCGGCCGTCGCTGCGAATGGTGTGCGCGGTCTGGTTGGCGAAGCTGGCGGCAAGCGCCGAGGTTTGACGCGGGGTGGCCGATGTCCTCCCGGTGGAGTCACGCAGTGAGAGGGCGAGGCCGGGGGCCGCAGCGGCTGGTGAATTGAGGGGCGCCGTGACGGGCTGGATCACATGCCATGCACCTCGCACGGGGTCCCAGTCGGAAAAGCCGAGTGCGTGTGATGTTGCCGATCGGTAGAGCGCCAGGCGTTGAGGGCGGGTGACGCGGACGGGCGTCCCGGCAGGGATGGAAGGGGCGGCGGACAACTGGAGGGTCCAGCCATTCTGGCCGGCGTCGGCCGGGGTGGCGAACGCCGTGCCCTGGCAATTGCCTGCAGACCGGGCGGCTGCCGCGACGCCGATGGTGTGCCAACTGTCATCTGCCGGACCGGCTGCGGACCCCTGATCGAACCAGCTGATGGAGTCTCCTGGTTGGGGCGACGTGTTCCAGAAGCTGAGTGTCTGGCCGGAGGTGAGTGAGTCGGGCACGAGCTCGATGGCAGACGCTGCCTGTCGGCAGGCAACCGAGGAGCCGACGGCGCCGGCCATGGATATGTTCGTCGCACTCCAGGTGTAGAGTGCGCCGGCCGGGACGGACAGCTCCGATGTCATCTCGCGGAGGATCGCGGCCGATTCGGAGAGCTGGGTCACCTGTTCGACGAGCGAGATGGTGCCCGTGTGCAGGCGTGCCGAGCGGTCGAGGGTGCGGACGAGAGTAGCGGCGAGGACACCGCCGATCGCGAGTGCCGTTATTGCTTCGATGAGGGTAGCGCCGCGGCGGCAGGTCACGGGCTGCACGGGACGATTGTGGAAGTGTTCCAGGGCGGTGCACCGAGGCGGGCTGGTGTCACGGTGAGGCTCAGGTCGATGGCCTGCGGGCGCCGGACTGCGGTCCAGGTGACCTGGCCGGCGGGTGCAGTGGTTGACCCGGCGCTTGTGAGGCTGCAGTCCGACGAGCGGAGGGAGTCGAGCACGCGCAGCGTGAGGCTGGCGAGGGCGAAGTCGTTGAGTGCCGCTGATCTGCGGGCGGTGACGACAGTTTGCGTCGAGAGGAGCGCGAGGCAGCCGGTGGTGAACAGCAGCAAGGCGACGAGGATCTCGATCAGCGTAAAGCCATTGCGATGGACGGAGGGCATGAGGCGATGATAGTCCGGACCTGTCCGTCCCAGGGTCTCAGTCTATTTCGGTTTTCATCGTTTTGTTGCGAGAATCGTCGGCGGTGAAGTCGGTGAAAGAGCGAGAGGGCGATGGTCCGAAGACCACCGCCCTCTGGGCACTGGATCAGTCGAGGTCTGACCTCAGCTGCACTTCGGCTCTGCTTCGACCGTCGCCGGAGCCACGGCCGCCACACCAACGAAGATGGCGCAGGTCCTTGTAGTCGCGCTGTGAGTCGCGGTCGCGCTCCAGCCCGTACCGCCCGTCGCAGCCGCCGTCACCGTCACACCAGCCGACGGGACGAAGCCGTTGAGGGCCAACGTACCACCAGCGAGGTTCTGCGCTGCACCGCCAACGTACACCTGGAAGTCCGCGAAGTAGGACTCTTCGGTCGTGGCCATGTTGCGCAGGTCTGACTTCATCGAAGCGAGATATGCCTTCTCCTTCGTGTTTGCGAACTTCGGAATCGCGATCGCGGCCAGGATGCCGATGATCACGACAACGATCAGAAGTTCGATCAGCGTGAAGCCCTTGCGAGTCTTGTTGCTCATTCTGTTCTCCAGGTGCCGGGTGAAGAGGGGTGGGATTGCTCTGGGATGCCGTTCGACCTCTGGGTTGGCAATCGGTGGACCAGTCACCCCTCGTGTTGTCGAACCCCATGGCTGACAACAGCTTGAGGGGCACCGTGCAGCTCCGCCACTATCCCGCGACCGCGAGTTTTTTGCGTTCGCTCTTGCAGACTGCCACACGGTCCGCCACCACATTCCCGCACCGTAGTCCGAACCTTTGACCCCAGACCCTGTTGGACGGGGCACTACGATGACGCGGCCCAGCCGGGGAGGTAACGCCTCAGGCTGCGCGTGTTTTGTTCTCGCCGCCCTTCCCTGTGCGCGCCGTCACAGGCGGGAACAGGTTGTAGCGCACGATGTGCCAGAAGGCGGCAACGCCATCCTTCCAGTTGATCTTCTTGCCTTCGGCGTAGGTGCGGCCCGAATAGGAGATCGGAACCTCCCAGACGCGAGCTCTGGCCTGAGCCAGCCGGGCGGTGATCTCGGGCTCGAAGCCAAAGCGGTCCGCTGTGAGCGGCAAGCCGCGTATGACCTCACCACGGACCGCCTTGTAGCACGTTTCCATGTCGGTGAGGTTGAGATTGGTGAACATGTTGCTCACCGTCGTCAGGAGCCCGTTACCCACGCTGTGCCAGAAGTAGAGCACGCGATGTGGGCCCGACAGGAAACGCGACCCGAACACGGCGTCCGCCTTTCCTTCAACGATTGGTTGCAGGAGCGTCGGCCAGTCGGCGGGATCGTATTCGAGATCGGCGTCCTGCACAATGACAATGTTGCCGGTACTGGCGGCGATGGCGGCCCTGATCGCCGCTCCCTTGCCACGGTTGGCCGGGTGGTGGATGAGGATATCTATCAGCCCATCGGCCCGCAGCTGTTCCAGTATCCGATCGGAGCCGTCGGTGGAGCAGTCGTTGACGCAGATCACCTGCTTGTTGACTGGTACGCTGTGGATCTGGTCGAGGATGAGCCGAATGGTACTTCGTTCGTTATATACCGGCACCAGAACGGACAGCAGCAGCTCCTCGGCGGCGATCGGGGTGTGACCACGCAGGCGCGGGACGATCGCCGCTGAAAAGTCGGGAGTCGCCCGCAGAGTGTCGAAGCCGGCCGGATCGGTTCTCATGGTCTTACCGATCGGTAGATCAGGGCGTTCGGAGTTCTGCTCCATGGTCGCAGCAGGGCGCCTTCGCCGGTTGCGAGTGTGTTGGCTGTCAACATGCCCCGCTTCGAGGCAACGACATAGTAATCCGGTTGGTAAGCCGCGAACAGGTCGCGGACGGCGGCTGCATCCTCGTCGTCGGTGAGCGGTCGCACGCGCTCGCGCGGAGTGAACGTCGATGTGGGGATGGTTTTTCGGCCCGTGTACAGATACACGATAAGGTCATCGTCGGTGGCGAGGACGTCAGCGGCAGATGTGTTGGCGGCTGTCCATTCCACGATTGGTCGTGCCCGCTGGCCGGCGTCGCGCTGGATACTGTTCCACCAGCGCCGGCTGTAGCCCATGTAATTGTACGAGGCGACGCCGACGAGGATGGTCGCCGCAGCGATCGCCGAAGTGGTACGGAGAAGCAGGGCGATGGGTCGAGGTCTCGACACGTTCCAGAGAAGCTGGATGCCGCCGACGACCAGCATTGGCCAGAGCGGCCAGAGTGGGAGCAGGAAGCGATTGGGTTCAAAGGGCCACAACATGACTACAAGGATGTAGAACCCGATGAACACGAGCGTTACCGGAGTCTTGCGAGCGAATCGTTTTATTCCGAGGAAGCCGAGTGCCAGGGCTGAGACGAAGACGACGCCACGCGGGAAGGCGGGCTGGATCGGAAGGAGATGGTAGCTCATCATCCCGTCGATGTCAGCCAGGTTGCGAGCGATGACGGCGGAGACGAAGGCGAGCCCCCCGTCGCGGTAGCCTTCCACGAGCCATCCCGAGTAGGAGCCGAACTTGCCTGCCAGGATCGGTGCGACTTCTGACTGATTGGCCGTGACCCAGAGTTGCCACGGCACGACGAGCAGTGAGGCGGTGGCGGCGAGCGCGAACGCCGCTCGCCAATGTCGTCTCAGCACCAGGACGAGCAGTGCTGCGGGTATCGTGAACAACCCGAGTGTGCGGACGAGTGCGAGTGCGCCGAGCCAGAGCCCCGTGCGGGCCGCGCCGGCGGCACTTCCGGATTCCGCGGTTCTTTCGGCGCTCAGCAGTGCGGGAAAGAGGAGCGCCATGAAAAGCGGCTCCGACATGATCACGCCGGTCACCAGGAGCACAACGATGGAAAGCGTCCCGGCGATCGCATAGGCGGAGGCGGCCGCGGTTGTCGATCCCAGTTTCTGCTTCGCGAAGGTGAAGGTGCCGAGTGCGGCGCAGGCGAGGAGGAGTGCGTTGGCGAACTTGAAGGCAACGATGTTATCGGGGAAGGACGGCCACACTTTCCAGATGAGGGCGAGGAAGAGTGGGTAGCCCGGGGGAAAGTGGGTTGCGTCTGGTTCGCCCGGGAGGTTTAGCAGTTTGTAGCCGTGTCCTTCAGCGAGTGACTTGGCGAGTACGGTGTAAATGGCGTCGTCCTGAAATGCGCCGACGGGCCAGGGTGTGATAGTGAGGATGGCGACGGCGGCGACGAGACAGACGAGCGCTATACGAACGAGGGTGTCGGCCCTGGCCTTGGGTGGCGGGGCTTCAGTCTCACGTTGCTGCAAGTCTGGTTCTGGTCGTGCCAATATTTTGACCTGCACCGGGTTCACTCTGCCGGTCGGACAGCGGGTTCAGCTCTCGACGGGCTCTATTGGTCCGTGAATCTGACGACTGGCGGTTTTGCGCGGTTTCGAGTTCCGGGTGTTATCGAGCTACCGAGGGGCAGCATCAGGACTCGTTATCTCGACTGCGCTGCGTTCTTCAGGACGAGGGGCGTCGGAAACCGGCCATTGCCAGGGCTCCAT
>JBQTHK010000104.1:0-3859 GCA_052389935.1 Gemmatimonadota bacterium | reverse complement strand
TTTTCGCTCGGGAACTTCAGTTTCGTCACGAGTCCGGCACTGCGCGGCTCGTTCAGAGCACCGAGTCTGTCGAGCCACGAAGCGGGACACACGCTCAACACCGCGGCAATGGGTGGCGTGGTCCTCTGGATCAACGCCATCGACGAGAATGTCCCTCCGTTTGCGCGAGGGAGCGCGGCCTATGGCGAACTACTCGCGGAAAGCAGGCCGGTGGCGCTGGCGCTGGATTCAGAGCGACGATCCGATCTATTCGTGCGGATGTGGGCCTGAGGGCGAGAGGGCGAGAGGGCGAGAGGGCGAAGAGGATGAAGAGGATGAAGAGGATGAGGAGGATGAAGATGACGAAGATGAAGGCAGCAAACGAAGTGCCGGTCAATCGTCTGCCAGAATCCTGGCAGCAGGAAATCTCCAGGGAGGAATCCAGCCCTCACAAGTCGCGTCGCGCCGAGCGGTCAGGCTGGCGAAGCTCCCGTCGCCGTAACGGAGGTCGAAGAGTCTGACGTCGCCGCCGGATGTCACGGACCAGATCGGTACCCGCATGAATCGGAGGGCAGCGCCAACTTCGCAGTGAGTCTCCATGAGGTTTTGAAGCTCAGTGACGGAGCCGCTCCATGATCCTCCCCAGACTACACCCGTCTGGTCGACTGCGCCGGCGCGCCCACGTTCGCCCAGCGACTGCCTGAAGGAACCACAGCGCGACGCCTTAACAACCTGCGGAAAGCCGGTGACTGATGCCTCGCGGGCGGTGTACAGGCCGGCGTCGGTGCTCACAACGATCGCCGAGTGGCAGAGAGGATTGGCAGGATGCGGCGAGAGCACGACGTCGGTCACTCCGGGAACAGCCGCCTTCAACAACTGCTCCCGGGCTGCCGCCGATGACACGAAGAAAAGTGCCTCGGCAAGAGCCCAACCACCAAGAGCTGCTGCGATGCGCCGCCCCGGTGTCTTGAGCAGCAGAGTGAAGACGGTCCAGAGCAGGGCGCCGGCGGAGACGGCGATCGCGGTTCCGGTGCCAACGAGGTCAACCGCCCAAACCGCGCCAAAAATCAGAGCGAAGAGAATGGCGTAGAGTCCCCGGCCGATCCGGTTCGTGGCTACCATGAACAGCGCCGGGATGCTTACGACCCACAGCCATGGCTCGACGATAAAGACCGCATCGCCATAGAACCAGCCATTATCCACGGGCCAGAAGGGGTGGACACCGTAACTGTTGGTGTAGTCAAGGGCGATGTGTGAAAACGTGCCGGCGAGAGACAGCCACAACAGGTTGGTGCGTATCGGTGGCGCCCGCAGTTGCCGGCTGAGTGTCATTGCCACCGACCAGATCACAAAGGCCGCGGCTACCGCAAAAACGATGGTGTGAGAATGGCCTCGATGATGCAGCAGGTAGCCTGATGGTCCGAGGCCCAGCGACTCGCCCGAATAAGCAATGTCGATGTCGGGAAGCTCGGCGGCGATGATGCCGACGGTAAAGGCAGCGCGTCGCGTCACGCGCGATAAATCGCCGGAGCGGCGCGTGATGAACTGGAGCGAGGCCGAAGCGAGGAGGCATCCGGCCAGGGCATGAGTGACGTTGTCCACGCTTTGTCTAGATGTTAAAAGCCAGACGGATGCCAACGCGATCGCCCTGCCCGCGTCTGCCCCGCACGCGCAGAGGAACGGGGAGCAGCGTGCGCCCATCCCGCCCGCGCCAGACGCTGGTACGCCATTCCGTCCCGTCGATCCAGGCGACCACTGGTGTCCGCCCCCAACCGTGCGTAACGGCAGGAGCCAGCCTCGGCGGTACTTCCACGAAGTGCCAGCCACCCTTTCCGGGATACCTGAGCAGGCGACCGACGAACGCTCCCCCGTTCGCGGGTGACTTGAGCGAAAGCTGCTTTGGAGTCATGGCGATGGACTATCTCCTGAGTGGTGCGATAGCGATACCTTGAGAGGGATACGTGGGCCTCGGGAGCGTTCGAGTGCTGAACGATCCCACTTTGATTGACAGCCCCAGCCGTGGACGGTACGATTGCGCCGTTGCCGAAAATCAAGCTACCTGATCGCAAGGCCCTGCCTATGACAGCGCCAGCGCGGTTCAAGCGTACGTCCCTCCGGTGGAAGTTGCCGTTGCTGTTTGCCTTTACAGCGGCGGTTACCGTGGCGGCGTTTGGACTCTTTGCGTACCGAGCGGTCGAGGAATCGGCGATCGGGGCGACACATACGAGACTGCGAAGTGCTGTCGTTCAGGTAAACACGATAGTCGAGCTCGGTGTCCTCAATCAACTGGAATCGGTCGGTGCCGTCGCTCGTGATCCGGCGGTTGTAGCTGCCCTGCAGGTTGGTGGGACTGCGGCCTCACTGCTGGTGGACTCGGCGCTCGCGAGGTTGAGGACGCGCCTTGATACAACGGTTGCGGTCGACCTTGTCCGGCGCGATGGGATAGTGCTGCGGTCGATCCCGGCGCATCGCGTGCGCCGGAGTCCCCATGGTTCCGCCATTCCGCAGACGGCCGCACTGGGGCCGATCCATGAGCGCGATTCGCTCCAGCGTTTCCAGGCCACGGCCCCGGTACGCGTCGGGCAGGAAATCGTCGGCGCCGTCCGCGTGACGCGACTGATAGGACAGGGGACGTCGGCCAACACCCGGATAGTAGAACGCATCGTGGGCCCGGAAGGCGAACTGCTGGTTGGGAATGTGGATGGCACGATGTGGGTGCGGGGGCGGGCTCTCACGTATCCCCTGGATCAGCCGTCCCCGGTCATCTACGAACGAGATGGTCAGCGGTGGGTGAGCGCGTCACTTCCGGTGCGCGATTCACCGTGGCTCTATGCTGTCGATCTGCCGGAGCACGTTGCGCTGGCGCCGGCGCGGGCCCTGATCACTCCCTTTCTGATGACGGGGAGCCTTATCGCGCTTGCCGGAGCGTTGCTTGGCTTCGGGGTCTCGAACCGTATCACTCGACCACTCGGCGAGCTTACGGCTGCCACCGAAGCGATCGCGCGAGGCGACCGCAACGTCAATCTTGTGGCGACGGACCGACACGACGAGATAGGCCGACTCGCCCGTGCGTTCGAGACGATGGCGACTTCCGTGCGCAGCGTGCAGGAGAAGCTGGAGTCCGACATCGACTCGAGGACCGGCGAACTGTCGACTGCTGTTGATCGCCTGCGGGAGCTGCACGAGGAATTGAAGCAGAGCGAGAGACTGGCCACGATCGGGCGGCTGTCGGGAAGTGTCAGCCACGAACTGCGTAACCCGCTGGGGGTGATGAGCAACGTGGTGTTCCTGCTCGACGCGCTGCCCGACGCTTCGCCGAGGATCAGGGACTATGCGTCGCTCTTGCGCGAGCAGATCAGGCTTTCGGAGAGAATCATCTCCGATCTCCTCGACCGCGTGCGGTCGGGAAGCTCCGAGCGAGCGTCCATGGACGTCACTCGACTGCTCGATGACGTTCTTGAGAGGATGACGATTCCCGATTGTGTCGATGTTGATCGCCAGTACGTCGCCGGTCTTCCACAGGTGATGGTCGATCGTGATCAGGTCGGGCAGGTGTTGTGGAATCTCGTGTCGAATGCCGTTCAGGCGATGCAGGGGTCACCGGGGGAAGGGAAGGAGGGAGGCACTCTGACCATCGAGGCATCGGCAGCAGGTGATCGTTTGTACGTCGAGGTGCGGGACACCGGCGCGGGTGTGCGGAGTGAAGACGCTGAGCGAATATTCGAGCCACTTTACACTACGAATGCAAAGGGTGTCGGACTCGGACTCTCGATCTCACGGGCCTTCGTCGTATAAGTGCCTCGAATATTCGCTCAGCGTCTTCGCTCCGCACACCCGCGCCGGTGTCCCGTACCTCGACGTACAAACGATCACCTGCTGC
>JBQTHK010000103.1:0-22775 GCA_052389935.1 Gemmatimonadota bacterium | reverse complement strand
CGGCGCGCCGATGCGACTCCGGTCGTCGCTTATGCCGAAACGGTTTCTGATGCACCTCTGGTTTCGCCGCTGCCGAGCCCGGGAAGGATCGTTTCCGAGACTCAGCTGCCCGCGCTTGGGGTTACCGAATGGCGTCTTTCCAATGGCATCCGGGTTCTCGTCAAACCCACTGATTTCAAGGCTGATGAGGTTCTGATGCAGGGATGGAGTCCGGGTGGGACCAGCCTCGCCGCGGACGCGGACCTGCCGTCGGCGATGCTGGCGACGACCGCAGTCGACCGCGGCGGTGTGAGCAGCTTCAGCGAGATTGAGCTCAACAAGAAGCTGACGGGGAAGCAGGTCAGGGCTGGTGCGTTCATAGACGACACGCGCGAAGGCGTATCCGGGCGTGCATCGCCAAAGGACCTGGCAGCGATGTTCGAGCTCATGTACGCCAAACTCACGAATCCTCGGCGGGACTCCGCGGCCTTTTCCGCATTCAAGGCTCAGGTGATCCCCTTTTTCGTCAATCGGGACAACGATCCGGAGGCAGTTTTCTCCGACACGGTCACGGTGACGATGGCGCAGAACCACCCGCGTTCGCAACCGATGACGGCGGCACTGCTCCAGCGTGCTGATTACAGCAAGGCGTTGTCGTTCTATCGTGACCGCTTCGCCGATTTCGGCGATTACACATTCGCGATCGTCGGCGCGATCAATATCGATTCGCTGAGGCCACTGGTCACACGCTGGCTCGGCTCGCTTCCGGCGTCCGGGCGGAGTGAGAGCTGGCGAGACGTTGGTCCACGGACTCTCCGCGGACGGGTCGAAAAGACGGTTCGCAAGGGGAGCGAACCGAAGGCATCAACGCTCATTCTCTACACCGGAGATGCAGCCTTCGGGCCGGCGCAACGGCACACGATGCGCTCGTTGAGCGAATACCTCGAGATGCGGCTGCTCGAGAATCTTCGCGAAGCGCTGGGCGGGACCTACTCAGTCTCGGTGTCCGGATCGCTGGACCGGATTCCGCGCGAGACATACACGGTGGCGATCCAGTACGGATCGGCCCCGGAGCGGGTGGACGATCTCCTGCGCACGGTCATTGCTGTGATCGACTCGACGAGGGCGGGGTCGATCGACGACGCGGATGTGGCCAAGGTCCGCGAGCAGCAACTGCGGCAGTTCGAGGTGAGCATGCGCGAAAACAGCTACTGGATGGCGAACCTTGTGGCTCGTGTCGAGAACGGCGAGGATCTGGGGACGCTCCTCGGTTACACAGACCTGATTCGCGAGCTGACCGCCGACAAACTTCGCGATGCAGCGCGGCTGTACCTCGGGGAGAACCTGGCGCGGTTTACGTTGTTGCCACGTTGAAATGAGCGGTGGCCGCCGGGCGTTTTTTGCGCCGCGCGGGTGGTCAGGCAGGTAGTATGTCTTACTCATTGGCATGAGTCAAAAGCGAAGAGCCGGGTTCAGGTACCGGGGCGTTTGGCGGTCACTGAGGCGAAATGACGCGGAACTCGCTCACAGGAAAAGCAGTGCGTCGGGGACTACACCGCAGGCGGCAGTATTATCGTTCGACAACCTGAACCGGAGGTGGAAATGCGAACCGCAAGACTCGGATTCTGTCTGGCCCTGGCCCTCGTGCCAAACTTGATGCAGGGGCAAACCTGTGCCGGCCTCCCTTCGTTCGCGAACACAAGCGCGAATGTCTTCGGTGCTCTCACGATCTTTGAGGGTGCGAAGCAACTGGGTGCCGGCGCCGCGTTCGGTCGTGATGCCGGTCCGTTCGTGAGCGTATCCGGAAGTCGCACCTCGCTGGATGACGACGCTGGAAGCGCGCTCGGTGCCGACGTCGCCGCGGGCCTTCAGATGCCCCTGGGTAGCGAGCGCAAAGCGTGGCTTTGCCCCGCCGCGGGCGCAGGATATTCCAATGGACCCAGCGATGAGTTCGAGGGAGTGGAATTCAAGGTTACGGGCCAGGCCCTCAGCGCGGGTCTCCTCGTGGGAGTTCTGGCGTCGGGATCCGAAACGCTTGAGGTAATTCCTACCGGCGGTTTTTCACTTGTCTACTCGCGCGTATCGCTGTCCGTGGCCGGCGAAAGTGAATCGGATTCGGACACTTTCGGCGTTCTGAGCGGCGGTGTCGGGCTGGTGTTCAACAAGACGTTCGGAGTGAAACCGTTCGTCAACATCCCGCTCGGCCTGGAAGATTCGGACCCAAGCTTCGGGGTGATAGTCTCTGTCGGGATTCCCCGACGCTAGGGCTTCTCGAGCACGTCACAACCTCCCTACTTCAAGGGCGTCGCGAAGCACCAGGGCAACCACCAGGCTGTGCCCACTTCGCGGCGTCCGAGGGCCGTCTGGCGCGTTCAGGCAGGGGAATGAGCCGCCGGAGACCGCGGACTGCGCCGGTACCTCCGGCGTCGGTCCGCGCGGTTCAGCCGATCTGCGAGAGCCAACTCTTCGGAGCTACCGCCTTTCCGCCAGCCGTTGAACCTCGCCAAGCACGCGCAGCAGGTTCCCACTCCACAGCTTGTCGATCTGCGCCTCAGTGTAGCCCCGGCGGACCAGCTCCAGTGTGACGTTGAACGTCTCGCTGGCGTCGCTCCACCCCTCGACCCCGCCACCGCCGTCGAAATCGGAGCTGATGCCGACGTGGTCGATGCCGATCAGCTTTACCCCGTAATCGATATGATCAACGAAGTCCTTCACTGTGGCTCGGGGCGCGGGCGGGTGCTGTGCGTTCAGGCGCTGCATGCGATCCTGGAACTGAACCCGCCGGCTCGAGTCCAACTGCGCAATGCCGCCACCAGGTCCACCTCCCGTCGCTGGAAGGCCGAACTCCTGCCTCAGCGCCGCCAGTGCCCGCACGCGCTCCGGGCTGTCGGGGGCGGGGACCTTGACGTAGGAATTGAAAGCCACCATCTGCACCACCCCACCGTTGCGCTTGAGGGCGAGGAGCTGCTCGTCATCAAGGTTGCGGGAGTGATTGGCAAGTGCGCGGACCGCGGAGTGTGATGCGATCACCGGCGCCTTGCTCAGCTCCAGCGTGCGCATGATCGAAGCCTTCGACGGATGCGAGATGTCGATCATGACGCCCCACCGGTTCAACTCGGCGATCACCTTCTCGCCCAGTGGTGAAAGTCCGTTCCACATCCACTGGCCGTCCCTCTCTCCCGTGTTCGAATCCGAGAGCTGGCTGTGCCCGTTGTGCGCCAGCGAGAGATAACGCGCCCCGAGCTCGGCGAAGAGCCTGACGTTCCCCAGGTCATCGCCCAGCGGATAGCCGTTTTCGACGCCGATCAGAATCGCTTTCCTGCCCTCGCGCGCGATCCGCCTGACGTCGGCCGGTGTGAGTGCCAGCGCCACACGATCGGGGGCGATTTCTTTCGTCAACCGGTGTATCGCCTCGAACTTCTCCACCGCCTGGGCCTTTGCGCGCGCGAACCCGTCGGCATTGAGCGCGCTGCCCTGCCCCACGTACACGATGAGGAAAGCCGCATCGAGCCCGCCTTCCTCCATTTTGGGAACGTTGACCTGAGTCGTCAGCCGGTCCTTGTAGTTGCGCTCACCGATCCTGAAGTTGGCCGGGCTGATGTCGACGTGGGTGTCGAGCGTGATCACACGGTCGTGAATCGCGCGCGCACGCGCGATCAGCGCCTGCTCGCTCTCCTGCGCTGCCAGAGACGACGAGGTCAGGAGCGCGCCTGCCAGAATCAGTTTGTTTCTCATTGGCATCACCGGTATCACGGAAAATGTCGGGACCGGCGCCGAGGTGACGCCGGTCCCAGTGAGTTAACGCCTGCAATGAACGCTCCGTTGACGCTGCCTGCGGACGCCCGGCACCGGGTATCCGCCGCGGAGCGAAGGAGCTCAGGGCATGAAGGTGGCTACGGGGAGTTTGGTGATGCCCCTCTCCTTCTTCTGGCGCTCCACCATCTTCGCGACGTCATCGAGCAGCTTCTTCGCATCATAGACAATTCCGTCCTTGATCGTGTACCTCACGCCGCCCACCCGCTCGACGTTGCCGGTGCGGTCGTTGAGTCGAATGAATCCGGAGCCGTACAACGTCTTGAAGTTGGCAATCGGGTTTTCAGGCGCGATCACGAGGTCGGCAAGCATACCAGGTTTGACAAGTCCCGTTTCAATCGGCTTGCCGTTTGCCTTGTTCAGCTCCTCGGCGGAGTGCAGCGTCGCCGACCGGATCACTTCGAGCGGGTGGAACCCGGCTTCCTGAAAGTTTTCCATCTCCTCGATATAGGAGAATCCGTAGGTGTTGTAGATAAAACCGGCATCGGTCGACGGCGTTACCCGGCCGCCGAGGTTCTTGTAGTCGTTGATGAACTCCATCCAGACCTGGTAGAACTTGCGCCACGCCACTTCATCCCACGTCGTCCAGTTGAAAAAGTACGCGCCATGGTTGGTGCGATTGGGGGTGTAGAAGTCCCAGAGCGAGGGCAGTGTGTACTGCTCGTGCCAGTCGGCATTGCGGCGCTTCATCAGGTCCCGGCCCGACATGTACGTCGTCATCGTCGGGTCGAGCGTTGTGTTGTTGGCCTTGAGTCCCTTGAGGAAGGAGTTCCACTTTTCGCCCTGTGGCTTCACCAGACTCCATTGGCGCGCTACCTGTCCGAAGCGCCACTGCTCGTCGTTGTAGTTGTAGGTCTCGGGGTATGGCTGGACGTCGGTGTTCTCGTACATCGCCTCGAAGATTCCGTAGAAGTGCGTGACAGCGCCGAGGCCGAGATTGGAGGCGTCCCACGCATTCATCTGCGGCACTCCGAGCTGACCCAGATGCGCCGTCGATCCGAGGCCGAGCTTCTTCGCCTCATCGAGGAGTGCGGCCATGATCGCGGGCTCGTACGCCCCGACCTTGAGACCATCGATCCCCTGCTCCTTGGCCCAACGCACCCACGCCCTTGCATCATCAGGCGTCAGAATCGGCTTCCCGCCCCAGCCACGCCCACTCCCGGGACGCTGGTAGTTGATGAGGCGCGGAGCGGTGATCTCGTTGGCGTTGGCACGTTTCGTCTCGCCGAGGCTCCATTCGAAGCCACCCAGCGGAACGCCACGCACTGTCGTTACTCCGTGCGCAAGCCAGAGTTTGTAGCAGTATTCGGCGTCAGGCGCCTTGGGCTTTCCACACGTATGAACGTGGAGATCGATGAAGCCGGGCATCACGTACATCCCCTCGGCCTGGATCTCGCGCGCCGGCCCGCGCGGGCGCTGGTTTTGATTGATGGGAACTCCGGGGAATCCGACGTCTGCAACCTGAACGATGCGGTTCCGCTCGATAACGATGTCGACGGGGCCCCGTGGAGGTCCGCCGGCGCCGTCAATAAGGGTGGCACCCCGGATGATCAGACGGTCGAACGGACCCTCACCTTCAGCGCGATTGGGGCCAGGATTGGCGTCCTGCGCGAGCATCGGCGCCATCCACGCGCTCGAAACCGTGAAGAGGAGTCCGGCCAGAATCGCACGCATCGTTCGTGACATCATGCCCTCAGGAGATCAGTGGTGTGAGGCACGAAACTACGCGCCTGTGCCGTGCCGGTCGAGGGCCGTTCCCCTTCCCGCGACCCTGTGGCGTCCTCTTCATCCTCTTCATCCTCTTCGTCCTCTTTGCCTCTTGCCGCTCCGCTATTCACTAGATTTCCTCCTTCATCCCTCAAACAAGTACCAATGCGCTTCGCTATCCTGATCGCTTTTACGGCAACAACCGCGAGTGCTCAGTCGTCCACCGCTACGGCCGCGAAGGAAGGCATGAAGCACCAAGCCTCCCCCTGGGCGGAGATGAACAACTTCCATTCGGTGCTGCGCGACACATGGCACCCCGCCCGACAGAATGATCTCAGGCCCTTGCGGACCAAGTCGTCGGAGCTCGCCGGAACGGCTCGCGCCTGGGCGGCGTCGACTCCGCCAGCGGCCTGCTCCAATGAAAAGCTCCGTTCCACCGTTTTCGCGATCTCGAGCGAAGCGCTGGCGATTGGCAATCTCGTTCTCAGCGAAGCGCCGGACGCCGAGCTTCTCAAGGCACTGACAGCTCTCCACGACAAGTTCGCAGTCGTCGAAAAGGGCTGCACGGCCAACACGGGGATGAAGCACCACTGAGCAGAGGGGTGCCACGCGCCATGCTGCACGCATACTCGGTACGGCCCGCCGTCCGGCTGCTCTCCTGCGCTTTCGCTGCACTCGCAGCGTTGTCATGTGGTGGTCGGGCGACTCCCGTCGATCAGGTCCCACCCGTCGGCGGTACGCTTTTAATCGCGGGTGGAGGCCAGCTGGGTCCCGAAATCATGGGACGATTCATCGAGCTCGCCGGGGGTCCTTCTGCTGCCATTGTGGTGATCCCCACGGCGGGAGAGGACTCGCTGTACCCATCGGACTGGACGGGCCTCAACGTCCTCCGAAGTGCGGGTGCAAAGAAGCTTGTGCTGCGACACACGAGAGAGAGGGCGATCGCCGAGACGGATTCCTTCGCGGCAGCCATTCGTGAAGCGGGTGGCGTCTGGTTCCCCGGTGGCAGGCAGTGGCGCCTCGTTGATTCCTACCTGGGGACGCGCACCGAGCGTGAGCTGCACGCCCTCCTTGCGCGAGGAGGTGTGATCGGAGGGACGTCGGCGGGTGCGTCCATTCAGGCGTCTTACATGGTCCGTGGCGCTCGCGAAGGGAACACCATCATGATGGCCCCCGGCTACGAACAGGGATTCGGCCTGATCCGCAACGTTGCCATTGACCAGCACGTCTCGGCACGCAATCGGCAGTTGGACCTGCAGCAGGTCGTCCGGTCTCATCCGGCACTCCTCGGTCTGGGCCTTGACGAGGGAACGGCGATAATAGTTCGCGGCGGCACTGCCGAGGTTGTGGGGCGCGGACTGCTTTTTGTGCACAACGGGCGCGAACAGCCGGACAGCGCCCGACCCTATGCCACCCTCCGCGCCGGGGAATTCCTTGACCTCCGCACAAGGCGGCGGCGGAACTGACCGCGGCATCGCTGCAACCCGCGGCTTGTCCGGGTTATTATCCCTTACATGAGAGCGATATCACCCGCCCGGGAATTCGATGTGGCGGCGATTTCGGAGCTGAACAACGCCTTCAACGAGGCGGGGCTGACCCTGCCACGATCCGAATCGTGGGTCGAATCACACATCGACGACTATCGGATTATCCGGGACGACGACGGCCGGATCGTCGGCTGCGTCTGCATCGACGAATATTCACCCTCGCTCGCCGAGCTCGTGTCGCTTGCCGTTGATCCCGGATACCAGCGCAAGGGAATCGGTGCCAGGCTCATCAGGGCCGCCGCAGACCTGGCTCGCAATCGTGGATATCCTGAACTGTTCGCCGTATCGTTTTCCGACGACCTGTTCATGCGCTGCGGCTTCAGATCCGAAGACGTCGAACGTTATCCGGAAAAGAAAATCCGGTATGACAAGGTTTCGGACGACGAGTGGACAGTGGGGCACAAGCACTGTTTCGTGCTGAAACTCGTTTGATGGCGGGTCGCAAACCTCAGCGCAACGGGCGCCGCCGGGGCGAGGCGGCGCACAGAGCTGCGCGGGATACCTCGGTTCCGACCGGCCGCGCAGCCTACACCGAGACGCGCCGCTGGCTGCTTGAGGTGCACGGACCGGTCTGCGCCTATTGCGGAGTGAAACACGCACCGCGCGGCATTACCCTCGACCATGTCACGCCGCGGAAAGGTCAGAGTGCGTACGACCGGAGAGACAACCTGGTTCTTGCCTGCAAACGATGCAACGCAGCCAAGGCGGACAAGCCGTTCCTCATCTATCTGCTGGCCAGCCCCGCACGCGCCGGCCACCTGGCACGTTTCGGCTCACACCTCAGCGCAGGGATCCTGGCTCAGGTCATGCCGATCGCTGCTACCCTGCTGCCCGCGGCGTCTGCATCGCGGACCGCTCAACGTGTTCGTGTTGTCTACGGTCCCGGCGATGAAAGCGACTCCCCCTACGCTGATGACTAGGGGCGAAAGAGCCGCGAGTCCACCCAGCCGCTGACGCGGTCGGATCGTACCCGCCGCCACCCACCCCGGGACGGTCCGAGAAGGACCTCTTCGTCGGGGTTGATCACTCCCAGGACCGCAGACCGACCACCGGTTGTCTGTCGGACGTTGACCCACGTGTTCGCTCGCATGTTGGTCCACGGTCCGCCAGATGCATCCCGAAAGCCGACAGCGGGGATGGTTGCCGCTGGCTCGCTGGTCTCGGCGGACGAGCGGTCAGCGGTGACCGGGTGCGCGGTGTTCACTTCCGAGGGTGGCACCTGCCCGGCTGCCGTTGTTCGTTCGATAGCCGGCTGCGGAAGTGGCCCACTCTCTACCGCGGCGCTCGTGCGCTTATCCATGAAAGGCGATCGCCAGACCACCAGCGCCACGAGGAGGACGAGCCCGGCCGCTCCCAACCACGGAGCGGTCGCTCTCTTGACCGGTGCAGGCGCTCCGCACCACTTGCACAACCCCTTGGACCGGGGGAACCAGGTGTTACAATCCCGGCACCTCGACAGCGGGATGATGTCTCCCCGGTGATTACGGAGCCAGAAGGGGTTGGCGCACTTCGGACAGCGCGATGCGGCGAGGATTGCCTTGGCGCCGCACGCGTCGCAACGAACGAACTGCATCCTGATTCAGGGAGAAAGCTTGGAGAAGCGGAGTGCGCACGAATCATCCACCACGACCCCCGATCCTGCAATAGGTAAAGTGTGGGCGGGTGAGAGACTGCATGAAGACGAGCCCACCCGCATCCTCGTAATCCGTTTCAGCTCCCTTGGCGACCTCGTTCTGATCACGCCGGTTCTGCGAATGTTGCGTGATCACTTCCCCGAGGCGCGAATCGATCTTGCGACTAAAGCCGAGTATGCGGGATTCTTCGCCGCTTGCGCGGGACCACTCGTCGACATGGCTCGGCCGCTCGTGAGAGGGCAGTCTCTCGTTTCATACATCGGGACGCTGCGACAGGATCGCTACGACATCGTGATTGACCTGCACCGCACATTGCGCGCACGCGCCGTGTTTCTTGCCGTGCCTGCCCGGCGGCGGCTTGCCTACAACAAGCGAGCCCTGCGTCGTCGACTACTCGTGGCAATCGGAGCCCCTTCCCCTGGGTCGATCGCCGTTCCCGAGCTGTACGCTGGCCCCCTGCGGCGTCTTGGAATACGGGGACCGGTTCCCAGAGCCGAGCTCCACCCCAGCGCCCGCGGGATCGCGGAAGTGGACGAGCTGTTGCGAGACCTTGGGACCGAGGTTGGGGGGGGGGGGATTCCTTCAATGATCGCGATTGCACCCGGAGCCCGGTGGGCTACGAAAAGGTGGCCCGTGGAGCGTTTCGTCGGGCTCGCCAGAGTCCTGATTGAACGTTTCGGCGTACGAGTCGTCGCCGTCGGAGATGAAGGCGACCGGCAACCCGGCGCCGAACTGGCTGGTCGCGTCGGTTCAGGCGTGCTTGATGCAACCGGAAGGTTGTCACTTGAAGGAACCGCGGCACTTATTGGCCGCTGCCGGATGTTCGTCGGCAACGACTCCGGGTTGATGCACATGGCCGCCGCACTCAGCGTGCCGGTCGTGGCGCTCTTCGGTCCTACCGTTCGTGACTTCGGATTTGGCCCGTGGTCGGCGCAGTCGCGCGTTGTGGAGACGAGTCTCGCCTGCCGACCGTGCAGCACACATGGCACGAACTATTGTCCCCTCGGTCACCACCGCTGCATGCGGGACCTGAGCGTGGATGTTGTAGAGAAAGCCGTCGCCGAGCTCTGGCCAAGAGAGCGTCCGCGGGCGTCAACCGCGTCGTAGCGAGGTCATCGGAACCGCGGGCAAGAGGAGGGGTTCCCGGTCATCCTGCTCCAAAGTTCGTCCCGCTCATCCGTGCACGGGACCTTGCAGGAACCGGCGCGCGCGGAAAGTGTTGAGAGGCTCATGCATGCGTCGATGCGTTACCTGATCCTGCTGATGACAGCCGCGGCCGCCGCTCAGGCGCAGCCGCCGCCGGCTGAAGCGCGCCCAGGTGGAGTACGAGTTTCCGGCTGGAGTGGGCACATCGACGACGGCGCCTCCAAGGCCGGAATGACGCTGACCGACGTCCTGTTCGAGTCGATCGCGGACGGTTTCCGCATTACCGCCGGGCCCGCTGCCTACTACTGGAGCAGCGCCAACGTTGGCCGGGGTGCCTATACCGTCAAAGCCACTTTCATCCAGCGAGCTCCAACCGCGCAACCCGAAGCCTACGGCCTTTTCATCGGGGGCTCGAAACTGGGCACGCCCGGCCGAAACTACCTCTACTGCATTGTCTTCGGGACCGGCATTTACTCAATCAAACACCAGTACGGGAGCGAAAACCACACCCTCGTCAACCTCAAACCATCGAATGCAGTAAGAAAGGTCGACGCAGCGGGCCGGGCGTCCAATGAGGTCGCGTGGCGCGTGACACCCGAGCGCGTGAGCTGCCTGATCAACGGGACCGAGGTCGAGAACTTCGCGCGTCCGGACCTTCTTGGCCCGGGGAAGCTTGAGTCAACGGACGGCATTTACGGCGTCCGCGTAAACCACAATCTCAGCGTGGATGTGACAGGGTTGACGCTCCTGCGGCCCTGAAGACGCGTTCAGTTCCGGATGCGGTGACAGTGAGGAGTCGGCGAGACATCGAACCGTGCCGACCACCCCATCATCGACGGCTGACCGGCAGCTTACCTGAATGACAACCGGATGAAAGCCGGAAGCCGGTTGTCCGGGGGCGATCCCGGAGGGCCATCGAGCCCACCACTCCGGCCCGCGACGTCGAGCGCGATGGCAACTGACGCGACCGCAGCCACACCAAGCCCAATTCCTGCCCACGTCGTCTTGCGCCGGTTCAACTGGCGCAGTTCGGCATATTGAACCTCGCTCCGGGCCACAGCGACCCGGGTGAACACAGTGCGAGGACGCACGTTGGCTTCCATTACTGTTGTCGGAACCTCGACCTGCAGGCTGTCCACTGAGGCTCGCGACACAGTCCCGGTAATAGAGAAGTCGTCGAGCAGGCCGGATCGACCGTCGTTCGATGCTCGCAGTCGATCGACCGCGGTCCCCGACAGTCGCAGTCGAACCGACGTCCCGTCGCCGAGTTCGGAGGTCTGGACCGGGCCGTATTGGTAGCATGCGGCCGCCGAAAGGAAGCTTAGGGACAAAGCGGTCCGGCGGATGGTCGCTGACGGTCGGGGCATTGACTCAAGGTAATGTCGTAGCGAGCGGAGAGTCACGGTTACAATTCGAAGATCGACCCGGATCCTCGTCTCCCAGTGCCGGGCCATTCTTCGCTTACTTGGCCCCCTGTCCGGATGGTGGGGGCGGAAGCGCAACCTGCTGTCCCTCGGCCTTGCGCCGCACCGTCTCTTTGCCCACTATCGAAGCTTGGTGTGGGCGCTCCAGCAGCGTCCGGTTCGGCTTGTCCCGCCGCGGGAGCACGTGCTCCCATGCACCAGTGTTCACCCTCACACTGTGCGAGGTCTTATGCACTTGAATGTCAGTTGGAAAATGCTGGCGGCAATAGCGTTGCTGCCAGCCGCCCTGAATGCGCAGGACAGGCGCATCTCGGGGATGGTCACAAGGAGCGGCACTGGAACTCCGCTTCCCGATGTCGAGATCTCGGTCGTCGGGCAACGGGTTCTCCCGGCCCGTACCAACGCCGAAGGCCGTTACACGATTTCGGCACCCGCCGGTGACGCGAGGATTCAGGCGCGGCTCATCGGTTACACGCGCATGGAGCGCACGGTCGCTGCCGGCGTCGACACCGCAAACTTCGCTCTCGCGCAGGACGTGTTCAAGCTGAGCGAAGTAGTTGTTTCGGGGCAGGCGACGACGATCGAACGACGTAGCGCGACGACCTCGGTCGCGCTGGTTACGGCCGACGAGCTGACCAAGGTTCCGGCGCCGACGATCGACGGGGCGCTGGCCGGGAAGATCACCGGCGTCAACATCCAGGCCAATTCCGGCGCGCCTGGCGGGGGAATGCAGCTGCAGATTCGTGGTAACAACACGATTCTCGGCGCCTTCGACCCGCTCTATGTCGTTGACGGCGTGATCTACTCCAACGCCGTCGTACCGAGTGGTCGCGGCTTCGCCAACAATGCCGCATCCGTGACGCTGGAGAGCGACTCTCCGAACCGGCTTGCGGACCTGAACCCTGCAGACATCGCCACGATCGAAGTCCTCAAGGGCGCGGCCGCATCGTCGATCTACGGATCGAAGGCAGCCAACGGGGTCGTGGTGATCACGACGACTCGCGGCGGCGCGGGTACACCGCGCGTGAACCTTGTGCAGCGCGCCGGGGTTTTCAGCCCGATCAGGTTGATGGATTCGCGGCGCTGGACACTCGACTCCGCCCTTGTGCGTTTCGGGGAGAATGCCCGGCCGTTCTTTGCCAACACGCCAAACCCGTTCTTCGACAACGCGGCGACGATCTACGACAATCGCGATCCGTCGTACGAGACGATCGCCGACATCCAGGGCGGTACAGCGAACACCAAGTACTACGTGTCGGGCAGTTGGAAGCGTGACGAAGGAATCGAGCGGCGCACCGGGTTCAGCCGGCAGGGTCTCAGGCTCAACCTTGACCAGATCGTGAGTCCTGCGCTCGACATCCGTATCTCCAGCGTCTTCAACCGCGCCGAACACGACCGCGGCTGGAACAACAACTGCAACAACTACGGATGCCACGGATACGCGCTGGCCTACATCCCGAGCTTCATCAACTTCGAGCAGCGTAACCCGGACGGCACCTACCCGGTGCCTACGGTCGGCGTGCAGTCGAATCCGATCCAGCTCACCGAGTTGGGTGTGAACCACGAGGAGACAAACCGCTTCACCGGCGGCGTCAACGTCGGCTGGAGTCCGGCGATCGGCGGCCGGCAGACCCTGCGGTTCATCCTCGGTGGCGGCGTCGATGCATTCGACCAGAGGGACGACGTCTGGACGCCTAACGATCTGTTCTTCGAGCGCGTCTCGGCGCTGCCCGGTGAATCGATAGAAAGCGGCGGCCGCAGCCTCTTCTTCAACTACAACCTCAACGGCGTGCACAGCTGGACGGGCGATGCCTTCTCGGCCACGACGGCGTTCGGCTTCCAGTACGAGGACCGCAAGCTCACCTTTTTCAACATCCGGACCCAGAACCTCCTCCCCGGCCAGCGCAATGTGAATCAGGGGACCAACATTACGGCCACGGAGAATCTCACCCAGGAGCGCACGCTCGCGGTGTACGGCAGTGAAGAACTCCGACTGTTTTCCGAGCGGCTCCTCGTCCGCGGCGGACTGCGCGCCGAGCGGAGCAGCGTGAACGGAGATATCGACCAGTACTACATCTTCCCGCAGGTATCCAGCTCCTATCGCTTCGACAACCTGATCGGGGACGGCAGTGAACTGAAGATCCGCGCCGCCTACGGTGAAACGGGCAACCAGCCGCTCTTTGGCCAGAAGTTCACCAACCTCAACACACCGCAGCTCGGCGGTCAGCAGGGTGTGACGGTGTCGACTGCCTCGGGCTTTGCCGGCGTCGAGCCGGAACGTCTCAAGGAAATCGAAGCCGGTGCCGAAGCGACAATGTTTGGTGGGCGGCTGACCTGGGAAGCCACGTGGTTCAACCGCAACACCACTAACCTGCTTCTGCAGCGAGTACCATCGCCGTCGTCGGGCTTCACCAGCCAGGTGTTCAACGGCGGCAAGATCAAGAACTTCGGATACGAACTCGGACTCGGCTACACTCCGATCCAGGCTGCGCGCACGACCTGGGTTTCGCGGGCCACCTTCACGAAGTACGGCAGCGAAGTTGTAGACCTCGCCGGTCTGCCGGCGTTCTTCCCGGCCGCATCGGGCTTCGGGAACCTCGGTCGTACCCGCATCGAGGTCGGCAAGCCGATCACCCAGATCGTCGGCTTCGACCTTACCCCGGCCGGCGAGCGCGCCGCGACGCTTTCTCAGCTGGGCAACAGCGCGCCGGACTTCCGCGTCGGCTTCATGAACGACGTATCGTACGGGTCGCTCAGCCTCAACGTCGTCGTCGACTGGCAGCAGGGCGGCGATGTCATCAACCTTTCGCAGTACCTCCAGGACGACGGCCGCACTTCGGTCGACTGGGGAACCCCGGAAGGTGTCAAGCGTTACGTCGGCTACGTGAAGGGCTCGATCGCACCCTACATCGAGGATGCAACCTTCCTCAAGGTGCGTGAAGTCTCTCTGGGAGTCGATGTTCCACGCGGGCTGGTCGAGTCCGTCCGCGGTCTCCGCACCGCGCGCGTCAGTCTCGCCGGCCGCAACCTTCTCATGTTCACCAAGTACAGCGGTCTCGACCCCGAGGTCGCCAACTTCGGCTCTGCTGCTATCCGCAACAACCTTGACATCGGCCCCTATCCGCCGAGCCGCAGCATCTTCCTCAACCTTGCCCTTGGCTTCTGATGAATACGACCGCTTTCGCCCCCCGCAGGGGCTTGAGATACGCGGCGTCGGCTGTCGTGGCTGCGTCCAGCCTTGCGCTGGCGGCTTGTGGAGACGTCAACATCGTCAACACCAACGCCCCGACTGTCGAGACGCTCACCGGTGCGCCTACGCGGGCCATTCTCGCCCGCGCCGCCACCGGAATCTTTTCGCAGACCTACAGCGACATCGGTACCGAGATCCAGTTCTACGCGCTTTACGGCCGCGAGGGCTACAACCTCCTTGGCAACGATCCGCGTGAGACCGGTGAACAGATCCGTGGCCCGGCCGATCCGACTGGCCGGCACTCCGGAATCTGGATCGGTCCGTTCGCCGCGATTCGCACCATCAACACCTACCTCAAGGCGTTGCCTGAAGCGTCCGGCCTGTCGGCTGCCGAGGTCAAGGCAGCTCAGGGCTTCGCCAAGACGATGAAGGCCTGGCACATTCATCGCCTCGCGGTGCGAACGGGTGCCCTCGGCGTCCCAATCGATGTTGATCGGGACATTTCCGACGAGCCGGCCCCGTTCGTCTCATTTACGGCGGCACTCGAAGCTGCGTCCAACCTGCTCGATGAAGCGCTTACCGATCTGCAGGCGGGTGGGACGGCTTTTCCCTTCACGGTTCCGCCGGGATACACCGGCTTCACGACGCCGGCTACGTTCGGCCAGTTCAACCGGGCGCTAAAGGCCAAGAACCTTGTCCACCGCGCAACCTTCCTCGGTTGCACAGCGTGCTGGGCTCAGGCCAGCACCGCCCTGAACGCCTCGTTCGTCACTTCCAGTGGGCTGCCGGGATCACTCGCGACTGGAGTCTATTACGCCTTTTCGGCCACCGCCGGCGAGCCCGCGAATCCTGTAACGGAAGTTCTCACGAACAACCGCTTATGGGTGCACCCGTCTCTCATCACAGGCGCGCAGACTCAACCGGGCGGCCAACCTGATCGGCGGTTGACGTCGAAGGTTACGGCAGCCGGTCGCACGCTGAACCTCAACGATCTCATCGGCACTCACAAGCCGACGTTGTACAACAACGCGGCGAACCCGGCGCAGGCCAACCTCGGAGCTCCGGTTGCATGGATCATCAACGAGGAGCTCCTCCTGCTCCGCGCCGAGATCCGGTGGAACACAGGCAACCCGCAGGGCGCGATCGATGACCTCAACCTCGTCAGGCTGCACGCGGGCGGACTGGGTCCGACAACTCTCACTACTGGCAGCTCCACCGACGCTTTTGTCACCGAACTGCTCTACAACAGGCTTTACTCGCTGATGTGGTCGCAGGGCACCCGGTGGCTCGATGCCCGTCGCTACAACCGATTGTCGTCGTTGCCGGTTGATCGGCCCGGCGACACACGCTACACGAACATGATCGTACCAGCGTCGGAGTGTGACGCTCGCAGGCTTACGTCGCCCTGTAGTCCTCTGGGTTCGTAAGACCTGGAGAGGTCGGACTGCATCACGTCCGACCTCTCTCGTTCACTCAACGCCCCCGTTGGCCTCGCCTCGGGGGCGTTCCTGCTTTTCCGCCTCCGAACATCTGTGAAGGCTTGTTCCCTCCACCTCGGCCGCCCATAGGCCAGATCGGAGAGTGCTGACGACCAAGTTTCGGCGGCAGGGGGGCGCCGCGCTTTTGAGTCGACCCCTCGGCGCGCGAGTCGGCATGCGCTGCCTGGGCTGCAGCGCCATCCGACTTGCTGCCCTCCGACTGTGGCGCCTCGCCTTTCGGCTCTGCGGCCGGCGGCTTGGCCTTGCCTTTAGCTTTGCCTTTCATCGTCACCTCCCTTTGTCGTT
Source organism: Gemmatimonadota bacterium (assembly GCA_052389935.1). Classification (GTDB taxonomy): domain Bacteria; phylum Gemmatimonadota; class Gemmatimonadetes; order Gemmatimonadales; family Gemmatimonadaceae; genus JBQTHK01. The sequence continues at coordinate 6,551 of JBQTHK010000103.1, read as the reverse complement.
GCGTTGAAGGATAGGGAGAGATGGCGACGATCGCGAGTGACGATGAGGATGAAGATGGCGAGGATGACGAGGATGAAGAGGATGAAGAGGATGAAGAAGATGACGATGACGAGGAGGGCGAGGATGACGAAGATGACGAGGATGACGAGGATGACGAGGATGGCGCCGAGGATCGCCACGTCACGCCGACAGGTACTCGCGAATCTTCAGCCGCTCGGCCAGCGTCCGATCGGCGGCGCCGCGCCCCAAATACGTCGACCTGGTCAGGTCCACGCGACGTCGCGCGGCAAACTCCAGAGCCAGGCCGGGGAGCGGTTTGCGACACCAGCAGATCGGCGGGCCAGCTGGATGTATGCAATAGCCGACATCGAAGTCCACCCCGACCAGCTCGCGCGTCCGTGCGAAGCACTCCTCGATCTGTGCACGCATCGTCGGGTCGACGGTGATCTGGGGGCGCCAAGCCTGCACCAGTATCGGCATTCCCGCGCTTGACCAGCTTCTCATTCGCTCGCCGATATCGCCTGCAAGTTTGACCGCACCCGGATCGAGTGGTGGACCGCCACTGACCTCCACCACAGCCCCATCGAACTCGACGATGGCGCCGGCCACGCCCGGAGTCCGGTCATGCGCTTGACGAACAAAGGGCACAGTCTCGATTGTGCTGAACCCTTCGTCGGGCGACGGAGGCTCCAGTGTGCGTTCGTAGCGAAACTGGGCGTCGGGACCCAGGAAACGAGTGTCGCGTTTGCCAGGTTCTCTGGTCTCCTCGACCGACGGGAGGCTGCCATGAACTCCAAGAATCCGGTTCACGGCGTTGATCTGCGCTTCCGGGAGCGGTGTCGCGAGCCAGATGCAGCGCACCTCCACACCATGTTTCCAGGCGCATTCCACCACGAGGTTGCGCGAACTTCTCGTTGCGTACGTGTTGTCCAGCACCACCCGGCAATTGCCTGACGCGAGCACGCGGTCGAGGTCTTCCGCAAGGCTGCGCAGTGAGCCTCCACTCTGGTCGCGGTTGAGCCTTGCGTACCCCTCCTCGATCCAGCGTCGGGCCAGCGTCGACTTGCCCGCCCCCGGCATGCCCATCACCAGCACCACCTCACCATCTGCCCGCCGCATCGGCCGGCGGCTGGCGCGAGGCGATCTGAGCAACGCACCACCGAAGCGATCGTCGAGTTGCCGCCTCAGATCATCGTCCAGCACAGCCAGATCGATGCCCTTCAGCGTCCGTGCCGTCTCTACACGTGTGCAGCCGGCGAGGGAGATCGCTCCCAGGTCTCCAAGCCACGCCAGAATGAGTTGGGCGGGTGTCAGGCCGCAACGCTGCGCCAGCTCGACCAGCTGCGGATCCCGTGCAAACCTGACCCATCGATCACCGCCGAGCGGCCGGTGCGCAATCAGCCTGATCCCTTTTTCGATGCAATATCGCGCCACGCCATTGCGGAGGTTCTCGTCGTCAACCGGTGATATTGCCACCTCCACGGCATCAATCTCGACGATGTCACGGGCGACCTCGATCTGGCTCACTGTGACGTTGCACAGCCCGACGCGCCTCACCACCCCACTCTTCCTGAGGGTGGCGAGGGCACGGACGCTCGTTTGAAGGGCGGTTGAGGGGTCTACCGCATGCAGCATGTAGAGGTCGATCGTGTCGACGCCGAGCGCGGCCCGGCTCGCCTCGCAGGCCTCCCTGAGGTGCCTGGCTCGACCATCTGGCACCCATTCCTGTCCGCGGCGGCGCAGTCCACCTTTGGTCACGATCTCCACCTCCCCACCGTCGTCGCGCGTGCGCAGCGCCCTGGCTATCAGCCGTTCGTTATGGCCGGCGTCGTGTTCGCCATGGCAATAGACGTTGGCCGTATCAAACAGCCTGACGCCGGCGTCGAGCGCGGCGTGGATGACCGCGACTGCGCGCTCCTCGTCGCGATCAGCCGCAGTCGACAACCTCATGCATCCCAGACCTGGCGTCAGCACCTGTCCGGGTAAAGCGCTGGACATGCAGAAGCGGTTACTGCCGCCTGATCGCGATCGCCGGATCTATCTTCGCGGCCCGCAGCGCCGGAATCCAGCAGGCGCCGAGCCCGACCGCGGCCATCGTCAGCGCCACGCCAGCCAGTGTCAGCGGGTCGTGTGGTGCTACACCAAACAACAGACTGCGTATGAGCCGTGAACCGATCACCGCTCCGGTGACGCCGATCGCAAGCCCGATAACGAGAAGCACGCCACCTTCTCTCAGCACCATCCGCTGCACGCGTCCGCTGTCGGCACCGAGACTCATCCTGACTCCGATTTCGTTCGTGCGAGCGTTGACCGAAAAGGCCAGTACACCGGCGATACCAACTGCAGCGATTACCAGTGCCAGCACGCTGAATGACGATAGCAACGCCGCATTGAGGCGGCGGGGCGCAATTCCCTGGTCACGGATCTGGTCGATTGTCATCACGTTTTCGATCGCTTCCTGCGGCGTGACGGTTCGGACCGCTCGCGTTGCGGCAGGTATGAGCGAGGCAGCGCTGCTCCGGGCCCGGATCACCAGCCCGCCCGTGAACGATGCTTCCTGACTGAACGGCTGAAACACAATGGCCACCGGTGGCACGTCGAGACCGGCGTCTCTGGTATCGCCGACAACACCTACGACCGTCCGCCACTCATCACTGATGCCGATAAACCTGAGCACCTCACCGGTCCAGCCGATCCGCTGGCCAATCGGATCGCGATCTCCGAAAAGGTGATCAGCCAGAGTCTTGTTGAGGATGACGACCGGAGCCGTGCTGTCGCGATCGGTTGAGAGAAACTCGCGACCTCTGAGGAGAGGAATGCCCGCGGCGCGGAAGTATTCGGAGCTTGCCGTCCGGTACTCGGCCCGCGGAACCGGTTCACCGGCTGCCAGCGGCCGCCCTTCGGCCTTTACCTCGAGCTGGAATCCGGCGGTGCGCAACGGGATCGTCGTTCCGACGCCAACCTCGGCCACACCCGGGATCGCTGCAACCTCGTATTTCATTCGCTCATAGAGACTCCGTGTTTCCGCCATGTTTCTGCCTAGCATCCCGGTGAGCGGGACTTCCATGGTGAGGACCTCTCCGCCAGTGAGCCCCGTGTCCACTTCCGACAGCTGGATCATCGTGCGGGTCAGGAGTCCTGCGCCGGTGAGCAGCACGACTGAAACGGCGATCTGCGCGACAACGAGCGTTCGCTGCAATCGCTGACGCCTGACTCCGCCCGTCATTCGACCCATCCCCGTGGCCAGCCAGCTGCCCAGCGATCCTTCCCGGGCCAGTCGCGGCACAAACGAAAGAATGACGGCCAGAACAACGGTCAATATCAGTGTGAATGCCAGTACCGACCCGTCGAGGCGGATTTCGTTGGCCCGGGGTGAGTACCGCTCCGCGAGTGAAATGAGCAGGCGCACGCCTCCAAAGGCGATAAGCAGCCCAAGCAGCGCACCTCCCGCTGCCAGAACAAGGTTTTCGGCGAGGAGAAGTCGCCGCAAGCGCGCCGTCCCGGAGCCGAGTGCGGCGCGGACATTGAGCTCCTGTTCGCGCCGGACGCCACGCATCAGAGTCAGGTTGGCAACGTTGGCGGCCGAAATGACCATGAGGAATGCGGCGGCCCCCATCAGGAGCCAGAGGGTGATCTGCGCCCGCTCGCCCAGTACCTCCTGGAACGGAATCACCGACACGCGGTGGTTCGATGCCTTGTCATAGTCTGCCGGATTCTCCGACTCGGCGCGGGTCCGAATCGCTGCAACCTCGGCACGCGCCTGTTCGACCGTGGAGCCAGGGGTAAGTCGCGCGATCATTTCCGTCATACGGTGGCTGCGCCCATGGACCATCATTGCGCTGGTGTGATGTTCACTGATCACCATGTTCAGGAGCGCATCCATCCGTGTCGGGAAGTACGGAGCGGGCTCGACAACGCCTACGACCTCTACCGCTCGCCCGTCGACGCGCACTGCCTTGCCTATGATCGAGGGGTCGCCGCCGAAGCGACGCATCCAGTATTCGTTGGTCAGGACCATGACCGGCGGAACGTTGGTCCCGTCGTCGCCGTCATTCAGCAGCCGACCCGCGACCGGAGCGAGGCCCATGACCTGGAAGTAATTCCCGGTCACCAGTCCGACGTTGATCCTCACCGCATCCTGTTCGCCCTGCAACGTGTAGATCATCCCCGAATATTCGGCAACACCACGCAGTGATTTGGCGCTGTTCCTGAAATCGAGGATCTCCGGCACCGAGAAGTTGATGTTGGCCCCGCCTGGTCCGTCTATCGAGTGGCGAAGGTAGACCAGCCGGTCACCATCCCGGTGCGGCAGCGGCTTGAGGAGGACCGCCCTCACGACGCTGAAGATGGCGGTGGTTGCGCCAATACCGAGTCCGAGGGTCAGGACGACGGCCAGAGCAAAGCCGCGGGCGCGCGCCAGCGTGCGTAGAGCGTATTTGAAGTCGGAGATGATCATGTGGCGATGTACGTCTGGCCTGTCCGAGGCGTTTCAGTTTACATCTGGAAAAGTTGTGGCCACCTGGGCTCTCTGTGAACCCCCTGCGAACGACGCTTCAGCATCCTTCTCTACTCCTTCATCCTCGCCATCTTCGTCCTCATCGTCATCATCGTCATCCTCGCCTTCTATCTCGCAGATATCTCGCCTCCCCCTTCCGAACCCGTGCCCTTCCCGATCGAGCCCCCGATAAGCCCCATGCTGGCCAAGGCAGCCGTCGCCATCCCCCGAGGCGGGCGGCTCCTCTATGAGCCCAAGTGGGACGGATTCAGGGCAATCGTATTCCGTGGCAGTAGCGATCTCTACATTCAGAGCCGTGAGAGCAAACCTCTTGATCGCTACTTCCCCGAGCTGCACGAGGCGCTCCTGGTTGCGCTCCCCGCGGGTTGTGTGCTGGACGGCGAAATTGTGATCGCGACTCCAGGTGGACTCGACTTCGATGCCCTCCAGATGCGGCTTCATCCCGCTGCGTCACGGGTGGCGAAGCTTGCAGCTGCCTGCCCCTCCTCGTTTGTCGCCTTCGATCTGCTCGCGATGGGGGATCGCGACATCCGTGATCTTCCGCAGAGCCTGCGACGGCAACACCTCGAAGGGCTGCTCGGGACGCCCCAACCCCCACTGCATCTGACACCGGTAACCGATGATGCAGAACTGGCCACCGAATGGTTGCGCGATTTCGAGGGAGCCGGACTTGACGGCGTGATCGCCAAGCCAGCTGACGGGCCCTACCAGCCCGGCAAGCGGGCGATGATCAAGATCAAGCATGTCAGGAGCGCCGATTGCGTCGTTGCCGGGTTCCGCTTTCACAAGAGCGGGCGCGACGCGATTGGATCATTGCTCCTCGGCCTCCACGACTCCAGCGGCACCCTGCAGCACGTAGGCGTGACGTCTGCGTTCACCATGGCCATGCGACGCAAGCTCGTGTCGGAGCTCGCACCACTGCGCGAAAATGCGCTCGCAGGTCACCCCTGGCGGGAGTGGGCTGGGATCGATGCACAGCAGACGAGCCGAATGCCAGGAGGGCAGAGCCGGTGGAGCGCCGGCAAGGACCTTTCGTGGGAGCCGCTCCGCATCGAGCGGGTCTGTGAGGTCAGGTATGACCACCTCCAGGGCGACCGTTTTCGCCATGCCGCGGTCTTTCTGCGCTGGCGCGCGGATCGAGACCCGTCGTCGTGCACCTACGCTCAGCTGGAAGTCACTCCGGCCTATGAGCTGCAGAAAATTTTTGGTATGAAGACGACGAAGTGAGCGGATCACCTTCCTCGCCCTCTTCATCCTTCATCCTCTTCATCCTTTCATCCCCTTCATCCTCTTCATCCTCTTCATCCTCCTCATCCTCTTCATCCTCCTCATCCTCTTCATCCTCTTCATCCTCTTCATCCTCTTCATCCTCTTCATCCTCTTCGCCCTCATCTCATCCCTCTCGATCATCCTCCCGTGTAGTCCGGATCCAGAGTCTCCTGTTGCGGACGCAGCTCCTCGGGGACGTGCTGCAGGTTGAGTCTGATGCGAGTCCAGGTTCGGTAGCGTCCACGCATAGCGTCGACCAGTATGTCCGCCGGCTGCAGGTGAGCGGCGGCTTCGGGGTGTCGCAACTTCCAGCGTTCCAGACCGGCCAGGGCGTCCTCCCTGTCTGCTGCCCCTCCGATCTCGATCAGGGGGAACTTTGGCTCTCGGCGCCGTGATGGCTGAACGCGGGCAGGCTCTCCTGCCTGCTTGCGATAGTGGGGTGGCCATGGTGCGTCACCGGCACCTTCCTTTTCGTGGCGTGCTGAGAGTTCGAGCAGGGCGTCGAGCGAACCCGGCGAATCATCGATGCCAAGGTGCCGGTCGCCTGCCATCCCGAAGCGGAGCGGCATTGTGGCGAGCGTGAAGTCGGCGGGGTCGGCCGCGGGTACTTCGTCCCACAGCAGGGGAGCCGACACCCTGGCGTCCGGGCGCGGGCGCACCGACAACGCGGCGGGCCCCGTTAGATCCATGGCCTTCTGGTTGTAGTGGACGAAGAAACCCGGGCGTTACAACGTACACCCACGCGCAGTTGCCAGGGGGAGCGCCC
>JBQTHK010000102.1:0-21149 GCA_052389935.1 Gemmatimonadota bacterium | reverse complement strand
AGGTCTCGCTACCCGCTGCTTTCAGCGACGTCCTCACGGCTGTCGCCTTGCGGTTCACTCGGGTCGTTGCGACCAACTCCCCAGAGGACTTGCACCTCCTAGTCAAGGGTCATGCTGGACACACGCGACACAAAGACGGCGGCCTTTTGAGCCGCCGTCACAATGACCGATCGGAGCGACGTTGCCTAGAACGCCAGCCTGAACGAGAGCTGCGTCCTCCAGAAATTGGATACGAACGCGCCGGGAGTGTATTCGGCGTTGTTCTGGATGTTGTCAAACTGGACGATCGGGACAGCGACCCTGGGATCGGCGCTCGACTGGCCGGCGTGGGTCACGAGAGGAATGTTGCTGTTACCGGATCGCGGCGAAACGAGGATCTTTCCTGCGTTGGGGTTGATGAGATTACCGAGATTGAAGATGTCGACCTGAATCGATGCCCTCTGAGTGCCGAAGTAGTTGATGTTCTGCCTGATCGACGCATCAATGCCGTGCGAGAAGGGAAGGTTGCAGGCATTGCGGGGCATGATCCTGCCGCGGTACTTGCTGAGACACGGAGAGTTGTCGATGAACTGATCGAAGTTCGCAGCCTGCTGAGCGGCCGATATTCTGACACTCGTCACACCACCAACTGTCTGGTTAATGTCACGGAACTGGATTTCGGTGGGGTCGGTGGCGCTCCGCGGAACATAAATGAGGTCGTTCCCCTGTCGCCCGTCGCCGTTGAGATCACCGGTGCCTGACGCACCTGCGTTGTAGATGTAGTCGTGCGGTGGGCCGGATACACCGATGTAACTGAGGGTGAAGTCGGTGCTCAGTTTTCCCAGCCAGTTGAGCGTATAAGTCGCTCCAGCGGCGAGCTTGTGCTTCTGTTCGAAGAGCGAGACAGCGAGCGACGGGTCGAACTGGTTGCTGGCGAGTGTCCGCCCAAACTGCCAGTTGGAGATGTGGGTCGATGACGAGAAGGAAGCAACGTCTTGCGCCTTACCGTATGTGTACGCGACCTGGCCTTCCCAGTTGTTGGAGTACCGCTTGCGCACCAACGCTGTAACGTTCCACGCATAGTCCTTGTTCTGGTTCCCGAGGTCGATCGCCGTGGAGAAGACGGTCGTACCACCATTGGTGCGTACTCCGTCCGGAACGACCGGCACCGAAACCCCCGTCGTCCGGATCGTGTCGGCAAACAGCACTCTGCCGAACTTGTCGGTCCCGCGCGTCCCGGCAAGGTTGATGTTGGAGAAGAACAGCTGGTTGAGGGTCCGTGAATAGAGACCTTCGATGGTGGCCACGAGATCCCATGGCAGCTGGCGGTCGTAGGCCAGCGTCGTCCGGAAAGGCTGCGGGAACTTGAGGTCCTTCTGGATCAGATTCACATCACCGATGGGCCTCACGGGATTGCCGGTTGCGCAATTGTTGATGCCCGACGGATCAGCGTTGAATGCCGGGGCGCTGGCCGAGGCGTTGCCGAATGCAGCACCGCAGTTGAGGAAGGTGATGATGTTGCCGCTGTTTGCGTAGGCGTTGGCGAGCCACACGCCGGCCGGCGGTCCCACGAAAAGCCCCATCCCTCCGCGGAGCTGGTTGATCTGATCACCAGTGACATCCCAGTTGAAGCCGACTCGGGGTGACCACTGAAGTCTCGTGTCCGGAATATCTGCGGTGTTCCGACCATAGGCCGCCAGAATCAGGTCGTTGGTCTCGATCGCTTTGGGGAAGTTCACGATGTCCGCGCGGAGGCCGTAGGTGATCGCGAGCTTCGGCGTGGCCTGCCACTGATCCTGGGCGTAAAGGGCGCTCTGCAGCTGATCGAAGAAAACGTCGCCGCCCTGACTGAGTATGATCGCCTTCCGGAAAGCCGCCGCCGTGCGCGCTTCGAGATTCGCGAGGCTCGAGAACTGCCAGACCCCAAACGATGACTGCGTGAAGAGGTTGCGGATCTTCACCAGCTCGTTGCGCGTGCCGATCGTGATGTTGTGATTGCCGCGCGGGATCGTGAAGTTGTTGGTGATCTCGTAGGTATCCATGTCGACCTCGTTCCCCTGGGAGAACTGGTCGGCGCCGGCGAAGATCGTGGCGTTGCCGCCGGTGACGAGCGGAGCCGTTACCTGGATCTGAGGGAATGTCGTCCGCGGCGTTCGCCGGTCCCGCACCCTATTGTAGCCGATGAAGAGCTCGTTGAATGTCCCGTTGCTGAAGTTGGAATAGAGCTGGAACACCGGCGCGATCTTCTGTGACGTGAAGTCGTGGAACTGGCTCGAGTAAACGATCCTGCTCGCCGTCCTCGACTGCTGAGTGCGCGGACTTTCCGCGTTGGCGTAGTTGAGCCTGAAGACAGCGCGGTGGGTATCGTTGGCACGCCAGTCCAGCCGGCCGAAGAAGTTTGCGAGCGGGTTTGGAGTCTCGGCGAACCCCGGCGTCCCCAGGTCGGTTATTCCCAGCGCCGTAATGGCGTTTTCGAACCTCGTTCGGTCGGCGTCGCTCAGCCCGAAGACCGGCGTGATGTCCCCGGGCTGACCAAAGTACGGCCCGGAAAGGGGAGAGTTCTCTTTCTGGAACTCCGGTACAACAAAGAAGTGCAGCTTGTCCCTGATGATCGGCCCGCCCAGCGAAAACCCATATTGCGTCCGGTCGAACGGTGTCGACCGCGTGATCGTCGTATCCTTGCTGAAATCCTGATTCCGATAGGTATAGAAAGCGGATCCCTGCAGGTCGTTCGTTCCGCTCTTGGTCACCGCGTTCAACAGAAGACCTCCAAAATTCCCCTGCCTAACGTCGAACGGCGCCAGAATCACCTGAAACTCCTTAACCGCCTCGATCGAAACCGACTTGGCATTCACCTGCGCCCCCGGCTGGCCCGTCGACCCCAGCCCGAAAACGTCGCGCTCGGTTGCCCCGTCGATCTGCGTGTTGTTCATCCGGTTCGACATCCCGCCCGCCGAGTAGCCAGGGCCGGACGCCGAAACCTGCGGCGTCAACTTGATGAAGTCGACAAGATTGCGCGTCAGCGTCGGCAGCCGCTGCAGTGTCGTGTCACTGATCACAGCTTTGGTCCCCGTGTTCGACGGAGCAAACGTCTCGGCGGCAGTCGTCGACCCTGTGACACGCACGCCCGCCAGCCGCGTGACGACCTGCGTGAGCCTGAAGTCCGCCACCGCAACCTGTGACAGCGCTACGGGAACGTTGTCTTCGGTGCGCGGCTCGAATCCGATGCGCCGCGCGACCACACTGTAGGTGCCGATCTCGAGGCCCTGAATGAAATAAGTACCGCCTGGGCGCGTCATCGCGCCCGCGCTGAATCCCGTACTCTTGTGTGTCGCCCGGATCACAACTCCTTCCACTGGATTCCCCACCGAGTCCGTGACCGTACCACGCAACGCTCCGGTCGTCACTCCTTGCGCCGATGACCACGTTGGGAAACTGAGTGCGAGGATGGCCGCGGAAGCGGCCACCAGCGTTCGACAAGACTGTTTCATGAGGCGAGCCTGTGATGAATGAAAGGCGGCCCAACGGGAGATATTCCCGGGCGCCTGGGGGCGCGGTAAAGCTGCCGTTTTAGTGGATGTGGGTCAAGCTCGCGAGCGTGCTGCAGCGCCTCGGCTTACCGGCGTGACGTGCGTGTTACGAGCGGAGGATGAACAGATGAACGGGCTGAACGCGATCGGGCGATCGTCAGACCTTCCTGACGAACTGTCAGACCCTACCTGACGAACAGTCAGACCCTACCTGACGAACATTCAGACCTTCCCGACGAACAGTCAGACCTTCCTGACGAACAGGTGATAGACCGGGATGCCCAGGAGTATCACCGCAAAGATCCCTGCCACCCAGGGACGACCGGCAGGGTCGAGCAGGCCGTTGATGAGGAGGTAGCAAACGGCACCGATGAAGATCAGGGGCACGACGGGGTAACCGGGCGTCCTGAACGCCGGTGAATACCCCGGCCGAGCTCGCAGCCTGAACACGGCGGCGACACCACCGGCGTAGAAGGGCAACATCGCGATCACGAACGCGTCGGCAAGCTGCTCGAAGCGCAGGAACAGGACGAAGATCATCCCCAGGACTGCGACCAGCGAGATGGCTCCGTACGGCGTCTCGAAGCGGGGATGAACTCTCGAAATGAAGGACGGCAACATGCGGTCCTGGGCCGCCGCGAAGAGAATGCGCGGGCTCGTGAGGAGAACGGCGTTGAGCGTCCCAAAGGTCGAAAGCATCACGGTTACCGCCACGAACGACACCCCCCACTGGCCGACCATCTTTTCGGCAACGTCGGCTGCCACCAGACGGGACGTGCGCATCTCGTCGATCGACAGCACCGAGAGATAGGCGATGTTCGCGAGAAGGAATACGGCGATGATCGCCAGTGTGCCGAAGATCAGGGCCCGCGGCATGTTGCGCTGCGGATTCTCCACCTCACCCGCCACGTAGGAGAGATCCATCCACCCATCATACGCCCACAGCAGCGAAACCAGCGCCAGCCCGTACGCCCCGATGCGAATGGTTTCCGTCGGCATCATCGGCGTGAAGTGCCCACCCCCGCTCTGAGAGAGGCCCAGCGTGAGGGCCAGTGCTATGATCACGAGAAGCCCCGTCACCTTGGCTATCGTCGTGACGTTGACGACAGCCGCGCCCATCTTCACGCCCACGACGTTGAACGTCGCGGTAACCGCGATCGCGAACGCAGCGGTGTACTGAGCGTAGCGATCCCACGGAGCCGTGGTTGGATCGACGCCCCAGACTCGCCAGAAGTACTCGGCGAATGTGATGGAGATGGCGCCTAACGCGGCCGCCCGAACTACCGTCAGTTGAATCCAGCCGAAGAGAAATGCCGGCAGTCGTCCCCATGCCTCCTTGAGAAAAGCGTAAATACCGCCAGTCTTCGGGACCTCGCTGGCGACCTCGGCAAGCGTGAGTGCCCCGCAAAGAGAGATGAGTCCGCCCACCGCCCACATCGCAAGAAGTGGGAAGGGCCCCGGGATCCTGTCCGCTATGCCCGCGGGTGAACGAAATATCCCCGACCCAATGGCAGAGCCGACAACAACCGCGACGGCGCTCCAAAGCCCGAGCCGGCGTGGCAGCGACGAGGTCGCGACGGAGGAAGGAGTGGTCATCGGGCAATGTTACTCCGGAGCAGCGCCGCGCACGAGGAGGAGCCATATTTCGGCCGTTCCGATCCTTCCATTGCTGCTGCTATTCATCGCCCTCGCCGCCGTCGCCCTCTATGGGCAGATGTGCGTGCTCAGATCCGCTCTCGCCGGCCGTACGCCGGGCGCCGGGACGACTCGCGCCGCCCGCGTGCGGGAAACCGTGTGGATCCTCCTGCCGGCGCTCGCACTCCTTCTTGTACTGGTCGCAACCTGGCGCGCGGTTGACCGAAGGACCACAAGGACTCCGTCAGATGTCGTCGGCCGGCAACCGCAGGTGGCGGCCACCGTGCCGTCCCAAGCTCGATGACCGCTCCTCTCCCGTCGGTGGCTGTCGAAAGTGGTGTAGCCCCCACTGCAGCAGGTGCCTGGCGCGACTACGTCTCGCTGACCAAACCGAGAATCATCTCACTGCTGCTGGTAACAACGATCGCGCCCATGTTCGTCGCCGGCGATCCCGGCTGGCGTGAAGTGATCCTCGTCACGGTTGGCGGATATCTGATGGCTGGTGGCGCAAACGCCGTCAACATGTATATGGACCGCGACATCGACGATGTGATGGCGCGTACCAGGCTGCGGCCCATACCCGGCGGTCGCATGTCCCCCCAGCTGGTTTTGACGTTTGGAGTACTCCTCGCGGTCACCGCCACTTTTCTGCTCGGACGTTTCATCAATCCGCTGACAGCTGCTCTCGCTCTCGCCGGCTTCTACTTCTACATCTTCGTCTATACGCGCTGGCTCAAGCGCACTACACCGCAGAACATCGTCATCGGAGGTGCCGCGGGCGCCTTTCCCCCGCTGGTCGGCTGGGCAGCGGGTGCGGGGCGCCTCGACCTCGCCGCCACCTATCTGTTTCTGATAGTCTTCTTCTGGACCCCACCCCACTTCTGGGCGCTGGCGCTCCTCAAGCAGAAGGACTACGGAAAGGCCGGGGTGCCGATGGCCCCTCTCATATGGGGGGAGCGGGAGACGATGAACCAGATGATCTGGTATTCGTTGATACTCGTGCCGCTGACGTTGCTACCGGTGACGTTCGGGGCGTTCGGCTGGATTTATTTCGTTACAGCGCTCGTCCTCGGTGCCATTCTCATTGGCGGTGTCCTCCGTATCAGGTCATCAACCATGTGGACCCGACACGCGTGGTGGTTGTATCGCTTTTCTCTCCTTTACCTCGCGCTTCTCTTTGTGGCGATGGTCGTCGATCGCGCCTGAGGTGATGACGGACGATTTCCTGACGGTTCGCGTTGGAGGCAGGCCGGGCAAACCTGAGCAGCTGTTGCTGATCGGGAAGGCCGCTGGCGGGAGAACGCAAGTGCGCCGCTGGACGTCTGACGGGTGGAACACGCCGGGCGAGGAACTCGAGCTCGACGCGCGCGCCTTGCTGAGCGCAATCGAAGCTGACTTCGCGTCCGGTATTCCCGTCAGCGAAGAGATGTACCGGCTCAGGCTCTGGTTGAGCGGCTGAAGTGAAAGAACCGAGGGGGGACCACCACCGTTCGTGCCGCCAGCTGCTGACAATATAAATACAACCCACCATGACGAACCGCCGTGAATTCATTCAGAACGGGATGGCCGCGATCGCGCTGCCTGCCCTTCCCTCCGTCAATGCAACGGTCGAGGGAGCGGCGACATGGCAGGGTGGGCTCCCTCCCCTCGATCCGCCAGCCGGCACACCGTCGCAGGTGGCCCGCGACGAGGCCTTCTGGCGCAGAGTTTCCGCCTACTACCGGGTCTCGCCGGACTTCACCAACCTCGAAGCAGGGTACTTCGGCATGATGGCGGCCCCCGTCCTCGCCACCTACCACCGCCACACCGACCGCGTCAATCTTGAAAGCTCCTACTATGCGCGCCGCGGCTACGACGCCGACCTCGAAGCGGGACGTTCGAAGCTGGCGGCGTTCCTCGGCGCAACCCCGGCTGAAATCGCGTTCACCCGCGGGGCTACCGAAGCGTTGCAGCGGCTGATCACACAATACAAACGCCTCGCACCCGGCGACGTGGTGATGTACGCGGACCTCGACTACAACGCCATGCAGTACGCGATGAACTGGCTCGTGGAGCGGCGGGGCGTCACAGTGGCGCGCCTCGACATCCCCGAACCGGCATCGCGGGAAAACGTGCTCGAGGCCTACGCCAACGCGCTAAGGTCGAATCCGCGGGTCAGGTTGCTGCTCCTGACTCATCTCAACAACAAGACCGGACTCGTGATTCCGGTCCGGGAGATTGTGGAACTGGCGCGGGCCCGGGGTGCCGATGTCATCGTCGACGCCGCCCACTCCTTTGGTCAGATGGATCTTTCCCTCGCCGACCTCGGCGCCGATTTTGTCGGGCTCAACCTGCACAAATGGCTCGGCGCGCCGATCGGCGTCGGAGCACTCTACATAAACGCAGCAAGACTCACCGATGTCGACCGGATGCTGAACGACGAAGGATCGCCGACGAGCATCCTCAGCCGCGTTCATACCGGAACGGCCAACTTCGCGGCGTATCTGACCGTCCCCTCCGCGCTCGATTTCCACGGCGAGGTAGGAGCAGCCCGCAAAGCCGCTCGACTGCGCTACCTGCGTGACGAGTGGGTGGCGAGGGTGCGAGGAAGCCGGGGAGTGGACATCCTCACACCCGACCGCATGGACATGGTCGCCGCAATCACGTCGTTCAGGATCGGAGGGCGAGGAGGACGGGCGGAAAACCAGTCAGTCGTGAATGAACTCCTCGAACGGCACAGAATCTTCACGGTCTGGCGCACGGGCGTGGCGCGCGGCGACTGCGTGCGCGTGACGCCCGCGCTTTACAACACGCCAGTGGATGCCGAGCGACTTGCCGAAGCGCTCAAGCAAATCGGCGCCCGCGTGTCCTGAAGTGACGGGAGGATCGGAGGACCCTGGTCGCCTTCTTCGCCCTCCTCACCTTCTTCGCTCTTCTCGTCATCCTCGTCATCCTCGTCATCCTCGTCATCCTCGTCTCTTCGTCATCCTCTTCATCCTCTTCATCCTCTTCATCCTCTTCATCCTCGTCTCTTCGTCATCCTCGTCTCTTCGTCATCCTCTTCATCCTCGTCCTCTTCGTCCTCCTCAGTCCAAACAAGGAAAACCCCAATGTCCCGCGTCAGCACCTACCTCAACTTTGCCCGCGACACCGAGCAGGCATTCCTCTTCTACAAGTCGATCTTCGGCACTGAATTCAACGGTCCCATCCACCGCTTCAGTGAAATCCCAGCCGCACCGGGGCAGCCTTCCGTGGCTCCCCAGGACGGGAACCTCGTTATGCACGTCGAGCTGCCGATCCTTGGCGGTCACGTCCTGATGGGGACCGACGCTCCGGAATCGATGGGCTTCACGGTCAAGTCCGGCAACAACGTCTACATCAATCTCGAGCCCGATTCACGCGCCGAGACCGAGCGGCTCTACAATGCCCTGAAAGACGGTGGCAAGGTTGAGATGGAACTCCAGGACATGTTCTGGGGCGCCTACTTCGCCAGCCTGACCGACAAGTTCGGCACGCACTGGATGCTCAATTGCATGGCCAAGAACTGATCTCAGGGGCGCTCGCGGCGGTTGTAGAAGCGGAAAACCAGGGCGCCGGATGCGAGCATCAGAACCCCGGCTCCTGACATCGCGGGCGCGGCAATGATCGCGCTCACCACACCTGCAGCCGCTGCGACCACGAACAGCAGTGGCAGCAGCGGATAGCCCCAGGCCGTGTAGGGCCGCGCCGCACCCGCCATCGTGCGGCGGAGCACGAACACGCTGGCTGCTCCGAGGCCGAAAAAGATCCAGTCCGCGAAAACGACACCGCTCAGGAGGTCTCCGATCTTTCCACGGCTCGCCAGGAGCAGGATCAGCGACCACGCCCCGGTTACGGCAATCGCGACGTGTGGAGTGCCGAATCTCCCGTGCACCTCGCCGATTACCCGCGGCAGGTGTCCGTCGCGGGCAAGGGCGTACGGCAGCCGCGAGTTGGAGATTATCGCGACGTTGACAAAGCCAAGGATCGAAATCATGGCCGCGACGGTGATGAACGTCGCGCCGCCGCCGCCGGCGATGCGCGCCATCGTGTCGGCGGCCACCGCATCGCTGGCCGCGAGGCCATCTCGTCCGAGGGCCCGCAGGTAGACGGCGTTGGTGCCAAGGTAGATGGCGATCACGATCGCGATCCCCGCGAGCATCGCCCTTGGTATCGTCCTGGCCGGCTCACGGATCTCTCCTGCAACCATGGTCATTTGCTGCCAGCCCCCGATCGTGAACAGCACGGCGACGAATGCGCGGGCGAAGCCTGTGAGGAGTCCCGGCGCCGGCTCAGCCGCCGCGACCGGTAACAGCAGAGGACCCGACAGGCGCTGCCAGGCTATCAGCCCACCGGCGATCACCACTGCCAGCGCGACGATCTTGGCGGCCGTCAGGACGTTCTGGAGGCCAATCCCCGGGCGGAGTCCGACGTAGTTGGTTGCTGTGAGAACGACGATCGTCAGAGCTGCCACCGCGAGTTGACCGCCGAGTGGTGCGAGGTCGAGGAATCGCCCCAGGTAGCCGGCGAAACCCATCGACACGGCGGCGATCGCGCCGGCGGCGATACTGAGCATCACCATCCAGCCGTAGAGGAAGGCCGGCAGGGCGCCGAATGCTTTTCTGATGTAGACGTAAGGCCCCCCGGCGTCGGGAAGCATCGCCCCCAGCTCGGCGTAGGTCAGAGCCCCGGCCAGTGCGAGCAGCCCACCCAGCACCCAGACGCCGAGGATCCAGGTTGCGTCGGGCAGCGCGCGGGCGACTTCGGCGGGTGTGAAGAAGATTCCGCTGCCGATTATCCCTCCGACGACCATCAGCGCCGCTGATGAAACTCCGATTTCGCGGCGCAGATCAGGCATTTGGTCAGAGCACGATCAGTTCGTGCTGGTACCTTGCCGGGGTCACGACCAGTTCACCGTCGCCCATATACGCGTTGACCTCGGTCCTCATTCCGAACCGTCCACGCAGATAGATACCCGGCTCGATCGAGAACCCAACGCCCGGCAGCAGCAGCCTCACATCTCTCGTTTCGAGGTTGTCGAGGTTGGGGCCGGCGCCATGGATGTCACGGGCGTCGATCGAATGCCCGGTGCGATGAGTGAAGTGTTCACCATGGCCGCGTGACGCAATCACGCCGCGGGCCGCGTCGTCCACCGCGCCGCCACTGACACGACGGCCAGCGGCAAGCTCGTCGCGGATGAAGGTGATCGCCGTATCACGGGCGTCCCGGATTGCGCGCCAGACCACAAGCTCCTCATCGGACGGCGGCCCGAGCGACGCCATCCATGTCTGGTCGGCGTAAACGCCACCGGGTTCGCGGGCCCAGAGATCGATCAGAAGGATGTTGCCGTCGTCGATGCGGACTGGTCGCTCGGCTGCACCCTCGTAGTGCGGATCAGCGGCATTGGGTCCCACCGAGACGTTAGGCGGAGAATAGGTCTCGAGGTCCGCGCGGGCAAAGCTATCGAGAATCCTCTGCTGCACTTCGTGTTCGTGAAGAACACCGCCGCTCCGAACCGTCGCACGAACGTGGCCGAACGCTTCGTGCGCAATCCGCGCGACGTGTTCCGCTGCCCGTTTGTGAGAGGCAAGCGCGGCCGGAGTCCAGCGTGCGTAAAACGTCGAAACCAGGTCGGCCGAGGAGACCACCGTCCCTCCCGCCCTCTGCACCATCTCCAGGATGCCGGCGGGGACACGATCGAGATACGGGACCGCGTCGCCCGGGGAGTACTCCATGGCGACGCGTTTGCCGCGCACGAGCTGTTCTACCAGGCTTTCCAGCGCCGGCCAGGCGCTGTAGCGCTCCTGTTTCCATTCCTGTGGCCAGTCCCGCCAGACCCCCTGTTCGATGTTGTGCGTGATCGCGGTCGGGACTCCGCTGGACGGGACTAACACGAAAATGCGTCTGGATAACGGCGTCGGGATGCCGGCGATTTCCATCGCCACCGGATTGTTGCCGCGGAAGTCGTAGAGAAGCCACCCGTCGAGACCGGCAGCCATCAGCTCGACCTGGATCGCGGGGAGCGACTCGACCGTCAGCAGCCGGCTCAAGACCGTCCGGGAGGTTCAGGCTTCCATTCCGCCCGCCACTGGCACGTGCCTTCACCCCGCGAAGCGCAGAGGGAGTGCTCGACCCTGCCTACGCTGTTGACCATGAGCCGAAGCAGCTCCCTCAGCCCCGCCTCGTAGTAGGCACAACCAATGGATCGCGGCGCCGAATCCTGCGTTACGCTCTCACCGACGTCGAGGAACACCGACGCCCCTACACGGTAAATGCGTCCGTTGAGGTAACGCGCTGCCAGCCGTCTTGTGCTCCGCAGCGCGATCGGGCGCGCAAAGAGCGAGGGCAGCGCCAGCATCAGCCGCCGTTTCACGATGCTCAGCGTCCGGTAGGCCTCGGCGGCGAGGTGCCGGCCCGCCGCCCGAAACACTGCCTCCGCGTCCGGGCGCCGGCCGATCAGACGCGCCAGCGCGACCGCCTCGTCCTGAGAAGTCCGCTGCTTCTTCTTGACGGCGTCGTTGAAACGCCGGATCTGCATGTAAACCGTTTCGCTGAGGCCGAGGCGCTTGTTTCGCAGATCGCTTACCAGCTCGGCCTCGAACTCTTCAACCGGCGTATCAACGTTGCGCACTGCCTCGAGAAAAGAGAGCGGGAGAAGTGCGTCGACCGTTGATGACATATGTTCGAGCGAAGGTAACGGACCACTACGAGCCGAACAAGGCGAGTTCGGCGCGGGCAGTTGCACAGGACTTCACTACCCATCCAGTGGATGAGAGATTCGTTGCGGCGCTGATCCTGCCCGCTGTCATGGCGGCCGTTTCGTGGCGCGCCGCCTGGCTCACTGGCGGAGGCGCTGTCGCCGCTGCGGTCGTCGGCGCGGCGGCGGTCACGGCGGGGTGGAGCTGGGCACTGGCCCTGCTCGCGTTTTTTCTGTCCTCCTCGCTGCTTTCGGAGTGGCGGCGCAAAGACAAAGCGGCGGCAACGGGCGGCGTCATTGCATCGGAACCAACGCGCAACACCGGTCAGGTGATCGCCAATGGTGGAGTATTCGGCGCGGCCGCTCTTGTTCACACCTGGGATGGCTCGACCGCTTCGGCTCTTGTTGGTTTCGGTGCCCTCGCCAGCGCCTGCGCCGATACGTGGGCCACCGAGTTCGGAACGGCCTTTGGCGGTTCGCCACTTTCGCTTCGGACCTGCTCCCGGGTAACGATAGGTACGTCCGGCGCCGTCACCACTGTCGGGTCACTGGCCATGGCGGGCGGAGCCGGGCTGTTGGGGTTCGTCACGCTGACCGTTGCGCCAGCCGCCGCCTGGGCCGTCTTCGCCGGTGGAGTGATCGGGGCCCTTGTCGATACGCTGCTCGGCGCCACCATTCAGGAGGAGAGGTGGTGCGTGTCGTGCCGCTCAGCTACGGAACGGCTCATCCACTCCTGCGGTATCGAAGCTGAGCACCGTCGCGGCCTGCACCGGTTCCGCAATGACGCTGTAAACCTGACGAGTACAGTCGTCGGCGCGGCCGCCGCGCTGGCCATGTGGAGGATGTCAGCATGAAAAAGGGAATAATCCTGGGTTTCCTCGCCGTGGCGATGGCCGCCTGCTCAGGTTCCGGCCCGCTTGGAAGCGACGGACCGATCATCGCACGGACCGGGGCCGTCAACCAGGAGGGAGCCGTCTTCAACGGCACCTGGCAACGACGGACTTTTTTTCTGGACGACTTCGGCTTTGCCAACTCATCCGAGACGACCTGGCAGTTCCTGACGGATGGCTCGGTCGTGAGGACTCAGATCACTCGCAACCTCACGCTGGGCCTCGCCGATGTCGTCCTGTCGACCGGTCGCTGGCGTGTCAGCGGCACGCGCCTCATCATCGACTTCCAGCTTCCGGCACCCTCGCGGCTCGAGTTCGAGGCCAGGGTAGTGAGTGGGCAGCTCGAACTTGGCGGCGAGGTCTACCTGCGAGTCGGACTCTGACCGCGGGCGAGACAGAGGTCATCGTCGTCGGCGCCGGCCCGGCCGGTGCTGCGACAGCGGCCTTCCTGGCCATGGCCGGTGGCGACGTGGTGCTCCTTGACCGCGCCACCTTCCCGCGGTCAAAGCCCTGCGCCGAATATCTGAGTCCACAGGCGTCACGTATCCTCGACGCCCTTGGTGTGCTTCGGAATGTCGAAAGTGCGGGAGGCGACCGGCTGCAGGGGATGTGCATTCACGCCCCCGATGGTGGGTCGTGCATCGGACGCTTCAATTCCCGCCACGGCCACGTCGGCTTTCGCGACTTCGGCTTCGCCATGCCGAGGTCCAGGTTTGATACGATACTCGTCACCAGGGCGCGCGACCTCGGAGTACGAGTTGTCGAGGGGGCGCGGGTCCGGAACATCCTTAAGGCCGGGGCCCGCGTGACCGGCGTCGTTACCGACGGTCACACAACTTTCCGTGGCGGGCTCGTCGTGGGCGCGGACGGCCTGAGGAGCGTGGTCGCCAGACGCCTTGGTGTGGTCCGACCCGGTTGGTGGCCCCGCCACCTGGCTGCCGTCGCGCACTACCGCGGAATCAGCGGCATGACGCACTGCGGAGAAATGCACGTCTTCCGCGATGGCTACATCGGCCTTGCAGGAATCGGTGACGGCCTGACCAATGTATCGGTCGTGGTACCGTGGCGAGACCGGTCAACTCTGCGCCGAGGCATCAGCGAGTTTGTCTCCGGCTGGCTGTCACGCCCGACTCTCCGGTCTAGAACGGCCACGGCCGAAATGGTCGGAGCGCCGTCCGTCACCGGACCGTTCAACGTCAGAGCGCGACGAGCCTGGGCCAGCGGCGCAGCCCTGGTCGGCGACGCCGCTGACTTCTTCGATCCCTTTACCGGAGAAGGGATATACGCAGCGCTCAGGGGTGCCGAAATCCTCGCACCATACGCACTGGCCGCTGCACGCGCCGGCACGCAGTCTGCGGCCGACGATGCGCTCGCGAGCTACGACCATTCACGTCGAATGGAGTTTCGGGACAAGTGGCGCTTCGAGAGACTCGTCTCGCTGGCTGTGGCGTCTCCGCTGCTCCTGAACCGCGTCGTTGCAACGCTCGCTGATCGACCGGAGCTCGCGGACCTGTTCGTGGGAGTAGCGGGGGACTTCATCCCCGCGCGCGAAGTCCTCCGCCCGGCGGTGGTCGGCGCGCTGCTGCGCGGTCCTGCCGGCCGCGCAGCCGACGTCAAGGGGGCATCGTCCAGCGACAACGTCACTAACTTCTGACGGGGCAGCGGCATATGCTCTCCCTTCCATCCCTCTCTGCCTTGGTCACGCCGGAACTCTTTCGCGACCTCCTTGGACGCTTCGTTTCCGGAGTTACGGTTGTCACGACATCGGACAGCGATGGCCGACCGCACGGGATGACTGTAAGCTCGTTCTGCTCGCTCTCGCTCGATCCTCCGCTGATCCTCGTTTGCATCGACCGTGCGGCTTCGATGTTCGATCTGCTGGTCCGGGAACGGCACCCTTTCAGCGTCAACATCCTCGCCGCCGACCAGCAGCACCTCTCGGCACGTTTTTCTCAGTTGGAAATGGAGCTTCGATTCGACGGAGTGGGCCACCACCTGGGAGAGCACGGTGCACCGGTAATCGCGGGAGCACATGGCGTTCTCCATTGCCTCGTTCACGGGCGCCATGACGGAGGAGATCACGGGATCTTCGTCGGCGAGGTCGTGGGCGGTACTGCCGGCACCGAAGCGCCGCTGGTCTATCACCGCGGGTGGTATGGGCGGATGGAGCCGTTGTGAGAGTTCTGACACCGACACGCCGGCGCGGATTCGAGTACCTCGACGCACCAGACGTCGACCCCAGGGTGCGCGTGAGGTCGCACCGAGACATCGCGCTGGCAAATCGCTTGTTCGGCGGGGCGCGTGCACTCGACATCGCGCTGCGGAGCGCGGCCAGCGAGTTGCCGCCACGTTTGCGGATACTCGACGTAGGGGGAGGACCGGGATTGATGTTATCACGAGCAGAGCACGTACTCCGCGCCAAGGGCCGCGAGGCAACTGGTGTTACCCTCGATATCTCCTGCGAAATGGTGAGGCAGGCCGAATCGCGGGGTGTCACCAGTGTTTGTGGATGTGCCCGGGGCCTCCCCTTCGCCGACCGGAGTTTCGACGTTTCGATCTGTTCGCTGCTGCTCCACCACTTCGCCGGCAACGACCTGATGGCGGTAATATCAGAGCTCAATCGCGTCACCAGGCACCGCGTGATCGTTGCTGACCTCAGGCGGTCGTGGGCCGCTGTTGCCGGATTGTGGATCGCCTCCTTCCCGCTGGCGTTTCACCCGGTCAGCCGACACGACGGCGTAGCGTCGATACTGCGCGGCTTTACCGCCAGTGAGCTTCGCAATCTTGTCGCTCAGGCGACCGGGCGGCTGCCTGAAGTGCGCCGTTTTCTCGGCTTCAGGTTGCTCGCCAGCTGGAAGCCGGAGGCTGTGAACTGATGCGCGAACCGTTCACGTTAGGCGCGCCGTCCCCGAACAGGGTCATGCGGACGCTGGATGAAGCTACGGTGCGGGCATCCGTTCGCACGATGTTCGACATCGCCCGCGATGTCGAACGTTGGCCGGCTTTGCTCGGCCACTACCGCTACGTGCGATTTCGCGAACACACACGCGACGGAGGCGGTGTTGTCGAGATGAGTGCCAATCGTCCGTTCGGCCGGCTCAATTGGCCAACGTGGTGGCTCTCCGAAATGGCGGTCAATCACGACGCGCCGTGGGTCCGGTTCCGGCACATCGGTGGCATCACTCGCGCGATGGACGTGGAGTGGGCTTTCCGGCCCGATGGGGAGGGCACGAGAGTAACACTCCTGCACGTCTGGGACGGACCGGCGTGGCCTCTCATCGGTTCTTTCGCGGCAACGGCGGTAATCGGGCCGGTATTCATTCATGGTATCGCGAGCCGGACCCTGGCGGGGCTTGCGCGCGCCGCCGAATCGGCCGAAAAGACGAGTGCGACGAAGCGGTGAACGAAAGGCGACGAGTAGCGGTGACGGGGATCGGGGCGATAACACCGATCGGCTTGACCAGGGATGGGCTCTGGGACGGGCTGCGCGCTGAGCGTTCGGCGGTTGGACCGGTCACGCGGTTCGATCCCACGGTTTTTCGCTCGCACATCGCGGCCGAGGTGAACGATTTCGTCGCGACTGATCATCTCGATGTCCGACGCGCCCGGCGACTGGACCGTTTTGGGCAGTTTTCTGTTGTAGCGGCAAGGATGGCGATCGAAGATGCGGGGCTCGACCTTGCGCGCGAAGATCGTGAACGGATCGGTACGATGATGGGTAGCGCACTCGGTGGGGTGGCCTACGCAGAGGAACAGCTTGGTGTCTTTCTCGGCCAGGGCCTGCGGGCCGTTGATGCCACTCTGGCGCTCGCCGTATTTGGGGGAGCTTCGAGCTGCAACATTGCGATCGACTTCGGCCTCTACGGACCCAACAGCACAAACGGCATGAGCTGTGCGTCGGGCACGATCGCGATCGGTGACGCCTTCAGGCAGATCCGGGACGGGTACGCCGATGTGATGGTGTGCGGCGGCGCCGAGGCCCCGCTGGCTCCCCTGTGCTTCGGAGCTTTTGCCCTGATTCGGGCCATGTCGACTCGTAACGACGATCCGGCGACAGCGTCGAGACCCTTCGACCGGGGACGGGACGGCTTCGTGATGGGCGAAGCGGCGGCGGTGCTGGTCCTCGAGGAGCGCTCGCGTGCGCTCGCCCGTGGCGCTCCGATCTACGCCGAGGTGCTCGGCTTCGGAGTGACCAACGACGCGCATCACATGACGGCGCCACGTCCCGATGCGTCCCAGGCGGCGCGCGCGATGCAGCTCGCGCTCGACGACGCCGCGGTCGCGCCAGGCGAAGTGGACTACGTCAACGCTCATGGTTCTTCGACACCGCTCAATGACCCCACCGAAACGATGGCGATCAAGAAGATCTTCGGTGAACGTGCCTACAGGGTGCCGGTGAGCGGAACCAAGGGCTATTACGGTCACGCGTTAGGCGCGTCGGGGGCCGTCGAGGCCGCGATCTGCTCGCTCGCCCTCGATCGGCGCTGGCTGCCGCCGACGATTAATCTCGCCGAAGCCGACTCCGAGTGCGATCTCGATTACGTGCCGCTGCGAGGCCGTGACGTGGCGGTCGAACACCTCATCACAAACTCGTTCGGATTCGGCGGAATCAACGCCGCGCTGGTGATGAGGCGAGCCTCCTAGAACTTGCACCGGTTCCACGGCCGATCTAGTTTCGGCGCTCAATAGAACCGCGAGTCAACCGTGCCCCAACGCGTCCGCGAACTGGGCGCCGAGATGTTCGGCGCCTTCTGCATCGTATTTGTCGGCAGTGGCAGCATCATGATGAACGTGCGCTCGGCGAGCCAGGCCCCCCTTCTCGCCGCCGGTATTTCCTATGCGTTCATCATCGCCGCCGCCGCCGCAGCAATGGCCCACCTGTCGGCGCACTTCAACCCCGCTGTGACCGTCGGAATGGTTGTCAGCGGACGGACGCGAGCTGTCGAGGGACTCTACAAGATCGCTGCACAGTGCGGCGGTGCGATCGTCGGAGCGTGGGTGCTCGCGCGGATCTTTCCCGTCGTACTGGTGCGCGACTCCCGGGTGGGCGGCACTACCCTGTCCTCCGACGTCAGCTTCCTCCAGGGCGTGGCGCTCGAGGCGATCACCACCGGCATCCTCATGATCGTCATCCTCGGCGTGATGAGAAACGCCCTCAGACCCGGTATCGCCGCGGTCGTCGTCGGCATGGCCGTTGGGGCGCTGATTCTTGCCATCGGCCCGCTCACGGGCGCGTCGTTCAATCCCGCGCGCTCGTTAGGTCCGGCTCTCATCAGCGGCATCTGGGAGGCGCAGGCTGTATACTGGATAGGACCAGTACTGGGCGCATCATTGGCGGCCATCGTCTGGCGGTTCGTGCTCGACCGCGGTCCGGCTGCCAGCGTAGCCTGAACCCGCTTCGGCGGCGACAGAATCAGCGAGCGATTCTTTTCCGAAGCCGCACATGGCCCGACGATTCCGGTCTCAAGGTGTACCCGACTCTCGAGCAGTCAGTTCGCCGCCGGCGGTGGATCATCATCGCCGCCTGCCGCAAGTCGGCGCGCCGTCGGTTGTGTTTCCAATGATCGCGCGTCTCGCAGTTGCTCGATCTGCACAGCCATCGCGTCGATTGCCTCCTCGATGCGCGACAGCCGAACGTCGAGGACCTCGCTGTCCTGACCTGAACGAAGCGAATTGAGTCCGGACAGCGTCCGCACCGTAGCGTACAACGCAACCGGTACCGCGATAATGACTACGATGCCGATGATTGCGAGCAGCATGGGGAACATGAGCGACCCTCCGGAACCGGAAAACTATCACCGGTGCGGTCGTTGCCTGTTCAGTTCACTTCTGGCAGCGCGGGCATGAAGTCGAAGAGCGCGTCGAGGTGCGTGCATGAGAGCATGTTTCGCACTTCACGACCCGCCCCCACGAGACACAGCGAACGGTCGCGAGCCCGGGCAGTGCGCTGTGCGACGACGAGAACCGCCAGGCCACTTGCGTCGATTTCCACTGTCCGCGCAAGATCGATCAGCAGGGGCCCCGGGCCCGGCGCCGGATCTTCGATCCGGCGAAGGAGCGCTTCGCGAAACTCGGCCCTCGTCTCGGTAACGAGACGAATCGGCGCGGCAACTGGGGGACTTGAAGGCTCAGGCATCAGGGATTGGCGGTCACTGGTCCCCGATTGTGCGAGCACCGTGCCAGGCCGGTTCGCGCGGCATCAAGTTATTATGGGGAAAGATGTTACACCTCGCTGGCCGCCACAGCCCGGCTCGCGCGAATTGCACCACCAGGGGGATCGCGCGGCATCCAGCCTTTTCCCACGGCAAAGGCTTGCTCAGACGGCTAACATGATGTGCCCTCGAACGGAGCCCACAACGATTCATGCCGGACATTGACGTACTTCTCGACGAGCAACGGACCTTTCCGCCGCCACCCGAGTTCGCGCGCAGCGCACACGTCAACGACTGGAGCATGCATGAGCGGGCCGCCGCAGACTATGAATCCTTCTGGGCCGAGCAGGCGCGTGCACTCGACTGGGTCACCCCCTGGTCCAGGGTTCTGGAGTGGACACCGCCGCATGCCAGGTGGTTCGTTGGCGGCAAGCTCAATGTTTCCGCCAATTGCCTGGACCGCCACGCGCTGGGGCCGCGGAGGAACAAGCCCGCGATCGTCTTCGAGGGCGAGCCTGGCGACAGCAGGACACTGACCTACGGGGATCTCCACGTCGAGGTCCAGCGGTTCGCGAACGTACTCAAGTCGTTAGGCGTGAAGCGCGGCGATCGCGTGGGTATCTACATGCCGCTTATCCCCGAGGTGGCGGTCGCCATGCTCGCCTGCACCCGCATCGGCGCCATTCACTCGGTCGTCTTCGGTGGCTTTTCACCGGAGTCTCTGCGCGACCGCACCAACGATGCCAGAGCGCGCGTGATTGTCACCGCCGACTACGGCTACCGGCGCGGTCAGCTTGTTCACCTCAAGCGCAACACCGATGAAGCTCTGACCGGCACCGACAGCGTTACCGGCGTGGTCGTCGTCAGGCGATCGCATACGGGGCCGGCGGCCGAGCTGCCGGTATCGATGACAGCGGGACGCGACCACTGGTGGCACGACCTGATGGCCGACGCTCCGCTCACCTGTGAAGCGGAGGTGATGGATGCCGAAGATGTACTCTTCATCCTCTACACATCGGGAACCACCGGAAAACCCAAGGGAATCGTTCATACCACCGGAGGTTACCTCACGGCCGTCGCCGCAACCACCAGGTATGTCTTCGACCTCAGGGACGACGACGTCTTCTGGTGTACCGCCGACGTTGGCTGGATAACCGGACACTCGTACCTCGTCTATGGGCCCCTCGCCAACGGTGCCACTTGTGTCATGTACGAGGGAGCGCCGGACTGGCCCGACCGCGATCGCTTCTGGTCCATCTGCGAACGCCTGGGAGTGACGATCTTCTACACCGCGCCAACGGCGATCCGTGCGTTCATGAAATGGGGGGAGGAGTACCCCGCGGCCCACGACCTGAGACGACTCAGGCTCCTCGGGAGCGTCGGCGAACCAATCAACCCCGAAGCGTGGATGTGGTACCGACAGCACATCGGGGGAGGTCGCTGCCCGATCGTGGACACCTGGTGGCAAACCGAGACCGGGGCCATCGCGATCACGCCGTTGCCGGGCGTAACGCACACCAAACCAGGATCTGCAACCAACCCGTTCCCCGGCTTCTTCGCCGAACTCCTCGACGATGAGGGGCGCGTCATCCCCCAGGGTGGCGGCCTCCTTGCGCTCACCCGACCGTGGCCGTCGATGTTGCGGACGATCTGGGGCGACGACCAGCGCTATGTGTCCACGTACTTTTCGCGGTGGCCGGGGCGCCCCGACCTCTACTTCCCGGGCGACGGTGCCAAGCGCGACTCCGACGGGTACCTCTGGATACTCGGTCGCGTCGATGACGTGCTCAACGTCGCAGGCCACCGAATCGGGACGATGGAGGTCGAAAGCGCTCTGGTGGAACATCACGCTGTGGCCGAAGCGGCCGTTGTTGGTCGAACGCACGAGCTCAAGGGGCAGGCGCTCGCTGCATTCGCCACGCTTCGGAGCGGGCACACCGCCAGCCCGGCGCTGCGCGACGAGCTTCGCGAGTTCGTCGCCCGCAAGATCGGTGCGATCGCGCGGCCCGACGACATCTTCTTCTCCGCCGACCTCCCCAAGACGCGTTCCGGCAAGATCATGCGCCGCCTGCTCCGCGACGTGGCCCAGGGCCGCGCGCTGGGCGACGTCACCACGCTCGCCAACGCCGAGATCGTGGAGGAGATCCGCGGGATGGCGTCCACGTCCGCATCCGAGGAAGCGTGACGCCCGAGACGGGTCCACTGTCGGGGGCGGCGGCGGCGTTCGTCGATCCCTTCCGGGTGGCGCACCTCGCCACGTTCTCGGAGG
>JBQTHK010000101.1:0-27166 GCA_052389935.1 Gemmatimonadota bacterium | reverse complement strand
GGGGCACTCGAAATCGGCAAACTCAACTATGGTGACGCGGGCGCCTTTGTCTCCCAAAATATGTCCGCCTTCGACGTACGCAGCCCAATTGATCTCCGTTGACGCACGCGAGACAGCGGGAGGCGTGGGTGCAAGAAACTCCCGTCGGACCGTAGCGCCAGTGACCACCAGAGCGCTAAGAACCAGTGCCCCGGTAGCGAGGTCGAGAAGGCCCTTCCGCTTCACCAGTTCTCCACTCGGGGAGTACCTGGTCCTGAAGCGCACACCGCGGCTTGCGTCACTAGTGACCGCACCAGATGCTCCAGCCTTCAAGGCAACACATTGGATTCTGGGCCATTGGACAGGTGCTGCTGCTGCAGTTCTGGTTGCACCACGCTACGCAGTCAGCGCCGTCGATGCAGCAATAGCCACAGTCTCCGTTTTCATCGCAAATGGGAGCGGGAGCGGTTGCTGCCGCACGCGACGCGGAAATCATTCCCAGAACGACGACGGAAAGCGAAAGAGTCACGAGCCGAAGGCGGTAAGTCATGGTGCGCTCCTAACAGTCCAGGGTCGGATTAGTTCCCAGCGCTGGACGCTAGCACCAGGTGGCGTCGCAGCACATCACAGGCAGCGGAAGACTTCACTATTTGCGGTTCTCAGTCCGCGAAGTCGACTTCCAACAGTTGAACTCGCTTCCAAACGTCGAGAACTCGACGCGTCGCCCCCGCCGTCCGCAGCACGCTCGGGTACTCACCTGTCATCCGGTAAACAAACATGCTCATGTCCGCCGGACTTGTGAAGTCGAGACGCTTCGCGATCGCCGTCAGGCTCAGAGCCGTCTCGTCCAGGGCGTGCGCCACGTGCAGCAAACGACACCATCGGTGCCAGGTGTACGGAGTCAGACCGCCGTCATCCTCATGTCGACTGCGGAGGGTATTCGGATCGACGCCATGCCAATCGGCGAACTCACGACCACGACTCTTCCGCCACGACCGCCGGGCTATCCACCACCGCTCGTACCTCACATGCTCCGTCCTGCCAAACAGGACCGACTCCAGGGTCGCGGAGGGAAGCGCGTGATCGAGGTGCTGGTCGACCAGCTCACGCACCTCCTGCTCGAAACCCACGAACGACCCAAGCACGAGCCCATCTACATGAGATCGCGCGAACTCGGGCAAAGCACCGACGGGCCCGCCGGGCGCGATGCACAAGACGATGGGAGTTGCACGGTCCGCCGCGCGCAAGGACGCGATCGCATGAAGCAGCGGAAGCGTGTGCGCGTTCGGCGCATCGACAATCAGGACCCGATCCGTCCTGTCCGGCTGCACGCGCGGGATGTCACCAACCGCTGCGAGCAGCTTAACGCGAACATTGAGCGTCGAGAGCGCCGTGAGTATTCTCCTTCTCAGGGCCTCGTCATGAACGACAAGGTATGCCGTTCCGCGCGCCGGCGGTGCCGCTGACCCTCGCGCGCTCATCGCTTACCGCCCTCGAGCGCCGTCTCTCTCTCTCTCTGTGTCTGTCTCTCTCTCTCTCCGGGCGCGCGGCGATCGGCCCCCCCAACTTCAATACTCGGTTCAACATGCTCCTACCCCGTGACGAGGGATTCACCAGCACTCGTTCCGCCATGCACGACCCGCTCTAACTCTGATAAACTCCAGTTTGCGCAGGACACTGGACTCTCAGAGAACCTCTGCACAAGCATACCTAACGAGGTACATCGTCATCAATCTGACCGCTCCCTTCCCGGAGTCGACCGAGGGGCCACCAGAGAACGTTCGCCTCGATGTCATGGAGCAGCAAGGCAGGTCACGCGCCGAGAGCGGTTTCTGGCCGGATGGGCGCAGTAATCCCGTGAAGTCGGCTGCTGGCGGCATCGCCTCATTTCCGAAAGCTGGCAATGGCCGGCAACCGATCGGGCTGAGGCGCATGCAGCGCCGCCGACCGACTGGGCGTGTGCCCCTCCGATGATCAACTCCTTCAGTCCGGGTTCCCGGCGCCCCATTCTGGCCAGCCGTGATCCTCGGTTCCCTCACCATCTTTCCTCTCGGCGGGATCGTCATCGCGCAAGACCGCAAGATTCCGCAGGCCACACCTTCGCCGTGACTGACTCACAGACATCGCCGCTGCTCGACGCAATACTGGAAGGCTGGGATCGCAACAACACCGTCCTCGTGAACCTCCTCAGGGCAATACCGGCGGGTGGACTCGAGGCACGAGGGGCGACGGGCAGCCCTACAGTTGCGCAGATGTTCAACCACCTGCATCACGAGCGCATGATCTCCGTGCTCGAGAACGCACCGGAATGTGCCGGTGAGACTCCCGACGAGGAGTGGAGCTCCGCAAGCGATATCGCGCGCCTCGAACAGAAGCTCAGCGAGAGCGCCCGACGTGTGCGTGAGGCAGTGAGTAACAGAGTGGCCGCCGGGAAAGGGCTGGACCGCGAGTTTGCACATCCGGTACATCTCGTGGAGTTCCTGATTTTTCACGAGGCGTATCATCACGGACAGATCAAGCTCGCTCTCAAGATCGCCGGCACTCCGATCCCCGACGCCGACGCCGGTCCTCTCACATGGCACGTATGGCGAGCGCGATAACGATCGTCCTCACCTTCCCGTGAGGCTCCCTCCGCTCAGGCCGAGAGGTTTCTCGTTTGCGCTGGCGCGGGCCGGACGTGCCTGCGATGCCGGAGCTCAAACTGCGCAAAGCGTCACGGTCAGGGATGGCTGTCGTTCATCCGCACATGGTCGATGCCGCTACTGTGACAGCCGACGCACGAGCCGCCGCGCCCGGTGATGCCGATCTGTGTCGAGCCGTCGGGCGCGTAATACGCCCAGAGCCACCCTCCACCGCTAAGCGACGACGATCGCAGCTTCATCATCACCGCGTACCGGTTGAGCGCACCGCCGATGATCAATTCCTTCACGATCAGCGACGAATCCGGAAAGCTGGCACCAGCCCTGACCTTGCCGTCGGAGCCGAGTTGCGTCGCAGCAATTGCATTGAATCGGGTCCGCAACCGCGCCTCCGCATGGCCGGAGCCCGCGGAGCGGAGAAGGGTGTCCCCCCGATTCTTGTACCACGTCCAGCCCGCGCTCGCACGGGCCAACGCGCTGACTTGCGCATCGGTGATACCGGGCGGTGTACCGGGCCCGGGACCGCCACCGCCATCTCCGGCGCTGCCACCGCAGGCCGCGAATGCCACAAGGAACAGCGTGTGAGTCCAGCGCCTGACCATCTGATTGCCCCGGGAAGAGTCTCTGCATGAACTCGCTGGCGCCGTGGAAGTTCCGAGCGAGATTTCAGTGGGACGAAGCGCATTGCCCCGGTTCGATGCGCACGCAACCATCCCCACTACTGCCATCAAGGTAAAACATGATCGTCTGCCGTCGTTTGTTCGCTCCTGGCGTTGCTGGCGCGATCCTCGCGTCCGCCGCTGGCGCCCAGAGTGGCATCCCGTTCAGTCAGCAGGGAGGCGTCTCGCAGCGAGTCGCATTTACCGACATCTCCATCAGCTACAGCCGCCCCACGGCGCGTGGCCGGGTCATATACGGCGACTCGGCGATCGTTCGCTGGGGCAGAATCTGGAATCCTGGAGCCGATTCGGCGTCGAGAGTCACCTTCAGCCGACCTGTCACGTTCGAGGGTGTCGCGCTTCCCGCCGGCACTTATTCGCTCTGGGCGATTCCCCGTCGTGAGGGCTCCTGGACCATGGTACTCAACAGTCGTGGCCACGTCTTCCACACGCCTCACCCTGGCGAAGCTACCGACGTGCTGCGGGTGGAGGTGCAGCCGGAGCGGGGTTCCCACATGGAGTCGCTGGCGTTCTACTTTCCGGCTGTAGCGCGCGACTCCACGGTTCTGAGATTCCACTGGGGTGATATCATGGTACCGATGCGCATCCGTGTGAGCACCGAGCCGCAGTGACGCGTCGATATCTCCTGGGGCAGGCCGCACGACGTCATCGCCCAACCAGACATTTTCGTAACCGCCGGAGTGCCCGAAATCGACGCACCATGCGAATCAATCACTGATTTCCACCTTTTGTCGAGGTGCTGAGCCCCACGACCGCACGATACGACCGATTCACCAAACGCCGCCTTTATCAGGACATGAAGGTTCCACTCTACTGGATCGTCGATTCGGAAAATCGAGCAGCGGAGGCATGGACGCCGGACGCTGCAAGACCGATGATCGAGCGTGATCGACTGGTCTGGTTTCCTGCAGCCGCTGATCAGGCTTTCGTCCTGGAATTATCGAGCCTGTTCGACTTCTAGCGTCGCGGAGCGCGATCTCGATTTCGCGCGCGGCACCGCCAATCAGTGTGAATCGTCCGCATAAGTGCAGCCTGCGACCGCGCTGGATGTGACATGCGCCGACCTCGCACTGCGCGCGGTGATTGCGGCCAGAGGCTTCGGGGCCTACCTTGCCGCGCGAACGCATACTTGAGGGACGTCCATGACCAAACGGGTCGCATTGTTCCTTGTCGCCGGGACCATCAGCGCAGCGGCGTGTGGAGGTGAGTCAACAGGCCCCGCAGTCCTCGCCATCGACGGCCGATGGACTTTCAACGAGACCTTCGCCGACACGCCGAACCGGATCAGTTGCACGAACACGGCGTCGATTACCATCACCCAGACCGGCGACCGTTTTACCGGCACGAATGTCCAGACCGGAACGTGCACTGATCCCATGGGCACCTTCGACAACTCCGGCACCTTTCAGCTTCGAGAGGGAAGGGTCGCCGGCACCACCATTACGTGGCGCGACGATAGCGATCCTGCGTGCAACTACACCGGAGCAATCACCGGCTCACCGCCTGACCGGATGAGCGGCACCCTGCGGTGTGCTGGAAGTGGCCTGAACCTGATCGGCACGTGGCAGGCGATGCGGTAGCAGTATCGCCTGAGTCGGCAATGCGGGGACAGGTGGTTCAGAAGGAGCCCCGCGTTCACGCTTTCATCTCGTGATGTTAACCGTCGTTGGTCTTCCGGCGGGCTGCGTGGAAAACGCGGAGCGAGTCGGGACGCTGGCGCCAGGGACGAACGAGGTTATCGGGCTCGCTGGCGGAGCCCGGTACCTGTCGCGAACGATTTCTCTGCGTCAGGGCTGACGCGCTTCCGGCTTCCGCTCGTCGGGCTTCCGTTCGCTCCCGGTGCCTGTTTCCGGCGTTTTTGCAGGGGGTGGCGAAGCCTGGCCACCACCGCCACGGGACCCGGTCGACTCGATCTGCCGAGGTGGCGCCGCTGAGGAGGTCCCCCCGCGGTCATTGGTGTAGCCGCCACCACCACTTCCGGTAGTGCCACCGCCGCGCGAACTGCGGTCGGCGGCTCTGCGCGGCGGTGGGGGATTGTACGACCGCGGTTCGCGCTCCCGGGTGTTGACGTAGTCGCGCGGGGCATCGCCGCCGCGGCTGCCGGTTTCGCGGCGCGGCCCTCGTGGCGGCGAGCGATCATCAGCACCTGCTCGCTCGATATCCCTCGGCGGCCTTACCCAGTCGGACGAGCCGCTGCCGGCCACTTCGGGACTCCGTCGTGGCTGATTGGCCATCGTCCCCGTTCCCGGTTCCCTTGCGTCAGAGCCACGGACAAGCCCGTCCTTCCCCAGTTTGGGGAGTGCCCGCTCCGGAATCGAGAACGACCTGTCGTCTTCGTCACCACCCACCGGGACCGGAAGCGGTCTTCGCGGAACTTCGTCGCGGTCCTTTCCGGCGGGCTGACGATCTACGTTAGGCACCGGAATCGAATCAGGCGCCCAGGGGTTGACCCTTGACGAGTCGGTACCAAGTGAGTCGCCCGGCAGACGCGGCGGCACCGGGCCCTGGGTCACAACCTGCGGCCGGTAGCGCCCGTAGCACCCGTACGGGCTCCCGTACATCCACGCAAACGAGTAGATGGCGCAACTGTTGTACCATCCGTAGAGCGAGCTGCACGCCGATCCGTCATCGTAGCCTGCGCCATAATACCAGGAGGTGCGGAGCGCGCTCCGGCAGTAGGCGAGGAATCCGGCCGTACTCGCGTAGGTGGGCTGATCGACGGAGTAGTAGGCGATGTCGTAGTCGAAAGGAGCGCCCTCGTCGTAGAGGATCGCCCTCGAAATGCGGTCGATGACCCTGTCGGGATCGCCGACGTAGCGGCGCCCGGATGCAAAGGTGTAGCCGGTTGCGTAACGGCTGAACGACGACGCCGATACGTTGTCGAGATCGAAAGGAAGGTAGGATGCGATCGCGAAGACAAACCCCGTCATGCCGGGCGCTTCGTTGGCAATGAAAGTCCCGATGCCTCCGAGCCTGTCGCCGGAGATGCGGCGATCAACACCGCCCCTCACGAAAGTCGACCTCGTTCGGGTTGCCGGGAAGAGGATCGTGAGTCGCCCGTTCCAGTCGACGCGCCCGACGACGACGTGGGCATCCTCGTCGACGCGGAATCCGACCCGGGCAGCGCCACCGCTCGGGATGGCACTGAAACCGTCGATCCACACCTGAACGGCCGGTGCATCGTCGAGTACGTCGTCGAGCCTCGCGTTCGAGTTCCAGCGGGTGACCTGGGCCGACGCCTGTGCACTGAGCACGAACATCGCGGAGACGATCAGCGTTGCCTGAGATCGGGATCGCATGGAACCTCCTTTACGGGTTGAGAACCCGATTTGCGCGCGAAACGAGGGTAAGGCTGATCATGAGGACCACAACCAGCTCAATCTCCCTTGCATCCTTGCACCCACCATATGGAATGAAACCGCTGGAAACACCACGCACCAGCCCGCCCACCGCCTGATCCGCATCAACGTCAGCCTCGCGCTCCCGCGCGGTCTGTCACCCGGCTACCTTCCCCCTCCCCAGCCGAAATGACCGCCCCAGCACCGCCGTCCAATCGGCCCGATCTTCTCGACCCCGCCCATGTCGCCTCCTTAGGCCGCATGGAAATTGTCGCACGCCTGCTCGTCGAGGGATTTTTGCAGGGGCTACACCGGTCACCGCGCAAAGGTTTCAGCGTCGAGTTCGCTGAATACAAGGCATACCAGACAGGCGACGACCTTCGCTTCCTCGACTGGAAGGTTCTGGCCCGCTCCGACCGGTGGATGATAAAGCAGTTCGAGGAGGAGACGAACCTCCGGTCTGCGATCGTCCTCGACGTCTCGAAATCAATGGACTGGAGCGGTTCTCCCACCCGACTGACCAAACTCCGGTACGCGGAGCAGCTGGTGGCCGCCCTCGCCCTGCTCCTGATCAGGCAGAAAGACGCGGTCGGCTTCATAAGACACGATCAGAAGCTCCGCAGCGTAATCACGCCGCGCGCGCGAACCGTCCATTGGCAGCGAATCATTCGAGCCATGGAGGATGAAGGAGTCGGTACCGACTCGCTGATGAACGAGGCGCTGCTCCAGGCGGGCCGAATGGTCCGCCGGCCGGGAATCGTGATCCTCGTCTCCGATCTGCTCGTCGATCAGGACCAGACCATGGCTGCACTCAAGGCGATCAGGTCGGGTGGCCATGACATAACGGTCCTCCACATCATGGATCCCTCGGAGCGTGAGCTCGACACCTCACCGGAAGCGATCTTCGCTGACACCGAGAGTGACC
Organism: Gemmatimonadota bacterium; assembly: GCA_052389935.1. Lineage (GTDB taxonomy): Bacteria > Gemmatimonadota > Gemmatimonadetes > Gemmatimonadales > Gemmatimonadaceae > JBQTHK01. Next base: position 19,605 of record JBQTHK010000101.1, on the reverse strand, counting down.
TCAGTGTCGCGGCCACGGCCGCCGAGGTCCGCTCGGCCTACCGATCGACAGTTGATCACGTCATAAGCGAGTGGCGCGATGCGCTCCTTGGCGTCGGCTGCACGCACGAGGTTGTCTTTACCGATGCCCCGTTCGGGTTTCCCCTGAGAAAGGCGTTCGCGGCCAGGCAGAGACTCCCGTGAGTTTTCTCGAACCGTTCTGGTTGCTCCTCGCCGGGGGGGCGGCGGTGCCGCTGGTCCTGCACCTGATGCGGCGCCGCATCCAGCTGAGAGTCGACTTTCCGGCGGTGCGGTACCTGGCGCGCGCCGAGCGGGAAAACGTGCGCCAGCTGAAAATGAAGAACCTGCTGCTGATGTTGCTGCGGGTCCTGGCCGTTCTCCTTCTTGCACTGGCTGCTGCACGCCCCCTCGGCGCTCTGCTGGGTTCGGGTCACGTGCCGACAGCGATGGCGATCGTGCTGGACAACTCAATGAGCACGGGGGCGATAGTTGATGGCGAGCCGCTGTTCTCGCGCTTCAGGAGCGCGGCGCTGACGGCCGTGGACGCCGCGACCGGCGCTGACCGACTGTGGGTGGTCACCGCAGACGGTCGCGTTGCAGGAGGGAGCCGGGAGTCGGTGCGTGAAGCGATCGAGAAGACAGACGTGATCGCGTCCGCGGGCGATCTCGCTCGTGCCTTCAGTCGAGCGAGCGGGCTGGTTGCGGGTGGGGGACTTGCCGCTCGTCAGGTGGTTGTGATCACCGACGGCCAGGCGACGTCGTGGCCCACGGCACTGTCGGCGGGCGATGTGGCCGTTGCCCTGCTGACTACCGACCTCGCTGTGCCTCGCAATCGGGCTGTCGTGCAAGCTGATCCGCGGCCGGCGCGGTGGACGCCACGCGGGACGGTCGTCGCGCGGGCGATCATGCCTGACTCCGCGACCTACCGGATCGCACTTGGTGGGCAGCGTCTCAGCAGCGGTACGGCGAGGGCCGGCGAAGACCTTTCGATCCACGCCGCACCACAGCTCACCGGCTGGCAGGCCGGCATTGTCGAGATCGAGGCCGACGAACTGCGCGTCGATGACCAGCGGCATTATGTCGTTTGGCTCGGAGCGGCTCCGGCAGTTCTTCCCGACGTGGCAGGCGGGCCGTTTCTGCGGACCGCCGTCGACGCCCTCGTCCAGAATCAGCGCGTCGCGATCGGTGGAGACGTGATACTGGCCGGTGCCGACAACGCGGCACGGTTGCCCGCACTGCTCCTTCCGCCAATTGACCCGGTGCGGCTGGGAGCTGCCAATCGCGCGCTCGAGCGTCTGGGAGTACCGTGGCGCTTCGGGAACGCCCAGCGTGACGAGACGGCGGCGCGGGGCGACCGTTTCGAAGGCGTGCGAGTTTCCCTGCGATACCCGCTGGTTGCACAGGCAGGCGCGGTCGCCGACACGCTGGCCACCGCCGGCGGGCGACCGTGGATTGTTGCCGGACCCCGCTACATTCTTTTAGGTTCTCCGCTCGATCCGGCGGCAACCGACCTGCCGGTTCACGCCAGTTTCGTCCCCTGGCTCGGCGACGTCATCGCCCAGCGCCTCGCCGGAGAGGCGACCACCGTCGTACACGCCGTTCCGGGCGAACGCATACGGCTGCCGGTGGGGACCGCCGGCCTCGTCGCACCGGATGGAACGGTGATCGACGCCGGGCCCGGCGAGATGGATGCGCCCGCGCGCTCGGGGGTCTATTGGGTGACGCGGGCCGGCGTTGCCGCCACGGACCGCACTGGCGCCGTGGTCGTGAACCCTGAACCGGGAGAGTCCGAGCTGGGCAGGCTGCCTGCGGCAACCCTGCAGGAGCGTATCCGGGGCCGGCAGGTCGTGGTAACAGCCGACGAATCGACCTGGCGGGGTGCTCTCTTCGACGCCGGATCGCGGCGGCCACTCGAGCTTCCGTTCATCATCCTGGCTCTGCTGCTACTCGCGGCCGAGACCTGGGTCGTCAGGCGAACCGAGCAGGCGTCGGCGCTGGCGACCTGATGGCACTTCCGTCGCTGCTCGAGGCGCTGGAGCGACTCCCGGCGTTCGGGCGCGTCGTCAACGGCATTCCCGACCCCGGAGGGCGCGTCGCACTTGCCGGCCTCCATGGGTCCAGTGACGCGGTGCTTGTCGCCGCTCTCACGCGGCATCATCGCAACCGGCTTTTCGTCGTTGTCACCGACGCAGTTCCCGATGCGGAGCGATGGCTGTCGGACCTGGAAACACTGCTCGATGCAGCGCCCGTCGCGCTCTACCCACCACGTGAAGGCTTCGGTGACGTCGAGCCGCACGCCGAGATCGCCGGGGAACGGGTCGAAACGGTCGAACGGCTGATACGTGGCACCGTGCAGGTGCTGCTGACCACGACCAGGGCACTCATGGAACGGAGCGCCCTGCCATCGGCGGTTGGGGCGGGTCGACTGGAGTTGCGCGTCGGGTCGCCGATCCGGCCCGGTGACCTTGCGCAGCATCTCGAAAGCATCGGCTTCGAGCGGGTCGGGATGATCGACGACGTCGCCCAGTTTTCGGTGAGGGGGGGCATCTTCGACGTCTATTCGTTCGGCATGGCAGATCCGGTGCGCCTGGAGTTCTGGGGTGACGAGATCGCCGAGCTTCGGCACTTCGAGATGACCAGCCAACGATCCACGCGGTCTGCCGAGCTGGCCGTCATCCTCCCCGCTGATGCCCCGGTCAGCGCCTCGACAAACTCGGGAGAGCGTGTCCCGATCACCAGCCTCTTTCCACCCGACACGATACTGGTACTTCCAGACGCGACTCACGTGGAGCCGGAGCTGCGACGGACGTGGGACGAGGCAGCGCACCACATCGACCTTGCTCGCAGGCGTGGCGACGACCCGGTCCCGCGCGAAGAAGTTCTGCTCGAACCAGGGTCGGTCCACAGGACAATCCAGCTCTTCGCCCGGCTCGAAGGGGCCGACCCGGCGCGCGATCAGGATCCGGTTCTGTTTCCCATCAGGCCACCCGACAACATCTCCCGCGATATCCGCCTGCTGCGGCGAGTTGTAAGGGACGGCACGCCAACGATCATACTCTGCGACAACGCCGGCCAGGCCGAGAGACTCGACGAGCTGCTGAACGAAGATACCGATTATCCGTCACCCGCAGCACTCACTATAGGAGTGCTGCAGGGAGGGTTCATCATCCCTCCCGGCGTCCGCCGCGTCGAGCCAGCCGAAAGCGCGGCAGCTGCGGGAGAGTTTGGCGGCCCCGAGCTCGCCTCGGCAGTGAGGCCCGCCCGGGCGAGCTCAGGCCTTCGGATCCTCACCGACCATGAGATCTTTCGCCGCGACCGCCGGCTCCGCCGCGCCCGCCGCTACGCCACTGCGTCGGCCCTGGAGGCCGTTACCGCCCTCAAGTCCGGAGACTACGTCGTCCATCTCGAGCACGGCGTCGGCATCTACCGCGGCATCGAGCAGATGACGATCTCCGAAAGCGTGATCGAGGTAGCCGTTATCGAATACGAGGGTGGGGACCGGCTCAACGTTCCGCTGTATCGCATCGACCAGGTAGAGCGGTACCGGTCAGGGATCGATGTCGGCGACGACACGCCTCCACCCAAACTGCACAGACTTGGCGGCAAACGCTGGGCTCACCAGCGTGACAAGGCGCGGCTGGCGATCGAAGCCATGACCGGTGAGCTGCTCGACCTCTACGCGCGCCGCCGACTTGCAGAGCGGCCACCCCATGCCCCGGATGCCGCATGGCAGCGACAGCTCGAGTCATCGTTTCTGTTCGAGGACACGCCCGACCAGCGGAAGGCAACGTCGGACTTCAAGGTCGACATGGAGCGCCTTCAGCCCATGGACCGCCTACTCGTTGGCGACGTCGGATATGGCAAAACAGAGATTGCGATACGGGCAGCGTTCAAGGCGATACAGTCAGGCCGGCAGGTTGCGATACTCGTGCCGACAACAATCCTCGCCGAACAGCATCATCGGACCTTTACCGAACGACTGGCGGACTTTCCGGTGAGGGTCGAAACGCTGAGCCGCTTTCAGACAGGATCGGAGCAGGTGACACTGATCGCCGACCTCGCGACGCAAAAGATCGATGTCGTAATCGGAACGCACCGTTTGCTCAGCCCGGACGTGAAATTCGCGGCACTCGGACTGATCGTCGTCGACGAGGAACACCGGTTCGGTGTGAAACACAAGGAGAAGCTCAAGCAGCTGAAGCTGGAGACCGATGTTCTGACACTGACGGCGACTCCCATTCCACGCACCCTGCATCTGTCGCTGGCGGGGCTGCGGGACATGACCCTGATGCAGACTCCACCCCGCGATCGGTCGCCGGTGCTCACCTTCGTGGAACCGTGGGACGACGGGATCCTCGAAGAGGGGATGGCCCGGGAGCTCGACCGCGGAGGACAGGTGTTCTTCGTGCATAACAGGATCGAGACCATCGAAGCCATGGCCGACCATGTCTCGCGGCTGGTCCCGCGCGCGCGCGTTGCGGTGGGCCACGGGCAGATGCGTGAGAAGGACCTCGAAAGCGTGATGCGGCGGTTCGTGACTGGTGAAGTGGACGTTCTGGTCTCGACCCTGATTGTCGAGTCGGGCCTCGACGTGCCTAACGCGAACACGATGTTCATCAACCGCGCCGACAACTTCGGCCTCGCCCAGCTCTACCAGTTGCGCGGCCGCGTGGGCCGGTCACATCGGCGGGCTTACTGCTATCTCATAGTACCGGACCAGATCGATGAAGAAGCCGAGCGACGGCTCAAGGTCCTGGAGCACCACACCGAACTCGGCTCGGGATACCGGGTGGCGCTCAAGGATCTCGAGCTCAGGGGCGCCGGCAACCTTCTCGGGTCCGAACAGTCCGGCTTCGTTGCCGCCGTCGGGTTCGACCTTTATATGCGAATGCTGGACCAGACCGTGAGGCGAATCCAGCTGGGTGAAGACGCTCCGAAAGCCGCGCCCGCCGAGGTCTCCCTGGACGTGCCGGCCTGGATACCGGACGAATACATCCCGTCCCAGGAGGCCAAGCTTGATGTCTACCGCCGACTGACCGCGGCGGTCGCCCCTCAGGAGATTGCCGATCTCAAACAGGAGGTCCGGGACCGCTTCGGACCACTCCCGGCCGCGGTCTCGAACCTCTTCAGCACGAGCGTGTTGAGGCTCCTGGGAGGTGAGCTGGGCATCGAAGGTATCATCGTGCACGGTCACGAAGCGCGTATTAACTTCAGAGACTCCGTCGTTCCGAAGCTCAAGGGGGTTTCGGCAGCGTTCGGGGAGGTGCAGTTCCGTGCGGAAGTGCGTCGCCCCCACCCCTTGTCACTCAAGCTCACTCGGCTCGGTGGAGCCGGGATCATCGACGGACTTGAACGGGCGCTGCAGTTGATGCGTACGTGACCAGTTCAGAAGGGATGGGCAGCGGTCATCCTCCTAATCCTCCTAATCCCAATCCCGAACAGCAATGAACCTAGTCCGTGTAGCAAGCATCGCTGCGCTCAGCGCACTCGTCGCCTGCGATGGCCTCAAGGAAGCGCTGACAGCGCACGTCGACGTCGTCGCCGAGGCCGGCTCGCAGGAGCTTTCGGTCCAGCGGCTCGCCGAGATGATGGGCCGCTCGCAGGTTCCGATCCGCAAGGAAGTGGCTCAGAGCATCGCTGACGCATGGGTCAATTACCAGTTGCTCGGAGAAGCCGCGGTCCGGAACGATTCGCTCGACGACCGCGAGCTGATCGACGAAGTGATGTGGCCGGTTTACACAACGTCCAAAATCACCAAGCTCGCTGAAAGGGTGGCGTCGACATGGGTAGTAGACACAGCGGACCTGCCGGGCAAGTACGCGCGTGGTGATCTGCTCGCGGCGCGTCACATCCTGTTCCCGGTGCCTGCAGGTCAGGAGGCGACTGGCAGCGACTCGGTCCTGCGCCGGGCAGAGTCGATTCTCGCCCGAACGACATCGGCCAACTTCGCGGCTCTGGCCGCGCAGCACGGCAGCGATGCTACCAAGGACCAGGGTGGCGACCTCGGTCTCTTCGGTCCGGGGGACATGGTGCCCGACTTCGAACGGGGTATCAAGGCGCTCCAGCCCGGCCAGATCGGCCCGCTTCTGCGGACCCAGTTCGGTTACCACATAGTCCGACGATCGACGTACGGGGAGGTTGAAGAAGCGTTCAAGCAGCGGTGGATCCAGCGCTCGCGACAGGTGTCTGAAAGCACGTTCATCTCGAACCTGGAGACCGGTGGCAAGGTGGAGCTCAAGCCGACTCTGGCGCGCACAGTCAAGGCGGTGGCTGCCGACCCGGCAGCGCACGAGCGCGATCGTACGGTTGTTGCGACCTCCAAGCTGGGCGATTTCACCGGTGCCGATGTCAACCGATGGATTGCGGGCTTCCCGAACCCTGACCAGGTGCGGGCTCAGATTGGACAGGCTCCTGATTCGGTGATGGGGATCTTCGTCCGCAACCTCATGCGCAACGCACTGCTGGTCGCGGCCGCTGATTCCGCCGGAGTCGCCGTCGACTCGACCGAGAAGGAGAACATCTATCGCTCGTTCGGTGCCTTGCTCGCCAATGCATGGGCCGGGCTTCGTGTCGCTCCTTCGATCATCGCCGACTCGGCCAAGACGGAAGAGGAGCGCAAGCGCATCGTTCCGTCGCGCATCGATACATATGTCGACAACCTGGTCAAGGGTACGGAGCAATTCGTCGAGATTCCGTCGCCGCTGGCGATGGCCGTGCGCCGGAAGTACGACTGGAAGGTGAACGCGGCAGGACTCGACCGTGCGATTGCGTCGGCAACGACGATTCGCGCAAAGGAGGACTCGGCGCGGGCGTCGGCCATGCCGCCGTCGGCGGTTCCGATGCCGGCGCCGGCGCCTGACACGGGGGTAAGACAGCCCTAGGTGGTGAGGGCAGGAAGGCGAAGAGGGCGAAGATGGCGATGAGGGCGAAGACGACGAGGAGGGCGATGTGACAAAGAGGGCGATGAGGACGAAGAGGGCGAAGACGACGTCCATTTCAGGGAAAGCCAGATGTCCGTAAAAGCTCTGATCATTGCTGGCCTGCTGCCGATGTTTGTGCTGCAGGCGCAGTCAAACGAAACACGGTCGACCACCATCGACATCCCGGTCGACCGGGTGGTGGCGCTCGTCGGCCGCACACCCATCCTCTGGAGTGAGCTGCAGGAGCAGGTCAACATCCGGCGCGCCCAGGGATTGACGCTACCGGATGATCCCGCCGAGCAACTGAAAGTCGCGCGCCAGGTGCTCGACGACATGATCGACGTCGAGGTGATGGTGCAGCGGGCTCTTACCGATACCTCGATCGTTGTCACCGACATCGACGTCCAGGCAAGTGTGGACGAGCGGATGACGCAGATTCGGCAGCGATTCAACAACAACGATCAGGAGCTGGCTCAGGCACTGCGACAGGACGGGTTTGGATCGGTCGAGGAGTACCGGCGCTGGATGACGGAGCAGGCGCGGCGTGCGACGCTGCAGCAGCAACTGGTCCAGAAGCTGCGTCAGGAGGGAAAGGTCATTACCGTTGCGGTATCGGAGGCCGAGATCAGCGAAGCTTTCGAGAAGGAACGGGCTCGACTGCCCAAACGGCCGGCAACAGTGACCTTCCGCCAGATCGTGATCGCGACGGCGGCTTCGGAGGAGGCGAAAAAGAAAGCCTATGCGCGGGCCGAATCGCTCTGGGTCGAGCTTCGCGACGGCGGGGACTTCGAGAACATCGCCCGCCGCGAGTCCCAGGACTCGACCTCGGCGGCACAGGGTGGTGACCTTGGCTGGACAAGGCGGGAGCGGATGGTTCCGGCCTTTGACAACATGCTGTTCGCCCTCCCGGTGGGCCAGATCAGCCCGATCGTCGAAACACAGTATGGCTTCCACATCATCCGCGTCGACCGCGCTCAGCCCGCCGAACGCAAGGCACGACATATCCTGATCAAGCCGGAATACGACTCGGCCGACGTCGCGAGGGCGAAACAAACGGCTGACAGCGCGCTTGCCCTGTGGAGGGCCGGAACACCGTTCGATACTCTCGTCGCACGTTACCACGACCTCGCCTCCGACGAGGTGCGCGGAGTGCTCGAGCCGTTCGAGCGAGCCAAACTCCCCGAAGCGTACCAGAAAGCCTTCGACGGCAAGGACGACGACGACTTTGTCGAGCCGTTCGAGCTCGAAGACCGGTCGCGCGGTGTTCCCAAGTTCGTCGTGGCTCAACTGATCGACGTCGCCAGTGAAGGCGATTACACGATCCAGGACCTCAGGAACCAGATCCGCGATCAACTCTCCGAGGAAAAGTCGATGCGACGCATGCTCGACGGGCTCAGGCGAGAAACATTCGTGCGGATAATGCTGGAGGAACCCCGGAAGGTCGCGAGCCCGTGAGCGCCGGGCTGCCACGCCTCGCTGTCACACTCGGCGATCCGCGAGGCATTGGTCCCGAAATCGTCCAAAAGGTGCTTGCCATCAGTGAGCTCGCCGCGGTGGCGAGCTTTGTCGTTACAGGGCCAGCCGGTGCTGGACTGCCCGTCGACGAAAGCGTGGGCCAATGGGATACAGGCGATTCCTCACCCGCGGCCCTGGCAGGCCGCCTCGCCGGACTTGCGATCGAACGCGCAGTCAGTCTGGTTCAGCAAGGTCACGTTGATGGGATCGTCACCGCTCCGATTGACAAGGCCGCGCTCCTCGCCGGAGGTTACGACTTTCCGGGGCACACCGAGATGCTCGCGGCGCTGACCGGAACCAGGACGACGATGATGCTGGCATCCGAGCGGCTGCGAGTGGTGCTCGCGACGACCCATGTGCCACTCTCCGCCGTGCCGAGCCGACTGACGCGCGAGGCGTTGGTTCAGGCGGCCAGGGCCACGCGCGAGGGCCTTGCGATGTGGTTCGGCCTGACCGACGCCCGAATCGCCCTCTGTGCTCTCAACCCGCACGCTGGTGACCAGGGCCGCTTTGGCAGGGAGGACGACGAGCTTCTTGCGCCAGTCGCGCGGGAGTTCGCTCTGGCCGGCCCATTCCCCGCGGACACGGTGTTCGTGCGTGCGATGCGCGGCGAGTTCGACGCCGTGATTGCGCCGTACCACGATGTGGGGATGACCGCAATCAAGGTCGCGTCCTTCGGCCGCGGTGTGAACATCACTCTCGGGTTGCCGTTCCCCCGTACGTCACCGGATCACGGCACGGCGCTCGACATCGCGGGCCGCGGCGTCGCCGACTCCGGGAGCATGGAGCAGGCGGTCAGAACCTGTGCTGCCATGGTTGCCCGGAAGATCAGGAACGGCGCTCCAACCCCAGCGTCCTGATGCGCCGACCGTCCATCTCCCGGACGGTGAACACAGCTCCGCCCGCTATCACCCGATCTCCAACTACTGGCAGCCTGCCGAGCTGACCGAAGACGAAGCCGCCAATCGTGGTGTAGTCCTCGGTGGGGACGTCGATGGCAAACTGGTCATTGACCTCGGCGATGTTGATATCTCCGGGCACCGAATTGTCACCCGAATCGGACGTCGTCGGATGCGGCTCGGGGTCGTCGTATTCGTCGAGAATCTCGCCGACGATCTCTTCGAGAAGATCCTCCATGGTCACGATCCCGGCCGTCCCGCCGAACTCGTCAAGCACGACCGCGATGTGCGCTTTCCGTCGTTTGAAGTCCGAGAGCACCTCCTCGACCTCGCGCGATCCGGGTACAACGTGTACCTCGCGCATCAGATCGCGCAGCCGAAACTCGGCCGGTGGGTTGCGCACTGCACGCAGCAGGTCCTTGGCCAGCACAACTCCGACGACGTTGTCGAGGGTTCCCTCGTAGGCTGGGTATCGGGAGAAGTTGGACTCGACGACACTGGAGTACGTCTCGTCCAGCGTCGCATCAACGTCGAGACCGATAACCTGGGTGCGCGGGGTCATAACCTCACGCGCGTTTTTCTCGCTGAACTCGAACACACCTTCGATCAGTTCAGCGTCCTGACGCTCGAGCTCGCCGCCTTCTTCGGCCTGCTCGACGATCAGCAGCAGTTCTTCCGGTGAGTGCGCGACGCTTTCGGTTACGTCGCCCTTTTGACCGAAAAGCCTGAGGACGAGGTTGGCGGACTTGATTAGCGTCCAGTTGAAGGGGGCGGTCAGCCAGGTGAAGGCCAGAATCGGCGGCGAAAGCCACCGGGCGAACGCCTCCGGGTGATTCAGAGACGAGGCACGCGGGGCCAACTCACCGAAAACGACGTGCAGATAGGTGGCGACGGTGAGGGCAAGGGCGGCGGCGATACTGACTCTCACGCCGGCTTCAATGGGGACCGGAAGACGTTCAAACCAGTGCTCGAAGGTCGTCCCGATCGCGCCTTCGGCTGCCCAGCCCAGCCCTAATGAGGCCAGGGTGATCCCAAGCTGGCCCGCCGAGAGCACCCTGGTGAGATTTGTTGGCGCCGTGGCTCTGAGAGCTATCCGTGCCAGCCGGTCACCGGAGCGCGCCATTGCCTCCAGGCGGGTCCGGCGAACCCGGACGAGGGCAAACTCCACCGCCACGAAAAACCCGTTGAGGAGGAGCAGCAAAACAATTACCAGAAACGAACCCATAGAGTCCTCAAAGCTATGGGGTGGCGGCGGCCAAGGTAAAACCGACCGGAGGAGCCGAGGCCATTGACAAGCCTGCGGGACCGGTCACCGATCAGCTCAGCGAGAGGACTTGTTGGCTCATAATCATCAGCATTCGGTTACGGACTCGGAGCACCAGCGGAAGCTGCGGCTGGCGCTTTTGCTCACGGCCGGTTACTGCGTCGCCGAGCTGGTCGGCGGAATTGTATCCAATTCACTGGCACTCCTGGCCGACGCCGGGCACATGTTCACCGACGTCGCCGCGCTATCGCTGTCGTTGTTCGTGGCCTGGTTCAGCCGGCAACCGTCGACGCCACAGAAGACGTACGGTTACCTCCGGTGGGAGATACTCGCGGCGTTCATAAATGGCGCTGGCCTTCTCATCGTTTCAGCCGCGATTCTCTGGGAAGCCATTGGGCGACTTCGGGAGCCTCAGCAGGTAGCGGGGAACGTGATGCTGGCCGTGGCGGCCGGCGGACTGATCGTGAACATCGTCAGCGCGTGGCTGCTTCATTCGGTGCATTCGCACAGCCTCAACACGCGGGGTGCCTACCTGCACGTGCTCGGCGATCTCCTCGGCTCGGTCGGCACGGTCGTGGCTGCGCTCGTAATCCGATGGACCGGGTGGCTCACGGCCGATCCGGTGGCGTCGATCGCCGTGACCCTGCTCGTGGTGCGGTCGGCGTGGCGGCTGGTGCGGGAGTCAGTGGACGTTCTCCTCGAAGCCACGCCTTCACACATATCGTTAGGCGCCGTACGCGAGCGGCTGGCAGGGTTGCCGGGGGTGACGTCCGTACATGACCTTCACGTGTGGACAGTGACTTCCGGGGTGGTCGCGATGAGCGCCCACGCAGTGGTCCCCGACACCAATCACCACCAGTCCGTTCTGGAAGCGGCGGGCAGGGTCATGCACGACGATTTCGGCATCGAACACATGACTATGCAGATCGAGCGCGAGGTGATCTGCGGGGAGACGCATCCTTAGGGAGGGCGAAGAGGAGGGCGAAAGGGCGAGGAGCGCGCCAGGAGAGCGAAGAGGGCGAAGAGGGCGAAGAGGACGAGGAGCACGCCAGGAGGGCGAGGAGGGCGAGGAGGGCGAAGAGGACGAGGATGGCGTCTGCGGCCCCAATGAAAAGCCGGGCTTTCGCTCAAAAACCAGGTCCGTCTGCCGAAACTCTCCTCTGCGCGTCCCGCTGGTCGACGTGGTCGTCACACAGCTGGTGACACGGGACGGTAGCCCTCAGTCTCAATTAGTGCGGACAGGATGACTTCCACAGGACAGCGACCAGATCCGGGCCAACTTCCGATGTGGACAGCAATAAACGACTTCAGAATCGAGAAATCGCGGCTGCCGGTGGTCTTGATCACGCTTGATGGTGAGCGCTTGTCCGGGGACCTGTTCGTGCAACCGACGTCTCAGCGGAGGGCAGGGTCTGAAAGCGCCCCCGACGTCCTCAACTCGGCAGAGCGCTGGTTCCCACTGGCGACGATGGACGGAGAAACGCGGCTCGTCTCCAAAGCTCAGGTGCGCGAGCTGTTCGTTGCGCGCGAGGACGCGGACGAGCCTGAGTGGGACATCGGCGCCCGAGCCTCAGTGGAACTGACGCTCATGGGCGGACACGTCCACACCGGAACCATGTTCATCGAACAGGAAAGCGCGAGATCGAGGGTCCTCGACTTTCTCAACAGATATCGCGAGCGATTCCTTCCACTCTACCGGGAGGACGGCGTCGTGCTGATAAACTGTTCGCGCATAACCTGGGTGAGGCAGGAGCTCTGATGTCTCAGGTGCAGCAGCTGCTTGATGTACTCACGGGGCAGGAGGGCGCTGAGATCAGGATCGCCGAGGGCGAGATGGTAACGCTGGTTTCGGCGCAGGGCTCCAAGCCCCTCACCCGGCAACCACTGACGGCCGAGTCGTGGAAAGCCATTGTCGGCCAAATCTATCCCGCGGTTGCGCTGGCTTCGACAAATGGTTCGCAGCCGGTCGAGTGGGGATCCGGGGCGAGGAAGTACCGTGTCGAAGTCTCCAGCGGCCAGACTCCTCCGGTGGCGCTCGTCACTCTCGTGGGAGACGCACTTCCACGCTCGTCGGCACGCGCTCTGGACGTGATGGAGCGGCTGCTCAGGAAGCAGGTCGACGGCGGCGCGTCCGACCTTCACCTCCGTTCCAATGCCAGACCGCAGCTCCGGTCCTCCGGTGACATTGGCGCGATCGATGATGAAGACCCGATCAGCGCGACCGAACTGGCGTCGATGCTCGAGTCGATAATGCCGGAGCGCAACTGCCGTGAGTTCGCCGAGTCCGGCGACACCGATTTCGCGTATGAGCTGGCCGGTTACGGACGCTTCAGGGTCAACGCTTTCAGGGATCGCTTTGGGCCGGGTATGGTAGCCCGGTCGATCCCTTCCCGAATCGTTACAGCGGATGAGCTGGGGATCAGTGCGGAGGTGCGGGCGTTGTGCCAGCTCCCCAAAGGGCTGGTGCTGGTGACGGGTCCCACTGGCAGCGGAAAGTCGACCACGCTGTGCGCGTTGATGGATCTGATCAATCAGACGCGCCGCGATCACGTGATCACGATCGAAGATCCGATCGAGTTCGTGCACGAGAGCAAGGGATGCCTGGTGACGCAGCGGCAGGTTGGGGTACACACAGGTTCGTTCCGGCACGCGCTGCGAGCGGCGCTGCGCGAAGATCCGGATGTCGTTCTCGTGGGTGAACTGCGCGACCTGGAGACGATGGCGATCGCGATCGAGACCGCCGAGACGGGTCACCTCGTACTGGGGACGCTCCATACGTCGACAGCGGCGTCGACGGTTGACCGGATCATTGATCAATTCCCGCCGGACCGTCAGGAGCAGGTGCGAGTGATGCTCTCCGAGTCGCTGCGCGGTGTGATTTCCCAGACTTTGTGCCGCAAGGTTGGTGGTGGTCGCGTGGCCGCGATGGAGGTACTGCTGGTGACGCCGGCGGTTTCGAACCTGATCAGGGAGGGGAAGACGTTCCAGATGATGTCGATCATGCAGACATCGAGAAAGCTGGGGATGATGACGATGAACGATGCATTGGTGGGTCTGGTGGACAAGGGGCTCGCGGAGCCGCGTGAGGCGTGGCTCAAGGCCTCGGACAAGACCGGCTGCATCGCCGCCCTGAAGGCGAAGGGTCACGACGTATCATTTGCCGAGGAGGCCGCGGCGCCACCGGTCAACGGGGAGTTGAAGACGTCGCCGGCGCGGGCCGCCAGTGCGCTCCGGACGAGTGGGCCCGGGACGAGTGGGCAAGGAGCGCGCAAGTAGGCCTGCAGGGAACTGGCACACAGCTAAATATAGAAAACAGGGGCCACGATTTGCCGGGCCCCTGCTTTCGTTCTGCGACCTCCGAGGAGGCAGTCCTCAGTGGCCGGTCTTACCGCCGGAACCCTCGCCCGGCGACTTCGCCGGTGCAAGCTCCCCACGTGGCGTCTCATATTCGGCGCGTTCGCTGTAACCGTAGCCGCCGAGTACCTCGCCGCCTCTCATGTAGTCGTGTCCATAGCCTCGACCGTGGGGATACTCGTCTTTCGCGGGCTCCTGCTCGTGGTGCATGTAACACCTCCGGCGGTTGGATGAGTGGCACTGGGAGGTTGCAACCTGAAAACGAAAGAGGCAAGAGGGTTGTAACGGCTCCTGCCCCCCGAGATACTTCAGGGCTATGCAAATCCGCAACATCGCCATTATCGCCCACGTCGATCACGGCAAAACCACGCTGGTCGACAAGATGCTGCGGCAGGCTGGAGCGTTCCGCGAGAACCAGATCGTACAGGAACGTGTCATGGATTCCAACCCGCTGGAGCGTGAGCGGGGGATAACCATACTCGCCAAGAACACCGCTGTCACGTGGAACGACACCAAGATCAATATCGTGGACACGCCCGGGCACGCTGACTTTGGCGGTGAGGTCGAGAGAATCCTGCGGATGGTCGACGGCGTGTTGCTGGTCGTCGACGGATTTGACGGGCCGATGCCACAGACGCGCTTCGTGCTGCGCAAGGCGCTCGATCTCAAACGCCGCCCGATCATCGTCATCAACAAGATCGACCGGCCGGGGGCCGACCCCCTGCGCGTGCACGACGAGGTTCTCGACCTGCTGATCGAACTGGAGGCTGACGACGATCTCCTCGACTGTCCCTTCATCTATGCCTCGGCACGCGAAGGAGTCGCGACGGCGGACTTCTCGGTGAAAGCGGTCGACCTGACGCCGCTCTTCGACGCCATCGTCAGTCACGTGCCCGCTCCGCCTAACGATTCGGCCGGAACCTTCCAGATGCTGGTGTCAACGCTCGACTACTCTCCGTACCTCGGCCGGCTGGCGATCGGGCGGGTGGAACGGGGAACGGTGCGCGTGGGCCAGCAGGTCGCGCTCCTGCCCGTCGACGTGTCGCTGCCAGCCGAAAATGCGCGCGTCACCAGGCTCTACACACACCAGGGGCTCGACCGACTCGAAGTCAGTGAGTGTGGTGCGGGCGACATCGTCGCCCTCGCTGGTCTTGAAAGCGTCGAGATCGGACTGACTGTAAGTGACCCCGAGTATCCGGAAAGGCTCGAGGGAATCGCAGTGGAGGAACCGACCATCTCGGTGGATTTCGTGGTGAACAACTCGCCGTTTGCGGGACGGGATGGAAAGTTCGTCACCTCCAGGCAGTTGCGCGAACGCCTCTACCGCGAGCTGGAGAGAAACGTCGCTCTCAAGGTGGAGGATACCGACGCCACGGATACATGGACGGTGAGCGGGCGCGGTGAGCTGCACCTCTCGATTCTCATGGAGACCATGCGGCGCGAGGGTTATGAGTTCCAGGTCTCGCGCCCGCGGGTGATTCTGCACGAAGGCCCGAGCGGCGAGCGACTCGAGCCATATGAGGAGCTGATGATCGACGTGCCGGAAGAGTACCTCGGCGTAGTGATCGAAAAGCTCGGTCCGCGGCGTGCGGAACTCATCGACATGAGAAATCCGGGGCAGGGAATGGTTCGTCTTCGATACAGGATACCGGCGCGCGGACTTTTCGGTTATCGCAGCGAGTTTCTGACCGACACGCGTGGCACAGGGATCATGCACCACCGATTCCTCGACTACGGAACATGGGCCGGCCCGCTGACTGGTCGAACACGGGGGACGCTGGTGTCGATGGAAAACGGAACGGTTGTGGCTTTTGCGCTGTTCAACCTGCAGGAGCGCAGCACCCTTTTCGTCAAACCGGGGGGGTTGGTCTACGAAGGGATGATCATCGGCGAGAACTCGCGCCCCGGGGACATGGACGTCAACCCGACGAAGGAAAAGAAACTCACCAACATGCGCAGCAAGTCGTCCGACGAGCACGTAACGCTGGAGCCACCGCGGGAGTTGACGCTGGAGGGAGCGCTGGAGTATATCGAGGACGACGAACTGATCGAGGTGACCCCGGAATCAGTTCGTCTGCGCAAGCGGATGTTGAACACGATCGATCGCAGGAAGGTCTCAAGAGAAGCAAAGCGCGAACGGGAACGCGCCGCGCTGTAATCCCACGCCAGGAGAGAACACAAATGTGGCCCGAGTACGTGTCGTCGGTGAATGGAGAGTTGGAAGATCGCGGCTCCATTCCCCTCTCGATGTCACCGGCACGCGGTGATGACGGCGACCATGAGGACGAAGGGGACGAGGAAGACGAGGAGGGTACTGGCACCGGGCGGGGCGGCAGCGGCTTCGATGATCAGTTCGACGATCCCGAGGACGTCGACTTCGACGACGAAGACGACGCTGATGAAGACGACGAAGATGACGATGACGATGACGACGACTTTGACGATGAGTTCGAGGAAGAGCTGATTGACCTCGACGATGAATACGACGGCGCTGAAGAAGGCGAGCGTCCGGCCAAGGGGCCGGGGCGCTACGAGGACTGACTCAGCGTAGCTGAAGCCCTATGCCGATCCGTCCCGAGGGGAACTCACGGATCGTGAGTTGGACTTCGGTGCCGGCTGAGGCGCCGGAAGCGGGAGCGATGATGGATTGGGCGCGTCGCCTGGAACGAGAGGCGTAGACACTCGCTTCCATGGCTGCGCCGAACCAGACGATGCCAGCCGCTACGGCACTGACAAATAGCCGCGGCCGTGTCGTCCGGGGGATCGAATCGACGTAGGGCGTGCCGAAGGGATCTTCATAGGTCTCGGCCACGATCTTCGTTTCAGTGCCGAGGGCGAGGGCGGTAAGCCCGCCCACGAGGCCAAGGGCCAGGACTCCACGAATCGGGCGGCCGGTGGACATCTGCCCCAGTCCGGGGGTCAACATGCCCGTTGTGAAAGCCTGACCAGGCCCGTAGACCTCTTCGGGGAGGCGTGCCATGGCCGTGCGCACCGTACCGCCGTCGACTGCTGCAGGGGCGAGTTGGAGGTAGCGATCGAAATCCTGGACAGCGGGCTCGCGTTCGCCGCGTGCGGCGCGAGAGAGGGCGCGGTTGAAGTACGGTTCGGGGGCGCCGGGTACGACGCGTGCCACTGCGGTGAAAACGGAGTCGGCCGCGGCGTATTGACGGCGGCTGAGGAGGGCAACACCCGACTGGAAATTGGCGCGGGCGTTGTCCATGCGCTGCAGCTCACCAGGGGGAGTGAGTCGCACGATGCGACCTCGGACGTCGGGGGCGTCGGGTGCGTTGGGCAGCAGTGCGAGGTAGCGGCAGTATTCGCGGACGGCGGGTCCCGCTTCCTGGAGGGCTTCGAGCTCGCGGCCGAGGTAATAGGCGACGCGGGCGTTGGTGGGGTCGAGCTGCGCGGCTTTGGCAAAGGCTTCGCGGGCGGCCGCGTGCTCACCCTGCAGAGCGGCCTCTTCGGCGTCGGCTATGAGGCCGAGTACTTCCTGCGTGGCGGCCGGTGTGGGTCGGGTGGCCGGCGATGACTGACGGATTGGTTCGGCCACAGAACAGCCGGTGATTCCGGCCGCTGCAAGCGTGGGTTTGATCTGGAAACCCTGGGCGTGCGCCGCTGCTGAGCCAAGGCACGAGAGGGCAAGGGCGGTGGCGAATGTTCTCACGCTCAGGGGACAGTAACGACGGTCTGGGCCGTTTTGCCTTCGCATGTAACCGTCACCGTTGCGCTGCCGACTGCCACTCCGGTTGGGGTGACCACAAGAACGCCAGCGGCGTTCGTCGTACCATTGGGCGGAACGGTCACGAAGTTCGTATCACTGGATGACATCGTACAGGCTCTGTTGGCCGCGGGACCCATACGAGTGTCGACCGCCGTCGCGTTGTACGAGCCAGCGCCTGTGTTGTGAGCAGCGGGAGCTGTCACCGTGTTGATGGGCGTGAGAACGATGGTGACCGTGGTCTGACCGGTTGCGTTGCCACCACCACCGGTGCCCGGTGTGGTTGTGGCGATGACGTTGACCGTTCCCGAGTCCACCATTGTCGCCACGCCGGTCGACGGGTTTATCGTCAGCCTTGACGTATTGGAGCTGGACCAGGTTATCACTCGGCCCGTAAGTGCCTGGCCTATGGAATCACGCGGCGTGGCTGCGAACGTGATCTGTCGCCCCGTGCTGTCGTTGGGGCTGGCTGGCGTGACCGTGACGGTTACTGCGGGCACCAGCGCGATGGTCAGGGTGAAGTTTCCTGACTGGCCTTCAGCAGTGCCGGTGATGGTAGTCGTGCCGCTGTCGAGTGCCGTGATGACGCCGGTGCCGGCGCCGATGGTAGCCTTGCCAGTCGCCGACGAAGTCCACGCGATGGGCCGGCCAGTGAGGATGTTGCTCGACGCGTCCCTCGTCACCGCCGTAGCGGTAATAGGCTGGCCAACGAGGATGCTGGAGTCAGGCGCAGTAACCGTAACTGTCGCTACGGGAGCCAGCACCCGCACGAGGTAGTTTGCGCTCGTCACGCCCTCTGAGGTTGCCGTTATGTTCGTACTTATTCCGGGCGTGACACCTGTAACCAGACCCGTCGAGCTCACAGTTGCAGCGGATGTGTTGCTGGAAAGCCAGGTGATAGGCCGCCCGGTAATCAGGTTGCTGGAACCATCGCGCAAGGTCGCGGTCACCTGCAGCGTGGCCGTTCCAATGATCGAGTCCCCCGGGGCGGTAAGAGTTACGCTGGCTACCGGTGCCAGGACTCGAATGGTACGGGTGGCTGTCTTGCCCTCAGCGGCAACCGTTAGGAGCGAAGTCGCGGGTGCCACGCCGGTCACCGTCAGCGCCACCTGGCCGGAAGCGTTCGTAATGCCTGACGCCGGTGCCACCGTTGCAACGGCGGTGTTGGCCGAGGTGATTGCGAGTGGGCGTCCAGCTATTCCCGTCGGCACGGCATCGGTGGCGGTTGCGGTCAGCGCCAAAGAGCCCGTTCCTATTATCGAGTCGGTGGCCGGCGTCAGCGCGATGGTGTTGATGCCGGGCAGGATGCGCAGGTTGAGCGAGTCGAGCTTGCCCTCGACCGATGCAACAATCCAGGACGTGCCCGGCGCCACCCCTGTGACTACACCGCTGGTGCTCACCGTGGCTGCCGCGAGTGTGCGCGAAGTCCACGTTATGGCGCGGCCGGTGAGAATGTTGTTCAGAGCGTCACGGACCGTCGCCGAGATCGCCAGAGTACCGGTACCGAGTACCGAGTCACCGGAGCTTGTCAGCGAAATGCTGTTGGCGGGTGCGAGATACTTGAACGTGCGGTTGCCCTGCACTCCTTCACTGGTGGCCGTGATTATGGTTTGGCCAGGTGTCGCCCCCGTGGTTATTACGCCGGCGGCGTCGACAGTCGCGGTCCCCGCGACGCTTGAGTTCCAGGCGACGGGGCGCCCGGTGAGGATGTTGTTACCCGCATCACGGAGCGTTGCTGTTGCTGTTGCCGTACCAGACCCGATAATGGAGTCGGCTGGCGCGATCGACACCGTTACGCTCGCGACCGGATTGAGAACTCTTATGTTCGGCGAGGGCTGGTTGACGCCTTCCGAGGTGGCGTTGATGGTAACGGTTCCCTCAGCGACGCCGGTCAGGGTGACCATCACATTTCCGCTGCCATCGCTGGTGGCTGATG
>JBQTHK010000100.1:0-27461 GCA_052389935.1 Gemmatimonadota bacterium | reverse complement strand
CGACTTCCGTAAGAATCCTTTCCTTCAGCCTCCCAGGCGGCTTCCGCATGGGCGCGGCCGAGCCCAGAGCGCCGAGTACCCCGCCGTAGGCACCCACTTCCCGGCGACAGCCCACGCACGTCGCCAGATGCGCCTCGAAGGCCGACCTCTCGGCTCCTTCGATCGCTCCCAGCGCGTAAGCTGCGGCGTCAGCGTGGATGTCGCTATCAGACATGGGGTTATGGACTTTCTTCGGTGGGTTCTTTCATCAAATACGGCCGTGAGGCGTGGGCGGATTGCCCGAAAGTGGCATCTGCCTCTATCTCGACGAGGTAACCCTGCCCGATGATTCCAGCCTGGAGCATAGTGTTGGCGGGTGCGGCCTGTCCCAGTCGACGGGCGTGGGCGCGGGAAACTGCCTGCCAGTCGCGCTTGTCGTGGAGATAGATCCGCGTCCGCACGATGTCGTCCAGACTCGCTCGCGAGTCCAGCGACTGCAGCACCCCTTCGATCTTGTCCAGGATGAAGTCGGTCTGCGCCTCGGCATCGGTCCCGCCGATTACGCGATCCGCGGCAGTGGCCGTCGTTCCCGAAACGTGGACGGTGGAGCCATCCCTGACAGCCCGGGAAAAGCCAGCCTGGGTCTCCCAGGTGGTTCCAGTCGTGACGTGCGTCCGGCCGCGCCTGTCGACGTTGATCGGATACGGCGCAGGCAGCTGACTCAGGTGGTGGCTCAGATCGCCGGACGCCGTCAGGAATGGCGGCTTGCGATATTCGTCTCCACAGTCACCCGGGATCGGAGCAAGTGACTTGACCGCCTGATCGATCCTGGCTCGCGCGTCCGGCCGGATTGTCAATTGAAGTGCACCGGCACACTCGATCGCGCTTCGATCAGGGAGGCGTGCGCCAACGATGACCGCCGGCCGCGCGGGATGGTCGATCATGTAGCGCACGGCAACGGTCGCGACCGGGACTTCGAGCTCCGCGGAAACGCTTGCCATCGTTTTTAGCAAACTCTGGAAAGCATCCCACCCACCGGCCTGCTCGATGAACCTGCGGTATTTCATCCGCGACCAGGTTGCTTCCGCACCCACGCCCGGGTCCGGAGCTCCGAGCCACCGCCCCGAGAGGAATCCCCCGGCGAGGGTCCCGAACGACAGGAGCGTCACGCCCTCGAGGGCACAGAATTGCGACATTTCGCCGGCGGCTCGGAGATCGAGCGGGGAAAAGCTCACCTGGTTGGAGACGATCGGCAGGCCTGTGCGGATTGCGATTCGAAGGTGCGCCGTGTCCACGTTGGTGAGGCCGAGATGTTCGATCTTTCCTTCTTTCCTGGCATCGTCGAGGAGGAAGAGGGCCTCGAGCCATGAGGGATCGGCGTAGTTCCACGGGTGGAACTGCAGGAGGTCGGGCGGACCTGCCATCCGCTCCGTGGCGCGTCCGATTGCCTCGGTAACCATGTCGCGGGTTATGGGCCCCGGGGGCGGCACCCACTTGGTCAGAAGCTGGACCGGCGCGCTCGGGTTCCGGCGCCGGAAGTGTCCGGCGATAAGCTCAGCGCTGCCGTAGTGATCGGCCATGTCGAAGGTGGTGACGCCGGCTTCGACCCAATCGAGCATGGCATCGGCAGCGGCGTCGACGTTGACCGGGCTCCCGCTGCGCTCGCTGTCGGCTATTTGCCAGAGTCCCGCGACGATGCGCGAAATTCCGAGACCGGGGGCTAGCTGCAGTCGAATGTTTGTGTCCCTTCGGTGGGTG
This sequence comes from Gemmatimonadota bacterium, assembly GCA_052389935.1. GTDB lineage: Bacteria > Gemmatimonadota > Gemmatimonadetes > Gemmatimonadales > Gemmatimonadaceae > JBQTHK01. Next base: position 25,724 of record JBQTHK010000100.1, on the reverse strand, counting down.
TTCTCGTCAGGGCGGTGAGACCTGCCGGGCGGGTATATAGCCGGCGATCCCCTCGTCGTCGAGGACCCGGTACCAGTCACCGGCCGCGGCGATCACCCGCACCACGGTTCCCGGATTGGCGACCGCGATCGAGTCGGCGGCCGACGACGGGCCGTCCCTGAGGAGTGCGAGCGCGCCCCGGACGGCGCGGCCTGTCGCCGCTCTAACTACACCCTGCTGACCAAGCCGGGCGGTGTCGGCGCGGAGCGCGGCTGGAGCTCGCGTGACGATCCGTACCCACGGCCAGGGGTCAACCGGGCCGCGACCACGGCGGTAGAGCCCGAAGTGCAGGTGAGGCCTTGTAGTCCTTGCGTTGCCGGTGTTGCCGACGAAGCCGATGGTGTCGCCGATTTCGACCCGCTGCCCCCGGGTGACGAGGACGCTGTCGAGGTGGGCATAATACAGCGATTGCTGGCGACGCGAGTCGCTGAGCCACACAACCTTGCCGCCGAGGTTGTTCGGTTCAGTGGACCGGACCGTTGCGACCGCCGCCGCCAGGGCCGGCGTCCCCCGCGGCGCAAAGATGTCGATCCCGTGATGCCGCCTCCGGCCCCCGTCTCTGTCAACACCGAAGAGGCTCAGCACAGCCGAGTTGTCGCGTCCCTCGACCGGAAACGCCAGCGTCGGCCCCACCGACATCCTCAGCAGATACTTGCCGTCACGCAGCAGCTCAGGCTGAAGTCTCAGCAGATATTGCCCACCGTCCCTGACCTCGTGCGCGATCATCCACGCCCCACTCACAGTGTCTGCAAGGGCCGTTGCAACATGTCTGTAGGGATCCGCGGTGTCACCCGTCACCCGGAAAAGATCGACGAAGAGCCTGAGCGGCAGACCCTCGATGCTCACCGTCGTGTTCAGCAGGTGACCCTCCTCCAGGTTCACCCGGTAGGCCACCGCACGCGCCTCGGCTCGGCTGTAATGACCCGCTTCCTGGAACGGCAGGGTGACCGCGACCGGCGCTGCGAGCGCACTGTCAGACGCTGCGAGCCACTCCAGACCGAGTGCGGAGCTGTCGAGACCGGCATCACCCAACGCCCGTGCATAGCGCTCGTATTCCGTGGCCGGCTCCGAACGCTCGAAAATCGACGTCGTGTCGCAACCAGCCGCAAGCGCCGCGGACACTGCCAGCGCCAGCCCAGATCGCCGCGTCATCTGCGGTCGGGGGTTCGTTTGTCCAATTGGTCGTTCCATCCCGCAATCAAAGGCGCATCGGTCAGCGTGACTATTACGCAGCACTGTGCAAAAAGGTGTCCTCCGCACTTCTCCGTAGCTCGTCAGGGCACTATTCGTTCATACTCACGTACAGAATGGTGGTGGCGCTCCGTTGACCCCATCCCAGGAGAAATGGATGAACGAGAAGCAGTTGCAGGCGCTCATACGAAAGAATCAGGCCCGTGCCGGCAAACAGCCCAAGGGCGGGCGGCGCTGGCAGGACCCCACGATCGCGCAGTCCCCTGAGCGCGATGACAACGACGCGAAAGAGATCTTCAAGGAAATGAAACGCCGGGAGTTCTGACCGGCGTTTTTCGTTCCCGGCCGGCTACGGGGTGCCGTCGGTGCGCCGGCCCTCCATCGCCGCCAGTACTCGCTGAACGATGCCGTCCTGCGCGTTGTTCTGGATCCACCGCGCCACGATCACAAGGTCGTTTTCGGGATCGCAATAAACCATGTTGGTCCCGTTGCCGACGTGAACCCATGCGCTGGGAAGCATCCGACGATCGGTGTTGAGGAACCAGTTCATGAAGCCGTATCCCCGGTTCGCGGTCGTTGGTGTCGTCGCCAGACGGACCCACTCTTCTGACAGCAGCTGACGCCCGTTCCAGTTGCCACGTCGCAATGTGAAGTACCCGAACCGCGCCTGATCGCGGGCGCTTATGAACATTCCACCACCCCAATGCCCTCCGCCTGCGACCGATTGGACTGGTCGCCCGTCGAGCAGGATCCACGAGGTGTCATACCCGTACCAGCGCCACGTAGGTGAAGCCCCGATCGGGTCCATCACCTGCTCCCGCAGCACTTCGGGGAGAGGACGGCGCCACACATTAAGGGCAGCGAGCGCAAGGGCGTTGACGCGGACGTCATTGTATTCGTAGCGGCTTCCCGGCTCCTCTCGCGGTCGGGTGCGCCAGGTTGCGGGATCCTGTGCGGGTCGGTCCGCCCATTCCGGCTTGCCCCAGAGAGTGCCTTCCCAGTCACTGGTCTGACGCAACATGTGGTCCCACGTGATCCGCCGATTATGAGGCGTGTCCCATGGCATGATCACTCCCTGTCCGCTGCCTAACGACTCCGCGGCGCCGGGACTGGCTGACAGAGTTGGGCCGAGTGAGACCAGCGGCGCCATGTAGCTCGCCACCGGATCGTTCAGGTCGCGGATCAGCTTCCGGTCCCACGCCAGCCCGACGACGGTCGAGACAAAACTCTTGGTGACGGAAAAAGTCATGTCGACCCGGTACGTGTCACCCCATTCGGCGACGATGTACCCGTTGCGGAGGATGATCCCGCTCTGATCACCACGCTCGCGGAAGGGCCCGACACCGTGGCCGAACGGCTCGCGACCGAAGCTCTGGTGGTGCGCCACCTCCAGATCACGCGGCGTTCGGGACTCCTGCGACTGTGCGAAGGCAATCGCCTCGTTCAACCTCTCGGCGTTGAAGCCTGCCTGAGCCGGGGTGCGCTTCTGCCACTCATGGTCCGGCCCCGGGAAATAGTGCGCTGCCTGGGCCGGGCGGGCGGCTGCGCCCTGTGCGGGCAGACCGGTTGCAGGCACGGCGACGAACCAGATGGCCACCAGCTTCGCCACCAACAGTTTGTTCTTCATGGTGCCTCGGAAATCGTGAACTGTACGCCATCGCTGAACGCTTCGAGCCTGTTCCTGCTCATTCAAGTTTCGGTTGAGGCCTCACCGCACCGCTCCGCAGGTTGCTCTCGCCACTGACAGTCGCCAATCTACTGTTGCTCCCGCCCTTACACACGATGCGCAAACTTCTGCCGACCCTTATTCTGGCAACGCTGGCGGTGATCGCGCCTGGCGCATCCTCACAGCCCCGAGTTCCCGTCTTCACCCCGGGGCGGCTCAACGAGACCCAGCAAAAAGCGCTGGATATCTACCGTGAGCTGATCGGGATAAGGACAGGCGTCACTACCGGCAACATCACGCTGGCGGCGCAGGCCATGGCGACCCGGTTCCGTGAAGCCGGCATCCCCGATGCGGACATCTTCGTCGGCGGTCCCCGACCGGAGAAACACAACGTCGTGGCTCGCGTGCGCGGCACCGGGACCAGGCCCCCGATTCTGCTTCTGGCCCACATTGACGTCGTGGAAGCGCTACGCGAGGACTGGTCTCCGGAGTTCGACCCGTACGTCCTGACCGAAAAAGACGGCTACTACTACGGACGGGGAACGGCGGACGACAAGGGAATGGCCGCGATCTTTGTCGCCAATGCCATCAGGCTGCGCAAGGAAGGGTTTGTACCGGACCGCGACATAATCATCGCCCTCACCGCCGACGAGGAAAGCGGACCGGCGAACGGCGTGGACTGGCTCCTCCGCAACCACCGCGCGCTCGTGGACGCGGCGCTAGTGATCAACGAGGGCGCTGGAGGCACTCTCCGCGATGGCCGTTACCTGTTCAACTCGGTCCAGGCCGCCGAGAAGATCACGACAAACTTTACCGTGCGCGCTACCAACAGCGGAGGCCACTCCTCCGTGCCGCGCCCGGACAACGCGATCACGGCTCTTGCCGATGCGCTGGGGCGTATCGGTCGACACGCCTTCCGCATCAGGCTCAATGATGTAACGCGTGCCTTCTTCAGCCAGACGGCGGCGCTGGAGTCACCGGCAATGGGCCGCGCGATGCGCGCCCTTGTTGCAGATTCATCGAATCTGGAAGCTGGAGCCGTGATCGCTGCCGACCCACGCTACAACGCCATGCTGCGGACGACGTGCGTGGCCACGACGCTCAGGGGCGGCCATGCGAGCAACGCCCTGCCCCAACTCGCCGAAGCGAACGTGAACTGCAGGATCTTCCCCGGCGAGGCCGCCGATGAAGTACGCGGCGAACTCATGAGAGTCGCGGGCGACACAACTGTTGACGTGTTGATTGCGTCGCAGCGGCCGTCCACACCTCCTTCCCCACTTGTGCCAGAAGTCCTGGAACCGGTGCGCCGGATAACGCGGGAACTCTTCGGTAACATCCCCGTGATACCGGTGATGTCGACCGGCGCCACCGACTCACGCTTCTTTCGGGCAGAAGGCATTCCGGCGCTCGGCGTCTCGGGGCTCTTTCTGGACCCCACAGTGGACGCGCGCGCCCACGGCCGCGACGAGCGCATGCCGGTTCGCTCATTCTTTGAAGGCCAGGAGTTTCTGTATCGTCTGACTCGAGCGCTAGCCTCACCGCCGCCGCCGATTCCCTGAGCTTCGGGACTCAGGCACTCGCCTTGCGACCTCCGTCTGAGTGGAAGTGGGAATCGTTTTCGCGCTCCCAATTCCACCCACGCGCAGGGTGCGTTGCGCGCCACAGGTAACGCCCCATGAGCACCGCTGCAATGACGTTCGCGACTCCGAACTGCCACCAGGCGTAGGTCCCGAACACCTCCGAGCCCGCCACGACCGCGGTTCCCGCAAGGAAGGCAATTTCCAGCATTGCGAACAGCATCACGAACCCGGCGACCATCGAAGGTCGCTTCTCCAGTACGCGTAACACCCAGGCGGCCGCGAGCCCAACGGCCACGAACGCAGCGAAATGAAAGACTGTATAGATGACGACGTGGGTGGCCATTCCCCGGCCACCGAACTCCCCGCCGATCGCGCCTAACAATGCGGCCCCGAGGACAGCCGGCGTAAAGAAGGGTCGTCCGGCGAAAGCGTCGAGGATGAAGAACCAGAGGGCGACGCTCGCTGCCCCGAGGATGCCGGCAATCAGTCCTTCGCGCAGCAGGTTGCGTCCGACCATAGTGCCTCCCTGTATGGGGTTTCAGCACCGGCCGCTGCACGTTGGCCCAACCACGCGTGCGCGGGCCGGACTTTCGCTCCTAGCTTCGGCGTTTTGGCAGGAAAACGCAAGCGAGCTCGGGGATGACTCCGGCGAAAATTTCGCAAACGTGGAACCTCGACTTCGGGATCGGCGCGACCCCAGGGGCTGCGCCCGCAGCGCGCCAACGACATTACCTTTGGCGGATGAAAAATCGCTCCAAATAATGACGCCCGTCGTTCGGTTTCTCCTCACGGCCAACGTGGGCGTCTTTTTCCTGCAGATCCTGAGGCCTGGCTTCGAAGGCCCGTTCGCTTTCACACCTCAGCTGGCGTTCGTGCGTCCGTGGACCGCCGTCACCTACATGTTTCTGCACGGCGGTCTGATGCACCTCGGCTTCAACATGCTCGCGCTCTTCTTTTTCGGCCCACGAGTCGAGTCACGGATGGGCTCCGGCCGCTTTGCCATCCTCTACTTCCTTAGCGGCTTGACCGGCGCCCTCCTGTCACTGCTACTTGGCCCGCTCGCGCCGGTGATCGGGGCATCGGGCGCTGTCTTTGGAGTCATGTTCGGATTCGCCCACTTCTGGCCCACCGAGCCAATCCACATCTGGGGCATCGTTCCCGTTCCAGCCCGGCTCCTTGTCGTTTTCACGACGATACTCGCCCTCTACAGCGGGTTTGCCGGCACTGGCAGCGGTGTCGCGCACTTCGCGCATCTCGGCGGCTACGCGGGGGCCTTTGTCTATCTGAAATGGATCGAGAGGAAGCGCGGCGAGTGGCGCCGCAAGGCCACGGCAGCTCCCAGACTCAACGGCCGCGCACTCACCGGCCGGCCCGCAATCGACCTCTCCTTGGTCCACGAGGCCAACCGCGGCGAAATCAACCGCTTGCTCGAAAAGATCGCCGCCTCCGGAATGGATTCACTCTCGAACGAGGAACGGCTCTTCCTCTCCAACTTCATCCCCCGCGAATTGCATTGAGCGCGGCGTGGCAGGCCCGCTCCCGTGGGAGTGCGGGCCCGCCCAGCAGCGGCGGTTGTCAGTTGGCGCCGAGGTGCCTCTTCAGGAAAGCGATCGTCCGTGGCCAGGCATCGCGCGTGGCAGCCACGTTGGCCGCTTCTTCGGCGGTGTCGCGTGTGGGCCGCGGGTCGTCCTGGGCCCTGAGGAATCCATGCACCGCGCCCTCGTAGTTGACTCCCGAGTAGTCCTTGCGCATCGCGCGCATCATCGAGTCCAGCTGTGGCATCGCCGCTCCGATGCGAGCATCCCTGGATCCGTTGAGCAGCATGATCGGAGTTCTGATCTTCGCCATCGAGTCGCCGCTCACTGATGCGGGTACGGCCGGGCTCGTTGCAGTTGCGGCCGTACCGCCGCTGGTGTAGGCGAGGCCGTAATAGGCAACGCCGCCGGAGTAACCGCTGACGCCGCCGTGTACCGCGTGCATGAACACCGTCTGACCACCCCAGCAGTAGCCGATCACGGCGTATCTCTGGGTAGCGGCCGGCAGCGTCATTCCATAGTTGGCCGACGCCACGATCACCCGGTTCCGTTCCGCCGCGTCAACGCCACGTATGAGCACCCTCGCCGAGTCTCCGCTCAACTCCGTGGCACTCGGAGTTCCGCGGACGCGGGAGAGGAAGTCAGGGGCGATGGCAATGAATCCATCGGCAGCGACCTGGTCGGCTACGCCCCGCACCCATGTCGAGAGTCCGAAGATCTCGTGGACGACGACGACAACAGGTGCCCTGCCGGTTGTGCGTGGATAGACGACCCACGCCATTATCGAGTCGCTGGCTCCCGCGCTGGACGGGATCTTTACCCATTCAGCGTGACGCGGAGAGGCTCTGAGCCGGGCTTCGGCGGCATTGGCGCCCGCCGGCAAACCTGCCGTGCCCTGATTGTCGCTTACCGGCCCTCGATCGGGCAGCGAGAGATCCGACGGGTTCATGTGCGCCGCATGATCGTCCGCGGACGACAGCGACTGAGGAGCACGCTGGAAACGGCACCCGGAGGCTGCCAGCAGACACGCGATCGCGACCAGCTGTGTTTTCATGATGAGGTCCGTTTGCGGTTGAGTCGTAAAGCTGGGGAGGGGAGCGTACAGGCGAAAGAGGAGCGCCCGCCTAACGCTCTATTGCGGTTGCGCTCTCGATGACCGTTACGACGCCAAAGCGGCGAGCAACGTCAGTGAGGTAACGCTCGAGTGTCGCGGCGTGTCCGATCACGAATCGCGAGACGAACCGGAACCACGGATTAAAGACCTCGCCGTGCTCCGTGATGGTGAGACGACTCCCGGCGCCCTGAGGCGTAACCTGGTAAACCCAGGCACCGCCGAAAGGACCTTCGTCGACTATCTTCGTGACCAGGCGTGCCGGAGATGTGGATTCAACGACCTCCAGGGTCATCGCTCCGTTGTCGCCGAACTCGCGGAACCGGCCGAGGCGGCCCTCGGCTGGCTGTCCCGGAGCGATCAGCGTGACGCTATCGAGATCGCTTCGCCAACTGGCAGCAGCCACAAAGTGGCTGACTACCGCAAAGACGCTTTCTGGAGGCGCGGTCAGCGCGACACTGCGGGTCGCAACGTGAGCCACGGGAAGAGTTGACCCGATCGCTGCCATCAGCGCGATCAGGAGCGCCGGGATCGCGACAACCACGCCAGCGAGTTTCAGTGCGCGCGCCATACTCTCTGCAGTTTGGCACCCGCTGCCACCAGTGATGGTTCCGCTATCTCAGCTGATTGACGCAGGCGCCGCTGTTACCCAGGCCGACGGCAAAGCGTAACACACTCAGCGGGTCAGCACCATCGAGGACGCCGTTGCAGTTGGCATCCCCGTGCGGCAGCACCGTCAGGGGATTGGGGAGTGGCCGCGCCGCCAGCCCCTGCTGAATCAGCATGGCATCCGCGGCGTTGACTACACCGTTGCGGTCGACGTCGCCGCGCAGCACAGCCGGCTGAGTCGCGAGGGCAAGACTCCATATCCCACGGCCATAGGTCCCGGCGATCAACCTGTTCGAAGCGGCGTGGAAAACGAGATCCATCACCGGCACGATCGGCATACCGGTCGTGAGGACCCAGTTGGCTCCGGCGTTGTTGGTTTCGAACACACCGATGTCGGTACCGGCGAAGAAGCGATTGCGTACCGGTGTGAACATTATGGAATTGACCGGGATGTCGGGCAGGTCACCGGTTACATCGAAGAACGATACGCCGGCGTCAGGCGTCAGCACAACCTTGGCCGCCCCCCAGCCCGAAAACGTTATCCCGAAACGCTGCGGATCGTTGGGATCCGATGCGATGTCTGATATCGCCCTCTGAACCAGAGTCCCGCCAACCCAACTGTTGCCGCCATTGCGACTGATTGCCAGAAAACCGGAATTGCTGCCGATGAAAAACGTACGCGGCGTGGCGCTGTTCGACGCCAGGGCCGTCCCCTGCCCCTGCAGGACCGGGCTGAGTGCGCTGAACGTGTTCCCGAAGTTCGTCGACCGCTCGAATGCACGCGTCGCGGCGTAGATCGTCGTCGGTACAACAGGATCCAGTATGAACGGTGTGATGAACCCCGGCTGAAAGACGTACTGAGGGTTGAGCGGCTGGAACGAGCGAGTGCTCAGGTCGTGACGCTGGAGATTGCCGTTCTGCGATGACGTCATGACGATGTTCGGATTCGTGTAGTCGATCATCGCCCAGCCACCGTCGCCATAGCTGATGCCTGCCCAGAACAGTGACCCACCCGACATCATGCTGCCGTTGTCCTGGGTGCCGCCGACAACGATCCCCGGATTCGTGGGATGGACCGCGATCCCCGGATAGAACTGCGTCGCCGTGATCCCGTTGTTGAGACTTCTCCACGTATCACCCCCGTTGAGCGACGTGAAGACCCCTCCATCGCACCCGGTCACAAGGCGCCGCGTGTCCTGCGGATCGAATGCCAGCGCGTGCCAGTCGGAATGGACATTTGCAGCTATCTGGTGGAACGACTGCCCGCCGTTGCGCGACCTGAAGAGGCGCACCCCGCCGACGATCACGCGGTTCGCGTCCTCGGGATCGACGCCGATCACGAGGTTGTACTCGCTCTGCTCTCCAAAGTCGAGCAGTTCCGACTGGAACAGGATTCCTGTTGCGGGAAGGTTGGTCCACGCCCCCGTTTCCTCGTCCCAACGCGAGAGACTTCTGAACTTCCTGTTGGTTGGATTGGCAATCAGAACCCAGACCGCGCCCGGTCTCGCCGGCGATACAGCCAGAGCCGTCCGGCCGATCGACGTCGGTACTTCGAGTGCGTCAGTGATCTTCGTCCACGTCACACCACGGTTCGTCGACCGATAGACGCCGTTCCCCTGCCCATTCTGCGTCGCAACCGCGGCGTAGAAGACGTTCGAATTGGCCGGATGCTGCATTACATCGGTTACGTCGCCGCCCAGTGCCGTTGGTGACCAGGTCCCGGCAGAATTGGTGGACCTGATCAGACCATTGCTCGTAGCGGCCATCAGCAGTGTGTTAGTGCTCGTCCCGGCCGTCGCCCGGTCGATCGCGATTCTATAGACGTGTTCGCCGAGTTGTCCCGGGGGCGAAAGGAGAGTCTGCGCCGTCCTCGTCCAGAGATCACCCCCGTTCGTCGAGCGCAGAATCCCACAGCCGTCGGAAACTCCGTTGTTATCAAAAATCTCTCCGGTTCCGGCGTAGACGATCGTCGGATCGACGGGATCGACAGCGAGGGCACCTATAGACGATGAACATTCGCTGTCCGTGAGCGATTGCCACGACGCACCGCCATTGACGGAGCGCCATACGCCGGCGCTCGCCGAACCGGCCCAGATTATTCGCTGATCACGGGGGTGCAGCGCGATCGAGGTGAAACGACCCTCGTCGGTCATCGGCGTCGATGAGTACCTCGTGTTCATGCTGATGAATCCCACCGGTCCGATCGGTTCCCAGCGCTCGGCGAAGTAGCTGCGGGCCAGTGTGCCGAAGCGCAGCCCGGCCCGCAGCTCGCGGGTGGCCGCCACCCGCGCCGCCGGCAGTTCGCGGTTGGGGTACGAACGCATCGATGCCATCCACTGGACGCGCTCCCGGGGATCGGCCTCTCGCATCACGTGCGCCGGCGGCAGTGACTGTTGAGCCTCCGCGGCCGGAGGAACGCTGCAGATGACCGCGGCCAGCAGCCGCTTCGCAGATTTGATCATCATCGGATCATCGTCAGGTTGAGGGCATTGCTGGTCCCGTGCGCGTTGGAGACCTGGACCGGATACACTCCGGGCACAAAGCTGGCAGGACGACCCCGCTGAGCGGTGTCCACGTATGTCAGCGGGAGGACAAACGACATCGTGCGACCGGTTGAATCGGCGATCACACCCTCGATCGTCGCCCGTCCGACGCGGACCGTGTTGCGACCGTCGGCAAAACCCGTCAACCCGCCACCAGGAGCGAAGCCGCTCCCGCTTACTGTCAGCGTCGGGACGGCGCCCCTGCCGAGCGAGATCGTTTCCGGCTGGATGCCGGCGATGACTGGAGCGCCACCACTGTCACCCTGCGATCTCCCGGCGGCGGTGCAGGCGCACAGAACCAGCAGTCCGGCAGCAAGGAATCCCGGTTTCATCGGCGCCTCACGATGTCGACCAGCAGATCCGGATTCGAGAGCAACAGTTCCGTTCGCCCGTCTCTGACCTCGAGGTTCCGGGTGAGCTCGCTGAGGTTCGTGCTGTGCAGCTCGTCGATCAGAAGGCCTATTCTCTGCAGGCCCCGGCTGTCCCGTACCTGCGCCGTCAGCCGGAACAGAACCCCGTCCCTGAGGCCGCTGGCGCTCGCACCAGCGATTCGGTATTCACCGGTCACGGGATTGACCGCCCTCAGTGCGCCATCGCCCAGGCTGTCGACTCCAGTGATGCTCAACATCAACGAATCGTAGGCGAGCCTGGCGGTAAAGCTGCCTATCGCCCCTCCGGCACCGGCTGCGTCAGCGTCGGCGATCCTGGCCAGAGCCGAGATCACGACCGTCTGACCCGGTCTCGCCAGGCTGTCGGAGAGCTGCAGCCAGGCGTTTGTAGATGTCGGTGGCCTGCCCGGTTCAGGCGGTCTCACCACTTCCCGGTCGCTGCACGCGGTGGCGACCGCAATGAGCGCGGTCGACGCGGCGAACCGTCGGACCGGCGCCGTTGCGCCGCGAATGAGCTTTTTGGCGGAGATGCTGTTGGTCATCATGGAATCAGGGGAACGTTTACGCCAGTCGAGCGGGTGGCGTGATCCATCAGGTTCATGTCGATCATCTCGAGCGGAGTTATCACGATTTCGCGATTGATGAAGAAGCCAAGCGGTGGCCCGGACGTCACCTGGACGCTGGCGATCGAGAAACGACCGCTGAGCCCGCCCGCTGACACGAGGCTGATCCTCAGGTTGTTGAACTGGTGGTCGAAGCCAATGACCGTACCGGCCACACCGTTCCACGTGATGCTGTTCACCAGCTCCGGCGGCAGCCCGACCAGGACAGTCGCCGAACCTATCGTCGTTCCGCGGGTGTCGAGAACCACGTCGAAGGTGCTGACAACGTTTAGTCTGACCGGCACCGGAGTTGTACGTGAGGTCGTCACAAGAGGCCCGGTCGGGTCGCGTGTTACCGTCACGAAGACTGAGTCGCGGAATGATGGCGCCCCAGAACCGAAGGCCCCGACCCAACCGCTGCCATGGGCGACGCCCGTGATCGTTCCGTTGGTCGCTACACGCGCCACGTTGGCGTTCGACGATGTGTAAACGATCGGCACCGGGATCGTCTGGCCTCCACCGTCGAGGGCGATCGCCGTCAGCGGCAGCGCTGAACCAGCATCGAGGACGAAGAGCCTCTGCGCGCCGCCATAAGCCACCCCACGTACGGAGCTGGCCGGTGTCGGCTGCACCGTGACGTTCCCTGACACCAGAGCAGCCAGGCCTCCGCTCGAAAATCGCAACCGCAGATTCCCGGGCGCTGTTACCGGGAGGACGGTGAGCTGCTGGAATGCCACGACGCCAGCGTTGTCCGATGCCGCGACGTCGTTGATGACTTCACCCGTCAGATCGAGGAGCGAGGCGCGCACGAGAACCCCCGCGCGTCGCACCAGATTGCCCGACGTATCGGCGAGCTGAACCACCGGCTGCTGCGAGAGCGGCACACCGGTCACGATCGATGCCGACGGCGGTTGGACAAACGACAAATTGCGCACGGGTCCCGCGACGAGATTGATCGGTGCCGTCGTTGCCGGGGTCAGTCCGGCTGACGTGAACCTGAGCGTGCGGGCACCGACGACACCGGTCAGCCTGAGACCGGTGAAGGTCGCGCGCCCCGCGGCGTTCGACTGTGCAGTCGCCGCTCCCAGTGTGCCACCTCCGGTGGCGAGTTCCGCCGAGAGCTGACGCGCGGCCCCGCCAATCGGATTGGAGAAGCCGTCAGTCACCTGAACAACCACCGCCGCTGCGAAGGGAATCGTGTTTTCAGCCTGACTCGGCTGCGTGACTATCTCCAGCGCCGACGGATCGCCTGCAAAAAGCGGCACCGGATCTGTAGTCAAGGCAGCCTGCTCGGCGACAAAACGAAGTCGCTTGTCACCCACCAGTCCGCCCACCGAAAGAGTGCTGAATGTCGCCGTTCCCGTGCCGTCAGTCGTCGCGCTGCCGCCGCTCACCGAACCGCCACCCTGGGCAACCGTTGCAGTAACGGTGACCGGCGGTGTGGAGACCGGGTTTCCGAACTGATCGCGCAGCCTGGCAGTAACCGCGGGCGATACCGTTACACCGGCCCGAACCGAAGCCGGAACGTTCTGAAGCTCGATCGTCGAAGCCAGGCCAGGGTCCACCTGCAAGGGCGAACTGGCCAATGCCGGGACGCCGGTCGTCGAAAAACTCAGTACTCGAGTCCCCGTACTCCCGCCAACCGCCAGATTGCTGAACGTCGCGATTCCGCTGCCGTCTGTCTGCGCTGTGCCACCCGTAACAGAGCCTCCACCCGTTTGCACTGACGCAGTCACCGTCAACCCGGCCGCGGTTCTGGCGTTGTTGAATTGATCGAGAGTCCGAACCCTGACCGCCGGAGTGATCGCAGCTCCGGCTCGAGCGCTTGTGGGAACGTTTGTGAGTAGCTCAAGGCGCGCCGCCGTTCCGGCGGCGGCAGTCACCACCAGCTGACCGCTCACGGAGCCCGCCGACGCAGTCAGCGTCTGAGTTCCTGCGACCGTGCCCAGTGTCCAGGAGCCCGCCGACGCTCTCCCCTGCCCGTCTGTCTGGACGCTCGAGGCGGCGATTGTGCCAGCTGTGACCGAAAAACTCACGTTCACGCCGGAGACCGGCTGGCTGTCGCTCGACCTCACTATCACGACAACGCTTCCACCCAGGATGCTTCCCACCGTCCCCTGCGCCGTCCCGCCACCTTCGAACGTCACGGATGCGGGTACGCGGTTGCCCGGCCCGGGGGGCCCGCCGTCGCCACCACCTCCGCATCCGGAGAGCGTGACTATCACGGCAAGCGATGCGCCTTTGAGTAGACTGGGTTTCATGTCGCCACGAGACTTCGGCTCCCGAACTTGCCGGTTGGGTTGAATGGACACGAGTGACTCTTCCCTTAATGCGAAGAAAACGGGCCGAATGGCTCATCCGTACTCGTGTTTCCGTCGGACCAGGGCCTGGACGGGCTTATCTTTCCGCCATGCCTCCTTCACCTGTCGCCCTGGTCGCCCTGACTGCTGTGATCACAGCGCCCTTGTCGGCCCAGACCGACTACTACAATACGGACCGGGGAAGGCCGCTCACAATCGAGGACGCCTATGCGACGGAGCGGTACGCCTTCGAGCTGCAGGTGGCCCCGTTCCGGATTGAGCGGTCCCGGAGCGGCGTTTACACCTGGGAGGTTTCACCGGAAATGGCGTATGGGCTCTTCCCGCGGACGCACCTGGAGTTTGGGCTGCCTCTCGTCCGAACCGATCTTCCGGGAGCAACGACGTCGCTGGCCGGTCTCCATATCTCGGCACTCCACAATCTCAACACCGAAACCCTGACCCTGCCGGCCCTGGGCCTTGCTGCTGATGCAGTTCTGCCCGTTGGCGGCGCCGCGCCGGAGTCGCCGATCTTCGCGCTTCGCGCCATCGCGACCCGGAGCACTTCCTGGGCCCGTTTTCACCTCAATGCGGGGCGCGCGTTCGCCGATGACTCCGACGGCGTCGCAGGGGAAGCGTCATACCGCTGGATGGCCGGCCTGGCTGTCGATCGCACCTTTCCTCTCGAGTCGCTGCTGATCGGGGGGGAGATTTTTGCCGTCCGGCCGCTGCACGACAGCGCGATCAACTGGAACGCCGGCGTCGGGATTCGTTATCAGCTCGATCCTCTTTTTTCCGTCGATGCAGGCATAGGCCGACAGCTCGGCGGTGACGACCGCTCCATGTTTTTTACCTTTGGACTGGCCCGCGCATTTGCCCTCCGCGGCCTGATGCCACGATGACAACACGCACGCTTTGCCGCCTCGTTCAGCCTTGTTGGTTGCCCCCGCGGCGACTTCTGACCGCCCTCGCCATCGGGCTGGCACCGACCGGCGCAGCCGCCCAATGGTCGACCAGCTACGAGCAGCACTATCTACCGGCTTCGCACAACTGGCAGTTCCGGGACAACTACGCGGCAGCCGATCGTTTGTTCAACGCCTTCGACTTCGGGCACGCGATTCTGTACGAGACGCTGCTGACGGACTTCGCCCGGTCCGTGCCCGCCCTCGAAAGCCGATGGTACAACCGGTTGACCAGGGAAATCCTCGTCCGGCCCCCGCGGATTCCGCTCGAAGAGGCTGCGATCGAGATCAGCTACGCGCGCCTCGTTCCCGAGGTCAAACAGATGTTCGACTGGGCGCACATCCTTCACCGTCAGATCTACGATGTGATCGCCGACGAGCGAATCGCCGACGCCGACAGGGATGCGCACGTCGCCGAACTGATTCGCTATTACAAGTCGCGACCCGACCTCGCCTTCAGTTCGAGGCCCAAGTCGATGGTGCTGATGCAGGAGCAGCCCTATTCGGTCGCCTTTCGCAGGGACTATCCGCGATTCAACGGCCTGATCTGGGCCTACCATTGGCTCCAGATCGGGCTTTACGAGCCGCTGCTCACCGGGCGGACGATCGGGGAAAGGCAGAGCGGTATTCGGGCCACCGTGGGCCGGTTCTGGCAGATGTTGGCCGACCCGCCCCGGACCATGCCTCATGTCATGCCCATGACACCGGCCGTCGCGCCCGAGTTTGCCCGTCGCTTCCCCGAAGCATCGATCATCTTCGACAACCTGCACTCGATGCACGACGTCGTGTCGGACGTGCTTGCCAATCCCGCGGTTCGTCGCGACCGCAAGCGCGCCGAGATCCTGGTCGCGGCGCGCCGTTATCGCGACGACACGTCGTTCGTGCTGTCTGAGCAGGCATGGCGCAACATGTCCTGGCACATGGGAGTCGAAAACATGGGGGGACCGGCGGGTAACCACTTGCCGCCGCTGCCGCAGCCGAGTGTTACGATCGGCGCCGTGATGACGCACGACGACCGCACGGGGGAGATGACCGGCTTTGCGTGGGGTCGGCCCGCGCCGGGCACGGCGGGGGACGCACACGCCGGCCACCAAATGGCCGACAGCGCGCGGACACCGGTGGCAGTTGCACCGCCGGCGGCGCCCGATACAAGCGTCACGGCCCGGCTGCTGGCCCTGCAGATGCGACTCCTCGGGGACTCTGCGATCCGGGCCCGAATCATGGCTGACACGGTTGCCCGCCGTCTCATGCTCGAGCTCATCAGGCTGGGCCCGCCCGAACATCGGGCTCACCTCGAGTCGTTACTCCGGCCCTGAGAGTTCTTGCGCCCGGTGCGAGCACGCACGATCGTACCCGGTGGCTTGTTTGTCCCGCTCGTCAGCCACTCCCCGCAGCCACCCCCTAAAACGCCGAGGAATGCATGAGGAATCTTTGCGCGCTGTTGATGATTGGAGTTGGCTCGGTTGCCGCTGCCCAGACTCCGCCGGCCGCGAATCAGCGGAACATGGGTGGTGGTCAGTGTTCGGCCAATCCATACAACTGCGCCGATGCCCCCAACCCTCTGCCTGCGCCGAACACGGTATGGATCGAAGAGATGACGTGGATGGACGTGCGGGACGCGATCAAGTCCGGGAAGACGACGGTGATCATTCCCACCGGTGGTGTGGAGCCCAACGGCCCGTGGCTGGCTACCGGCAAGCATAACTACGTCCTGCACGTCAACTGCGACGCGATCGCGCGCAAACTCGGGAATGCGCTCTGCGCTCCGATCGTGAAATTCGTCCCTGAGGGCCGGATCGACCCTCCCTCGGGGCACATGGGAAGCCCCGGCACCATCAGCATGCGCGAGGAGACGTATCGCGCGCTTCTCACAGACATTGTCCACAGCCTCAAGGTGCACGGGTTCCGCAATGTTATCCTCATTGGTGACAGCGGGGGCAATCAGGGTGGTCAGCGCGCGGTCGCCGATTCACTCACCGCGATCTGGAAGGGCTCGCCCGTTGTCGCTCACGTGCAGGAGTATTACGACTACGCATCAGTAATGAGGCACATGGCGACCAGGGGCCTCGACGGCAAAGAGTCGGATAATCTCCACGACGACCCGGTCATCAGCCTCAACATGTTCATCGATGATGCGAACTCGATCCGCTACGATCAGCGGCTGGCGGCGGGCAAGGCGACGATCAACGGTGTTTCGTTCGCAGATCGTGCGCAGGCGATGGACTGGGCGCGCGAGATCGTGGCTTTTCGCGCGGCGCAGACGGCTGAGGCAATCAACAAGGCAATCGCCAACGGCGGCACTCTGCCCGCTCGAGCACCGGCGCGGTGAAACTCGGAGCCAGCCGAGAGTTTCGTCGCGACGTCGACCGGGAGCTGATCACTGATCCTGAACTACCTTGGCTTCTCCGACCCCCGAGCGCCACTGTTCTCCAGAAACCAACTCGCCGACCAGCTTCGAGAACTCGGCGTCGCCCCGGGCGACGCGCTGTCCATGCACGCGTCTGTACGGGCCGTTGGGGAAATAGCCGGAGGGCCCGATCAGATCCACCTCGCTGTCAAGGACGCCTTGACTCCCTCGGGAACGCTCGCCATGTACGCCGGCGTTCCCCGTTATGTCGATGAAATCGGCCGAGGCAATCTCTCTACCGACGAGGAGCAGGAACTCCGCAGGAAACTCCCGGCCTTCGACCCCCTCACGGCCCGCGCTGACCGCAGCAACGGCACTCTTGTCGAGTTCTTCCGCACCTGGCCCGACTCACGCGTCAATGAACACCCCGCCCGCTTTGTAGTCTGGGGCAAAGCCGCCGACTATCTCATCAGCCGTCAACCCTGGGACTACGCCTATGGCCGCGACTCGCTCTTCGAGCGATTCGTCGAGCTGAACGGCAGAATCCTCCTCCTCGGCAGCGACCACAACAACGTCACTTTTCTTCATTACGCGGAGCACGTCGCCCCGATCGCGAACAAACGTGTCGCACGTTTCCTCGTTCCGATCATGCGCGACGGAGAGCGCGCCTGGCTCGATATGGCCGAATACGACACCTCTTCCGGCGTTCATACGAACTGGTCCCCGAACTTC
The DNA here is from genome assembly GCA_052389935.1 of Gemmatimonadota bacterium. GTDB lineage: Bacteria > Gemmatimonadota > Gemmatimonadetes > Gemmatimonadales > Gemmatimonadaceae > JBQTHK01. Next base: position 8,121 of record JBQTHK010000100.1, on the reverse strand, counting down.
TTTGCCGAGATCGTCGACAGCTATCTCCTCCAGTCGGGGAACCGGGGCGGCCAGGTTGGTGATGCGCTGTCATTCCTCATCGACGCACGAGGTCTGCACGCACACGCGCTCGGGGCGATGCAGGCGGTCGCCGACGACGCAAATGCCGCGTCCGAATTGACGAAGATGCGGCAGGAGTTTCTTGCCTTAAGGCATTAGTCCCTGGAAAAGCGGGAGCAACGTCAGGTGTTGCTCCCGCCCCCACCGCTTCAGGCGTTCCGGTCCAGACAGCCATTGAAGTTGGGGTTGTTTCTCTCCTCGAACGGAATCACCAGGTTGACGTCTGTGCCGTAGTTGCCCGTCAGCGGTGCGGCCAGTGCTCCCGTCGGGAACACTGATTCCGCGTTCCGTCGATACTGCCTGACGAGTCGTCGCAGGTCGCCGAGCCGATGTCCGGTAAGCCACATCCAGTACGCGCGCTCACGGAAGAGAAGATCCACCGCAGCGTCCTGGGTCGCGGGTGCGGGACCCGCCATCTGGGGCGGTACAACGCCTGTCCTCCCCGTCGCCCTCAATGTGTTGAGACCGGCAAACACCGCGTCGCGGTCGGCCTGCGCCCCACCCTGGAGGCGCGCTTCGAGCTCGATCAGTCGCGCTTCGACGCCATCGGAAAGCGTGACCGATGTGGTTCTCCCGTATTTCGTCTGGTTGGGGAGATTGCGGTGCAGACTGTTGAAGCCCACCCGGGTCGAAGCCGCCCATGGCATCCGCGGATCGTTAGGTGTCTGGAGGAAGTTGAGGCCGTTGGTTCCTTCCCGGTCGACGATCGTGTAGCGCGGGACGCTGACTGACAGCGCGTTCCACACCCCGTTTTCGTTGCGCCCGGCAGCTGTTGAATGGAACGTCTCGTAGCGGAACGACGTCGGGACCGCCGCCACTGCTGCAGCCGCCGCCGCGTACTGGCCAAGATCGAGCAGTGTCCGACCCTTCCCCATGGCGGCGATGCTCCGGATCCTGGCATCGGTCACCGTCGGCGCGAGCGCCGAGTCGAAGCTGGCGATGGCGCGCTGCAGGACCTGTGTTGTTGTCTCGGGCATGCCGAACGTCGCACCTGCACCGTCTTCCATGCTGAACGGCACCCCGGAACAATACAGCTCGGCGAAGAAGATCTCGGCCATCCCGCGCAGGGCGTACAGCTCGCCGATGTTGCTGCCCGCATTTGGCGTGAACTCCTTGAGAATCGGGATTGCCCGGTTGGCAGCGCCGTGCACGCGGTGCAGTGACCGGTAGGTTCCGGTCATTGCCGGGTTGTTTTCGATCGCCGTACGCGAACTTACCGACAGTCTGTCCTCGAACGTGTCGGTTGACCGGATTTCGTCCGCCATGTTTCCGGTGGTAACGATCAGGCCATCGATCGAACCTGCCACAACCAGCTGCCAGTCCGAAATCACGCCGTTGCGGAGGGGATCGGCTCCCTGCGGGCTCCGATAGTCGTCCACGTTCAGCACGTCGGGGTCGGTGACGTCGAGAATCTCGCCCGGCCGGCAGCCTGCGCCAAGCGTGAGCGCTCCGACCGCCAGGAGCGCCGATGTATTGAGTCGTTTGTTGATCATTGTCCGGGTCTCCTCAGAATGACAGGTTGGCCCGCAACGTGAACATCCTGAGCGGAGGTGTCGAGAAGAACTCCTCATTTCCGCGCGTGTCACTGTTCCCGACCGTTGCTTCAGGGTCCACTCCGCGATAATCCGTCCAGACGGCGAGATTCCTGCCCGTCCCCGTTATGCTCAGTCTCGAAGCCGATACCCGCCGGGCCCACGCATCCGGTAACTGCCAGGTCACGGCCAGCTCGCGCAGCCTCGTGAACGCTCCATCGTCGTAGAAGCTCGTGAAGACATTGGCGTTGGCCGCGATCGCAGCTGCCTGGTCCGCCAGTGGCGCAGTCTTGTCATAAAGCCCTCGGCACGACTGTCCGCCCTGGCACTGATGTCTCAACGTGTTGTTCAGTTTCTTCATTCCGCTTTTATGATCCAGTTGCGTGTTGATTCGCAGGCGGCGGTTGAGAAGCTCGACCGTCGGACTGACCGCGATCTCCCTCGTCGGGAACGACGAGCCGATGAACTGGTTGTTGCCGTAGGTAATCTCGGATGCGACGATGATGCCGTCGCCATTGGCGTCGTTGAAGCTGACGGGGCGCCCCCAGAGGCCATAGAGAGGATAGCCGGGGATGTTGAGCTGAGTGTTTCGGTTGCCGCTCGGTATCGGCGACACGCCTTCGCCCAGCGTCAGGAGGCGGTTCTTGTTGGTCGACCCCGTAACGGTGAGGTCGAGGGCAGCGACGCGCCTGTCGAGGAGCCTGGTGTTGACAAGTACTTCGAAGCCAGTGTTGCGGACCGAGCCGATGTTTTCGAAGCGGGCCGCGACGCCGCCAAGCGACGGGGCCACGTTGCGCGAGATGAGTGCGTCACGCGTCTTCTTGTTGTAGTAGGTCAGCTCGAGATTCAGCCGGTTGTTCCAGATATTGGCGTCAAACCCGGCCTCCGTTTCCGCCGAATATTCCGGTCGGAGGTCGGCGTTGCCCAACGCACCCAGCGTGACGCCCGGGACCTCTACCTGACCAGTCAAGGTTGCGCCCACGCCGTTGTAGAAGCGAAGCGCGTCGGTCGTTCCCGGCTGTGCACCGGATGCGCCGTAGGTCGCCCTCAGCCGCAGTGAGCTGAGCCAGTTGGATTGCGGGAAGAACCCCTCCTCCGAAACGACCCACGAGGCGCTGAACTTGGGATAGATCACAGCGTCGAACTGGGCGCCAAAGGCGCTGTTGTCATCGGCACGCACAGCGCCGGTCACGAACAGACGTTCGTTGTAGCTGAATGTCTGCTCGATGTAGGTGCCGAGCGTTATCGTCTCATCCGTGTTCTGTGACGTGTTGCGGACGGCGGCGGTGTTTACTGTCCGCGCGCCGGGAGGAAGCGTTTCACCTGTTCCCGACGTGCGGGCGAAGAAGTTCCTGAAGTACTGGATCCCCACCGACGTCTTGGACTCGACGTCATTGAACAGCCGCCGGCGGGCGGTTGCACCCGCATCAGCTGTGTACTGCGCGAGTTCGGTCCGGTTGCTGCTGATCGTTCCGTTCCTGGTCGGGAAGTTGAAGACGCCCTGGTCGAAGAGGTTTAGTCCCTCGTCGTAGCGGGAGGCAAAGTCGAGGCCAAGGGTCGCGCGGGTGCTCAGCCAGTCCGATGGGCGGTAATTGGCGGCAACCGAGTTGACGAATCGCTGCAGGTCCTGTGTAGTCACCCGTGACAATACGTCCCCGATCGAGAAGCTCCGGTAGCCGCGGAGGTCGACGCCGCGTGAGTCCTTGACCGCCAGAGCCAGACCCCCGAGCGCAGCCACCATCAGTCCGTTGCCGTTGTCCTCGTTCTGCGGAAGCCGCTGCTCACTGGTTATGTAAGCAGCCGACACCTGCACGTCAGCTTTGGGGTTGATCTGGGCGGTCAGATTGGTACGGGTGCTAATGCGCCGCAGCGCGTTGGGATAGACGTGTTCGTCGGGCAGTTCACTCACGCCCCGCTCCTGCCTGAGACGGTCGATCTCGAACTGCGGCATCTTGTAGTTGCCACGTTCGTTTTCCCACTCGCCGGAGGCGAAAAACTGCACCCGGTCATTTCCGCCCGACATCTGGGCCCCCAGCTGCTGCCGGAGCCCGGTCGATAACACTGTCGTCTCGGGATCGTTGAGGACGTTCAGCGTCGTCAGGCTGTCCACGCGGCAGCTGCCTGCCGCGATCTGTGAAAGGACGCAGCGCTGTGAAACCGGGTTCCCGGTCGCTGGCGTACCCCACAGGTAATACAGGTCCGGGTACGTGTTGGGGTCCTCGAAACGCCCCGCCTCGGAGTAGATCTGCCACTGCGTGCGCCCTGCTCTCCCTTTTTTGGTCGTGATGTTGATGACCCCGTTCGCCGCCTCAGTCCCGTAGAGAGTGGCTGCCGACGGCCCCTTGATCACTTCGATGTTTTCGATCTCCTCGGGATTGATGTCGTTGAGGCGCGACGGAGACGAGCCACCGACACCGATAGCGGAACTGCCGGTGTTGGAGGCTATGCGGACGCCGTCGACGTAGACGAGGGGCTCGTTGTTGAGGGACAGACTCCCCTGGCCGCGGATTCGGATCCGCGCGCCGGAGCCTGTAGCGCCACTTTGAACCACCTGGATTCCGGCAGCGCGACCCGACAGCAGCTCTCCGACGTCCGAAACGGGTATGTCGGCGAGTTTTTCGGCAACGTTGATTGTCGCGACCGCGTTACCCAGCTCCACCTTGCGCTGTTGCCCTGTCACCGTCGTCACCACTTCGGCCAGTGAAAACGTGGCTTGCGTGAGCTGGATGTCGAGCGTGGTGGGCCCGCCCGCGGCAACCGTTACCGGAAGCCTCCGGGCTTCGTACCCAAGTCGCGCAACCGTTACATCGTGCGCACCGGGGGTCAGAACGCGGATTGTGTAGCGTCCGTCCTCCGAGGTTTGGGTCCCGTTGCTGGTGCCGGTGATGAAGACGCGCGCGGCGGGCACGGGGGCTCCTGACCGGGCGTCCGTCACTCGACCCGTGATGCTGCCGCTTCCCTGTGCCTGGAGCAGGGTGGTGCCGGCCAGCAATGCGCTTAAACCCGCGGCTAGGTGTGCGACGGTTCTTCGAGACCAACTGACGAAGGCTCGTTTCATGGTCGACTCTCTGTTTGGGGTGCCTGCCGTGACGCTCGACGCTACGGCTTTTGGCCGATGTCGTCAATGCCGTTGGTCCCATCCGGCCTGCCCCTTTCTATCGAATCGTCGATCTGGCGCGGCCGCACTCCTGCGCTCTCCGCCGATCGACTACTCGACCTCATCGAACAGTTCGTCAGTACAACGTCGTGTCCAGTGATGCGGGAGTTCGATGTTCCTCACCTCGTCGTCCGAGCCAAAGGGAGCGTAGCCTGGAGAGCGCTCGGCGAGGGTGAAGTTGGTTCGATTCCGGGCTGGCAGGCCGAAGAGCTGCGACGACAGTACTCGAAGAGGGGAGTTCGAGTCGGATGGCCTCCTGGTAGTGACGAGTATGGTTCGCTCCTTTCGGGAGGGGTCGAACGTCACCGCCTCGTAGGTCTCGTCGCTTCGTCGTTCTCCCCTAGCATGAGTCTGCATCAGCCGGTGCACCTCACCGACGCTGTCCTGCGTCAGAATCTTTCCCAGAGGCGAGACAACGAGTACGTGATCACAAGACTCAGCCACCAGCGCCTTGAAGGCCTTGTGTCCGCGCCCCTTCGCACAGATCGACAGGGTGTTGTGCTGCTTCCCGATCAGGAGCCAGTTCGCGGTGATGATGCCAATCGTTGCATGCCCCTTTTCGGCGAGCAGGGTCGCGAGCCCCAGTTCGGTTACCGAGCCTGTTGTCGCTCTGTAGGTGGACAGCGGGGTCCCTCCGAGCATGGTGAAGTCGTCTTCTGTCAGTCGCATCGGAGCGTCGGACTCCTGCTTCTGCACGACCTCGATCCCGGCAAGGTTGTTGGTGATGATCTGGGCCGGAACTTTCTGGCCCCGGGTCGTTGTAACACCGTGAACAACCAGTTCGTTGAACAGCGGGGTAATGGTGGTTCCCGAGTCAAGAACAATGCGGATGGGTACGTCGCCGTTGGCCTCGTGGATGTGGTCGATCAGCTCGGGGAGGATCTTTTCCACGACAGTCTTCGCCAGAAGACGCTTCTCCTTGACGAAATGCTGCTCGCGGTTGGTGTAGAGCGTCTCATACCATGGCAGCCCCAGTTCCTGTACAACGATCTGCCGGAATCGCGTAATGCTGTCGCTCATGTTCGACCGCTGCAGAACCAGCAGCGCCATCATTGCGAAGTTGAGCGTCACCACAACCCAGATGGGATTCGCCGAAGTCCAGAGCAGGGGAATCGCGATTCCCGCCGCGGTGAACACCGTGCCCGTCCCGAGCGCGTTCCGGTTCCTGGTCACCCAGTCTTTCGAACGCCGAACGAGACCCGGACGCTCGGGCCGTCTCTTCACGACACGCATCGATGCTTCATACAGTCAGTCCGTCTTTCCTTAAAGAGACACTGCCAGCAACACTCTGCTCACCCAGAACCAGCGGACCTGTTGTCCTGACGTTCTCCCGTACAGCTTCACTGCCGCTCGATCGCGATCCAGTTGATGTACAGCGGCTCACCCCAGCCCTGACCAGCACGGTCCTGACGCTGAAACTGTACGCCGAAACCCGACTGGTCCACCATGTGGACCACCGTCGTGAACTGATCAAGAACACGACCGCCGGTCGCCGGCGACACCACCACCAGCGGTGGTGCCTGAAACCTCGTACCGAAGGTGACCCGGGTGTTGAAGTTCGAACACACACCGCACGGGCCAAAATAGTGAGAGCCGAACTCGATTCTCCTGATACCGAGGTTCATCGGCCCCAGCGACACCGGCATCGTCGTACGCCGCCCACCGCTCAGAACAGTCACCAGGTACGTCCCCGGCTGCGCAAGATATGACCGCGGGAGCGTCGCCCTGACCTCCTGCTGCGGCTGACTGAACGAAGTCACCGTCAGTGCAGTGTTGACAATGGTGACGGTGGGCGCGCCAGCCCGCAGACCCCGAACGCCCAGTACCAGCACCGGATCACTGTAAAGACCTGTCGACTCGACGCGCGACGAGACCAGCTGAGTCGTCTGAGCTGCCGCGCCCTGCGCCAGCACACACGTGAGCCCACTGCAGAGGCTCACAACAAGACTGCCTGCTCGCAACCTCGACATCTCCTCTCCTCCGGTGCGGGTTGAGACCTGCGCGAGCACCGCCGGCCAGTCGTCTACGACCCTCCTCGAGCGGCACGCTCGATGTCGGCCCAGGCGGCTATCCCGCTGTGCCCGCCGATCACCCTTTCGATGGTCAGCCCCCTCACCCGGGCGAACTCCACCAGCTCACTGGTGCCCAACTGCGGGAGGTTCGCCGTCGGTGATAACACGTCGCTCACGAACAATGACCTGATCGAAGGCACCCATGCCGCCAGCATACCTTCCGCATGTGCTGTTTTCAGTGCGTAGATGACAACACGTTGACTGCCACTGCCCAGCGACATCGAGTCGCTGATACCGCTCGTGCGCGGCAAGGCGCGACCCCTCGACAGCGCGTCCGGCGCAACAGTCTTGGTCGCGCTACCGATGGCTCGCACAGCTTCAACGTTCCTCATGTGCGTCAGCACCGGAATCCCATGAGCAAGCGTCGCCCTGATCCCGCCCGCATGGTCCCAATGATGGTGCGTGTTGACCGCCAGCCGAACGCTCCGCCCCGGAAACCTGCTTCGGAGCGTGTCGAACACCGCCCTCATCCGGGCTGCGTTCTGCGGCGTCTCCACCAGTATCAGTCCGGCCGGCTGATCTACCAGAAGCGAGTGGTGCGATCCCCCTTCGACACGCCAGACCCCGGGCCCGAGCTCGGCGAGTTGAACGTTGATCACCGGCGCGGCAGGTGGAGCCATCTGCCGCGCACGTTGTGCAATCGAATCGGGAATCGCGAACAGCGAGTCCGTCGCCGGCCGGTTGACCACCTGGGAAACGAAGTTGATCTGTTGTGTGGGCCGGCCGTTTGTCACCACATCGAACTGCCGCGGCAGCCTGACCTGCCCGTACGTTATCCATCGCGTGTAGATAGTGGCCGTGCGCCGATCGCCGAGTATCGGGTCATCGGCGACTGTCTCGACAACCGTGAGATAGCTGCTCTGGCGGTCGAAATAGAGGTTTACGGTGTCGGCGCCGAGTGCGTACCGCACCCCGTCCATCAGCGCTCCGCGCCATGAGCGTGGAGGAGTTGGTCGCAGTGCCTGCATGTTGTCGCCTGAGGAGAGTAACAGCCTCCATGGCAGCGTTCTCAGGAGCCGGAGTTGGGCCTGAACGGTGCCGGGTGGATCCGCAGCCTGTATTCCGTTTGTCTCGTTGAAACCGATCGACCCCGTTGCGATGCGTCGAACCCGCGTTACGCCGGTCGGAGCGGCGGTCGGCCTGGTTTCAGTGATCGAAAACCTGCGTCCGTTCTCGAAATCGCTGACTATGCGACCGGTGGCGACGGTCCCCGTCGGTGGAGACTCCGGGGTTTCCTCCTGTCCAATCCCAAAGTTGACCT
>JBQTHK010000099.1:0-30620 GCA_052389935.1 Gemmatimonadota bacterium | reverse complement strand
TGAGCGGCGTCTTCGCGAAGCGCAAGCGAGTCGTCGAGATGTGCGCGGCCTTCCGGCTGCTGCGGCGGTGCTATCCGCGGCGGACGCTCTACGTCGTCATGGACAATCTGCCGAACGTGCACGATCAGCAGTTGGAAAGTCTTCACACGCTCGGCTTCATCGAGCGTAAGGAGAACGTGGTCTTCCTCGGACCACCAGGTGTTGGGAAAACTCACCTTGCCCTCAGTCTTGCCGTCGCGGCCGCGGAAAGCGGGAAGCGGATCTACTACGGCACACTTGGCGACCTCATCACGTCACTGGAGGAAGCCCAGACCGCTGGCCGGCTGGCTCACACGCTTAAGACACTGCTCTTCCCCTCACTCCTCGTCGTTGACGAGATCGGGTACCTGCCAATCACTCGGAACGGCGCCATGCTCTTCTTCCAGCTGATGTCGAGGCGCTACGAGCATTGCTCCACGATCATGACTTCCAACAAGGGCTTTGACGCGTGGGGTGAAGTCTTTGGAGACGACGTCATGGCCGCTGCCCTGATCGATCGTGTCGTTCACCACTGCCACATCGTAAACATCCGAGGAAACAGCTATCGGATGCGTCACCACACCGAGCTCAGATCGGCCCTCCATCCACACCCAGAAACCTCGAGCAAGTCGACCAACCAAAGACGGAAGATCCGTCGGGAGGCCCAGGCCACCTGACGGCTTGCCACCCACCCAAGTGTGCAATTTCAACCCGGTGAAAGTGAGCAATTCTTTCCGGTGTTGACACCGTCCCCGGTCGCAATATCGAAATCGTCGTGCGTCCTGCGCCGAAATCTCGAAAAAGCGGCCGGCTGCGTGTCACCGCTTCGTCGCTCAGAGGACAGGCTGACGTTCTTAAGTCCTTTGAGGTTCAACCTGCCCGTCAGGACGTCGAGTTGCAGACAGGCCACAAGAGGCCGTGAGCTCTGAGTCCAGGGTTGTGTGTATACTGTGCTTGCATGCAGTTTGGCGCGATCGGGTACCCGCCCGCCTGCCGAATGACCTCAAATTCCTTTCGATGTCGAATTCCGGAAGCATCTCCCGCCTCGTGCCCGCACAAGCGTCGTCACCGGATTCAGTCCGCGGAACGCTGGCGTACAACACGTTGCGCAATCTGATAGTCCACGGTCGAATCGCGCCCGGTACGAGAATCGGCGAGAACGAGGTGAGCCAACGGCTGGGAATGAGCCGCACGCCGGTGCGCAGTGCGCTGCAGCGGCTGCGACAGGAGGGGTTTGTCGTCGTTGAAGGCGACGGAAAGCTCAGCCGCGCGCTGGTTGCACCACTGACCTGCGACGACGCTCGCGAGGTTTTCGACATTCTTGCAGCCGTCGAGGGGGTTGCGGCGCGAATCGCGGCCGGGCTGCCCGACCTGAAGCGACGTGTGATCGTCGCGCGGATGCGGAAACTGAACTCCGAGTTGCGCGCGATCTCCAGGGCGAAGGTGCCCGATCCAGAGCGGCGATTTCTGAACGACACCGAGTTCCACAGTTGCTACATCGAAGCTGCCGGGCCCCGAATCCTGGCGCTCCATACCGCCGTGAAGCCGCAGGCTGAGCGGTACATCCGAGGTTACATCAGCCGGCTGGTAGGAACGTCGGTCGCCGAGCATGACGCGATCATCGACGCGCTGGCGAGCGGCGAGAAGTTGCACGCACAACGCGCCGTTGAGGCGAACTGGCACAACGCGGCCGAGCGTCTGGCGCTGGTCATGGATTCAGCGGGGGAAAAGGGCAGCTGGTAGCGGCCACTCATTGCGTACTCTTGCCATCTGTACACAGGAACTGTATCCTAACCACTTCATCCCAATCCTCCTGTGGCGCGCCGATCGACCATCATCACTCTCGAACGTCTGGTATCCAGTCGATTGGCTGCAGACCCGCATCGACGTATCGGCGCGCAACGTTCGCGTTTTCGAAAGCATCCTGGCGGCGATCCACTTTCGCCAATTGCCGCAGTCTCTTGATTCTCTCACCAGGAGTTGAACCGGTGAACAACAATCGTCCAACGCAAAGAGCACTGGGTGTCCTCGCACTTGCACTCTCGCCGATCGTCGCAATCGCCCAGCGACCAGCGGAGGGCATCGTCACCGGACGTGTCATCGACGGCAGAACCAGCCAACCGATCGCCGCCGTTACAGTGACGGTGCAGGGAACGCAGCATGCGGTTGTCAGTGGTAACGACGGCGCCTTCCGGATCGTCCGCGTTCCCCTGGGTGAGCGGACGCTGACCGCGCGGCGGGTGGGGTTCGCCCCGGTCACGCGGCGAATCACGGTGCCTGACAGCGGTACCGTCACCGCGGACTTCACGCTGCAACCGACGGTGACAAATCTTCAGGCGGTTCTTGTCACCGGGACCGCCGGCGATCAATTGCGCGAGACTCAGCCCGCCGTGGTCTCGGGCATCGACGCATCCGATCTGCTTTCCAAGACATCAGTCGTGAACGTCACGCAGGTGCTGGCGGGGCGCGTTCCGAGCCTGCAGATCGTCACCGGCTCAGGCGTCACCGGATCGTCGGCCCGGATCAACATCCGCGGCGCCGTTTCGTATTCGCTCACCAACGACCCCATCGTTTTCATCGACGGCATCCGGATGCGATCGGCGCAACGGGACGTCCTCGCGGTTACGGGAGGTCAGGCGGTTAACGCTCTCAACGACATCAATCCTGACGATATCGAGAGCATCGAGGTCGTGAAGGGGCCGGCGGCCGCGACACTGTACGGCGCTGACGCGTCCGCAGGAGTCATTCAGATCATCACCAAGAAGGGGAAAGTTGGCCTGAAACGGCTAAGCCACAGCATCTCGACCGAATACAACCGCATCGAGCCGAATTTCACACCCTTCACCAACTACGCGAAGTGCACGGCCGCGTCGATCCTGCCGACGAGCGCCAGCGCGTTCTGCAGCGGCAAGACAGTGGGAACGATCGTTTCGGACAACCCGAACGTGCGGGGCGGAACTTACGACGACGGCGACCTCCAGTCGTTGCGCTACAGCGCCCAGGGCGGCGGCGACAACTATGGGTTCTACGTGTCCGGGGCGGCGGACAACGAGCAGGGAACAACGATCAACAACACGCTCGTCCGTCGTGACGGACGCGCTTCCCTGACTTGGGTCGCGACGCCCGATCTCGGCCTCGACTTCAGCCTGGGGCTGGCGAAGAATGATTACAACCTCCCGCAGGGCGATCAAAGCAGTTACGGCTCGCTGATCTTCGCGGCTCTTGGCTCGGTGATCGGGGTGACCAGGGACGCCAACGGAAACCTCTCCTCAGGCTTCGCGGCCAACCTGAGTGTCGATGGCATCTCGTCCATTATCGCGCGATCGAATACGATGCGCGCTACACCGAGAATACAGGCGAACTACACGCCAATCGGCTGGTTCAGCAATCGGGTTACGTTCGGAGCAGACCTCAACAACACCGCGGGCACGACCTTCTTTCCGGTCAACGCCTTCAACTGGTACAGCGGCGACCAGTCTCAGGGCTGGGTAAACTCAGTCCGCGAGAACGCCAACATCTACACCGTCGACTACCTCGGCAGCATCCGGACGACCGTGCTGCGATCCGATGTGTCGTCCGAACTGGCGTTCGGCAGCCAGTTCATCAGGACGACGCTCGGGCAGGTTCAGGCGACGGGCAAGGGGCTCCTGACCAACTCGTCCAACCTTGCCTCCTCGGCCTCGACGGTGACGGGCGCCGAATTCTACAACGACCAGAAATCACTCGGCTTCTTCGCTCAGGAGCAGCTTGGCTTCAGGGACAAGCTCTTTGTGCAGGTGGGCGCACGGGTCGACAGAAACTCCGCGTTCGGCAAAGGATCGCAGGCGAGCACCATCTTCCTCCCGAAGGTTGGGGCATCGTACCTGCTCTCGCGAGAGGCGTTCTGGAACCGCTACAGCTCCGTCTTGTCAACCGTGCGGCTCCGCGCAGCCTATGGCAGTACTGGTCGCTCGCCTACGCCAGGATCCTCGCTCCGGACTTACGGCAAGGCTCCCTACATCAGCGACCTCGGAATCATCAACAACGGCGTTGTGCCGCGAAATCCGGGGAACGACAGCCTGAAGCCGGAACGTGGGACGGAGTTCGAAGGCGGGATCGATGTAGGTCTGTTCGATGATCGCGCCGGGATCGAGGTGACGTACTACAAGAAGAACACCAGTGACCTTCTCGTGATCAACCCGCTGCCTCCCTCGCTGGGTTTCACCGGCAACCCGCTGGTGAACATCGGGAAGGTCGAAAACCACGGTCTGGAGTTCGTCGTGCGCGCCCGGCCGTTTGACAGCAGGAACTTCAGCTGGGACGCCAGCGTTATAGGCAGCACCCTGAGCAACGAGGTGCTGAGCCTGGGCGGCAACGCTCCTGTAGTCACCACCAGCATCGGCGTCTCCAACAAGGTCGTTCCCGGTCGGTCCCTCGGTGCGTGGTTCACCCGGAAGATCCGCAGCTACGACTCGGTTACGAACGTCGTGATGGTCGGCGACACGACCGAATTCGTCGGCAACGTACTCCCGTCACTGTCGGGCAGCTTCAACAGCACGTTCACGCTGTTCAGGAATGTCACGGTGTACGCGCTCTTTCAGGGCCAGCGCGGCGCAAAGTCCTTCAACCTGGGGCAGCAGTATCGGGACGCGTTCCTTGGCAACTCCGGCGAGGTCATCCTGCCGGCTGGACAGGGCGGCTACTCCGCGCGCGATCGTGCCCGGCGGCTGGGGCCGTTCAGGACACCATCCGGCGCGACATTGGGCGGCACGCAGGGCGGCGACGACTACCTACAGAGTACAGACTACCTCCGCTTCCAGGAACTCTCCGTGACGTTGAAGGTGCCCGATCGGTTCGCTCAGGCAGTTCGTGCATCGTCGGCCGCCGTCACTCTCGGCGGGCGCAACCTCCGCCTCTGGACGAAGTTTGGCGGCCCCGACCCCGACGTGAGCACGCTCAACACTTCGCAGGGCGGTATCGCGCAGTTCCTTCAGGCGGAATTGTTCACACAGCCGCCGGTGCGACGCTGGATCGCCCGGGTCAATCTACAGTTCTAGAGGATCATCCCAATGACCACTCTTCGCCTAACGCGCCGAATCACCAGGCGCGCCCTCGTTGCGGTTGGCGCCGCCGGGCTCCTCGCCTGCAACCTGGACGTCAACAACCCATCGGTGATCGATGCATCGCAGTTTGATCCTTCAAGTGACGCTGCTCTCATCTCACTGTCCGCGCAGACGCAATTCTACCAGGCGTTTCAAAGCGTCGCGCGATACGGCGGGCTGTTCGCGGAAGAGCAGCTCAGTGGCGCAGCGCGCACCGAAGTGGCAGATATCGGGCGGCGCAACTTTTTCAGCGGGAACCAGGACATCAACATCGGGTTTTTCGGACCGCTCTCGCGCTCGATTGCGTCGAACAAGACCGTCTTAACCGCACTTGCCGGGGGAACCGGACCGGGGCTGAGCCTGAACGTCGGGCGCGCACAAATGAACCTTGCGTTTTCGCTCGAGCTGATGGCCGAGACGTTTTGTCAGGGCGTAATTCTTGGTGGACCGGCGCTCACACCAACGCAGCTGCTCGACTCGTCGATTACGTACTTCAACCTGGCGATCGGGAGCGCTGCTGCTGCGACCGGCGCTGAGGCTGTCAAAATCGGGAATGCATCGAGAATCGGTGTCGCTCGCGCCCTGCTGCAGAAAGGCGACAATGCCGGTGCGGCGACAGCCGCGACGGCGGCGCTGGCGACGGCGCCGGCATCCTTCGTGTATAGCCTGCCGACGCTGGACGACCCGGCGAACCGTCCCCTCGGCAACCAGATCTACACTACAACCGTGGCCATCAAGCTGGATGTCGTGCCCGACCCCTACCGCGCCCTGAACGATCCCCGCGTGCCCTGGGCGGACGCGGGCACCAAGGCTCAGGACGGCACTCTGCAGGATTATCAGCAGCGGAAGTACACCGCCTACGCTTCACCGTTACGGATCGCATCGTACCTGCAGGCGCAGTATATCCAGGCGGAAGCACGACTGAAGACCGGCGATCCGGCCCCGGCGCTGACGCTCATTGCCGTGCGCCGCATCGCTGGTGGCCAGGGAGTGTTTTCAGGGACCGGTACCCCGACAATTCTTGCGGAGTTGATGAACCAGGCGGCACGCGACTTCTGGATCGAGGCAAAGAAGCTTGGCGACTGGCGTCGCAACGGAAGCGCTGTTCCGTTCATCAGTCCAGCGGGTGCGCCTTACAAGGCAGCGCTGACGTTCGGCTCTCTGACGAGCATCCCGTTGCCGCTGGAAGAGACGAGCACCAATCCGAACAAGTTGGGAGCATGCCCGTGACCGAAACTGCATTGGCAGTCAGTGATTAGTGGTCGGAGCCGGTAGCGGGCACCGATAGTTCGTAGTCGCTTTGAGCTGGCTCGGCTCCCCAGCGAGGAGCGATCACAAGAGATCGCTAACCCCACAATGCGAGGCATGCGCGTCAGCACGTCAGTCACGGTCACCCGCGTCTTTCTCGGACTGATCTTCATGACCTACGGCATCGTGAAGGTGCTGGGTGGTCAGTACTACTACGGCCCCTGGGTGATGGACAAGGCGACAGTGGACGGGCCATCGCTGGTGTGGGCGTTCTTCGGCTACTCACAGGTGTACGGACGGGCGACCGGATTGTTCGAGCTGGGTCCGGCAATACTGATCCTGATCCCCCGTACGGCGACGATTGGCGCCGCTGCGCTGTTCGCCGTATCGCTCAATATCACGATCATGGACTTCGCCTACGGCTATCCTTCGGTGAAGTACCTGGCGCTCTTCTATACCGTGCTTCTCGCATGGTTGCTTTGGGTGGATCGGCACAAAATTCTCCTGCTGCTCGAGAGCAATGAGCGCGCTCGCGCCGCGCTTGGGATGATCGCCGCTGGTGCCGTGGGAGAACGTGAGAGCATGAGCCCAAAGGCGCGCCGCATTCTGCTTGTAGCCGCTGGGCTCTTTGTAATCGGCGCCCTGAATCTGCTCGCCAGCTCACTGAGCGGCATCCCGCACGCAGAGGCGCAGTCCATCGTTGAGAGGGCCAGTCCCGGTGCAACCGTGCGCCAGATCAGGTCCCGTGTCGGCGGCCTGATCGGGGTGCGCTGGATGTTCACGCTGGATTACGAAGTAAGCCAGGCGGGTAACGTCGACACGATGACCGTGATCGCGCGAAAAACGACGGGCTTTCTCCCCTGGCGGATCGGGAATCCGGAGCCGGCCGACGTCGCGCCGCAGACCGATCGCTGAATACCGGCCAATCAGGAACGGGTCAGTCGTCTTGCGCTCGCCCGCCACCGTGGGGATGAGACAGCGGTACGATGTCGTTGTCGTCGGAGCGGGCCCGAATGGATTGACCGCTGCCATCGTCGCGGCGCGCAGTGGCCTTTCCACGCTCGTCATAGAAGCCTCGCCGACCGTCGGCGGCGGAACCAGATCAGCCGAGCTTACGTTGCCGGGCTTCATACACGATGTGTGCTCGGCGGTCCACCCGATGGCGGTTGCCTCGCCTGCCTTTCGATCCTTCCCGCTGTACGACCATGGGCTGGAATGGATAACCCCGCCGGTCGCCTGCGCGCACCCGCTGGACCAGGGAGAGGCAGCGCTGCTTCACAATTCGCTCGCCGAGACGGTGCGTGGGCTCGGCAGTGACGGTAAGGCATATCGATCGGCAATCGGCTCGGTCGTCTCGACATGGTCGAAACTCGAGAGCGATATCCTGAGTCCGATCGGTGTGCCGTCACGGCCGCTGGCGTTTGCGCGTTTCGGAATTAAAGCGCTCTTCCCGGCAGCGGGATTTGCCCGCTTACGGTTCGCCACGGAACCGACTCGGAGCCTTTTCGCTGGCCTGGCCGCCCATTCGATTCTGCCTCTCGAGCGTGCGGGCAGTTCCGCGGTGGCGCTGGTCCTCGCCGCAGCGGCGCATACTCGGGGCTGGCCAATCGCGCGCGGCGGGTCGCAGTCGATCGCGAATGCACTGGCGTCCTATCTGCGATCGCTGGGGGGTGAGATATCGACCGGAACGACCATAACCTCCATCGATCAGCTGCCGACGAACCGGATAGCGCTGTTCGATACGTCGCCGCGGGCATTGTCCCGAATAGCCGGCGCACTGCTCACGGGCCGGGTGCGCAGAGGATTCGAACGGTTCCGTCACGGTCCGGGAGTTTTCAAGGTTGACTGGGCGTTGGCTGGGCCGATCCCCTGGACTGCGGCAGAGTGTTCGCGGGCGGGCACGGTCCACGTCGGCGGGAGTCTGGCCGAGATCGCACACTCGGAGCGCGAGCCGTGGCTGGGAAACTGCGCGGAGCGACCGTTCGTGCTGGTCGCGCAGCCGAGCCTGTTCGATCAGAGCCGTGCGCCGCCAGGAAAGCACACGGCGTGGGGCTATTGTCACGTGCCTAACGGTTCAACAATCGACATGACGACGCGGATCGAAGCTCAGGTTGAGCGCTTCGCGCCGGGGTTTCGCGACCTGATTCTGGTGCGGGCGGTTCGGGGACCTGCGACGCTCGAACTGGACAACGCGAATCTGGTCGGCGGTGACATCAGCGGCGGCGCCAACGATCTGCTGCAGCTGTTTGCCCGGCCCACGCCGCGGCTCTATCGGACGGGGACGAGGGGCATCTACCTGTGCTCGGCGTCAACTCCGCCAGGAGGCGGAGTGCATGGGATGTGCGGGTATCACGCGGCCACGCGTGCCATCCGGAAAATTGTGTGCGGGTAGTCTCCCGGTTTCGCGACTCACGGTGGCAGCTCGATCCGGCCTCAACCCGGACACCAGAGGTCGACCAGCTGGCATCCCGCTAACCAAACAGAGACATCTGCGACGAACGCCGGCTGCTCTCAACCGAAAACCGCGTCAGTCCGTGCTGCCGGGACACACTCAACGTCCCGCCGTACTTGGACCCTCGGAGCGACCGCGCCACCGTTCCTCGCGCGACCTCCGGCGCGTTGTTCTCCTCGCTCAGGTGCACGAGCACGATGTGCCTGAGCCCCTTGTGCACCACACCGCGACAGAACGTACCAGCCGCGGCGTTGCTCAGATGGCCCTCCGGTCCCGCAATCCTCCGCTGGAGCGACAACGGATACGGACCTGCCCGCAACATTTCGGGATCGTGGTTGCTTTCGATCACAAGCGCGTCCAGATCGCTCATCGCCCGACGAAGTGCAGGAGTCGTGTGACCAAGGTCATAAAGCAGCCCGCACCGCGCCCCCGTCCCGATGGATTCCACTACCACGCCCACCGTCTCGTCCCCGTCGTGCGGAGTCCTGACGGTGGACACCATCATCGTGTCCAGCAATAACGTCTCGCGCGGCGAAATCGGTATCGGGGACGCTTCGCTGAGGCGCGGCACGGCAGCGATCGTGCCCGGCGTCCCATAAACCGTCCATCCGTGGCGCTTCGCCGCCACCCGCGCCCCTCGTGCATGGTCAAAGTGCTCATGGGTCAGTACCAGCGCACTGATCGACGACGGCGCGATGTCGGCCACCGCCAGCCGCCGGGCCAGTGTCCTCGCGGGATAGCCGGCGTCGATCAGCACTCGCTCCCCGTCCGCCTCGATCACTATGGCGTTTCCCTTGCTCCCCGTGCCCAGCAGGGTGACGATCATCGCGCGGCCTCGCCGAAAACATCGCGCAGAAACGCCCGGCCCTCTTCGCCCAGTGGCACGGCTCGTCGCGACATGACCCGCTCCACAACGCCGAGGAACCGGTCAATGTCCCAGCGCCGTTCACCGGTCAGGCCCCAGGCAAACGGCGGAATGTATCCCGGTGTCAACCCCTCACCAAAAACATTCGCCCCCGCTCCGATCACCGTTCCCGTGTTGAGCCTCGTACCTATCGCGGTCTTTGCATGATCAGCGATCAGACTACCGAGGAACTGCATGCCGGTGTCCACCTCGCCCCGGGGCAGCCGCAGCGACACAGGGCCATAGGTATTCTTGAGGTTGCTCGTGACCGTGGATGCGCCGAGGTTGACCCAGCGGCCCAGCACTGAATGGCCGACGAAGCCGTCGTGCCCCTTGTTGGCCTCGCCGACAAGGACGCAGGCGCTCAGATCGCCCTGCACCCGGCAATCGTCCCCGATCGAACTTCCGGAAATGCGCCCACCGGTCAGGCGCGTCCGGCGCCCGATGTAACATGGCCCGATCAGTGTCGTAAATGGCGCAATGGTCGCCCCCGACCTGATCACCACCGGGCCGGCCGCGGTCTCGAATGCCACAAGCGGCGACACCGACGCTCCCGCTTCAACACTTACCAGACTGTCGCCGCTTCCGCCCTGCGAAGGTGAATCGAGAGCCAGTGATCCGATTTCCCGTCCAAGATCACTGGCCAGCATCGCACCCAGGTGACGCACCAGATCCCAGGCCCCCTCGATCCACCACCCGCCGACCTCGATCGCCGTGGCCCCATCCGGAGCCAGCTCCTCGAGAGCACGCCGGCCACCATCCAGTTCGGCGAGCTGCAATGTGCCTGTAGTCCTGACAGCTGCGAGCTTGCCCCCCGACGTGAAGACGTCGCCCGGTCCGAACGGCCGCAGGACCGGGGCGAAACGCGAGTTGGCAATCACACTACCCGCTGGCAACACACCTTCGATCGCCGGGGAGGGGAGCGCTGCCTCCCTGAACCGGCGCAAGTGAGGAGCCACTACCATTGTCGTGTCGTGCCCACTCCACGCGAGCGCAACGCTCCACCGCTGCGCGATAATCTCCGCCCCCGCGCGCAGGGTCGATGCCGGCCGCACCAGCGAAAACGGCTCCAGCAGCCGCGCCTCGGCGTCGTCGTAGAGGAAAAGAGTCAACGCGGCTCTCGCATCGATTCCGGGAGCGACTCCACGAGCTGCTTGAGGTCAGTCGCGCGCTCGACGGTGGTGACCAGCGTCAGACCGGGCCGCGCAACGACGACCAGGTCGTCGACGCCGTACAACACGACGTCGCAACCATCGGCATGCACCACGTTGCCTGCCGACTTGTAGACGAAAACAGACCCGCTGCTCGCGTTACCAGATGCGTCCAGGTCGCGAACACGCCGCAGCGATGCCCACGTCCCTACGTCGTCCCATCCGAAGTCGCCCGGGACTACAAGCACCTTGCTGCTACGCTCCAGCAACCCCACGTCCACGGATATTGACCTGACGGCGCCGAAAAAGTCCTCGATCGACCGCGCTTTCTCCAGCGACCCGGACACCTCGGGGGTGTGTGCCCTGATCTCGTCGAGAAAGTCGCTCACTCTCCAGACAAAGATGCCCGAGTTCCAGAGGCATCCCGACTGCAGCATTGCGCCGACCCGGTCACGGTCCGGCTTTTCGACGAAGCGCTTGACCCTACGCACACCAGGTGAGAGTTCGTCGCCCGGCTCGATGTATCCCAGCCCGGTGTCCGGTCGATCGGGTACGATGCCGACGGTGACCAGCGCCGAATGGCGACGGGCTGCAGCCGCCGCACCGAGGAGGGCTCCGCGAAAGCCGTTGGCGTCCCTGATCGCCCAGTCGGCGTGGACGCTCATCATGACAGCGTCGTTCGGCGCACCACCAGCCAAGCTCTCGCGGCGGGTTATCTCCGCTGCCGCCCACGTCAGAGCGGCCGCGGTGCCGGCGGGCCTCGGCTCCGCAATGAGGTTGGACGACGGCACTTCGGGAAGGAGTTCTTCGATCGGTTCTACCAGCGATGAGTTTGTGAGGACGAGGATGTGCGCCGGATCAGCCAGGGGAAGGAGTCTGTCGATCGTTTCACGCAACAGGGCCCTGGCTCCGACAAGTGGCAGGAGTTGCTTAGGCCGGGCCGGTGTACTGAGTGGCCAGAATCGCGACCCGACTCCACCGGCGAGGACGACTATCCAGTTCGTCAAAAGGCCCCCCCAATCCCACTCACCGCCCCGCTGACAACGGGACGCTTCAACCTCTCGTCAGGCGGGACCGAGCGTATGGTGCGGGAGCTTGCAGCGCGGGGGCGGCGCATCGCCGCGCAATGTCATGGATTCAGCGGCAATTCTCCAGTGCCGCCGCGCTGCGCGATCAGACCATCGCCGCCATGTTCGAGCGGAATCTCCTCAGCTCGAAGAGCAACGGTCCGATCTGGGCGCCCTGTCGAAGGAGGACAAGGAGCAGAACCTCGGGATTGAGGGAACTCACCAATGCCACACCCCTCTCGTATTCCATTACTGCCGTCACAAGCCCTCCGCGCTGAGCCTGCGAGCCGAGTTCTTCGGCGGCAGCGACGAGAGCCGGAACATGCGCGGCCAGATGATCGCCATCGACGCCCGAGGTTGTGCGCGACTCGATTTCCAGACCATCTCGACCGACGAGAGTGGCCGCCTCGACACCTGAACGTCCGGCGAGTGTATCGACGAGCTCGCGGATCGTGGGCGACGCCTTTGCTCTGGATGTTTGCGCGATTGTCATGCTCGATGCCGTCGTGGAGGGGTGCGCCGGTCGCTTGAAGTAAATCAACGTCCTCGGTAGTCTTCGCCGAGTACCCGATGACACTTATTTCCTTGCCATTACACACGATACGCAGCCGCGCCATGCCTCTCCTTGCGATGGGAGTGGCCGCCGCTGCTGTCATCGCCTGCGACGATCCACTGGGTGTCGACGCAACGACGCCGACGCGCGCCGACACCCTCAAGGTGTTCGCCATGACGGGTACGCCGGCGTCGTTCCCGTCGGGCTACAGCGCCGGGACAGGACTGATTTCGAGGATCGAGCCCGAGATCGCGTTCGACGTCGTCTTCGACCTTTCAACCGACGGCAGGATACGGGTCATACCGGCCAGGTTGATCAGTCAGCTGCGCGTCATTCTGGGTCGAACCGAGGTCACGCAGCAGGTGAGCCTGCAGGTATCGACCGAGAGTTTTGAATCGATCGGGAGGGCGCCTGGTGGCGGCTACAAGCGTGACTCGATCGTCACGGTGACGCCGGGACAGACGGTGCTCATCGAGGTCCAGAGCGAAATCTGCTCGTTTCAGTTCACGCTTTCGTCGCTGCTCTACGCGAAGCTGGTGGTAGACAGCGTCCGGACGTCGTCGCGGGAGATCTTCTTCAGGGCAATCCGCAATCCGAACTGCGGCTTTCGGTCATTCGCCCCGGGCATCCCCCGCAACTGATGCACGATTTCAGGGTGCTGCGCGATCAGGTTGACGCGCTGCGTGAAGGAATGCGTCGGCGTGGCAGGCTCGACAACGTTGAAGCGCTGATCGAACGTGGGTTGATACTGGACCGGGAGCGTCGGGCGATGATCGTGACGGTCGAGGAGCGCAAGGCAGCCCGTAATTCCGGCAGCATGGAGGTGGCGAGGCGACGCAAGGCGGGCGAAAGCGCGGAGGAGTTGATTGCGGCCGGTCGCGTCCTCGGTGATGAGATTTCGCGGATCGAGGAGGCGCTGGCGGCGAGTGAGGGCGCGCTCCGGGACATCCTCCTCGAGCTGCCTAACATTCCGCTGCCTGACGTTCCCGCCGGAGACGAGACTCAGAACCGGATCGTCAGCAGCTGGGGCACGCCGCGCGACAGCGCCGGCTGCAGGCCCCACTGGGAGCTGGCGACCGCGTTGGGCATCCTCGACCTCGAGCGAGCGGCCAGGATTTCCGGCTCCGGATTTGTGGTTCTGAGGGGGCTCGGGGCCCGACTGGCGCGGTCGCTGATGAACTTCTTCATCGATGTCCATGTCACCGAACACGGCTACGAGGAGGTCTGGGTTCCCTCCCTCGTCAAACGGTCGACCATGACGGGTACCGGCCAGCTCCCGAAGTTCGAGGACGATCTTTACGCCGTCAAAGGTGAAGATCTGTTCCTGATACCTACAGCGGAAGTGCCGGTAACCAATCTTTACCGGGACGAGATCCTCGACGCGGCGACGCTTCCCCGCGGTTTCGTGGCTTACACGCCGTGTTTCAGGCGCGAGGCAGGCGCCGCGGGGAAGGACACGAGGGGGATGCTGCGCGTACACCAGTTCGACAAGGTCGAAATCGTTCGCTACTGCGCTCCCGAAGACACTGACGAGCAGCACGAACTCCTCACCCGGCACGCCGAATCCCTGCTGGAGAGACTTGGGCTTCCGTACCGCCGCGTGCTGCTGTCCGCGGGGGATACGGGGCAGAGCAGCGCCCGTACCTGGGACCTCGAGGTCTTTGCCCCGGGCGTGGGAGCGTGGCTCGAAGTCTCTTCGTGCAGCACCTTTACGGACTATCAGGCCCGCCGCGCGAACATCAGGTACCGCCCCGCTCCGGGAGAGAAGCCGCGCTTCATCCACACTCTGAACGGATCGGGACTGGCCTTCCCCCGGGTGATCGCCGCGCTGATCGAGCACTACCAGCAGCCTGACGGTAGTGTAGTCGTTCCGGAAGTACTGCAGCCGCTGCTGGGGACTTCGGTCCTGAGCTGAGATGCGTCAGCGCGCCACGGTGCTTTTCGCCGTCGGTGTGGCGCTCCTTCTGGGGTCGTATGTCCTGTACACTCAGCGCGTAGTGTCACGACTGCGCGCCGAGGCCGCGCGCGAGGGCCGGATGTACGGGCGGATATACTCCGCCATCCGCGACACCTCCACCGACCCGATGAGCGTGGTGCTCGAACTCGCGTCTCACGTGCGGGAATCGGGCGTGCCAATGGTAGTTACCGACCCGGCGGGAAACCCGACCAGCAGTGCCAACACGCCCTACGACGGCAGTCCCGACGACCCCGGACTCAAACAGTTCGCAGCCGAGCTGGACAGACTCAATCCGCCGGTTGTCGAGCCGAACGTCGGGACGATTCACTTTGGGCACTCGCCCCTCGTGCGTGAGCTCCGGGTGGTGCCTGTGCTCCAGGCCGCGGTTCTCGCCCTGGTCCTTCTCGCCGGTCTTTGGGCGTTCAGGAGCCGCGCGACCGCGGACCGCGAGCGAGTCTGGGCAGGGATGGCGCGCGAATCAGCACATCAGCTCGGAACTCCGCTGTCTTCTCTCAGCGGGTGGATCGAGCTCCTTCGTGACCGCGAGGCCGATGAGCTCACGACCAGGGCCCTCGACCACATGGAAGGGGACCTCGAGCGACTTCAACGGGTTGCTCATCGTTTCGAACGCATCGGCCGGCCCCCGCAGCGGGCAGCAGTAGATCTTGGGGTGGTGGCGACCCGTGTTGCTGACTATTTCAGGGCTCGCGTACCGTCGCTCGCCCACGCCGTCACGATCGAAACTGCCATTGTTGACGGCGGCGCCCCGGTTCAGGGTGACGAAGTACTGCTGGAATGGGCGGTGGAAGCACTCGTCAAGAACGCGATCGACGCCCTCGCCGGTCGCGGCGGAAAAGTCCGCATAAAGGTCGCGCGCAACCCCGAGGCCGTGCGGCTCCTCGTTTCAGACAACGGTCCCGGCGTGCCGCGTGAGCTCAGGGACCGCATCTTCGATGCGGGGTTCTCGACGAAAGAGCGGGGCTGGGGGCTCGGGCTTGCGCTCACGAGAAGAATCGTGGAGGAAACGCATAACGGAAGGCTCACTCTCGTCAACCCAGAGCGCGGAGGAGGAGCGAAGTTCCAGATTATCTTTCCAGCATGACGGTTTCGCCGGTTCAGCAGGATCAGCTCATGGCCAGGCTCAACCAGGCGCAGCAGGAAGCGGTCCTTTACGGAGACGGTCCTCTGCTGGTCCTGGCGGGTGCGGGGTCCGGAAAGACGAGGGTTCTTACGACGCGGATCGCCGATCTCATCGAGCGGCGCGGCGTGCGGCCCAGCCAGATTCTGGCTGTAACGTTCACCAACAAGGCCGCGGGCGAGATGCGCCATCGAATCGCGCGCTTGCTGGGCAGCGAGCCGGCGGGAATGTGGTGCGGCACCTTTCACGCCATCGGTGCCCGCCTCATCAGGCGTCATGCGGAGGTGGTAGGCCGCACCCAATCGTTCACCATCTACGACGAAGACGATCTCCTCGGTGTCATCAGGCGCATCATGGAGCGGCTGCGGATGTCGACGAAGGACAGGCCGCCGCAAGCGGTCGCAGCGCTGCTCTCGGATGCGCGCAACGCCCTGATCGGTCCGGAAGAATACTCGAAGTCGGCCCTCGATCCGTTCAGCCGCGACGTTGCACGGGTATTCAGGGAACTCGAACCGGCACTTCGCTCAGCCAACGCAGCCGGCTTCGACGACCTCCTCACGCTACCCGTCGAGTTGCTCCAGCGCGAGGATATCCTGACCACCTACCAGCGCCGCTTTCGCCACATCCTGGTCGACGAATACCAGGACACAAACCGCGCGCAGTATCGCCTCATCTCGCAACTCGGCGCCGGGCACGGCAACGTTACGGTCGTGGGTGACGATGACCAGTCGATCTATGGCTGGCGCGGGGCAGACATTCGCAACATCCGCTCCTTCGAGAGCGATTTCGCCAGCACCGGGATCGTGCGTCTCGAGGAGAACTACCGGTCGACTCCACAGATCCTCGAACTCGCAAATGCCGCAATCCGGGGAAACACCGGGCGGCTCGGCAAGACGTTGCGACCCACCCGCGACCCGGGTGACAAAGTGGCAGCGGTGGCCGCGCTCGACGAGCGCGACGAGTCGGATCACGTGGTCGAACAGATCCAGCACCGGCGCTATCAGGGGCGGGGCAGGCCTCTGCGGGATTTCGCGATACTCTACAGAACAAATGCGCAAAGCAGGGCCCACGAGGAATCGCTGCGTCGCGCGGCGCTGCCCTATCGCCTCGTCGGAGCCACTCGCTTCTACGACAGGCGCGAAATCCGTGATCTCATCGCGTGGCTGCGACTGATCGCGAATCCGGCCGACAACGAGGCGTTCCGCCGGGCTGTGGCAGCCCCGCGCCGGGGAGTCGGCGAAACGACGCTGGAAGTGCTCGCGTCAGGCGCGGAAGCGGCAGGTCGTCCGCTGCTCGCCGCCGCCGCCGACCCATCAGCGCTCGCCGGATTCAGACCTGCAGCCCGCTCCGCTCTCCATGCCTTTGCCGCGCTCATCAATGGCTTTGCGGTACGCGCGCGGGACATGAGTGTTGATCAACTCCTTGAAGAAGTCGCCAATCAGTCTGGTTACAGGGAAGCTCTGGTCGCCGAGGGTCCAGAGGGTGAAGACCGGCTGAACAACGTAAGGGAACTGATAACGGGCGCGGCCGAGATAGTGGTGGACGACGGTGGTGAAGTGGGGCTGAGCCCACTGGATCACTTCCTGCAGCATGCTTCGCTGGTCGCAGGCGTCGACGGTCTCGATCCGAACGCAGATGCGGTGACGCTGATGACACTGCACAACGCCAAGGGTCTTGAGTTTCCCGTGGTCTTTCTCACCGGCCTCGAGGAAGGGCTGTTCCCGACCGCGAGAGCTATCGAGGAGCCGCATCTGCTGGAAGAAGAGCGGAGGCTCTTTTACGTCGGGATAACGAGGGCCGAGGACGTGCTGGTGCTCACGCACGCGCGCAGCCGCCGCCGCAACGGGGAGACGCGGGGCGCCATCCAGTCTTCGTTCCTCAGGGAGCTTCCGCAATCGCTGCTGACGAAGCAGCAGACGTTCAGGCTGCGCGGGAGTGCTCGCATCATCGATCGCGAGGATGCCGGCTGGGGCTGGGGGTACTCCGGCTCACGTGGCGTCTCCGAAAACAGCGATGACGAAAGGCGTCCTTCTGTTCGGCGTCCGGGCAGCCCCGTCTTTCAAAGGAATCCCGCTGATGAAGAATCCCAGGACGTCCCGGCATTCCGCCGCGGTGAACGCGTCGCCCACGCACGATTCGGTGAAGGCATCATCTCCGACGTGACCGGTTCCGGTCGCGAGGCGAAGGTAACGGTGGACTTTGACGACGAGAACGTCGGCCGAAAACGACTCGTGATCGTGCACGCCGGCCTTTCGCGCGCCGTCTCCTGATGTCAGTCACTCCCGACGAAGTACGGCACGTCGCGCGGCTGGCGCGTATCGCCGTCAGCGACGAGGAGGTGGAGAAGTATGCAAGGGACCTTTCGTCGATCGTGGGGCACATGGCGGCGCTTGAGCGAGCGGATGTTCCAGCAGGCGGCGAATCCGGGGGTTCGAACGCGGTCTTGCGGGGGGACGAGCCGCGCCCGGCGGTTGAAGGCACGATCGTGCACGCCGAGTTCGCTCCGGAATGGCGCGACGGTTTTTTCCTCGTGCCGCGGCTGGGGTCACACGAGCAGGCTGGGTCGTGAGCCGCCTGCTCGATCTTGGAGTCAGGGAACAGGCAGATCTCGTCAGAGGTGGAGCGATCACCGGAGACGCGGTCGCTCGTGAATCGCTGGCGAGGATCGTTGAGCTCGAGCAACCGGCCAATGGGGAGCGGCTCAATGCTGCGCTGGCCGTGGTGAAGATCGAAGGTGCAGCTGCGATCAGGGAGGGCCCGCTTGCGGGCACACCGATCGCGGTCAAGGACAACATCGTCACCAGAGACCTGCCGACTACCTGCGGTTCCCGGATGTTGGAGGGGTTCCGCAGCCATTGGGACGCAACGGTTGTGCACAAGCTGCGCGAAGCAGGTGCGGTGATCGTTGCCAAGACCAACATGGATGAGTTCGGGATGGGCTCGACGACCGAACAGAGTGCCTTCGGGCCGACGCGCAACCCGCGCGACCTTGCGCGCGTGCCCGGCGGTTCGTCCGGAGGGTCAGCTGCTCTCGTCGCCGCCGGAGCCGTCAGAGTCGCGTTAGGCTCGGACACCGGTGGTTCGGTTCGTCAGCCGGCAGCGTGGTGTGGTGTGGTCGGCCTCAAGCCGACCTGGGGCCGGGTGAGCCGGTTCGGCCTTGTCGCTTTCGCGTCGTCGCTCGACCAGCCGGGAGTCATCGCCGCGACGGTCGCCGACGCGGAAGCTGTCTTCAACGTCATCGCCGGCCATGACCCGAACGACATGACAAGTTCGACCGAGCCGTTGCGGGGCACGCCTTCCGGCGAACGACTCGATGGGCTGGTGGTCGGATGCCCGAAGGAGTACTTCGAAGGGGCCATCGACCGCGATGTGGCAGACGTGTGTCGAGTGGCAATCGATGCATTGCGCGAGCGCGGAGCGACTGTCCGTGACGTCTCCCTTCCCGGTACTGAGCTCGCGATTCCCGCTTATTACATCATCGCACCGGCCGAAGCTTCGGCCAACCTCGCCAGATTCGACGGTGTGCGTTACGGCGCCCGCGCGGAGGCAGGCGACCTGGCTGCTCTCTACGAGCGGACGCGCTCTCGCGGATTCGGCGCCGAAGTGAAGCGCCGAATCCTTCTCGGTACCTACGCACTCTCTGCAGGCTACTACGACGCGTTCTACACTCGCGCTGTAGCTGTCCGGTCGACGATAGCGTCGGAGTTCGCCAGTCTGTTCGCGTCCGGTGTCGACGTCCTTCTGACTCCCACCACGCCCACACCTGCCTTCCGGCTGGGCGAAGTCAGCGATCCCTACCAGATGTACCTGAGCGACGTCTTCACTGTACCCGCCAGCCTTGCGGGCATCCCGGCGATCTCCATCCCCGCAGGTTTCGCCAGGGGCCTCCCGGTTGGTGTGCAGCTGATGGGCGGTCACTTTCGGGAAGACACACTGCTGCGAACGGGACGCGCGCTGGAAGAGGCACTCTCATCGTGAGAGCAGTCGATTCCGCAGGCTTCGAGCTGGTCGTCGGTCTCGAAGTCCACGTCCAGCTCCTCACACTCACCAAGCTCTTCTGCCCCTGCCGGGCGAGATTCGGCGACGCGCCTAACGACAATACCTGCCCCATCTGCCTGGGAATGCCCGGGGCGCTGCCGAGCCTCAACCAGCACGCCGTCGAGCTGGCGGTGCGAGCGGCGCTCGCGCTCGGCGCCACCCTCCATCCGCGTTCGGTCTTCGCGCGAAAGAACTCCTTCTATCCCGATCTACCCAAGGGTTACCAGATCTCGCAGTTCGACAGGCCGCTCGCGGTCGGTGGGCAGGTCGACTCGACGATCGACGATGCGGCAGGATCGATTCGCCTGACACGCATTCACATCGAGGAGGACGCGGGCAAACTCATCCACGACCGCTATCCGGGCCGGTCCGCCGTTGATCTCAATCGCGCCGGCACACCGCTGATAGAGATCGTGAGCGAGCCGGACATCCGGTCGCCAGCCGAGGCACGGCGGTATCTGGAAAACCTGCGCGAAATCCTCGTTTACTCGCGAGTGAGCGACGCCAACATGGAGGAGGGAAGCCTGCGCGTCGACGCCAACATCTCCATCCGGCGCGTTGGAGCGACGACCCTCGGCACCAGGACGGAAATCAAGAATCTCAACTCCTTCTCCGGTGTTGAACGGGCGATCAGGCTCGAGTTCGACCGGCAGGCCTCCGTCGTCTCTGAGGGTGGGGAGATCATCCAGCAGACGCTGCTCTTCGATGCCGGCTCCGGGTCCCTCCGACCGATGCGTTCCAAGGAGGAATCACACGACTATCGCTACTTCCCGGACCCCGACATTCCGCCGCTTGTCATCCAGGACGAGTTGATCGAAGCCCAGAAGCGGCTGATCCCGGAGCTGCCCGCACGAAGGAGGGCAAGGTTCCGGGAAACGCTGGGACTCAATCCGGGTGAAGCTCAGGCACTCACCGGCAACGCGGCGCTTGCCGACTATTTCGAAGCGGTTGTGGAGGCCGGTGCCGAGCCTCGCGCCGCCGCCTCATGGGTAACAGGGGACGTCCTCGCACTGCTCAACGACAGGAAACTCGCAATCGGTGATCTCAGTCTCCGGCCTGATCGCCTGGCGGAGCTCATCCGGATGATCAGTTCAAACCGGATCAGTCGGACCGCCGGGCGACGGATTTTTGCGGTGATCGCCGCGAGCACCGACGGCGCGGAGGACGTCGCCGTCCGCGAGCAACTGCTGCAGGTGAGCGACGATGCTGCACTCGACAGTTGGGTTGAGGCCATCTGCCGCGAAAACCCCAGCGAAGTCGAACGACTGAGGTCCGGGGAAACGAAACTGCTGGGCGTGCTTGTGGGACTGGTCATGAAGAGGTCTGCCGGGAAGGCCGACCCGAGGCGTGTCAACGAGTTGCTCAGAGCCCGGACACGCGACTCCTGACCGGCTGCTCAGAGTTCCGCCGGTCGGCGTGCAGGGAGAAGGCTGAGCACGGGGCGTCCGAGCTGCGCCGACCAGGAAAGCGAGGTATGCGGCATGCCGAAGTGCCGCTCGGCGTGTTCCGCCAGCACTGCCGGTCCGCCAACTCGAAGCGCCTCCCTCCGGACGCGCTTGGCGAGTCGCAGTCGCAGTTGACCTGAAGGATCGAACGCAAACGGTTCGGCACGGTCAAACCGGTGGAGCAGGTCGACCACGTAGTCGAAGGATCGCACCAGGTACTGCTCCACTTCATCGTTGGAGAGGTCCCACCGGGATCGCTCCCCCGCCATCTGGAAGATGCGCTGCCACGACTCCATGTCGGTCACGCGCACCATCCCTCGAAAAATCCGGCGATTGGTCGGCGTCGAGAAGATCGTGGGACTCAGGATGCGATCGAGATGGCCGTCGGCGCGGCCGTGATCGAGCAGGATCAGCTCACGGGCCTTGCGCGACGGACCGTCCCCCAGGTGAAGCTCGAAACGGGCCTCCCAGTAGCTGTGTCCGAGAGCCGAAGTGCTCGAAGTGACGGTGAGCTGTCGGGGGACGAAGTAGTTGTGGGCAACGACATCGGCCGCGAGGTGCGCCAGATAGCCGAGAGAAAACGCCCGCAGCGGCTCGTCGCCGGAGCGCTCAAGGATCTCGAAGCCAACCCGCCAGGAATGGCAGTGCCGCCCGGCGGCTGCATACTTCTTGGCGATGCTGGTGTCAGCTGCAATGGATCCGTAGAGGAAGTCATTCGGGAACGAAGCGAGCAGTCCGGCGATGTTCTGCGGGAGCAGGTGAAGCGCCCCGAGCAGCGATTCTCCGATGAAAACGTGCGTGCCGGGGGTCCACGCGAGTGCATCGGCGGGGGTCAGGGCAACAAGCAGAACGCCCACCAGCAGTTGCACACTCAAGCTCAATAGCGTTCTGGAGAACACGCGCTCAGCCGGCATCAGGGGCTGGAGGCCTGGATTCGCCCGAGTCCTCACCGTCGGCTGGAAGTTCGCGAGTACCGCCTCCTGCTCCGCGTCGCCTTCGGCGCCGCTGTTTTCTGATAGCCGCCACCGCCGAGGACGCTCCGCCGAGCCCACGGGTTACAGTCTCTACTCCGCGCGAGACGGTCTCGACCGAACCCCGAACGCGCGTCGTCATCGTACGCAGCTCATCGGCAACCTTGCGCGCGTCGTGCACCGCGGCCGTGATGTCCGAGGAGGTGTTGCGGACGAGTCGCGTGAGTTCGTCGAGCCCCTTTCTCAGTGCGAGCAGCGTCATCGTCGCTGCTATCAAGAGGGCCAGGACGAGAATCGAGGTCAGCGCCTGGCCGACGAGCCCAATCTGCTCGAGAATGTTCCTCTCAACGACGATGCGCGTCGCTTCGGCTCCTGCCTGCAGGAGTGCGGATTCAGTCAGTGGCGCCGCCATCATGGAGCGTGATCTGGGGTGGGGGTGACTGCAGGTTCTCTGGCAAAAGCCAACTCGGGGTCACGCTTGAAGATAGTGACCCGCCGCAACCATTATTCGGCTCGTAGTATCCACCGCGCCCCGCCTCATAGCATGGCATCCGTTGCGTACACCGTAGAGGGCGGCACGCGTCTCTCGGGCACAATCGAACCGGCCGGCAACAAGAACGCTGCGCTGCCCATCATAGCGGCGGCGCTCCTTAGCGACCAGCCAATCGTTCTCGACAACGTCCCTCACATCCGCGACACCGAGACGCTGGTCGACCTGGTCCGGTCGGTTGGAGCGAGTGCCACCTGGACGACAACGAATCAGCTGCGGATCCACGCCCAGTCTATTCGGACCGAAGTCCTCGATCCAGCGCTCTGTTCCCGGATCAGGGCCTCGATTCTGCTCGCCGGGCCGCTGCTTGCCCGTTGTGGACATGTAGTGCTGCCTCCACCGGGCGGGGACGTGATCGGTCGCCGCCGCGTGGACACACATTTCCTGGCCTTCGAACAGCTGGGAGCAACGGTCTCATCCGGGGCGCAATACGAGTTCAAGGCTGACCGTCTGCACGGAGCCGATGTCTTCCTCGACGAGCCAAGCGTCACGGCGACCGAAAACGCGATGATGGCGGCGGTCGTCGCGCGGGGTCCGACGGTTCTGCGGAACGCGGCGTCGGAGCCACATGTGCAGGATCTCGCTCGCTTCCTGGTGGCCATCGGCGCAAGAATCGACGGCATTGGCACAAACACGATGACCATTCACGGCGACGCCTCGTTTTCGGGCGGCTCGTACCGGATCGGTCCCGATCACATCGAAGTCGGCTCCTTCATCGGGCTCGCCGCTGTGACGCGTTCGGAGCTGCGCATTACCCGTGCGGGCGTCGAGCATCTGCGATCGATCCTGATGGGCTTCGATCGGCTGGGCATCTCCTGCCGCGTCGAAGGCGAAGATCTGGTCGTGCCCGCCGAGCAGAGCCGCCGGATCCGCTCCGACCTCGGTGGACACGTACCTAAACTCGAAGATCAGCCGTGGCCGGCGTTCCCTGCCGATCTGATGTCGATTGCGATCGTGACCGCGACCCAGTGCGACGGCCTGATCCTGATGTTCGAGAAGATGTTCGAGTCACGGTTGTTCTTTGTCGACAAGCTGATCGCGATGGGTGCGCGGATCGTCCTCTGCGATCCGCATCGGGCACTCGTTGCGGGTCCCAGCAACCTGCGGGGTGCCCGCATGGAATCGCCTGACATCAGGGCAGGGATGGCGATGCTGCTTGCCGCCCTTTGTGCGGAAGGAACCAGCGTCATCAACAATGCCGGCCAGATTGAGCGGGGATACGAGAGCATCGATGAGCGGCTTAATGCCCTGGGCGCCCGGATCCGGCGTGTACCTGGGCGGGATGTCGGCTGACGTTGGATCGCGAGCTGGCTCCGGGCTTCGCAGAGCTCGGCGTTATCGCCTTTACGACAACACGATCAGCGGGTGACTTTTCGACTCGCTCGACGAAGGTGGGAGAAGGGTGGCCCCGCTGGGTGCAACTCATGGATTTTCTGCGCCCGGCGACAAGACGAATCGCCTGTGCCACCCAGGTCCATGGAGCGGCGATAACCGAGCATGGGCCGGGGTGGTCCGGCTGGCTGCGCTGTCACGACAGCGATGGCCACGTCGCCGGGAACCCCTCCACGGCAATGGCGGTGACCCTCGCTGACTGTGTGCCTGTATTCATTGCCCACCCCTCAGGTGTCGCCTCGATACTCCATTCTGGCTGGCGGGGAACGGTAGCCGGCATCACACCGGCCGCCATCGCTCACCTTGACAAACTGGGTTGTGCGCCGGCCGACCTGACGCTGCATTGCGGGCCGGCGATTTGTGGAGCCTGCTACGAGGTGAGTGCCGAGGTGGCCCGCGCACTGACCGGTGAGCGCTACGACGCGCCGGTGTCCGTCGATCTGCGCGCAATCATCGCGGGCCAGGCCCGCGCACTCGGTGTGCGCAAAGTCTCGGTCAGTGCGGAATGCACGCTCTGCGGCGGAGGCCGTTACTTTTCCCACCGTGGTGGTGACGGCGGCAGGCAGATCGGTGTAATCGCATCGAGAACGCGGGTGGGCAGTGGTTGACGCTCTCCGGCACGGGCTCTAGATTCGGGATTCCGCGCGGAATGCCACCGCGCGTGAGAAATGTGGGGGAGGTTCCCCCGCATTTTTTTGTTCCTTGGGGAGAACTGGACGGGAGATGAGCCAGGCGCTGCAAGACCTTCTTTCACAAGAAGTTAGCGCGCTGGGCTTTGATCTGGTCGAGTTTCGGAAGGGGGGTACATCGCGGCGGCCTCTCCTCGATGTTCGCATCGACAGGACTGACGGCGCGAAGGTCAGCGTGGACGACTGTGCCCACGTGTCACGCGCGCTCGAGCCCCTTCTCGAGGCGTCGGGGCTCGTGGGCGATCAGTATGTGCTCGAAGTGTCGTCGCCCGGCGTAGAACGCAGGTTGCGCAACGGCGCCGACTGGCGGCGCTTCGCGGGCAGGCGGGCGATGGTAACGAGCAAGGAGCTCGGCGGGCGGGTTGAGGTGCAGATAATCGGGGTTGAGGGAGAAGGAAGTGTGGAGGTCGGCGTCATGAGAGACAGCCATGGGACCGAACGACGCATACCAATGGCCGCGATAAGCGAAGCGCGGCTGGTGCTGATCTGGAAATGAGGAGAGGAACGGCGGATGACTGCAACAGCTGAAATCCTTAGTGCTATTCGCGAACTGGCGCATCTCAAGCAGCTGGATCGCGTCGAACTGCATGGTCTCCTGCAGGACGGGATTCATGCTGCCCTCGCAAAAAAGCACGGCCCTAACGTCAAGGCGGAGGTCGAGATTGAGGAGGGACGCGGGCAGATCAGGATTGTGCTCCTCAAGACCGTGGTCGAAGAGGTTCTCGATCCGAGCTGCGAGACCTCGCTCGAGGAGGCCCGGTTCGAGGATCCGGAGTTTCAGGTTGGCGACGTCATGGAGATACCGGTCGACTTCGCCGAGTTCGGCCGCAGCGCCGTTCAGGCCGCGAAGCAGCGGATCATCCAGCGTGTGCGCGAGGGCGAGCGCACCCGTATCCGTGACGAGTTTTCGTCGCGTGTTGGTGAACTCCTCTCAGGCGAAGTCCAGCAGATCGAGCGAGGCAAGCTGGTCCTGATGCTCGCGAAGTTTCGTGAAGCAGAGGCGATCATGCCGTACCGCGAGCAGAATCACCGCGAACATTTCCATCAGGGCGATCCGGTGCGCGCGGTGCTGAAGCGGGTCGAGGAGACCCCTAAAGGTCCTCGGCTGATCCTCACGCGCGCGGATCCGATGTTCGTGCAGTCGCTGTTCCGGCTCGAGGTACCCGAGATCCAGCAGGGAATCGTCGAGATCAGGGCTGCTGCGCGCGAGGTCGGAAGCCGTACCAAGATCGCCGTCTGGTCGCGTGACGAGGCGATCGATCCCGTGGGAGCGTGTGTCGGCCTCAAGGGCTCGCGCGTACAGGCGGTGGTCAACGAACTCAATGGCGAGCGGATCGACATCGTCCCCTGGTCGGCCGATCCGGAGCGCTTTGCCAAACTGGCGCTTGCGCCTGCACGGGTGGCCAGGGTCTTCTCCGATCCCGAGAGCCGCACTGTTCAGGCGATCGTCGACGAAGATCAGCTCTCGCTCGCCATCGGCCGCAACGGCCAGAACGTGCGCCTCGCGTCGGAGCTCACCGGCTGGAAGATCGATCTCTACTCCAGCCGCGAATGGCTGGAACGGGCGGATGCGCCGTTTGCGCCCCTGCCGGACGAAAACGACGCGGCTGCGGACGTGCAGCTGTCGGAGATTGAGGGCCTCGCGGCAAGCACGGTAGCGATTCTTCGCGACGCCGGGTACGGGACTCTCAACGACATCATCGATCTGGAGAGGGAAGATTTTCTGAAACTGGCCGGCATCGCGCCCGAAGAGGCCGATCGGATCATGGCGATAATCACCGAGCTGACCACTGAAGACGGTGGGCCGGCGGGTAACGGATGATGACGGCGCAGAGTGACGTCCACGCCCGGCTGCTGGGGCTGGTTGGGCTCGGAGTGCGGGCGCAGAACGCTGTCGTCGGGGTGGATCGTGTGCGCGACGCCGCCAGACGCGGCCGGTTGCGGCTTGCGGTGATAGCGCCCGACGCATCGCGCCACAGCCTCGACAAGGTTGTGCCGCTGCTGCGTGCGCGAGGCGTGCGAATGATTGAAGGTCCGGGCGCCGCCGCGCTCGGTGCAGCGGTGGGGCGTGAGGCTGCTGCCGCTGTGGGGATACTGGATGCTGCCCTCGCCGCTGGAATGCGGCGCCTGATCGATGGTAGTCGGGAGGAGGTTGGCGAAAGGGGCGGGAGGGGGAAGAAACCTGGGCCTCACGGCCCGCCAGGAGGAACTGCTTGAGCAAGCTACGCGTGCACGACATGGCGGGAGAGTTTGGCATCCCTGCCGATGAAGTAATGTCGATTCTGCGGTCGATGGATGTGACCGTAAGGAGCCACCTGACCGTCCTTTCGGACGACCAGGTAGCTCGTATTCGTGCGCGCTGGGAGCGTGACAAACGGGCCCGGCAGGACAAACCTGTTGCAACTGCGACCGCGCCCGCGCGCCGCCGACGTGGAGCGCCGGCGACGGCCGCGGAAACACCCGCCGCCCCCTCCGCACCAGACGCACGAGGAACAGTCCGGCG
The DNA here is from genome assembly GCA_052389935.1 of Gemmatimonadota bacterium. Lineage (GTDB taxonomy): Bacteria > Gemmatimonadota > Gemmatimonadetes > Gemmatimonadales > Gemmatimonadaceae > JBQTHK01. The sequence continues at coordinate 3,463 of JBQTHK010000099.1, read as the reverse complement.
CCGCAAGGCAGCAGACGTGGCCGCGGCCGCGGAAGCCGCTGCCGCTGAGGTGGCAGCCGCCGAAGCCGTTGCCGCCGCCGAAGCAGCCTCCGCAGCCCTCGAAGCCGAAACTGCCGCCATCGAACAGATGGAGACCGCGACAGGCATTCCCGCGGATCTGGACGGCGACTACAGCTCTGGAGCCGAAGGCCTCGAAACCCAATCGGCTGTAGCTGATGAAGCCGGGGCGCCGACGGCCGAGCCGGCCGCTCAACCTGAGCAACGGAGAACTGAAGTACCGCCGCCCCCTCCGCCACTTCCTCATTCATCCCCACCGGCACGACCTCGCGAACCAGACCGCCCGCGACCACGACCGATCGTGCCTGGTTTGCAGCGCCCACGTGCTGCCGGGACGCAGGGAGCCGGTTCGTTCGGGGGAGCCGGAGGCGGTGGGGGGCCTCGCCCAATCGCATCCGCCACCCCTGGCGGGGCCGTTGGACTGCCGACGCGGGACCGCAAACCCGACTCGGCCGGTGCGCGTCCCGGCCGCAAAAAGGGAAAGCGCGATCGCGTCGACAAGGAAGAGGTGACAGCCAACATTTCGCGCGTCCTTGGCGAAATCCGTGGTGGCACTACGCGCGGGCGCGGCGTCCGGCGAGAAGACACACGAGGTGAGCAGGAGGCTCTCAAACGCGAGGAAGCGGAGCGTGAGAAGCGCACTGTCCGCGTCAACGAGTTCATCACGGTTGCCGAGCTGGCCGAGATCCTCAGGACGTCCGCCTCACAAATTGTCGGCTTCGCTCTCAAGAACCTCGGGTTGATGGTGACGATCAACCAGCGTCTCGACTTCGACCAGATCGAGTTGATCGCCAGTGAATTCGGCTTCCAGGCCGTGCGCGAAGCTGAATACGCGGCCGACCTCGCCGCGGAACGCCCCGAGGACAAGCCCGAGGAACTCATCAGCCGCCCGCCGGTGGTGACGATCATGGGTCACGTCGACCACGGCAAGACGTCACTGCTCGACTACATCAGAAAGGCGAACGTGGTCGCCGGCGAGGCCGGTGGAATCACCCAGCACATCGGCGCCTATCACGTCTCGCTGCCCGGCAGGAGGGATATCACTTTCCTCGACACCCCTGGTCACGAAGCCTTCACCGCCATGCGCGCCCGGGGCGCGCCGGTGACTGATATCGTCGTCCTCGTTGTCGCCGCCAACGACTCGGTGATGCCGCAGACGATCGAGGCGATCTCACACGCGAGAAATGCCGGCGTTCCATTGATCGTCGCCATCAACAAGGTCGATCTCCCCGACTCCGACCCGACGCGCGTGAGCCAGGACCTCCTGCAGCACGACGTGGTTCTCGAGCAGTTCGGTGGCACGGTGCTCTCGACACCTGTTTCGGCCAAAAAAGGGACAAGCGTTCCAGAGCTCCTCGAGCAGATTCTGCTCCAGGCCGAAGTCCTGGATCTGAAGGCCAACCCGGCCAAGGCTGCAGTTGGTACGGTCGTCGAGGCGCAGCTGGACCCGGGCAAGGGACCTGTGGCAACGATCCTTGTTCAGGGCGGGACGCTGCGTGTCGGTGATGACTTCATCTGCGGACGGCACTCGGGGCGGGTGCGGGCCCTTCTCGACGAGCGCGGGCGCACAGTTCGTCAGGCCGGACCCGCGATTCCGGTGCAGGTGCTGGGCCTGACGGGTGTGCCGATGGCTGGCGACCAGTTGCTCGTCGTTGACGATCCGACCCAGGCCCGCGAGATCGCCCAGCGCCGCGAGCGACTCGACCGCGAGGCACGCAGCCGCCGCACGTCCAAGGGCGCGATCACCCTCGAGGACTTCATGACGAGGGCGGCCGCGGGTGAGACGCGGACCCTGAACCTGATCATCAAGGCAGACCAGGGCGGTCCCGCCGAAGCCCTCGCCGACGCCCTCCACCAGCTGTCAAACAGCGAAGTGCGTGTGGAGGTCGTGCACCGCGGCGTCGGCGCCATCACCGAAGGCGACATCCTGCTCGCGAGGACTGCCGGTGCGGTGATCATCGGCTTCCATGTCCGGCCTGACAACAACGCTCGTGCAGCGGCCGAGCGCGAGGGCGTCGACATCAAGCTCTTCCGCATCATTTATGAGGCGGTGGCCCACGTGCGCGCCGCGCTCGAAGGGATGCTGCGGCCCGAGGAACGCGAGGTCATACTCGGCGAAGCCGAGGTCCGCGAGACTTTCAAGGTCTCACGCGTCGGAACCATCGCCGGCTGCATCGTCCGCAGCGGGGTCATCAACCGCCAGTCGCGCGTGCGGCTCATCCGCGACGGAAGCGAGATCTATGCCGGTGTGATCTCCTCGCTGCGCCGCTTCAAGGACGACACAAAGGAGGTCAAGGAAGGTTATGAGTGCGGCATCGCGATCGAAAACTTCAACGACATCAAGGTCGGCGATGTGATCGAATGCTACCGCAAGGAAGAGTTCGCGCGGACGCTCGCCGCGGACGCTGGGGGCGGAGGTTCCGCGTGAGTCGGACCGCATCGTTCGATGGCCGGTGACGGCCGCCGCTCGGTCAGGCTCTCGGAGGCCATAAGGCAGGAGGTCGCCTCCTTCCTCGCCGAGGGTGGCGGCGTCAAGGACCCTCGCATCACCGGTCTCGTTACGGTCACCGGTGTCGACGTCACACGTGATCTGCGCCGCGCCAGCGTCTACGTCAGCATCATGGGCGACGACGACGAGCGACAACGGACTCTCGAAGGTCTCGAATCGCTGGCCAGTCACCTGCGGTCCCGGCTCGGCCGGTCCATGCGCCTGCGCTCAGCGCCCGAGGTCACCTTCCGGCTCGATCAGAGCATCGCCCGCGCGGCGAGGATCGAATCCCTCCTCGCGCAGCTGCGCGGCGATCCACCGGCAACGGGGGAGGGTGGTGCCTCCGATTGATGGGCTGGTCCTCATCGACAAACCAACGGGACCATCGTCCCACGACATCGTTCGCAGGTTGCAGCGGATCGTTGGCGCGGAGCGCGCAGGCCACACCGGGACGCTTGATCCGATGGCGTCCGGACTCCTCGTGATCCTCCTCGGGACCGGAACGCGTCTCGCGCGCTTCGTACCCGATCATCCCAAGACCTATCTGGCCACCATCACCTTCGGAACCGAAACCGACACAGACGACGCAACAGGCAGCGTCGTCCGCGAGGACCCGCTGCCCGCGCCCATGGACGTAGAGGCAGCGACAGCAAGGCTGACCGGCCCCCTGCAGCAGGTCCCGCCCGCCTATTCGGCGCGCAAGGTCCAGGGCAGGCGCGCCTATTCGCTCGCCCGTCGCGGAACCGACCCTCAGCTGGCGCCGACGACAGTGCAGGTGCACGGCTGGGAGGTGCTTTCAGTCTCCGAGTCCACTCTCACGGCCCGGATCCAGTGCAGCCGTGGGACTTACATTCGCGCGCTGGCACGTGACCTCGGCCGAATGACAAACTCGGCCGCGCATCTTTCCGCCCTGCGTCG
>JBQTHK010000098.1:0-69443 GCA_052389935.1 Gemmatimonadota bacterium | reverse complement strand
CTTCATCCTCTTCATCCTCTTCATCCTCTTCATCCTCTTCATCCTCTTCATCCTCTTCATCCTCTTCATCCTCTTCATCCTCTTCATCCTCTTCATCCTCTTCATCCTCTTCGTCCTCTTCGCCCTCTTCGCCCTCTTCGCCCTCTTCATCCTCTTCATCCTCTTCGCCCTCTTCGTCCTCTTCATCCTCTTCGTCTTTCCCGTCCCCCATCTCGACCATCCCAAACAACTCAACCTTCATGACCAGAACCCGTCAGTCAGCCGATGAAGAACCGATCGGCATCGTCATTTCGCGTGGCACCGGCAACGTGGTTACTCCCGCGCCGCGGCTCCTCGCCTACATCTGGGCCCAGGCCGACGAGCTACCCGAGGCTGAGCGCGAGCCCCAGCCAGCCTGACGACCAGCGACCCGACACTAGGCAAAAAAGCCGACGCAACTTCGCGTCGGCTTTTTTGTTGGTTGGGACTTCGAGCCGCGACTAGCGCTTCTTTGCGGCTTTCTTCTTCGTTGCCTTCTTTGCAGCCTTCTTCTTCGCAGCCATGAGATAATCTCCTGGTCTGGGTTTCGCCGGTCCAATCCCCCGGTGGACTGGTCAGCAGCAACCAGGCGGTCCGCTGCCTGGCTGTTCCGTCGCGCCCGACTGCAGCGCTCTTTTTTGAAGACTCCCCAACCACTGCTGAGGTCACCGGTCACCAACCTCATGAACCAACACCCGTCCTGACGAAGGTGCCCGGCTTGCAACGGCTACAATCTATAGTGGCGCGCGTGCAGACGTAAAGGTTTTCACGCAATCACGTCGCCACAACGTCGCGACTCGCGCCTCATGCTCACCGCCGGCATTCCACCTTCCGAGTCTTTCCGCTCCTCTGCGCGCACCCCATTATCCCTTCATGCCCAGACTCACCATCGACGGAATCGAGTTGGAAGCACGAGAGGGTGCTACCATCCTCGACGCAGCACGCATCGCGAACATCGACGTACCGACTCTCTGCTGGTACCCGAAGCTCCCGACGGTCGGCAACTGCCGCATCTGTCTCGTCAGCGTCGATGGAAACCCCAAGCTCCTTCCCGCCTGCGCCACGGCCGCCGCCGATGGAATGGTTGTTCGCACAGAGTCCGCCGGCGCGGTCCGCAATCGTCAGGGTGTGTTGTCCATGCTCCTCGAGCGCTACCCGGTCGAGGATATCCCGGACGGTGGCTACCGTAACGAATTCGAGCAGCTCGTCCGGCGTTACTCGGTTCCCGCCACGCGCAGCCGGGAACTCCCTCTCCGCACCGGCGACGAACGCGACGGCGATCCGATCATCCAGCACGACATGTCCACCTGCATCCTCTGCACGCGCTGTGTCCGCGCGTGCGAGGACATCCAGGTCGTCGGCGTCCTCGACGTCGCCTATCGCGGCGACAATGCTCAGATAATCGTCGGAGCAGATGGCAATCCCGAACACGCGGGCTGCACCTGGTGTGGTGAGTGCGTTCGAGTCTGCCCGACAGGTGCGATCCACGACATCATACCGATGGCCGTCCGCGCCGCTTCGGGAGAGATGCTCCATCGCCCACGCAGCATCGATGTTCCCCCTCCCGATCGTACTGTACGCTCCATCTGTCCTTACTGCGGGGTGGGCTGCCAGATCGATCTGGAGGTGCGCGACGAAAAGGTCATCCACGTGCGCTCGCCATGGATCGAAGAGAATACACCCAATAACGGATCCACCTGCGTCAAGGGACGGTTCGGAACCGACTTCGTGCAGCACCGCGACCGGCTCGTTTCCCCGCTCCTCCGGCGGGGGTGGACGAAAGTCGACGGCCGCTGGCTGTTTGACCCATCTGAACATCTCGCCAGCGGCTGGCAGCGGCGTGGCGGCCCGTGGGACATGGTGCAACAGGAAGGACAAACGAAGAAGCGCCGCCCGCGCACCAACCCCCTGGATACCACTCCCACCGGCCAGGGGCCACTCGGCGATCCACGCGATCGCGTCGCGACTCCCGCCGCGTGGTACGAGCCATTCCGCGAAGCCACGTGGGATGAAGTCATGGAGCTCACCGCGCAGGAGCTCGTTCGTATCCGGGACACAACCGGTCCACGCTCGCTCGCCGTCTTTCAGAGCGCCAAGTGCTCCAACGAGGAGAACTACCTCCTCCAGCGGATGTTCCGTGGCGGACTTGGCACAAACAACGTCGACCACTGCACGCGCCTCTGCCACTCATCTTCGGTGAGTGCCATGCAGCGCTCCATGAACACCAGCGCGGCTTCGGGTTCGATGCGTGAGGTCGAGACCGAATCGGACGTCATCTTCCTTCTCGGCGCCAACACCACCGAGTCCCATCCGGTCTTCGGGGCGGCGATCAAGCGCGCGCTAAAGCGCGGTGCCCGGCTGATCGTCTGCGATCCGCGCCGTATCGAGCTCGCGGCCAGGGCCGACATCCACCTCCAGGCGCTCCCCGGCACCGACGTCGCCGTCATGAACGGGATGCTTCACCACATCCTCGCGCTGGGCCTCGAGGACCGTGACTTCATCAGCAACCGCACCCACAACTTTGAAAGTGTTCGCGAGGCTGTCGCCCCCTACACTCCCGACAGAGCCGAGCTGATCTCGGGCGTCCCGGCGGCGCTCATCCGTGAGGCTGCCGAGCTTTATGCACGTGGCCCACGCTCCGCGACTCTCTGGGCGATGGGCCTGACCCAACACTCCACCGGTACCGACATCGTCGCCTCGCTTCTCAATCTCCTGCTTGCTACCGGGATGATCGGCAGATGGGGAGCGGCGATGCTGCCTATCCGGGGCCAGAACAATGTCCAGGGAGCTTCGGACGTCGGCGCGATCCCGATGGTCTACACCGACTATCAGCCCGTAACCGATCCCGAAATCCGGCACCTCTTTGCCTCCACCTGGGGCGTGCCTGACGAGCGCATACCTCTGGAGGTTGGGCTCAAGGTCACCCAGATCGTCGATGAGTCGTCGCCCGTGAAAGCGATGTACATCATGGGCGAAAACCCGATCCTTTCAGACCCCGAGGTCTCACACGCCGAACACTGGTTCCGAAACCTCGAGTTTCTTGCCGTGCAGGATCTGTTTCTGACCGAGACCGCACGTTACGCCGATGTGGTGCTCCCCGGCGCTTCGTTCGCAGAGAAGGACGGCACGTTCGTCAACACCGAACGCCGCATCCAGCTCGCGACGCGAGCGATCGAACCTCCGGGCAACGCCCGCGGTGACCTCGAGATCATTATCGACCTCTCGCAGCGAATAGGACTCCCGACGCCATTCTCCGACGCCGCGGAAGTCATGGACGAAATCGCGCGCGTCACCCCGAGTTGGCGGGGCGTCTCACATCAACGACTGGCCGCAACAGGAGGATTGCAGTACCCGATTCCCGACTTCGATCACCCGGGTACCGACTTTCTTTTCGCAGACTCCTTCCCCACCGCAGACGGCAAGGCCTCGTTCCATCCGGTGGAGTTTCTGCCGCCGGCAGAACTGCCTGACGACGAATACCCGTTCCTCCTCAATACCGGACGCCAGATGTACCATTGGCATACGGGGACCATGACACGACGGTCGTTTGCGCTCGACGCCCGGGAATCCACTCCAATCGTCGAGTTGCATCCGGTCGACGCGGCCGAACTCGGCGTTGGTGACGGCGATGAAGTCGTAGTAGCGTCGAGACGCGGCGAGATCCGGATCAGCGCCCGTCTGTCGACGCGCGTCGCGCGGCGTCAGATCTTCGTACCGATGCACTACCGCGAGGCCGCTGTTAACCTGCTGACGAATCCGGCCCTCGATCCGTACGCGCATATCCCAGAGTTCAAGGTCTGCGCAGTCTCGGTGAGGAGCGCAGCGGTCGCGGCCCCTGCTTGAGTGCGGGCACAGGCCATGTAGCGACACCAGCGAATCTGGTGGAAAGCGCTGGGCCGGGCACCGCCGCGGCGCCGCGCCGGCAGTTAACACCTCGCTTCCGCCTCCTGGTTTCCCTGCTGGTGGTCGCGGGAGGGCTGGCCTCATTCCCTCCGCTTGTCGTTCATGGACCAGAACTCGGCCGGGTAGCTATCGAACACGGGCTCTCATACCAGTTGATCGCGCCGTTCGGCCGCACCCTCGACGAAATGTCGCTCCTCACTGATCACCAGCATCGATGGCTGCTCATTTCCTGGTTTGTCGCCAGCCTTGTCATCGTGATCCTAATGGCGATCCGTCGCCGGCCGGGGATGTGGCGCAGAGGCACCTTTGTCCTGTCACGGTACGCCGCCGTTCTGTTCGGGACGGTCCTCGTCTACGCCATTGGAGCGCTGGTGCCAAGGCCAATGGCAGCGCTCTCTGTAGATGCCGGGGACGTCGTGGTGGTCGATTTCCACAGCCATACCCTGCACTCGCACGATGGCCGCTGGAACTGGACTTTTGAAGACAACCGTCGCTGGCATACCGCGGCCGGGTTTCACGCCGCGTACGTAACCGATCACTCGACTTTCGCGGGTTGGAGTGAAGCGGCGGCGAAGGGTGAGTTGGCCAGACGTCGAAACGAATCCGGCGGCGGCACCTCGTGGGACGCCGCTTCAGGCTCTATGGCGACCTTGCTCCCGGGCGTTGAACTCGTGGTCCCCCGCGCACACGTGAATCTCATCGGAGTCCGGGTACGGCATTCCTCGTGGTTGCCACGAAGAGGAGGTGACCTCGACACGATCGGATTCGCCAGCGAACTCCCGGCGGTTGAGGAGCGCCCGCTCGCACTCCTGACGTTGCCCTTTGATCTCAGCCGTGATCAGCGTGCGGGAGTAGTGCCCGACATGATCGAGCTCACCGATGCCTCGCCACGCGGCCTCGGTTTTTCGCGCCGTCATCGTGAACTGCTGATTGCCCTGGCCGATTCGCTGGATGTTCCTCTTGTGGCCGGCAGCAACAATCACGGCTGGGGGAGCACGGCCGCGGCCTGGACGTTGCTCCGCGTGCCGGGCTGGCGCGCACTCGATCCGTGGGCCCTCGATCACAACGTCCGCTCGGCATTGCGCGATCATCACGGCCGCGTCTCCGTCGTCGAGCGCACCACACTCGGCTGGGGAAGTGAACCTGGAATGGAGAGCGCGCTTGTGCTCCCTCTCCTTGGCGTTCAGATCGTGAGAGCGATGGCTCCCATGGAACGGCTATCGACCATTCTATGGATTTGGCTGCCATGGCTCCTTTTCAGTCGCACTGGTGTCAGGAGCACGATCGCGACCATTTTTGCACGATGGATCTCGGACTCAAGGGAAAAGTCGCGCTGATCACCGGAGCATCGTCGGGCCTGGGCCTGGCGATCGCCCGTGAACTCAGTGCTGAAGGCGCGGCAGTCGCGATGGTCGCGCGTCGCCGCGACGTACTCGAAAAAGAGGCGGCGCGGATCGGAGCTGAGACGTACGGCAAGGTCGCGGCGATCACGGGCGACGTGAGCGTCCGTGGCGAAGCCGAACGCGTGGTGAACGAAGCCGTTGCCGCTCTGGGCGAGGTGGACATCCTGGTGGCGAATGCGGGTGGCCCGCCGTCGACCACGTTCGCCGACACGACAGAGGAGCATTATACGCAGGCGATCGATCTCAACCTCATGAGCTCGATCAGACTGGCCCACGCATGTGTGCCGTCGATGCGCCGTCGCCGCTGGGGGCGGGTCCTGTTCCTGACGTCGATGGCGGCCAAACAACCTGTTGCGGGTTTGCTCCTTTCGAACACCGCCCGGGCCGGGCTGCTTGGCTTCGCCAAGACGCTGGCAACCGAGGTGGCGCGCGACGGGGTCCTGGTGAACACGGTAATGCCCGGTCACTTCGACACTGACCGTGCTCTGGAACTTGCACGCATGCGATCAGCGCGCGAAGGCAAGCCGATCGATCAGATCCTCAGGGCCCGCGAATCAGGGATCCCGCTGGGACGCGCGGGGAAGCCCGAGGAGTTCGCTGCTGTCGTAGCGTTTCTCGCGTCTGAACGGGCGAGCTTCGTCACGGGCGCCGCGTTGCAGATCGACGGCGGTCAGATCAGCACCATCCTCTGACTTGACGTCACCTTCCCGGACCGACCCGCCGCCAGCATGCGGTGTCGCACCGATGGACGTCTGACTCACAGATGACAGGGAGATAATGAAGGCACTGGTCAAGGAGAGCGCGGGACCCGGGTTTTTGCTGCGCGACGTGCGCGAGCCCGAGATCCGGGACGACGAGGTGCTCATTCGGGTGCGGCGCGCGGGAGTCTGCGGGACCGACGTCCATATATATGAATGGGATCCCTGGGCGGCGGGGCGCTGTCGACCGCCGTTCGTGGTGGGACACGAGTTTGCCGGCGACGTCGTTCAGGTTGGCAGGCTGGTTCAGGACGTGGCCGAGGGGGACAGGGTGACAGCTGAGGGGCATATTGTGTGCGGCCGCTGTCACATGTGCCGGACCGGGAACAGCCATGTCTGTCCGCAGACGCGGATCATCGGCGTTGACCGCGACGGATGCTTTGCAGAGTTTGTCGCGATGCCGGCCACCAACGTCTGGCACCTCGATGACGCCATCAGCCACGAGGTGGGCGGGATCCACGATCCCATGGGCAACGCCTTTCACACTGCCCTCGAAGGGACGGAGATCCCGGGGTCCACGGTACTCGTCACCGGTTGCGGCCCGATCGGACTTTTTGCGGTCGGTATCTGTGTCGCAGCTGGCGCGTCGCGGGTGATCGCGTCGGATGTGAATCCCAACCGCCTTTCGCTGGCGATGACGATGGGGGCGGACGACGCCGTGCAGCCGTCGGGGCTGGGTGAGGCCGTTGCCCGGTCGACGAACGGTCTGGGAGTGGACATCGTGCTGGAGATGAGCGGCGTGCCCGCGGCCATTCACCAGGCGCTGCGAGAGGTACGACCTGGTGGCCGCGTTCAGATGCTCGGCATCCCGTCGCGTCCGATGGAGATTGACCTGGCCACCGAACTCATCTTCAAGGGAATCACGGTTTACGGAGTGATCGGGCGCAGGATGTACGAGACGTGGATTCAGATGACGCAGTTCCTGCGCTCCGGAAAGTTCGACCCCACGCCGGTCATTACCCATCGCTTTCCCCTCGAGGACTTCGAGGAGGCAATGAGTGTCATCAAGAGCGGTGAGGCGGGGAAGGTGGTTTTCGAGATTTAGTTATCCCACAGGAAAGCTTCGGTGACCTCGCGAAATGCTCAATTCACACTTTGAATCTTCGGTCCGGGAAACGATCGACGGCCTAATCGCCGACCGGGTGCACAAGAAGCTGAACCATCTGGCGTCACCACAGGGCCCGCGCGCGACCATGGAAGGGCGTGGCGAAGTCGTGATCCTCTCGTCCAATAACTATCTCGGCCTCTGCAACGAACCGGTGGTCGTACGCGCCGGACACGAAGGACTTGACCGCTACGGCGCCGGCACCGGCAGCGTGCGCTTCATCTGCGGTACGTTCACGATCCACCGTGAGCTGGAGAGCGCCCTCGCCGAATTCGTGGGAACTGCCGCGTCAATGTCATTTGTCTCGGCGTGGAGCGCCAACGAAGGACTGACGGCGACGATCGCGCAGGAAGGCGACTACATCGTGTCGGACGAGCTCAATCACGCGTCGATCATCGACTCGATGCGTCTGGCGAAGGCGATAACGAAGTGCACGACCGGGGTCTTCCGTCATGGCGACATGGATGATCTGGTCGCGAAACTGTCGGCCAACAGGGCCGCCCGGCGTCGCTTCATCTGGACCGATGGGATTTTTTCCATGGAGGGGAGCGTCGCACGTCTGCCGGACATCCTCCAGGTTGCACGCGATCACGATGCGGTAGTGCTCATGGACGACTCTCACGCCACAGGTGTGCTGGGCCTGACCGGGCGTGGAACGGCAGAACACTTCGGCGTGGTGGGTGAGGTCGACGTCATCACTTCGACCCTGGGAAAGGCTCTCGGGGGAGCGGCCGGAGGGTTCGTTGCCGGCTCGGACGCGGTCTGTGACCTCCTGATCCAGCGCTCCCGACCGCAGCTCTTCTCTAATGCTCTTCCCCCAACGGTTGCCGCCAGCGCCCTCGCCGCAGTTCGCTTTGTTCAGGGAAACCCTGACAGGGTTGAGGGGCTCAGGTCCAATACTCGCTGGTTTCGGGAGCAGATCGCGGAAGCCGGTTTCAGGCCCCTGCCCGGGGACACGCCGATCGTCCCAATAATTGTTGGAGAGACGGCGGCCGCGATGCAAATGAGCGAAATGCTGCTCGACGAGGGGGTCTTCGTCACCGGTTTCGGCTTCCCGGTCGTGCCGCACGGCACAGCGCGGGTCCGGTGCCAGCTGTCTGCGTTACACTCGAGGGACGACCTGGATTTTGCCGTCAGGGCGTTCCGCAAGGTTGGGGCGAGGCTTGGCGTGATTTGAGACCTTGAGGCAAGCGGGTGTGAGGACGAGGACGAAGAGGACGAAGAGGGTGACTCCCTCGTCCTCATCGCCTTCCTCGCCCTCATCGCCCTCATCGCCCTCATCGCATTTCGCCCTCATCGTCCTCATCCTCATCCCCTCCGCCCCTCCCACCCAGGCCGTCCGTCACTTCGCCCTTGCGCGGTGAAGCAGCTAACTCCTATCGTCAGCCACGCTGGAAGCTCGCCGCGCGCTTGCCGTCGGGCTCGCTTGCATTTCACGACGTTTTCGGTCGCGTGAAAGTGCCGAAAATGGGCTCCTCTCGGAGGGAGGCGTATGACACATCGTCGGTTTGTCTTCACGCTGCTGGGCACGGTGGCGCTATCTGCGCTGTCAATTGCACCCGCGGCGGCACAAGGTACCGGTGCCATCAGGGGCACAATCGTCGATTCGGCGACCAGACGCCCCATTGAGGGCGCTCAACTCACGCTCGCCGGTTCGACTCTGGGCGCCCTGACGAACACCGAAGGCGTTTACACCATCCGCGGCGTTAATCCTGGCTCGCATACGGTGCGTCTCACGCGCATTGGTTACCAGGCCGCGCAAAGGCAGGTACGTGTAGTGGTCGGCGACACTGCTGTGGCCGATTTCGTTGTCCGGCCGGTCGCGGTTAGTCTCTCGCAGGTTGTGGTTGTTGGTTATGGAACGGCTAATCGGCGAGAGGTCACCAATGCCGTGACGTCGTTGCGTTCGGAGGAGATCGAAAACGTGCCGCTGGCTTCGCTTGACGGCGCATTGCAGGGAAAGGCTCCCGGGCTGCAGGTTGTCCAGAACGCCGGCAATCCCGGCAACGGCATGACGGTCCGTATCCGCGGTTCCTCATCGCTGTCCGCTGACAACCAGCCGCTCTACGTCATCGACGGCGTACCACTGTTGCGTGGCGACTACTCGCAGTTGAGCATGGGTGGTCAGGATCTGAGCGCGGTCAGCTCGATCAGCCCGGACGAAATCGCTTCCATCGATGTCCTCAAGGATGCCTCTGCCGCGGCGATCTATGGCTCACGCGCTTCCAACGGCGTTGTGCTTATCACGACCAAGCGCGGTCAGGCCGGACGAAACAGGATCGCCTTCAGCGGCTACGGCGGTTATCAGGACCTCGCCAAGAAGGTAAACCTGCTCAACGCCAAGGAATACGTCGCCTACTTCAACGAAGCAGCAAAGAACGACGGCTACGATGAATCCGATTTCCCCTTCCGACCCGGGATCGACGACACGGTCGATACCGATTGGCAGGAAGAAGTGCTCCAGACGGCGCCGATTTATGACCTGACGCTTTCGGCCAGCGGCGGCAGTGATCGGACGACGTATTATCTGTCCGGATCGATGTTCAATCAGAAGGGAATCGTGATCGGCGCCAAGTACAACCGGCAGAACATCCGCGCCAACCTCGACTTCTCACCTGCGTCAAAACTGAGCTTCCGCACCTCGATCGGCCTCATTCGCGAGGACAACGACCGATCCGAGAACGACAACACGATCGATGGTGTTGCCACCAACGCTCTGGCAAATCAGCCTAACGTCCCGGTGCGCAATCCGAATGGAACCTTCACGTCCACGGACGACGGGCTCGAGTACACCAGCCCTGTCGCCCTCGGTTTCCTGGACGCCGCCGAGTCGCGCACGTTGCGCGCGCTGGGCAATACGGAAATAACGTGGAACTTCACCGACCTCTTCCGCCTCAACGCCCGGTTCGGCGTCGACATGCTCAACCTGCGTGATCTGCGCTGGAACTCCCCGCGCGTGATCGGAACCTACGCCGCGAGTACCCGCGGTATAGCCCAGCAGGGTAACACGACCGTCGCCAGGTACTCCGCGGAATCGTATCTCCAGGCCGACGTCCCCGGCCGCTCCTTCGGCTCGCTTTCACTTGTCGGAGGCGCCGGCGTCGAACTCAACAACTCGGAATACGACTTCATTCAGGGCGAGGGCTTCGCAAGCGAGAAGTTCCGCTACGTCGGCAATGCCGGAAAGGCGACCGTCTTCGACGGCGGCCGCAACGAGAACAACCTCGTTTCCGCCTTCAGCCGCGCCAACTGGTCGCTCAACGACAAATACTTCGCCTCGGCCAGCGTGCGTGTCGACGGTTCCTCGCGTTTCGGTGCCAACAACCGTTACGGCGTCTTCCACTCCGCCTCGGCAGGCTGGGCCATCTCCGATGAGTCCTTCATGTCCTGGATGCGTGACGTCGGCGATCTCAAGCTCCGGGTCAGCTACGGCGAGACTGGCAATCAGGGCATCAACGATGACTACGCGCCACTGGCACGCTTCGGCCGCGCGAACTACTCCGATGAGCCGGGTATATCCCCATCCAGCCTCGGCAACCCCGATCTGCGTTGGGAGACCACCAAGGAGTTCGACGTTGGTCTCGACTTCTCGGTATTCAGCGGCCGCGTCGGCATCGTCGCCGATTACTTCAAGAAGAAGACCGAAGATCTCCTCGTCACCAGACCGATCACTTCCACCAGCGGATATCGCTCGGTCTACGACAACATCGGTAACATGGAGAACTCCGGCCTTGAGTTACAGCTCACAACCGAAATCTTGCGTGAGTCGCGGCCCGGCGGCTTCAACCTGTCGACGGACCTCAACGTCGCCAAGATCACGAACGAAGTCACGGCGCTTTACAACGGCGAGCCGTTCAACTCCGGCATCCGTAGCGTCAACCGTGTCCAGGTCGGTGCACCACTCGGTGCTTATCACACGCTGAAGTTCATCGGCGTCGATCCGCAGACTGGCGATGCGAAGTACGAAGACCTGAACAACGATGGCGCCATCAACGCCGACGATCGACAGATCGTGGGCAGCCCGCACCCCGACTATTTCGGTGGCGTCGGGAGCACGATGTCATGGAGGGGCTTCGACCTTCGCGGCTTCATGCAGTTCACGCAGGGCAACGAGGTCTACAACGCCATGCGCATCTTTGCTGATGATGGCGGTTACTACTTCGACAACAAGCTCAGGGACTCGTATGTAAAACGCTGGCAGAAGCCCGGCGACATCGCTGAGCAGCCGCGCCTCTCCTACGACGGCTTATCGGGCGCCCGGGACGTCTCCAGCCGCTTTATCGAAGACGGTTCGTACTGGAGGCTCGCCGAAGTCACTCTCGGTTATCGTCTCCCTGGCCGCTTGGCGCGCGCGATCAACATGTCCGAGTCCCGCCTGTACGTCTCCGGTCGCAACATCGCCACCTGGACCGACTACACCGGCTACAACCCCGACGTCAACAGCAATGGCTCAAGCGCCAACATCTCGCTCGGGACCGACTTCTACGCCTATCCGCTGGCCCGGACGTTCTCGTTCGGTATCCGCGGCACGTGGTAGGCCAATGACCTCAACAACCGGGACCAAATCAATGATCACCCTGGAGAACCGCCGGCTCGCTGCATTCGCCACGGCGATCGCCATGAGCGTTCTGGTCGGATGCACAGACGCGCTTGATGTCGAGCCGACGAACGAGGTCCGCGATGATCAGGCGATCATCGACGCCGGGAGCGCGCGATCCGCGCTCGCCGGTGCCTATGACGCCTTGCAGAGCGGCAGCTATTACGGAGGAGCCTTCAACTTCTTCAATGAGCTGCCCACGGACAACGTCGAGCACGTGGGAACGTTCACCACGTACGCCGACATCGATCAGAACCGGACGACCGCTGACAACTCGAGTCTCGAAGGTGTGTGGGACGCGATGTACGACGCGATCGGCCGCGTGAACACCATCATCGCCAGGGTCGGTGCCGTTACCGACCTCAGCGACGAGGAGAAAGACGACATCGTGGGGCAGGCGCACCTGCTCCGCGCTCTCCATTATCACAACCTCTTCCGCTTCTGGGGAGGCGTTCCGATCCGCACGGCGCCGCCAACCGATCTCGGCGAGCTCATTCAGACGGTGAGGGCTACACCTGATCAGGTGTTCACGCAGATCAACGCCGACCTCACGCAGGCCGCCGCAAAGATCTCGAACGACTCCGACACCCGGCGCGCCAACGTGGGAGCTGTTCCGGCCATCCGCAGTCGCGTCGCCCTCTGGCGTGGCGACTGGGCCGGGGCGATCGCCGCGGCGAATGCGGTCATCAACATGGGTTACGACCTCGCGCCTTCGTTCGAGGACCTTTTCACCCCCGACGGTGGCGACACCGCCGAGGACATCTGGCTCCTCTCGTTTACGGCGGTCGAGTTCAACCTCCTCGGCTTCTACTACATCACCAAGTCGTTCGGTGGCCGGCTCGAAGTAGCACCAACTTTGAATCTGGAGCAGGCCTTCGAAGCCGGAGACTTCCGCAAGGTGTTGACTGTGCGGCGCGACAGCAGAAACCGCCGCTACGGTTCGAAGTACCCGACCACCGTCGGTGCTGAAGATCCCCACCTCATCCGCTTCGCCGAAGTGCTCCTCAACAAGGCCGAGGCGCAGGCACAGCTCGACCAGCTGGGACCGGCGGTCGCTACCTACAATCTCATCCGTCAGCGCGCAGGCCTGGCCCCGCACACGCTCGGTGTGCAGGTAACAACTAAAGCCCAGGTGCTGGCGGCGATCTACAAGGAACGTCGCCTTGAGCTGGCGCTCGAAGGTGACCGGTTCGGTGAGCTGGTTCGCACCAATCGTGCTGTCTCGACGCTGTCGATCCCGGCATTCCGGACCGTGTTCCCGATTCCGCAGAACGAGATCGACGTAGCGCCCCGAATTACACAGAACGCCGGCTACTGATCGCGGCTTCTGCGAAGGTCCGACGGGCGGCCCGCAAGGGCCGCCCGTCGTCACTCCGCAACTCCCCCATCCAGCCAATGCCACACCTCTCGCACATCCTGCGAATCAGTGCTGTCGTCATCGCTGCATTCGTGGGTCCGTGTGGCGCCCTGTGGGGACAAACGCCACGCGGTTCCCTGGTAATAGTCGGTGGCGGACCGATACCACCAGAGATCAACAAGCGCTTTGTGGAGCTCGCGGGAGGCGCAGGCAAGGCGTTTGTAGTTACTATCCCGATGGCCGCCGCCGACCCCGACGATGCGGGAACGGGGCGGGTCGAGATTTTCAGAAGTGAGGGTGTCGAGGCCGTTTCAGTCACCCTTACCCGCGCGCTGGCACAGTCGGATTCCGTAGCCCGCCTGCTCGCCCGCGCCACCGGCGTCTGGTTCCCGGGCGGGGTGCAGAGTCGGCTTGCCGATACGTTAGTGGGAACGCGGGCACTCGATTCGATCAGGTCGCGCTACAACGCCGGAGCGGTGATCGGAGGCACGTCGGCGGGCGCGGCTGTCATGTCAGACCCGATGATCACGGGCGATGAGCGACGACCAGGTGGAAGCCGACCTCTTTCGGACACGAGTTCACCCGCTTTCATGACTATCGACCGCGACAACGTGGTCGTGTCGCGAGGCCTTGCGCTTCTCCCGGGTGTGATTGTTGATCAGCACTTTTTGCGGCGTCGTCGTCACAACCGTCTGATCAGCCGGGTGCTCGAAGGGCCGCAGAAGATCGGCGCTGGTATAGATGAGGCCACGGCTCTGGTTGTGCTGGCGGACGGCTCGTGGGAGGTGATCGGCGAATCGCAGGTTGTGGTGTATGATGCCCGCGAGGCGGTCCCCGCTGCCGGGAGTATCGTTGGCGCTACCGGAGTCCGATTGCATGTGCTGGCGCCCGGCTCGCGCTGGCGGCCTTGAGGCTCCTGTCGCCGATCGCGTTCATCCCGCTCATCCGTTCCTCCCACTCCTCTCGCTCGTCCGTAGTTGATGTTATCCCGACGTGCTTTCGTCGCCGGCTCCGTTTCGGCCGGCGCTTTCGTCTCCACCGTTGCCTGGGCGCGGTGGGGTGAGCTTCACCGGCTGGAGTTCGTCGAGCACGACCTCCCCATAGGGGATCTCCCGTCGACGCTCGATGGGCAGCTTGTCGTCCAGCTCAGTGACCTCCATATCGGGCCACAGGTGGCGGAGTCGTTTCTGCTCGACGCTTTCGAGCTGGTCAAGGCTCTGGATCCCGCGTTTGTGGCATACACCGGAGATTTTGTCACATACGAGAGCCGTGCGCAGCTGTTCCGGACCAGTGACGTCATGCGCAACGCACCGCACGGGCGCATCGGGACGCTGTCAGTACTCGGCAATCACGACTATGGACACGCCTGGGCGGACCGTACTGTCGCGGCAGAAATCGCGCGCCGAGTGGAGGATTGCGGAATCACTGTTCTGCGGAATTCGTCGCGAATCGTCAGCGGCCTGCAGTTCACCGGGTTCGACGATCTGTTGAGTCCTGCCTTCGGAGGCGCGACGGTGATGGCGCGTCGTGAGCGGGGCGTTCCAACAATTGCACTCTGCCACAATCCTGACGCCTGCGACCTCGACGTATGGGATGACTTTGGCGGCTGGGTGCTGGCGGGGCATACCCATGGCGGACAGGTGTCGCTGCCGATCGTTGGCCCGCCGATACTGCCCGTACGAAACAGGCGTTACGCCGCCGGAGAGTACGAGCTCGCCGGCGGCCGTCGGCTTTACATCAATCGCGCGCTCGGCCACACTTTCCCGGTAAGGCTGGGTGTCCGCCCGGAGATAACCCTCCATCGACTCATCCGGGTCTGACCGGCCCTCGCGTCACTCGCGTACGAGGCCCATCATTGGCCCGTGCCAGACAGATCATCCAGCTCCTTTGCTTCCGGGTACCGTGTACTCGGCGCGCTCGTTGCCGCACTCGTCGCCGGTTCCCTGATCGCGGCTTCCGGTAACGAGAGCGCGCTTCGCGCGGCTGATCTTGCGAGACCTGTTGGCGTTCTCTGGATCAACGCCATCCGGATGACCGTGATACCGCTCGTCGTATCGCTGTTGATTGTCGGAGTGACCTCGATTGCTGAACTCGGTTCACTGGGCCGAACGGGTGCCCGCACGATCGGCGTCTTCGCCACGCTGCTCGTGGTGAGCGCAGTTGTTTCAGCGCTGGCCGCTACCGCCCTCTTTTCACTTTTCCCCTGGGAGGCGGTTGGGCCGATGGCACTCCCGCCGGGAGCAGAGGAGGCCGCACGCGAAGTCGCCGCGAGCCGCCAACCGACCGGTCTCGTCGACTTCATCATCAGTGCCGTTCCCGCCAACCCGATCGCGGCCGCCGTTGAAGGCAACATGGTAGCGCTCATCGTGTTTGCCGTTCTGGTGGCACTGGCTGCGTCGCAACTGAGCCAACCCGCGCGTGAACCCCTCGTCTCGTTCTTTCGATCGCTGTCAGAGGTGATGTTGCAGCTCGTACGCTGGGTGATTGCCCTCGCCCCGGTTGCCGTCTTTGCGCTCGTCCTGCCGCTGGCTGCACGGAGCGGAGCACTCATGGCCGGAGCGTTCGGGTTCTACATGCTCATCTTCGCGACCGTCTGCCTCGTCATCACCGCGGTACTGGCCGTCCTCGGTGGTCTGCGTTCAGGCTTGCGCGAGTTTGTCCGGGCTGCGCTCCCGGCTCAGTTGATCGGCATGAGCTCGAGCTCCTCGATCGCGACACTTCCGGCTATGGTCGAGAGTGCCGGCGCGCTCGGTCTCCCGGGGCGCGTGAGCGGGTTCGTCCTGCCTCTTGCCGTCTCGATCTTCAAGCCCGCGGCCGCCCCGGCATGGATTTGTGGCGCGCTTTTTGTCGGCCGGTTTTACGGAATCGATGTCACGGGCGGGGATGTTCTTCTCATCGCCGCCGCATCCGTTCTTGTTTCCTTTGCCGCCCCTGGCGTTCCTCGCGGGGCATTCCTCCTCCTGACTCCCCTGTTCCTGGCGATTGGTCTCCCCGCCGAAGGCATCGGGGTCCTGATAGCGCTCGATGCGATTCCCGATGTCTTCGCGACGGTCGTCAACGTGACGGGCGACATCTCGGCCACGGCGATCGTTGCGAGGTCCGGGTCCAGCTCTGAGCGCGAACCGCCCACTTCATGAATCCCCCTCTCCAGACACTCCCGATGCGGCTCAACGTGGCGGTCCTCATCCTCTTCGCGTCACTCGCCGGGCCTGGAGCCGGCGCGCAGTCGTCCGCGGTCATTCACCCTCGCGACGTTCTCGGTCACGAAGTGGGTGCGGATCGCAAGCTGGCGGACTGGTCGCAGATCACCGGCTATTTCAGCCGAATGGCGGCAGCACCGGGTGTGCGTGTCGACACCCTCGGACCGACAACTGGCGGGCTTCCGTTCCTGGCGGTGACGATTACCCACCCATCGAACATGCAGCGGATCGAGGACATCAGGCGTCGTGAAGCACGGCTCGCCGACCCTCGGACTCTGTCACCGGCTGAGGAGGAGTCGATCGTCAGGGATCAGCCGGCGGTGATTCTGCTGTCGGCCAACATCCACGGCAGCGAGATCGGATCGAGCCAGATGATGATGGAGCTGGCCTGGCGGCTGGTGGCCAACGACACTCTGCAGGAACTGCTGCGCAACGTCGTCGTCCTCCTCTTTCCGTCGATGAACCCCGACGGCACTCAGCTGATCACCGAGTGGTATCGCCGTAACGTCGGCACCCGTTGGGAAGGTGGACCATTGCCGTGGCTCTATCATCACTACGTGGGGCACGATAACAATCGCGACTGGTACATGGTCACCCAGAAGGAGACTCGGCTGGCGACCGATTTTCTCTACCGGCGCTGGTTCCCCCAGGTGGTCTACGACATCCATCAGATGGGCAACTCGGGAATGCGAATCTTTGTCCCCCCGATGGTGGACCCGGTCAACCCCAACATCGATCCGCTGATCGTCCGGGGCATCAATCTCATCGGCTCGGAGATGTCATGGGCGCTCGAGCAGGCGGGGAAGAAGGGTGTCGGCGACGGGGTCCTTTACGACATGTGGTGGCACGGAGGGTTTCGCTCCACACCAACGAGACACAACATCATCGCCCTGCTTACCGAAGCAGCCTCGGTTCGCGTCGCCACTCCCATCACGCAGACCGCCGCCGACCTCACCGGCCACTCGCGCGGACTGCCACGCTACGAGCAGCGGGTCTCCTTCCCCAACCCCTGGCCCGGCGGCGTCTGGCGCCTCCGTGACATCGTCGAATACGAGCTCATTGCCTCCGAAGCTCTCGTCCGTTTTGCATCCCGCCACCGCGAGGAACTGGTGCGGGGACTGGTTCAGATGGCGCGTCGGCAGATCGCGCTTGGAGCTACTGGTTCGCCGCGAGCCTTCCTGATCCCCAAGGCCCAGCATGACGCCGGTGCGACCAGGGCGCTCCTCTCGGTCCTTCAGACGGGCGGAGTCGAGATCCATGACTCGAGGGACAACTGGGTTGTCAGGCTCGACCAGCCCTACAGGGCCCATGCAAAAGATCTCCTGGAGGTTCAGAACTTCCCCGCCGTGCGGCTCTCGGCGACCGGGCCTGTGGAGCGACCATACGATGTCGCCGGCTGGACGCTTCCCCTGCAGATGGGCGTCCGGGTCGTCGCCGCCGACACGCTGCCGACCGTCAGTCTCGCGCCGCTTCCACCGTTCGAAACGAGTACCTGCACTTCGCCGACAGCCAGGAGCGCGAAAGTGGGCCGTTGGGTTGTCCTCGATCCGCGCAACAACGACGTCTGGCCCGTGGTTATGAGGTCCGTCGGGAGCCGTACGGTGCGGAGGATGTGGGGGACAGATCGGTACGAAGCGCCAGAATCGGGTACCACCCTGCCCGTGGGAACGTTCTACGTTGACCGTCGGGGGGGTGGAGGCTCGGGCGGTTTGGGGAGTTCTGGTGGATCCGCCCTCGGAGCGCTCGACTGTTTTCCCTCGCTGGATGTGATTCCGCGCACTACCGAAGTCGTCTCCAGGCCACGGGTGGCACTGTACAAGTCGTGGACGGCGTCGATGGATGAGGGGTGGACACGATGGCTTTTCGACCAGACCGGAGTGCCCTATTCGAGTGTGACGGACTCCACGATCAGGGCGGGCTCCCTCCGTGACCATTTCGACGTTCTTCTCGTCCCTGACATGAGTTTGAGGGACGTTCGCAGCGGCATGTCCGAGGCGGCCGTCCCCCCTGCCTTTGCCGGGGGACTGGGGAGCGCAGGGATCGCCGCGGTCCGCCGCTTTGTCGAGGATGGAGGTACGCTTGTCCTCCTCGACCGCGCGTCGGAGTTCGGCACAGCTGAGTTAGGTATCGGGGTTGGGCTGATCAGGGTTGGCGGGGCTGGGCGCGGCGGTCCCGATGCTGATGAGGGGGGTTCGGGGAATCCGGGTCAGCGGCGCGAAGAAGCGCTTTATGCCCCGGGGTCGATTCTGCGGGTGCTGGTGAATCCGCATCGCGTCACGGCGGGGCTGCCCGATACGGCCGCGGTCTACTTCACCAACAGCCTCACTTTCGACATTCCCGCGGGCTCGCCGGCCAGGGAGCTGCTCCGCTATCCCGGGCGCGGTGAGGACATCCTCCTCAGCGGCTTTCTCCAGGGAGCGGGGGCGATCGCGGGAAAAGCAGCCGCCATCGAGGCACCGCTGGGCAAGGGTCGGGTGTTCATGTTCGGGTTCCGCCCGCAGTACCGGGGACAGTCTCACGGAACGTTCAAACTGATCTTTAATGCGCTGCTCGCCGGAGGATCGCCGGGAGGGCGCTGATCCTCCAAACGTCGCGATCCCGAGGCTCCGTTATGCGCATCGTCCGCTCAGGTCTGGTTTTCGCTTTCCTCCTTTCGTCGACCGCATCCGCTCAGGCATCGATGGATGAGCGTACCGGCTTCGACAACTCCTGGTTCTGGGGCGCCAAGGGCGGCGTTACGTCGCTCAACGCGGGTGGCGGCCGCATCTCCGCTCCAACCATCGGTGGCGAGTGGCTCATCACCCGCAACAAGGGCGCTCTCTACATCTCCGGTGAACAGTCGTTCTTCGACGAAGTCGGCGGCGTTTTCGATCAGTCGGTAAACGGCGCCTTACGCTCGGTCCGGGTCTCCGACATGCGCCGTTATGCCATTGGGCTGCTCGCGTTCCCGGTTACCTGGGGCGAGCTTCGGCCTTACGCTGGACTCGGGCTTTCCCTCAACGTCATCCAGTCCGCCGACCCCGAGGGCACCTACATCAACCAGCAGACGCAGACGCTGGTATTCCAGCGCGTGTCGGAGCAGACCTCGAAAGTCTCCGCGGTCATGACGGCTGGCGCACAGCTGCAGTTTGGCCGCACCGCCCTTTTTGGGCAGGTCTCGTCGATGCCGACGCGGTCCAACTTCCTCCTCTCGGGATCGAATTACACGTTCGTTCTCGAGGGCGGGTTCCGCTACAACCTCGCCAACGCCATCGAGGCGCTGAAGTAGGAGACGGCAGGAGGGGGTGAAGGGGGTCGCGCTGCTCGCGCGGCCCCCTTCTGTTTTGCGTGTTAGGCAGCCTTGCGTCCGCCTGCGCGCAGACGAATCTTGTAGGCAGTGGGCAGCGGAAACCTACACCCGCGAAGAAAGAGTCCGGCGATCCCTTTCATGACGCCGGGTCACACTCCCCACCCCAGCAACGCCACGCCATCTGACCATGCCGATCCATGGTATGAGCGACTCGCGTGGCGTTATGCGATCGGCCTGGGAGTTGGACTGCTGAGCATTCCGGTCATGGCGTGGTTCGGAGACACGCTCTCCAACACGGCGATGCTTGGTGCATCCGTTGCCAGCGTTATCGCGATCCTCCTCGCCGGCGGGCTCGGGCCAGCGGTGCTCGCTGCGGCATTCGCTTTCGGTGGAACGGCGTGGTTCCTCATGGAACCCGGTGGCACGCTCCTCGTATCCGACTCTCGAGACGCTCTCAAGCTGCTCGTGGGCTTCGCTGCGCTATCGACCGGTGCGGTCGTTGACTGGCGTTGGCGCAACGAGCGCGCCCACCTGCGTGACCGTGAACGTGCGCTGCGGCTCTCGGAGTGGCGCTACCGCACGCTCCTCGACCAGGCGTCTGATGCCATTCTTGTTCTGGGCGCCAATGGTGTCGTGGAGGTGGCCAACGCCCGCGCCTGTGAGCTCCTGCGACGCAGCGAGTGGGACGTCACGGGCTCTCCCATCGCGACCCTCCTCGGCGACGCGGGCGCCGCCGTGATAAAGGGAGGAGGTCCAACCAACGTCAATCACCCGATCGAGCGCTCGATCGCACGCGCCGACTCATCGGTGTTCGAGGCCGAGCTGTCTCCCCGGGCCCTGCCTGACGGACGTGTGCAACTCGTTCTCCGCGATGTGACCGCACGGCGGCTCGCGGAACGCCAGGTCAAGGACGAGCGTGACTTTCTGGACGCCATCCTGGCGACCAGCACAGCCGGTGTCGCCGCCATCGATCCCGAGACACGCCGCTGTCTTTTTGTCAACAAGCGTTGTGAAGAGATCACCGGCATCCCTCGCGAGCAACTGCTCGCGGAGGGCGTCATGATCACGGGATGGACCTTCTTTGATCTCGACGGCCGCGAGATCAGGGAAAGCGAGAGGGTTTTCAACCTGGTTCTCCGGACCGGCCAGAACGTATCAGGGGCCTTGCGTGTCGCATGCAGAGTCGGCCAGCCTGATCTCATACTCCAGATAAGCGCAGCCCCCCTGCGCGGCACCGACGGCCGGACCCGGGTCATCGTCATCTCCGCCGAGGACGTTACCGACCGCATCGGCATGGAACGCGCACTCAAGGCAAGCGAGAAGAGACTGCGCGGCATTACCGACGCCATGCCGGGGAGTGTCTACCAGTACAAACTGTCGGCTGCCGGCGTCCAGTCCTTCGAGTTCGTCAGTCACGGAATCGTCGACCTGCTCGGTGTCACCGCCGATGAACTGCTGCACGACTTTTCGCGCTTGTGGAGCATGATCCTGCCTGCCGACCAGGAGCGGCTGGCACGTGCAGTCCTGGAGTCGGCGCGCACGCTGAGCCGGTGGAGTGAGGAGTTTCAGGTCAGGACGCCGGATGGCCGCACGAAGTGGGTCAGGGGGACCTCCGTTCCCGAAGCTCCGAACGCCGTCGGAGATATTCTCTGGAACGGGCTTCTCCTCGACATAACCGACGAGAAGCGACTCGAGAGCGACCTGCTGCAGGTCCAGAAGATGGAGAGCATCGGCCGACTGGCTGGCGGAATTGCCCACGATTTCAACAACATCCTCACCGCGATCAGGGGCAACGTCGATCTCCTTCTCGAAGACCTCGCCGAGGATCACGAACATGCCGCGGGGCTCATTGACGTCCGCGACGCATCGGAACGGGCCAGCGCCCTGACACGACAGCTGCTGGCCTTCAGCCGCAAGCAGGCGATGCAGACAAAGGACCTCGAGCTCAACACACTGGTCCGCGACGTCGAGAAGATGTTGCGTCGTGTGATCGGTGAGGACATGGTGCTCCTGACCCAGCCGTCAGAATCCCTTGGCCTCGTTCGCGCCGACCCCAGCCAGCTGGAGCAGGTCCTCCTTAATCTCGCCGTCAACGCCCGCGATGCGATGCCGGACGGTGGGCTGTTGACCCTCGAAACCCGCAACGTCCAGGTCGATGCCGCACTCGCCGCATCCCTCCGCGTACCGGCCGGTGACTACGTATCGCTGGTCGTCAGGGACACCGGGCACGGGATGGATGCCGGGACCAAGGAGCGGATCTTTGATCCATTCTTCACGACCAAGCCGGCCGGTCGCGGTACGGGGCTGGGGTTGGCGATGGTTTACGGGATCATCAGGCAGAGCGGCGGCGCGATCACCGTCGAGAGCGAACCGGAGCGGGGGGCCACTTTCCGGATTTATCTCCCCCGTGTCGAGCCGCTGGCCGAACGAGTCTCCGCCACGATCACTCCAACCAGTGTGGCCACGACCACACTGCGTCGTGATGCCAACATCCTGCTGGTGGAGGATGATGCCGCGGTGCGCACTTTGACCAAACGCATCCTGCGCGAGGCCGGTTACGAAGTTCGAGAGGCTGCAGACGCCTATCAGGCGCTGTCGATTGTTGGACCGGAGTGCGCCGGCGTTGATCTGGTGGTGACCGATGTGATCATGCCTGGAATGGGCGGCCGCGACCTTGCGCGTGAGCTGAGGACCAGGCGAGGCGATGTCAGGATCCTCTACATGTCGGGCTACCTCGACATTGATCTCCCCAAACTTGGGCTCGACGAGACAACACAGCTCCTGCCGAAGCCGTTCTCACGCGATGTCTTCCTCAATCGGGTGAACTCGATCCTCAATCGGCGGCGCCATGGGGCGGCGGTAGCCTAGGGCGGATGAGCAGGATGACCGTATCACGTTCCTCCTGCTCCTCATCTTCTTCCACCTGAGCGCGATTTCCGCCCACCCGAAACAAACCCCGACCCGGCCTCAAAGAACCGCAGCGGCCAGTCGACTGCCCTGGCCACTCCGATCCGGGGTGACACCGCGACGGCGGAATCCGGAAGCGGCCAACCCATCAGGAGCCGCAGCCGATCGCGTATCCTGTCGAGCCGCGCCCCGTTACTCGTGCCATCGATAGCGAGGGCCTTGCAGAGCCGCCCCGGCCCGCTCGCAAGCAGGTATCTGTCTTCCGTACCCCGACGGTCGCTCATCAGTCCTACGCCGCGCAAAGGCTCCAGCGCCCTTATCAGAACAGCGCTCCCGAAGCCCTCCTCCCGCGTCACCGCGTTCATGCACCAGTGCATCCCGTAGATGAAATAGACGTAGGCTGTGCCGGGGGGGCCGTGTAGCGGCTTCGTGCGCCTCGTCAGCCCGGCAGCGGCGTGACAGGCCGGATCGTGAGGACCGAGATAGGCCTCCGTCTCGACTATGCGACCGCCAGTTGTGCCCTCTCGAGTTCGATGCTCGAGGATGGCGCCCAGAAGCTCACGCGCCACGATCGCCGGGTCTCTGTCAAAGAAGGACTGCGGCAGTGGAGCACGGTGCCCGCCGCCGCAACCGCCCCCGGCCGCGACGCGGGCACCATTCCCCGCCTTCACGACGCCGTCTTTGCGCTCCGCGAACGGGCCCGGGGCTTCCCTGCCGCTGCCGGCTTGTCCGCGGCGGGCGGAGACTCGGCGGCGGGCGTCGTGGTCTGCCCGGCCACAGCTGCTTTGACCTTTTTGGCCCGGGTTGAGACGCGAGTTCGGCCACGCACCTTGCCTGGCGCCGCCGGTTCAGTCACCGGCGACTCGCCGTTGCCCGTCACCGGCGACGGCCGTGCTTCCACGACACCAACGAGCAGCAGCTCCGGCGGCGGCGCCTTTGACCCTCTCCCCCGCTGCGGAATCCCCCGTGGCCCCATCCCCCGCGGCTGAGCTGCGGTGGCTGGCTGGTTCGGTGGCGATACGATCGCTGCTTCCGCCTGTTTGAGCTGCTCGGCAACTGGCGCAGCGCTCGCCGGCAGCGAAACCTCGTAATCGTCACCCCTGCGCCGCAGGTCGATGACCTCAACGTCGTGAGCGTCGCGAAGTATGCGGTGGAAGTATCTCTCGCCCAGAGACTCGCTGTCTCGGCCGAGCAGCTCGTACGCCTTCTTTCGCACATCGCTGGAGAGCACCGAGTCGTCCGGCCCGGCCAGCGCCGCCGTCGCGCGCCTGACCACATCGAACGCGTCCTGGCGTGTGAGTCGCTCGCCCGATAGTCCGATCGTATTCTGTCCGCGGACCGGAGCGGTATGTGTCCGGACAGCGGCGGCCGCGCCGCTGAGCACCCCCTTGACGGGCGGCCTGGCGTCCTTCGGCGCTTCCTCCGCCGCAGTGGCGTCGGCGCCACCCCGCCCTCGCCCACGTCCTCGCCGGCCGCGTCGCGCACCGGCACCGCGATCCTGCTCAATGGCCGACTGTGGCTGGGCATCCGCCCTTGGTGTCTGCGGAGAGCGCGCAACCGGGCGCGCCGTTCCATCCGCGGGAGTGACCTCGAGCTGGCCGTTGTCCAGCTTCGTCACCTTGAGCAACCCCTTGTCGGCGGCGTCCCCGACAAAGCGCGAGAACTTGGAATAGCCCGACCCGACGTTCTTCTCGTCGAAAGTTGCGTCGATGTCCTGCATCACCTGTTTGAGGCGATCCGACCGCATCACGTCGCCGTTCTTCTGCATCCGTCCGATGGCCTCGACGACGAGCTCCCACGCATCCCACTTCTGCACCTCCTCGTCTCCGGCCTTTACCAGACCCGCAAGCGCATTGTAGCTGTAGTACTCGTCGCAGTTCATCACCAGCAGGTCGCTCGAAGACTCGCGGATGCCGACGCCGATGACGTACTTCCCATACTCCTTGAGCTTGGTCACCATCGACGCGAAGTCCGAATCCCCGGAAAGAAGAATGTAGGTGCCGATTTCCGGTCGCGTGAACACCAGTTCGATCGCATCGACGGCCAGCCTGATGTCCGTGGCGTTCTTCTTCGACGAACCGTACGCCGGCGCCATGATCATGTCGATCGACGACTCGGCCAGCGGCACGACGTATTGCGGGTAACGCCTCCAGTCCGCGTACGCGCGCTGGACCGCCACCTTGCCCTTGATGATGTCTGAGGAGAGGAGGCTTCTCAGTTCGCTCGCGAGGTCGGAGCGGATCCCCATCGTGACGTTGTCGAAGTCGATGAGGAAAGCGGCGTTAGGCGCCTGGTGCGATGGAGTGTACTGCTGCTGGTGGTTTACTGCCTGCGGGCCCCGGTGAATGGGGACGATCGGCGCGCGCGGTGCGACGTGCCGGGGAGTGCGTGAGTGCATTTACCTGACTGTTGGTGTGCGGGCCGGGTGGCCATTGGCGATGGTGTCAGCCGCCGGCGCACACGTCATTCCGGCGAAGAGACACTGGCGTCCGCTCCGGCCGCTGGTCCTCGACGAGCGGCGGGGCAATACGCCCTGTTGTCACCGCCAGCCTGCCGCGCGCTCACCGGCTCCCAGCGAATGCGCGGAGACACCGATGTCGCACCGCAGACCGGCGCGGGTGGACCCGCGCGTGCGGCGAACGGTGGAATCTAATACAGTTGGTGGCCAACACCCAACCTCTCCCGGCCCAAGTGCGCCACCATACCACGTATCTGACGTTCACGACCGAAAAACGTCAGGAGATCATCGACATCACCGACGAAGTCGAGCACTGCCGCGCCGGCGCCGGAATCCGCGATGGCTGGGTGCTGGTCTCGGCCATGCACATCTCGGCCAGCGTTTTCGTTAATGACCATGAGCCGGGCCTCTGGAACGACATCCTCACCTGGCTCGAAAAGCGTATCGCACCCTGGTCCCCAGGTGCCTACCGCCACAACTCCGGCACCGGGGAGGACAACGCCGCCGCACACCTGCGTTCGCTGACCGTGGGGCACCAGGTCCTGGTCCCCGTCACCGCGGGCAAACTGGACCTGGGCCCGTGGCAACGCGTGTTTTACGGGGAATGGGACGGCCAACGTCCAAAAAGGGTCCTGCTGAAGGCGATGGGGGAGTAGGTCGGATGAAGAGTTTGAACAGGACATCAGGAGCAGGATTAACAGGAGGAGCGGGTGGCCTGGACGTCGAGAGGAAGGGCTGAACCGAAGGCCAGACTTTGAGCCTTGGGCCTTGGCCCGCGGCGCCTCCTCCCCGCTCCTCCTGTTCCTCAGGTTCCTCCCGCTCCTCCTGTTCACCACTTCTGTCCACTGGTCGAAACCAGCCCTCTGGGCCAACGTAAAGACTGTGAAGCGCCTGACTTTCCGGTCCAGACTCTTCCTGATCCTCAGCCTCTTCGCGCTCGCTCCCGCTGCCCTCCTCACGGCCGGCATCGGAATCGGCGCCTGGACCCTGTTGCCCGGGATAAGCGCCGACGAGGCCTGGGGAAGGGTCGCCCGAACCGGCAAGGGCGCAATCGACAGTCTGAGCAGTTCATCTCTCACTCAGGGCCAGCGCGCTACACTCGATGCCCACCAACAGGAGCTGGAATCATCGGTCACTCAGGCGCGGCGCCTGCAGTTCGTTGCTTCCCGACTGCTTCCGGTTTTTCTCCTCATTGCGATCGGGACGCTCGCTATCCTGTGGATCGCGGCTTCACGCGTCGCTGCCCACCTCAGTCGACAACTCAGCAGACCCATCGATGAGCTCGTACGTTGGACGTCGATGATCGAACGTGGGGCGCCGCTTCCACCCGCCAGCTCCAGGGGTGCGCCGGAATTCGAGACGCTGCGGTCGAGCATGAAGGGCATGGCAGCTGAGCTTGAGCTATCTCGCGCAACCATGCGCGAGGCAGAGCGCGCCCTTGCCTTCCGCGAGACCGCCCGGCGGGTGGCTCACGAACTCAAGAACCCGCTCACTCCGATCCAGTTCGCCCTTGCTCAAATCCGCCGAGCACCGGTCGACGGAATCGCCGAGCCATTGCGGGTAATCGAGGAGGAGACCGCGAGGATCGACAGGATGGCGCGGTCGTTCTCCCAGTTCGGGAGGCTCCCTGAGGGACCGGTTTCCAGGATCGACGTTGGCGAGTTGGCACGTGCCACCTGTCAGTCGGCCTTGCCGTCGAACGCCGGCGCGATCCGGGTTGTCATAGAGACGGGTACTCCGGAGATTGAGGGACGTTACGACGCACTCCTGCGCGCCCTTCTCAATGTTGTCCTCAACGCTCTCGACGCCGCCCGGACCCCGGAGGGAATCGGGATTCGCGTGCGGCCGGGCACTCTGTCGGGGAAGCCGGCGGCCGTCATCGAGGTTTCCGACGACGGACCCGGCGTTGGCGCCGACCGGCTGGAATCCATCTGGGCACCTTACGTTACCGACAAGGTGGGTGGCTCTGGGTTGGGGCTGGCGATAGCGCGGCAGACGGTCCTTGCCCACGGTGGCGTGGCGTCGGCTGATTGTGCTCCCGGCAGCGGCCTCACGATACGTTTCATGCTCCCTGCAACCGTTCCCGTTACCGTCAATTAGTCATGGCCCTGCAGTTCCTTATTCCGATTGCGCTATTCGCCAGTATGGCGGTGGTCGCGGTCAACTTCATCCGCTACCAGCAGCGCAAACTCGAGCTCGGAGCGGCTGGCCCGGACCAGAGCCGATCGATCGACGCTCGCCTCGACAGGATCGAGCAGGCAATCGACTCGATGGCCGTCGAGATGGAACGGCTCGCCGAGGGTCAGCGATTCACCACCCACCTGCTCGCAGGCGGTTCAGAGCCAGCCAGCCCTGCCGTGCGCAGATGACCAGGGAGACGTCATGAGCCAGCCCGGATTCCCCAACGCCGCCGCGGTCGTGCTTCCGATGATGCAGGACGCGCGCGAGATCTCACGGGAGGTGCAGCGCGAAGTGCGGGCGCCTGTTACCCGTGCGCAGGAACAGGTGCGCGATCAGGAAGCCGAAATCGCGGGGGCGCGCGCCGCCGCTCTCGCCCAGCAGACTTCCAATCAGGCGATCGATCTCCTCCGCGCCGAGATCAATGGCGTCAAACAGGAGATTGCAGCGCTCATGAATCAGCTGGATCAGAATACCACCGACGCGCGCGAAGCGATGCTGACCGATCAGATCGAAAGCGCTACCGATCGGTTGGAGAACCTCCAGGACCGTTTTGACGAGCTGATCTCTGGCGAGACCAATACTGAAACCGGGCCCCCCTTCGTCTTCACCGGCGACGCCATACCTCCGCAAGCGGTCGACATCGCCATGATGTTCTTCATCACTATCGCCGCGATCGCCATCGGAGTCCCGTTTGCCCGTGGTTTTGGCCGCTGGGCAGAACGGCGGGGGGCGGTCGACCAGACGCCACGCCTCGATCGAATCGAGCAGGCTATTGAGGCAGTGGCGATCGAGGTCGAACGAGTCGCCGAGGGCCAGCGGTATTCCAACAAGCTACTGGGCGATTCGCGCGCCATCGGCGGCGCTGGCGAGACCGCTGGCGGCTGGGGCCGACCACGCGAGGCCGTGCCGGTCGAGCGACGGGAGGCATGATGACTTACACAGTTGGCGCGCAGGCACGAGTCATAGAAATCACGCCGCAGCCACCAGCACCCCCTGCTCCGCCCGGCGCACCCCTGGTCAACGCTGATCGCGCGATCGAGCTGCTCCAGGCCCAGATTGCAGGGGTCAAACAGGAGATTGCCGACCTCACCCAGCAGCTGACGCCTGGCGCCAGTCGCATCAGGGAACAGGCCATCGAGAGTCAGCTGTCCATCGCAACCGACCGGCTCACTTCTCTGCAGTCACAGCTCGATCGGGTCATCTCGGGCGACGGAATCCCTCTGACGGGGCCGAGGGTGATCTTCGAGGAGCAGGCGATCCCGCGCGAAGTCGTCGGCATCATCGAGGTTGTGCTCGTAAGCCTCTGCATCATCGTCCTCGGCCTCCCGATTGTCCGGACCATTGCCCGCCGATTCGATCGTGCGCCGCACAGGGAGTCTCCCGAAACCGGCACCCGCTTTGACAGGCTCGAGCAGGCGGTCGACGCGGTCGCCATCGAGGTTGAGCGTATCGCTGAGGGCCAGCGTTACTCCGCGCGGCTACTCAGCGAGATGCGAACCCTGCCCTCACCGAATCCTCTGGAGCAGTGGCCCGGGGAACGGCAGTCGGTAAGAGAAGAGGTCCGGCGTCCCTAGGTCCCGGAAACCAGGGTCGTGCCCAGCATCCTGATCGTCGACGATGAGCCCAACATCCGCCGAATGCTTGCGGCGCTCCTCGGCGCGGAGGGCTACGAAGTGCGCGAGGCGCACGGCGGCAAAGCAGCTTTAGCCTCGCTCGATGTGGAACCTGACGTCGCTCTTGTCGACCTGATGATGCCGGGTGACCTCGACGGCCTCGAAACGCTGACCGCCCTTCGCAACCGGTTCCCCGACCTCCCCGTCGTGATGATGAGTGGCCGCGCCGGACTGAGTGACGCTGTACAGGCAACGAGGCTCGGAGCATTCAATTTCCTCGAAAAACCGCTGACACCGGAGGGAGTGCTGCTCACCCTTTCCGCGGCGCTGGAGCTGCGAACCGCCAGGCGGGAAGCACGTGAACTCCGGGCTGACCTCGGGCTTTCGGGGGAGATGATTGGTGAGAGCACGCCCATGCAGGAGCTGCGGGCCCTCATCGCGCGTGTAGCGCCCACCGACTCGCGCGTCCTGATCAGCGGCGAATCGGGCACCGGCAAGGAGCTTGTAGCAGCGGCGATCCACCTCGCCAGTCCCCGCCGCGACCGACCCTTCATCCGCGTCAACTGCGCCGCGATACCGCGTGACCTCGTCGAAAGCGAGATGTTCGGCCACGAGCGCGGCGCCTTCACCGGCGCCAGCGAACGCCGCACTGGCCGCTTCGAGCTGGCTCACCGCGGCACCCTGCTGCTGGATGAAGTTGGAGATCTGGGCCCCGAAGCACAGGCCAAGCTTCTGCGCGCCATCGAGGCCCGCGAAATCGAACGGGTGGGCGGCGGCAAGCCGATCAGCATCGACACTCGCGTAATCGCCGCCACCAACAAGGACCTCGCCCGCGCCTGCCGCGAGGGCGCGTTCCGTGAGGACCTGTACTTTCGGCTCAACGTCATCCCGATCGCCCTCGCGCCACTGCGTGAACGCCGTGGCGACGTATCACTGCTCGTGGCTCATTTCTCGGCCGTCAACCGGACGCGCACGGGCCGGCGACTCCCGGACTGGTCCAGCGATGCGGTGGAAGCCCTGGCACGTTACCGATGGCCGGGAAACGTTCGGGAACTTGCCAACGTTGTCGAGCGGCTGATGATCCTCCATCCGGGGCAGCGCATCACGCGGGAGGACGTCACGCGCGTGATCGCGATCGGCGAAACGCCCGAGTCGGTGCGTGCAGTCATCACGGGACCAGACGGCGCTGACGCCGGCCCAAAGACCAAACGCCTTGATGGCTCCTGCGGTCCGCTCAGTGAGCTGCTCGATGAATACGAGCGCACCCTGATCACGCGCGCACTGAGCGCGGCCGGCGGAAACGTCGCCGAAGCAGCCCGCCGACTTCAGACCGACCGACCAAACCTGTACCGGAGGATGCGCCGACTTGAGATTATTGGCGAGACTCTCGCTGGTCCGGTCGAAGGCGAGCTCGGCAGCGGGAGCTTTTGACACACTGCGTGACCGTGGGATGGGACGTTCAAGGTTCATCTGGCAAGGACTCTTGTGGAAGTCGTTGCGGCATTTGAAAGTCCGGGTAGAGCCCTTGACGGCCCGCGAGGTGCAGAGGAGCGACTCGACCAGCTTACGGAACAGGTTCATGACACGGAAACAGTCGCCCTCGGGGCCCCCCCCCGGGTTAAAAATGCAGCGGAATCGCGGAATCGACGCAATCGATTCATTGCGTACTGGATCGAAAACGCGCTCCATTCTTCTTGGGCTTGGGCTTGCAGCCGTGGCGGCCGCTGCCGCTGCCCAGGAGCCCGATCGCAGGTCCCTGCCGCGTGAGATCGCCGATGAAGTGGTGGCCGCATTCAACGCCACCGGAGTCCTCCGTGTCGACGGCCGCCTTGAAGTGGGCCCAGGTGAGACCCTCGAGCGCGACGTCGCGATCCTCGACGGCCCGCTCGTCGTGGCGGGAACGGTGGTCGGCCGCGTTGTTGCCGTCAACGGCGACGTGCAGCTGCTGCCCGGGGGACGCATCGACGGAGACGTACTCATCGTCGGTGGGGGTGTGTCGGGCCGCGGCGACGGCACCATCAACGGTGATGTTCGCATCTACTCCAGCCGCCTTCGCTATGACCGCGACGGAGACCGCATCGCCTCCCGCGAGGACCAGGAGGAGCGTTGGTGGCAACGTCCCGAACGCTGGGCCGACGGTGGCTGGAGTGAACTCAGACTCGTCTCGGCGAGGACCTACAACCGCGTGGAAGGACTCCCCGTCCACCTCGGGCCCGCGTTAGGCCGCGAATATGACTGGGGACGATTTTCCGTCGAGGCACTCGGGGTGCTCCGCAGCAACGACTCCTTTGACTGGGGCTCGGGCCGGGCCGGCCATTCCGCGAAACTCGAGCTCGACCTCGGCCGCCGCGGTGGGTTGAGGCTCGGTGGGCGGCTGTTTGACGTCGTCGAGCCGGTGGAACCGTGGCAGCTCGACGACCCCGAGTCAGGCCTGGCCGCGTTTTTCCTCCATCGCGACTTCAGGGATCACTACAACACACACGGCGGGAGCGCCTACGCGTCGGTCTTCCACCGGCGCGAGCTCGACGTCGGCATTTCGTATTCCAGGGTGCGCTGGAGCGCCAAGCCTACCCGCGACCCGTGGACCCTCTTCCGCGATGGCGCGGACTGGCGGCCCAACCCGGCCATGGACGAGGGTGTGTTCAGGCTCGTCAACGCGACGGCGCGGTTCGACACGCGCAACGATCGGGGTAACCCCTGGTCAGGGTGGTACGCCGTCCTGAACTATGAGTTCGGGAAGGGCACAATCGAGACCTACGCCCCAACAACCAACGGCCGACTGCCGACGGAGGGTGGCAGGACGAACTGGGATCGCCTTTTCGTGGACATCCGACGTTACAACCGGATTTCGCCCGACGGGGGACTCAACCTCCGCCTGGCAATGGGTGGCTGGATGAGCGGCGACGCGTTGCCCATGCAGCGCCGGTTTTCTCTCGGTGGACCCGGAACCATGCCGGGCTACCGCTTCCGCCATCTCGAGGGAGGAATGTCTCACGGATCGAGTGTCGACTACTGGCACTGCGGGCGCTACGACGGCGTCGAACCCAGTTCCGTCCGGGGCGTACCGGCTGAGTGCGACCGCTTCGCGCTTGCCCAGGTCGAGTTCAGGGGCGACCTGGACTTCGATCCGTTCGGCCTCTTCGACGACGAACGACGGTGGCGGCGCCGCGGCTGGGGGCGCGGCGCCCAGTTCGTGGTTTTTGCGGACGCCGGCCGCGGGTGGTTGGTGGGATCGAACGCTGACGGGCGGTTCGTGCGGCGGTCCGGGTTCCCCGCGCTCTCGACTTTCCAGACCGACGTCGGCTTTGGACTGGTACTGCACGATGTTGGTCTCTACGTCGCCAAACCCGTTTCGAGGCCGGACGAGCCGGCCAACTTCTTCCTCAGACTTCGATCCCGATTCTAGCGGTTCGCTGGTGGTGGTGGCTGGCCGCGGTGCTGATGACGGCGTCGCGGTCTCAGATGGCGGAGGCGCAACGGCCGCGCCCCTCACTCAGCGTCACGGCACCCGCAGCCGAGTCTCTGACAGTTGCCGGTCCTGTCGTCCGCGCCGTCAATGTTCTCGACGATCCCGGGGTGCGTGAATTGCTGTCCCACGGGTTCCCCGTTCGTCTGCATTTCCGCGTTGAACTGTGGAGCACAGAGGGATGGTTCGATTCGAGACTGGGGATCAACGAGTGGCAGGTTGTCACCCGATTCGATCCTCTGCGCGAAATGTATGAAGCCGTCCGCGTGCGTGGCGACTCGGTCATCAGGCTCGGCACATTCAGCACCTTTACCGACGCCGTCGCCGAAGTCGAGCGACCGATGCGCGCGGAGATCACTGCCCGCCCCCGAGGGCAGCAGTACTACAACGTCGTTCTGGTACTCGATGTCCTGAGTGTCACCGATCTGGATGAACTGCAGCGCTGGCTCGCGGGAGACCTGTCGCCGGCGGTGAGGGGGCGCCGCAATCCCGGGACCGCTCTGAGTCGCGGTCTCAGGACGTTGTTGACCCGGCTCCTTGGGGGAGAAAACCGGACCCTCGAGGCGCGCTCGTCCCGATTTACCCCCCGAGCTTGACGGTCCGCTTTTCGATGCCGATATTGTAGTCACCAGTGACTACAATGTGATGAGAACCATTGGAATTCGCGAACTGAAGGCACATCTGAGTAGCGCCCTCCGCGAAGTGCAGCGCGGGGAACTCTATCTGGTGACCGACCGTGGCCGAGTCGTTGCCGAACTCAGGCCACCGGGAAGCCAGGCTTCCACGCCCCTGGCACCAGTCGATCTGGGGCGTCGCCGGCTGATCGACGCCGGCGAACTGCGAGTGTCTGAGATGCCGCGTTCGCCGTATCGCCGCCGGGGTGTGAAGCTGCCTGAAGGCGCCTCGCGTGAACTCATCGATTGGGTTCGCGGAGACGGTTGACGATGGTTGTCTATGCCGAGTCCAGTGCGGTACTCAGGTGGTTGTTCTCCGAACCTGGCGCGAACGCGGTCATCCAGGCGCTGGAGCAGGCCCCACTCGTCGTTACGTCGGAGCTAACCGGCATCGAATGCGCCCGCGCGATCCATCGTGCGCGAGCCACCGGGCTTGTCAGCGAGTCAGCGGCCGCAGTCCTCTCACAGGACTACGCGAGCGCAGCGGGCCAGTGGGACCACCTTGCGATCGGTGAGCGCGTGACGCACCTCGCCGCCGCGCCCTGGCCGGTGGAGCCGGTGCGCGCGCTGGACGCGATCCACCTTGGTAGTGTGCTCGTTGCCAGGGAGGCGTGGCCGGAGCTCAAGGTCCTCACCTTTGACGACCGTGTGCGCGCCAACGCTGCCGCCCTCGGCCTGGCGCTGGCGCGGATAACCTGATAGGTGCTGGCTACAGGAGCTCCTCGAGCCGGTGAAGCGTCGCATCACCGTAGAACACCTTGATGTAGCGCGTCTGGATCGGCGTCAGCCTGCGCACCGCCCAGCTCAGGTGCACGAAGTGCGGCTCAACCGGGGGATGCACCGGATACATCCCTATCTCGTTAGGCAGCCGGTTCGACTTGCGCGTGTTGCAGGTCGAACAGGCCGTCACCACATTGGTCCAGTCGTTGGTACCGCCCCGCGAAAGCGGCACAAGGTGATCCCGTGTCAGCGACTCCCGCGGCTTGAGCGCGCTGCTCGAACGGCGGCAATACTGGCACGCATAGCGATCCCGCGCGAACAGGAACGTGTTCGTCACCTGGCGCCTGAACTTGCGCGGCACGTGAATGAACTTCGTCAGCCTGATCACCGCCGGGCGTGGAATCGACAGCCGCTCCGACCGCACCTGGCGGCCCTCATCAGCCTCGACGATCTCCGCCTTGCCGTCGATTACAAGCCTCAGGGCGCGCTTGAGCGGAACCATCGTCAATGGCTCGAACGAAGCATTTAACGCCAGACATCCAACTACCACGAAGCTTCCTCCTTACTCAAACCAAACTCCCGCCGGGGACGTTCTGGCGGGAGTTTCACGGAAAACAGCAACGCCCTGATACACGGGAGCGCACCTCAATGGTGCGCCTTGCCCGGGCAAGACAAGCCTCCGCCTTCTCAACCTGCCTCGAACTCCTGCTCGACCGCTCACCACGACAGCGGCCATTCAGCCGACCAGGGCCGCAGCCGCTGGTACCGGAGTCAACCAACCGAACCGGTCAGGTATGAGACCCTTCGCGATCCCCATGAACTCAGCCTGTATCGCCAGGGTTATCGGCCCGGGCTTACCTTCACCCACCGGCAGACGGTCTATAGACCGGATGGGCGTGATCTCTGCCGCAGTGCCCGTAAAGAACGCCTCATCTGCCAGATACAACATCTCCCGCGGCAACTGCTGCTCACGCACCTGGTAACCAAAGTCGCGTGCGATCGTGACCACCGTGTCGCGGGTGACGCCGTGAAGTATCCCCGAACCGATGTGCGACGTGTAGAGCACGCCATCCCGTACCAGGAACAGGTTTTCGCCACTTCCCTCGGCCACGTATCCGAACGAATCCAGCATGATTCCCTCGCTGTAATCGTTCTGCTTTGCTTCGAGCTTGGAAAGTTGCGAGTTGAGGTAGTTCCCCCCCGCCTTTGCCATCGTCGGGAACGTGTCGGGTGCCGCCCGCCGCCACGTCGACACGCAGACGTCGGCGCCTTTCTCCAGCGCCTCGTGCCCAAGGTAGGTGTCCCAGTGCCAGCAGATGATGAAACACTCCACCGG
Source organism: Gemmatimonadota bacterium (assembly GCA_052389935.1). GTDB lineage: Bacteria > Gemmatimonadota > Gemmatimonadetes > Gemmatimonadales > Gemmatimonadaceae > JBQTHK01. The sequence continues at coordinate 34,458 of JBQTHK010000098.1, read as the reverse complement.
AACACCGGCGGGATAAAACCCCATCTGCTCACCCGTCCGCACCGCGATCGGCCTTATGTAGCAGCGTCGCAGCTCATTGGCGCCAATCGTGTCCACCGTTGCCTGCACGAGCTCGTCCACCGAGAAGCGCATCGGAAAGCGGTAGATCTTTGCCGAATCGTGGAGGCGCCGCATGTGGTCGCGCAGGCGAAAAACGGCCCCTCCCTGGGGCGTCTCGTAGCAGCGGATACCCTCGAAGACCGACGAGCCATAGTGAACAACGTGGGACATGACGTGAATCGTCGCGTCGTCCCAGTTCACCAACTCGCCGTCGCGCCAGATCTTCTGGGTGCGACCCCGCTGTGAATCGGACATTCCGTCTCCCTGTCGATTGCCTTCAAGATACCGCGGGCGCGAGCGACCGGACAAGAGATGGTGAGACGCACGCCGCCGCCTATCGGCGGCCCTTAGCGGGGGTCTCGATAGCGTCCCGCAGCCTCCCCGCCCATTCCAGCCGTCCGAGACTCTCGACGTCGCTGCGCAAGTCCGCCACCAACCGTCCCCCCCGCACCACCTCCCTGCCTCCCGCTATCGTTAGGCAGGCACGCCTCCCCGCTCTTCCAAACACCAGTGCAGTCTCAGGTGCCACGCCGTCGTCGCTTCCGTCCAGGAGCACATCGAGCGGGAAAGCCGCCAGGTCCGCGGCCTTTCCCACCTCCAGCGACCCTGCCTTGTCGCCGAGTCCAAGGGCCCGCGCGCCGTCGAGTGTGGCCATTTGTATCACGCGAGCCGCCGGGAGTGAATTGGGTTGGCCGGCCCGCACTCGCTGCATCAGGCATGCAAGGCGCGCCTCATCGAGCAGATCCATGCGATTGTTGCTGGCAACGCTGTCGCTTCCGAGGCCTATTGTCACCCCGGCATCGAGCAGCTCCGTCACTGGGGCAATCCCGTGTCCCAGCTTGGCGTTTGACACCGGGCAGTGCGCCACAGAGGAGCCAGAGCGCGCGATCAGCTCGATATCGCCCGGCAACAGCTGGACGCAGTGAACAAGTAGCGTCGACGGCGACATTACTCCAAGGGCATCGAGCAGAGCGACTGGGCTTTTGCCGCGGACCCGCACGCCCACGCCCCGCCGGCGGAGCCCTTCAGCAAATGGCCCATCAGCATCGGTAACCAGCGTCCTTTCGGCCTCGCTCTCCGAAACATGAACCGCGAGTCGCAGTCTACGGCTCTCAGCCATGCGCGCGACAGAGACAAACAGGTCATCGCTGACGGAATACGGGGCGTGAGGCGACAGAGCCAGCTGAACCAGCGGCGACGACGTCCTGGTAGCCGTGAGAGTGGACAGGAGAGCGTCGATCGATTCCTCTCGCTGCGCGGGGTCGGGCCCGAAGGTCTCGAGAAAGACGACGCCGCGTGCATCCATCGACTCGAGCGCGCGCACCGCAACGCCCGAGTCCGAGCAGTCACCAAATGTGGTTATCCCAGCCAGAAACCCCTCGGCGATGCCAACACGCGCAGCAGACAGTCGCGCCTCGTCGGTCATCATCGCCCTTCTCGCCCTGGTCAGGGTGACAATCCAGTCCCGGAACTGCAGGTCTTCGAGCCGACCGCGGAAGGCTGTCAGCTCGAGGTGAGTGTGGACGTTGACGAGGCCGGGGGTGAGGACCGCCTCTCCCAGATCCACCACCTCCCCGGGCGGTGCCTCACCAGCCGGACCTACATAAGAAATGCGCTCGTCGCTGACGGCGACGGCGCCGTTCTTGACAGGTTCGGAATTGACCGGCAGTACCCAGCGCGCGCGATAAACGCGCGATGTCATCGGCGAGGAATCCTGAACGGATTGCCGGTGTCGGATCGGACACCCGGTGGCCGCGCCGCGGCCGGCCGCATCGCTACACCTGTGTCCTGCACTGGTCCGATGTTGAAGGGATTATCAGCGCCACCACAGACGACCACGTTTTCGGTCCCGGCCAGATAATACTCCGGGTAGGCCATACTGCCGCCACACGCCATACCCATCACCACCGAGCCCGGTTTCGGCCAGTCCGGTGGTGCCGGTTTCCGCTGATAGACCTGCTTCATGAACTGCGTGAACGCAGGAGCGGCGAGGCGGCCACCCTGGGCGTTGGCCATGATCTTCTTCGGCCGATCGAACCCCATCCAGACACCGGCGACGAGGTCAGCCGTGTAGCCGAGATACCAGACGTCGGCGCCGTCGTTGGTGGTTCCGGTTTTTCCGCCTGAGGGAATCCGGAATCCAGCGCCCCAGACGCTGCCCGCGGCCGTCCCCCTGCGGACTACGTCCTTCATCATGTCGACCATCAGCCACGCCTCCCCTGCCGACAGCACCTCCTTGCGCCGTGGCTGCGGTCGCCAGATGACCTCGCCCCGCGCTGTCTCGACTCTCACGATACCATACGGCTCGACACTCGAGCCGAGGTTGGCGAATACTGAATAGGCACCCACCAGTTGGAGCGGGTAAACGTCGGCGGATCCGATGTGGATCGACGGATACGGTGGGATGGGTGTCGTGATCCCGAATCGCCGCGCTTCGTCGATCACAGCCGATTCGCCCAGCTCCATGCCGGCGCGGATTGCGACGAGATTGCGCGAGAGGAACAGTCCCCTCCGCATCGTCATCGGACCCTCGAACTTCATGTCGAAGTTGTTGGGGGTCCACGGTGAGCCGTCGACCTGCGGAACCGAGATCGGACTGTCTTCATAAACCGTGGCCGGCGCGCGTCCATGCTGAACGGCGGCTGCATAGACGATCGGCTTGAACGTGGACCCCGGTTGTCTGAGCGCCTGCGTCGCGCGGTTGAACTTGGAGTCGTCGTAGTCGCGCCCACCAATCATCGTTCGGACCGCACCATCGCGCGGATCGATTGCTATGAACGCCCCCTGGAGATAGGGCGATTCTGCAGCGCTCGATTCGTTACGCCTCTCGTTGCGAGCCACGTACTGCTCGAGGGTAGTGTGCGAAAACTTTCCGAGGCTTCCGCTTTCGATCGTCCGCAGCTGGGCTTCGAGGGCGCGGTCGGCTGCCGTCTGCATGTCGAGGTCGAGCGTCGTGTACACGCGCAGCCCTTCGTCGTAGAGCCGGTCACCGAGCTTCCTTTCCAGCTGTCGCCGTACCCACTCCACGAAGTATGGAGCGACGTCTCCCGATTCGACCTTGCGCGCCAGTTGGAGCGGATAGGCGCGGGCGAGCGACGCCTCCTGATCACTGACCACGCCTTCGCGTCTCATCAGTTCGATGATCGTGTTGCGGCGCATGATGGCGCGCTCGGGGTAGCGTCGGGGGTTGTACCGGGTCGGCGCCTTTGGCAGCGCGGCCAGCATCGCCGCCTCGGCGAGGTTGAGCTCCTGGACCGACTTGCCGAAGTAACGCTTGGCCGCGGTCTGCACCCCAAAAGCTCCGCTGCCGAGGTTGATCTGATTCAGGTAGAGCTCGAGAATGCGGTCCTTGGGAAAACGCCGCTCGATCTCGATCGCCACCCTGCCTTCCCTGATCTTTCGCACCAACGACTTCTCGCGCGTGATCTGCTCGGGAAAGACATTGCGCGCCAACTGCATGGTGATTGTGGAGAAACCCTGGGCGAACTCTCCGGCGAGGAGGTTGCGATAAGCAGAGCCGGGGATTCGAAGCCAGTCGATGCCGCCGTGTGAGAAGAAACGCTTGTCCTCGGTCACAACGAACGCGTCCCGGACCACGCGCGGAATCTCGTCGAGCGTAACCAGGGTGCGCCGCTCGAGGCCAACTTCGGCTACAAATCGCCCGTCCACTGCGAAGATGGTCGACGTCTGATTGGGCTGATAATTTTCCAGGACATCCGTCGACGGGCACTGGTTGCCGCGGCAGACCATGATCCAGGAAGCGTAGGCGGCGCCCACACCGAGCGAAAACAGGAACGTGACGGCGAGCCAGGTGCGCTGAGAGAAGCGCGGCAGGACCATCCAGGGTGGGAGCTGGACGGCCTTGATCCTTGCCTTGAGGCGCAATAACCGCTGCTTCAGCACAGCTGAATAATGACCCCTGTAAGTTGGAGCGGAAAGACGACCGGTCGGTCCAGGCAGCCGGTTCCGCGCTCGGCGCGCCCGCCGCGACCGTTGTACCCTTCAGGCCACCGTTTATCCGACCTTCGTTTGTCGGCGGACGCGTACCCGAAACTCCCATGAATTTCATCGAGGAACTGAGCTGGCGAGGGCTCCTCCATCAGGCCACCGAAGGGGTCGAGGCTGCTTTGCAGCGGCCGCTGCTCGCCTACGTTGGATTCGACCCGACAGGGCCGTCTCTGCACGTGGGTCACCTCGTTCAGGTGATGGGGCTCACACACCTGCAGCGCTCAACTGGTGGTCACCGGCCGGTGGTTCTTGTCGGTGGCGGGACGGGGATGATTGGCGACCCCAGCGGACGCAGCGCCGAGCGTAACCTGCTGACCCTGGACGAGGTGGCGGCGAATGCCGATGGCATTCGCGGACAACTGGCGCGTTTCCTCGACTTCGACGGACCGCGCGGCGCAGTGATGCGCAACAACGTAGAGTGGCTGGCGCCGCTGCGCATGGTGGACTTCCTGCGCGACGTCGGCAAGCACTTTACTGTCAACTACATGACGGCCAAGGAGTCGGTCAGGGCGAGGCTGGAGGACGGGATTTCGTTCACCGAATTTGCGTACATGCTGCTGCAGGCGTATGACTTTCTGGAGTTGTACAGGAGGGACGGGGTGACGATGCAGATGGGGGGGAGCGACCAGTGGGGAAACATCACCGCGGGCACGGAATTGATCCGCCGGTCGACGGGGGGTTCGGCGTTCGGGTTGACGCTGCCGCTGATCACGGCCGCCGACGGGGCCAAATTCGGTAAAACAACTGAGGGCACGAGCGTGTGGCTCGATGCGGCACGCACCTCACCCTACAGGTTCTATCAGTACTGGATCAATGCTGATGACAGTCTGGCGGGTTCGCTGCTGCGGAAGTTCACGCTCCTGGAGCGGGAGGCGATCGAGGCTCTGGAGCAGGAGCTGACCGTTCACCCCGACAAGCGATCGGCTCAGGGGGCGCTGGCATTTGATGTTACGGCGCGGGTGCACGGCCGGGATGCGGCAGAAGCGGCGCGGGCGGCGTCACGGGTGGTTTTTGACCGCAAGGCGGATCCGCGCGCGCTGCCACTGACGACGCTGGTGATGTTGCGTGGAGAAATCCCGTCGGCGGTCGTGCCGGCCGAGGGTGCGAGTGTTTCGGTTGTTGATGCTTTGGTGCGGAGCGGACTGCTGGCATCGCGGGGAGAGGCGCGTCGGCAGTTGCAGCAGGGTTCAGTGAGTGCGAACGGCCGCCGGCTGGGCGGGGACGAGTTGTCTGTTGCTTTGACTGAGGCGCTTCACAGTCGGTTCTTTCTGATGCGCAAGGGTGGTCGTGATGTGGCGTTGATCGAGGTCGAGGTTTAGGTGCCCAATAGTTTGTCGGTCCCCGGTCATTGTCGCGTATGGTGGAGCACATTCAGCCATCATAGGCCGGCTCACCCAGAGGCGCTTTGGGAACCCGCGGGGCGGGGCTCGCCAGGTTCGTCGACGAGTCGCGGCCGAGTGGTTCTGAACCTCCTGTTCGCGGTTGGCCCTCAGCGCGACTGCCAGTGCTTTGACGCTCAGCTGCACCGAACTCGCTTAGCAGCCCGGTCGCCTGGCCAGTGGCAGACAACGAAACCGGTCATCGACCCAGAGCCCCGCCTTCGCTTCTCTCGCAAGCCTCTCGGCCCTGACGAGGCTGGGGTAGTAGCGTTCGTTGGGAGAAACTTTCCACGCTACGGCGAACCCCTGCCTGACCAGCTCCCAGTTGATCTGCTTTCCACCTTTCCACAGGTAGGCGAGCGTGCGGCCACGGGTATCGAGTCGCCCGACGTCAAACTCCAGCAGCACCGTGTCGCCCACAGCGGCGAGCGTTCGCAACGCCGCCGTCGAACGGCTGGCGAACGGTTCCTCAGTGCGGACCTCTGCTGCGTCGACTCCGATGAGTCGGACTCGCCCGAGAACGCGGCAACGGATCGTATCGCCGTCGGTCACCTGCTCGATGACACAGCGTTCGGTCGCTCCGCGCGGGAGTATCGGTTGACCACTGTCGGCTCGGATGGGTGCGTCGGGCTTTGCAGGTGTGCAGCCACTCCCACGGCTGGCCCGATATCCGCGAGCGCGAGCGGCCATCTCCGGCATCGAGTCCCCGCGGGTCGTATTGGCATAGTACTGCGTCCCCGGGCAGTGGTACACACGGGAGCTAAGGTTGACCCAGACCATCGGGGATGGCTGAGGGGCAGCTCTTTCCGGCGGTGCCTGGGCGCCGCTCACCGTCCCAGGCACTAACGCAAGAAAGGTCGCGACGTATTGCGCTGTCCTGCAGCCGGGCGTGATGTGGGACATGGAGCTGCTTACCTGGGAGGGAGGCCTCAACAAGTTTGAGGCGCCTAACGCCCGGGCGCAAGCGCCGGAATGTCCGGGGCCAGGACTATGCGTTACCGCGGGTTCGGGCGGACCGACTCGTCTGGGACTGCTCCGCGCTGCTCCAGCTCCTTCGGCCCCTCGATGCGAAACCTGCGAACCTAGCGTCGCCTCAGGATATAGTACCCACCGCCAGTGTCGAAACGCAACTCGGCGGCCGGACCGCTGTTCCCCGTTTGTCTGAAGGTGAGGAACGAGTTTCCCTGCCGGAAAGTCAGCCCATCGACCCAGGGTAATACGCGAGCCGGTGCGCCGTTCATGGAAAAGGCGACTCCCTGCGGAGTCTGCGTCACTTCGACGACCATCTCGCGTCCGCGGGACGGGCCCGCATAGCGGCCCAGCAGCGGAGCAGCATCACCAGTGAACTGCTTCGTCACCTGCGGTGAGGAAGGCAATAATTGCGCGGCGAGTTCGCCCACAACCGCCCCCGGATCCAGGTTCCCGGTACTATTCATCAGCACCACAACGGCCGCCTGAGCATCGGGATACCACATCGCCTCGCCGACAAACCCGGCAATCGCGCCGCCGTGGCCGATGAAGCTGAGCCCTCGAATATCCTTTCCGACAGCGATCCCCATCGCGTAACGGAGCTGTGTCCCGTCGTTGAGTCGTGCCGGGGTCACGAGCTCGGCGTAGGACTTTGGTGACAACACCTTTCCACCGTGGAGCGATTTGAGCCAGATGACGAGATCGCCCGCCGTCGAGCAGAGTGACCCTGCGGAGAAGGGCCAGGTGTGTACGTTCATCGGAGCCCGGCGCACGACGCCGTTCTGAATGCCGTAGCCGTGTGCGCGCCGTTCGATGTTCTCGGAACTGTTGCAATACATCGAACGCTTCATGCCGAGTGGCTCGAACAGCCGCTTCTCGACGTAGTCCTCGTACGTCATCCCGCTCGCTTTCTCAATCACGAGTCCAAGCAGCCAGAACGCGGAGTTGTTGTAGATGGCGGCTTCGCCGGTCCGGAACTCGAAGGGATGGCGTTTGATGAGGGCGTAGGCCGAATCGCGCGGGTAGCGCGCGTTCATCGCGAGTATGCCGAACTCCGGCATCTCGGTTATCCCCTTGATGCCTGATGTGTGATCGAGCAGTCGGCGCAAGGGAACCTTGTTGCCACGCGTATCGAAGTCGGGCAGCCACTTCGTGATCTCATCGTCAAGGCTCAACCTGCCTGCGTCGCGCAGTTGGAGGAGTGCGACCGCTGTGAACTGTTTGGTTATCGACCCGATCTCGAGCACGGCGTCGGCAGGCATCGGGATGTTCCACTCGACGTTGGCCTTGCCGAAGCCCTTGAGGAGGAGGGTGTCGTTGACGCGAACGACAGCCGCGGCGATCCCTACCGCGCGGTTCTCGACCACGCCCGAACCCGCCAGTGAATCGAGCGTGCGCACGAGCGCGGCGCGAGTCGCTTGCGCTCCGGCCGGTACGGCAACGGACAGAGCCAGCGCGATGGCAGCGGTCCTGATTGCGATTGATTTGATCATATGAACCGAGGTATCCCTGGTTACCTGAGGTATCGAGAATACGTAGCGGTGCGGCACCGGTTTCGCCTGCTGCTCACGATCGAGACGAACTGCCCAGCCGGCCGCTCCGTCAGTTCCGCGGCCGCTCCGGGACACCTTGGTTGGATCGCTACGGCCGGGAATCATAGTCCCGTGATTCCACGACGGAGAGGATCGTGGACTCCGGGTTCCTCATGACCGCTCCACCGGGACCGGCCCAGAGCGTCTGGAGCCTGGCCAGGAACGCATCGGCGTTCTCTCGCGAGGTGAACTCCAGATCGATCGTCACCATGTGAGGGTCATTCGCGTCGCGATAAATGGTGTGCTTCTTCACGCCGCCTGACTCGCGTCCAACTGGGTCCCTGTCGAAGGCGGCTTGCCAGCCCTCGAAGCTTTGGACGGCATGGCGGATTCTGAGGATGGTCATGATGCGGAGCACGTCACGCGGCAGCGTCCGTGTACACGGTGGATTCCAGTCCTGAACTCAAGGTGACATTGCCTCCATCACCTGATCGATGTGCTCATCGGGTGTGAAGAAGTGCGGCGAAAGCCTGATCGCGCCCTCCCTGAGCGAGTGCCCGATGCCGGCACGTTCAAGTCTTGCCGATGTCGCCACCGGGTCGGAAGGGACTATAGATATAATGCCTGCGCGACGCGGAGGCTCGACCGGGGTCACCACTTCCAGATCGGGCCGGACGAGCGCCCACTCCATCAGCCTTGAGGCGTGCGACTCAACGCGTTGAGCGGCGGCGGGGCCCGCCTCCCGGAGGACCTCGAGTGAAGCGCTGAACGCCGCGAAATCCTGAAACGGCAAGGTGATCATCTCGAACCGCCGCGCGTCGTCGCGATATGTGAGGTCGTAGTCGCACATGTGCGAGAAGTCGTCCGAATCCTTCACCGCCATCCAGCTGACGTCGTGCGGTTCCAGCCGCCTGACGAGTTCGCGGCGCACGTAAACGAAGCCACTTCCCCACGGAGAGCAGAGCCACTTCTGGGCACCGCAGGCCAGAATGTCGACCGCGGTCCGGCGCAGATCGAGGGTGGCGGCTCCGACCCCCTGAATTGCGTCGACAAACAGGAAAATGCCGCGCTCACGACAGGCAGCGCTCAATCGATCGAGGTCGAGTCGGATTCCGCTCTCGAAGGAGACCCACGACACCGCCAGAACCTTCACCCGTGGCGCGTCGAGTGCGGCGATCAGAGCGTCTTCGTCGAACAGGCGACCAGCGCAGGGGACCTTTCGCACCAACACGCCGCGGGAACGCTCGAGCGCCAGCCAGGGGTACACGTTGGCCGGAAAGTCACGATCCGAGATAACGACCACATCACCGGCGCTCAACGGGAGCGACCGCGCGGCCAGATTCACACCGTAACTTGTGTTCACCATCAACGCGATCTCGTCGCTGCCGGCCCCGATCAGCTGACCCACCAGTTCCCGACACCGCTCCAGGACCCCGAACTGGTAATCCTGCGAGATCTTCCAGGGCTCGGCGCGGAGGTCACCAAATGAGCGCAGCGCCGCGACCGCGCGTTCGGGCAACGGACCGGTTGAGGCGTTGTTGAGCCACGGTGACGCACCGAGTACCCGCGGAAACTCGCGTTCAATCAGTGACTGAAGCGTGCGCGGTACGGCTTCCATGACCTTCGCGTCCCCGCGCGACGGCCGGGGGCGGGGACTCTCCATCGGAGCTGCGCACTCCTTGCCAGATTGAAGGTCAGCAATCTAGCGCGCCGGCCGATTCAGCGGCCGCCTCCCGCCCGGCGGTCGGACCCGGGAGCGCGCCAGGAGAGGCGAGCAGCGACACCCTGGCTGTTGACATTAGTGCCGCTTAATATAGGATTTAGGTGTGCCTAAAACATTCGCCGTCCTCGTTCCGCGAAAACGGTCGCCTGATGCGTGGCCCCCACGCGATGTCTCACGCCGCCGGCGGTCATCGGCTCGGCTGGCCCTGATCGCGCTGTTCGCGGCTGCCTGCGGAGATGCGCTGACAACAGTAACGCCCGATTCTGACCTGTTTGACGCTCCGATCGAGGGCCTGACCGCGGCCGAGTTGGCCGCGTTCATACGTGGTGACGAGGAATTCGGGAGGCGCTTTTCGCCTGCTTCCGGCCTCGGCCCGATCTTCAACAACGTCTCCTGCGCCTCCTGCCATTCGGGCGATGGCCGCGGGATTCTATCCAACTCGCTGCAACGCATCGGTAGCCCCGGGGACGACCTCCTCCGCCACCTCGGCGGGCCGCAGATCCAGGACAAGGCGATCCCGGGCGCGGAGCCGGAACGTGCGCCAGCCGGAACGCCGGTTTCGGTTCGTCTCCCACCACCGGTCTTCGGGGTTGGCCTTATCGAGGCCATTCCTGAAGCAACGATCCTTGCGCTCGCCGACCCCGATGATCGGGACGGAGACGGGATTTCCGGCCGCCCCAACTGGGTCATGCCTGCGGACTACTCACCGGCGGCGGAGCCTGGTTCCGGCAGTGAACCGCGACTGGGACGGTTCGGCCGCAAGGCCCAGGTTTCCAACCTCGTGGAGCAGGTGGTCGAGGCGTATCACCAGGACATCGGAATCACCTCCGACTTCATCGTCGAAGAGAACGCCAATCCCCTCTCGAGCGTGCCGGTTGGCGCCGTCGATCACGCCGTTGACCCGGAGATTCCGGCGGCAACCGTGATGGCGGTCGTCCATTACATCCGTGCGCTCGCGCCACCGGCCGCCGGACCGGAGACGGGAGTCGTATCCGAGGGTCGCGTGCTGTTTTCCTCGGTTGGGTGCGCCAGGTGTCACGTCCCCGAACTGGAGACCGGAACCAGTCCGATCCCGGCACTCTCGAACCGGACCGTCACGCTCTATTCCGACCTCCTCCTCCACGACATGGGGCCTGGTCTCGCCGACAACCGGCCCGATGGCCAGGCTACAGGCCGGGAGTGGAGAACCGCTCCTCTCTGGGGACTGCGGCTGATGCGCCGCTTCCTCAACGGTGACGCTTTCCTCCTGCATGATGGACGGGCGCGGACTGTCGAGCAGGCTATCCTCCTTCACGGTGGTGAAGCGCAGCGCGCCCGTGATGCTTTCGCCGCTCTCAGCCCGTCAGCAAAGTCTGCCCTGCTTCAGTTCGTCGAGACCCGATGAACCGACCCGGGTCCGGTGGCCCCTCGCGCCGGGCGTTCGTCGGGCGATCGCTCGCGATCCTCGGCGCTTCGCCGGCCGTGATGGTGATGCAGGGATGCGCGTCGCTCGTGACGCGAACGATCGCACCGGTGGACGGCCGTCTCGTCCTGGGCCTGGCGCAGTTTCCTGACCTCAGCGCACCGGGCGGGGGAGGTGCGCTCCGCGTGCGCCCGGCCGGTGACGATCGGGTCATCTACATATTGGCGTTAGGCGGCAACCGCTTCAGCGCCGTGTCGCCCGTGTGCACGCACCTCGGCTGCACCGTCGACATCCAGGGCGCTCGACTCGTGTGTCCCTGTCACGGGTCCACCTACGATCGAGAAGGCCGCGTTCTCCAGGGACCGGCCGCAGATCCACTGCAATCCTTCCCGACGACCGTCGGCAATGACGGAGTCCTGACTATCGACCTCGGAGCGCGACCATGAACCGGCCGGTGCCTGTCGTTGCGGCGGCGCTCGTTGCAGCTGCCTCCATGTGGGCGTCCCCAACCTGCGCGCAGCAGCGAGACACGGTGCGCGCGGGTGTGGCGGACACCACCACACGCCCCTTCGTCCGCGGTGGAGTATACGACAAACCGTTCATGACGACGCTTGCGGGTCGCACAGCCATTGGCGGCTACGCTGAGGCACACGCGCGCTGGTCCCGGGTGGAAGGCCTCAACGAGGGGACCGTGTTCGAGGCCCGCCGCTTCAACATCTTTACCAGCACCAGCGTCTCCGACTTTGTCAGGGTTGGAGCCGAGCTCGAGGTCGAGGAGGGAGGAGAGGAGATAAAGCTCGAGTTCGCGGCGATAGACGTGAGGATCCACCCCGCCCTGAATCTGCGTGGAGGAATGCTGCTATCGCCCCTGGGTCGTTTCAACCTCTCGCACGACAGCCCCCTCAACGAGTTCACAGACCGGCCGGTTGTTTCCACCGACATGCTCGGGGTCGCACTGTCGGAGCCGGGTCTCGGCGCGTTCGGGCAATTCCCGTTCGGGCGCAACGGGCGCTTCACCTACGAGCTGTATGCAACCAACGGCTTCCATTCAGGCCTGATCGACGACTCCGAGGACGGCACGCGCATACCGCTCGGCCGCGGCAATCATGAAGACAACAATGGCTCACCGGCGTTTGTCGGGCGCGTTGCGTGGAGCCCGCGCCCGGGTATCGAGGCAGGTCTCTCCGGGCACCACGGTGCCTACAATGTGTTCGTGCTCGACGGCGCCGATGTCGATGAGCGACGCGATGTTTCGATCATGGTGGTTGACGGCGAAGCCGGACTCGGCCCCTTAGCCCTCAGCGGCGAGGCATCGATCGCTTCGATCGACATCCCCGACGGACTGCGCGGGATCTACGCCTCGAAACAACGGGGGGCCTACCTCGATGCGGTAATGCCGTTCGGTCGCGGCCTTATTCCGACGATGCCACAGTCGTACTTCGCCCTCAAGTCAAGAATCGACTATGTCGATTTCGACACCGAAACGGTTGGGACGTCGACCAAACAGCTGTCTGTCGGAGTGAACTTCAGGCCCACGCAGGATACCGTACTCAAGTTCGATTTCGTGCGCGGGCGGAGCCGCGACGAGTTCAACAACCGGGCTGATCACGCGCGCGTGCTCTTTTCCCTGGCTACCTACTTTTAGGGGCCGGCGACCGGGTCGCGGAGCTCCGGTGGGGTGTCCGGTGGCTGGTACTTCCACCGCCGGTGCTGCCAGAAGTACTGCTCGGGGTACCGCCGGACCAGGGACTCGAGCTCCCGCGTGAACGCGGCGACGGTTGCGTAGACGTCGGCTTCGAGGTCTCCACTCCTCGTCGGAGCGAGCTCGCGGGCGATGAATCGGTAGCGACCGCCTGGCTGAAGTACCGCCGCACACACGATGATCGGCGTATCGAAGCGGAGTGCGAATACCGCGGGGCCGCGCGGTGTGCGGGCCGGCCTGCCGAAAAACGGCACCCAGGTGGAGGCTGATCCGGAACCCTGGTCTGCCACGAGCCCGATCGCCTTGCCTTCCCTCAGGGCGCGAACGATGTGCCGCACCGCGTCACGCTCGAATACCACGTTCATTCCCATTCGCCGCCGGGATCGCTCCACATAGGCGTCGACGAGCGGATTCTCCAGAGGCCGCGCGATCGCCTCGAGGCCGCCTCCGTTGACCGCGATCCATGCTCCCGCGAGTTCCCAGTTGCCGATGTGGCCGCTGAAAAGAACTACGCCCTTCCCTTCACTGCGGGCGCGGGCCAGGACTTCCTCGTCACCGGGCTCGAAAAGTTCGCGGAGCCTGCCCGGTCCCATGTACGACAGGAGGACAAGTTCGATCGCGACCTGACCGAGGTTGGCGTACGATGCACGGGCGATGCGGGCAACCTGAGCGGCGTCCAAACCAGGAAACGCCGCCGCAACCTGGCGCTCGACAACCTTGCGCCTGATTCCGAGCGGGGCGTAGCCCCAGCGGCCGATCCGCGCGCCGATTGCGCGCGCCCATGCCAGCGGCAGCAGTCGCAGGGGAAGCGTCACTGCGCGTAGCAGGAGGTATTCGGTCCAGTGCCGCAGGTTAGGCGGCTTCCTTGGGCTTGCTTCGCTGGGCACGAGGTCGGGAAGCGTCCGGAGCATGAAGTTGGCCGCTTCCGAACGTTGGATCGAGCGGCGAGCTTCTGACGTCTGGGCAGCTCCGATGGGAGTTGCCCGAGCGCAATCTATCTCGGCAAGCAGCCAGGTATCATCGAGTGAAGCGGAATCCTGAAGCGCTGACGGCGAGGACTTTCGATGTCGTCGTTGTTGGAGGTGGAATTACGGGCGCGTGCGTTGCCCGTGATGCCGCCCGGCGCGGCCTGTCGGTTGCGCTCCTTGAAAAGAACGACTTTTCGGCCGGAACCAGCGGCGCCTCGTCGAAGCTGGTGCATGGTGGGCTGCGCTACCTCCGAAATCTGGAGTTCGGGCTGGTGCGCGAATCACTCAGGGAGCGGCAGGTCTGGCAGAGAATCGCGCCGCACATGGTTCATTCCCTTCGCTTCCTGCTGCCGGTGCGTTCTGCTCGCGAGCGGGTGATGTCACGGAGCGGGCTGCTGCTCTACGATCTTCTCTCGTGGGACCGGAGGCGCGCGGCGTCGGGAACCGACAGCATTGCCCGCTCGACGTGGCTCAACAGGTGGGAGGCCCTTTCACGGGAGCCGGTACTCGACGGTACCGGGCTGCGCGGGGCGGTTGAATACGGGGATTGCGTCATGGACTCTCCCGAGCGGCTGGCGGTGGAGTGTCTGATTGACGCGAGTGACCATGGAGCCAGCATCGCCAACCACATGGTTGTCCGGCAGTTCAGTCGATCGGCTGACGGGGCAATCGACGGCGTGGCTGCGGTCGACCTGCTCACCAACTCTTCCCTGCAGGTGAGCGGCCGGGTGTTCGTGAATGCCACGGGCCCCTGGGCCGACAAGGTTCTGGCGGTGGCGCTTTCACGACCGCCGCGACAGAAGATCATGCGCTCACGCGGAATCCATCTTGTTGTGCCACCCCTGACGGGAGCGAGTGCGCTGCTCGTTCCTCACTCCGGGGGGCATTTTTTTGTCATCCCCTGGCGCGGCCATTCGCTGGTCGGAACGACCGATACGCCACATCAAGGGGAACCCGACGATGTCGTGCCCTCCGAGCGGGACGTGACGGACTTCCTGGCCGCGGTAAACGGCGCGTTGCCGAGGGCGGGGCTGGTGCGCGAAGAGGTGGTCGCAACGTACGCTGGCCTCCGGCCGCTGATCGCGGACGGCGCCGAGTCGACGTACTCCGCCAGCCGCCGTGGTGAGATAGCTGACCATGCCGTCGATGGCGCAGTCAACCTGCTTTCCGCGCTTGGAGGAAAGTGGACGACCGCGCGCGCCACGGCCGAGGGGTGTGTGGACGCGGTGACAGGCAAACTCCCTCCGGAGATCTCCACGCGGCTGCGGCCCTGTGATACTCACGTGGCCCTCCTCCCGGGGGCGCGTGCGTT
The DNA here is from genome assembly GCA_052389935.1 of Gemmatimonadota bacterium. Classification (GTDB taxonomy): domain Bacteria; phylum Gemmatimonadota; class Gemmatimonadetes; order Gemmatimonadales; family Gemmatimonadaceae; genus JBQTHK01. The sequence goes on along the minus strand of JBQTHK010000098.1, from coordinate 19,364 downwards.
TGATCCTGTCCCGGCGCTGGCTCGTGATGCTGGCACGACGAGGTTCGCCGACGTCTCAGCTCATCTGAGGAAGACGTTCGGCGCGATGTCGGCTCCGATATTCGAGCGGATAGGAACGGATCCGGCGTCGGGGCGCAGGATCGTTGCTGATCGGCCTGAGACGGCGGCCGAGGTTGCGCACGTGTGCGAAAACGAGATGGCGATGACCGTAGCTGATGTAATCTGGTATCGGACCGGAATCGCCGGGCTGGGCAACCCGGGGCGCGAGGCACTCGATTGTGTGGCGACGCTGGCGGCTGCAGTTCACGGTTGGAGCCCGCCCGAACGTGCGCGGCAGGTGGAGATCGTCATGGAGCGGTTGTCGCGCCTCCGATGAAGACAGTTCTGATACTGAATCGCCATGCTGGAGTGGGGCTCGGCCAGAATAGTGATCTGCTGGAGCATGTCACGGCCACGATCAGGCGTCGTTCTGCATCGTTCGATGTGGCGGAGACCCGGGGCCGGGGTGATGCGTCGCGAATCACGAGCGAAGCGGTGGTGTCGGGCGTGGAGCGGATCGTGGCTGTTGGGGGCGACGGGACGCTGAGCCAGTGCGTGAACGGTTACCTCGGAGCCGGCGCGTCGGGAGCGGCGGAGCTGGGCCTCATCCCGGTGGGTACCGGGCGTGACTTCGTGCGGTCACTCTGGCCCGATGGGCGACATGGCGTGGGCGAAGCGCTGGAACGGGTTCTTGGTGGCGTCCTGCGTCGTGTGGACGCAGCTCGTCTGTTATGCGGGGATGGTGGGCGGCCGACCTGGTTCATCAATGCGGCATCAATCGGTTTGGGAGGAAGGGTGGCTGATCGTGTCGAGCGCCGGTCGTGGGTCGGGCTCAAGCGTGTGATCGGCAGGCACGTCTTCGCCCTTGCGACGGCCCGTGAACTGGCCGATCGACCCAACTGGACTGTGCAGGTGGCGGCCGGCGTGGAGAGCCCGGTTTCAACCGAGGTCTCGTTGGTAGTCGTTGCCAACGGCCGCTTCTTTGGCGGAGCGATGGAGGTTGCTCCTGATGCGCGTGTGGACGACGGGATGCTGGACGTGGTGATTGCGCGGGCGATGCCGGCGCATCAGTTGATGGGTCTGCTGCTCGCTGTTTATCGGGGGCGGCACCTGCGGCATCCGATGCTTTCGATTCAGCGGACGAGCAGCGTGACGATCTCGATGGAGCGTGGCGTCGCTGCACCACTGGAGGCTGACGGGGAGCCTGCGGGGCGACTGCCCGTGGCGATTGAGGTGGTTCCGGGGGCGGTTCCGATGCGGGTGTGACTTCTCCAGGCGGCGGCGTCCTTGGGATGAGACGCTGGTGGCGCCCTGCGCTGCGCCGAGGATCGGGACTGTGCCCTCTCGTGAGATGAAGTCGTGGATACGCGCGGGTCGGCGACGTTGAGCGGGTCGCGGTTCGTTGAAGGCGGGCTCGAACGCGACAGACCCAACGTGATGCAGTCCAAGTCGCCCTTCCTGCGGGCCCTGCAGTCAAAGTTGCGAGTGCGGCACTGCAGCCGCGAAGCCGTGGCGGTTACAACTATTTGATCAAGCGGTACATGCGAGATGCGCGTCTGACGAGCGCTGTCGAGGTGCAGGCTGCGTCTTTGCGCGTCTTCATGAGTTACACCTGTTGGTCGAGCGTGGGGTGTCGGGCCGCCACGCAGTGGCAAGTGCGGCCGCCATGTACGCACGTTTGCGGAGTTCTCGGGTGTTCGCTCGGAATCGAGGGGTGATGCCTTCTTTGCGACGCGGCTCGTCGGCGCGGGCTACGGCGTTCAACGCGTCCAGGGCTTGGCGGGGGTGGAGCGGCGTCGACGTGCGTGATTTACGCGCATTCCTCAACGGTGGTGGCGCGGCGTACAGGGTCCGGCGGATGCGCGACGGCGTGGATCTGGCGGGGCGGCAGGGGCGGATTAGACTGATTGGTGTTGAAGATGGCGGTTTTACGGGGGGGGCCGGAGCGGGTCCAATTACAAGTTAGACCGCCGACCGGCATCCGGTCCACACCGGCCGACTGGTAAAACCCAGCGGTTGGGTTTATTCTTCCGTGGTGCCGACCGTCCTGCAGGTCGATGGGTTCCGGGTGCGCATCTTGCTGCCGCCGCGGGAGCATCCTCCGCCGCACGTCCATGTGGTCCGCGGGGGCGGAGAAGTGGTGATTCTTCTGCCGAGGGCCGAGGGCCCCGTCGCCGTCCGTACGGTGTATCGCATGCGGGCGGTGGACGTGATCGCGGCTGTTCGGCTTGTCGAAGCTCATCTCGCGCAGCTGCAGGCTGCCTGGAGGCAGTACCATGGTTGACCATCGACGGACGGACGCTGAGATTCGGCGGCAGATTCCCGCGGCGCGCCGTCGGGAGCAAGCGGCGCGCCGCCACGGGCACCGCGCGCGTACGGCGCGCTTTGATCGAGCGACGGGCCGGGTGGTGGTGGAACTGTCCAGCGGAATTCTGTTTGCGTTTCCCGTGACTCGGATTCCCGCCCTCCGACGGGCAACGACGGCGGCGCTTGCGAACGTGACGGTGTCGGGCTCCGGGAGTGTCCTTCATTGGGAAACGGTCGATGTGGATCTCAGCGTGGCGGGGCTCCTGCTGTCGGCGGTCGAACCGCGGGAGCGGGCACGGCACCTCGCCTCGCTTGCGGGGCGCGCCACCTCGACGGCGAAGGCGGCGGCGGCGCGGGCGAATGGGCGTCGGGGCGGCCGGCCTCGCAAGGTGGCGGTCTAACAACGGGTTGCAACAGGCAAGGGCGCTGTGGTATGCGGCTTCGCCGCAGTTCTTTGATAGACCCTCGCTGTTGAACCCTGGACGTTAGGCGGCGTATTCAGGGATATGCGTGCCATCACAGTGGTTCGGATCACACGAGGAGGAGTGGTGCAGCGATCGATGCTTGGACGTATGACGGTGTGCCTCATAGCCCTGACCGGCGTGGTCGCGCCCGCCAAGGCACAGAGGCCCGATAGCACATTGCTTCGGCCGACCATAGTGATAGTGAAGATCGCGAACGACCCTACCTCTGCCTACAACGGGACCTACCGTGCCTCGGGCGTGTCCACAAAGTGCGGTCTGGCCGATTACGGCCTTCCGCACCGCCTCAATTCATTTGCGGTCATGTTTCCGGATGACACCACCACGATCGCGGTTACCTCGGTGAACTTTGACGCCGATACCCTCAAGAGCGGCACAACTGTCAACAGCTTCTACCTGTCGGTCGGGGTCCGGGTCGGCCAGCGAGGGGCGCCACCGGCATACGTCGTTCGGGCCAACCGGCCACAGTTCAATGAGCCTGGAACGGTGACCCGCACCAGAACAACGACCGGTTCCGACTCGCTGACGGTCAAGGGGGCTGCGACCAAGGGCGCCAAGGTCGACGTGGAAATGACGCTTGTCTGTCACCCGTAGATGGTACGCAGCAAATCCAACCCTACACATCCGTCCTTGACGCCGCCTAACGAAGTAAAGATTCTTGCCGCGCGATAGCCGCGGCAAAATCAGGTGTTGAACTCGATCCGCCGGGAGCGCGTTTTCGAGAGCCAGACCGACTCTTGGACTTTCAAGCGGGCGGATCTGCTCCGGAGAGGCGGATCGCGACGCCCGGGAGATGCCTTCGGTTTGCGGGGCGATGACGAAGGCGACGCGAATCGCCTTGTGGCAAAAGTCGTTTGAATGACCAGGGCGACTTGCGTGGAGCTCCGATCGAGCCACCCAGCGGCGCGGATGCAGCCCGGCTGGGCGACCCCGTTTGAGCAGTGGCCGCTGAGACAGACTTGGGCGAGAGCCGTTCGGTAAGCCCTTACCACGGTGGAGCCCTCGATCGCAGTCGCTCGACGAAACGCAACGGACCGCGGCCGCAGACCTGGCAAGCGTTGGGCTCGGGGAGCGGTGCGATGCTCGCGACCGTCATCTCACCAGCGACACTGGAGGGCCGCGCCTGCTGCGCCGCGTGGAGCGCCAGCAGATGCCGGGCGCGCTCGAGATCGGTGCGGCCCGTGGGACTCAGGAGCCCGTAGTAGCGCACCTTGGTGAAGCCGCGCGGGAGCACGTGCTGGAGGAAGCGGGCCATGAACTGCTCCACGGGGAGGGTGATGCGCCTGGTCTCGTGGGAGCGCGCGTGCGTGTAGCGGAAGGTGACGCGACCGTGTTCGAAGCGTTCCAGTCGGTGATCGGTGAGGGCGACGTGGTAGACGTAGCGCGCGAGATAGCGTGTGGCATGTTCACCGCTGCCGATCTGTTGGATATGCACCGTCCATGGCCGGTGCCAGACGCCGGGATCGACCTCGCTGTCCAGGCCCGCTCGGAGGAGTGCCTCGCGCATCTTCGCGCGAAAGACCGCTGAGAGCGCGTACCCCGGCATGAGGAATCGGGGGTGCGCGGGTTTGACCCACGCCGCGCCGTCGGGCGTGAGTCCGCCGGCCGTGACGAGGAGGTGGGCGTGGGGGTGGTACTCCAGCGTGCGGGACCAGGTGTGGAGTACAGCGAGTATTCCGGGTGAGCCCCCGACCCAGTTCGGATCATGGGCGAGCGTTTGCACGGCGCTCGCGGCTTCACGGAGGAGCGCGGCGTAGACCACCCTCTGGTGCGCGCGTGCGACGGCTCGGAGAGGGTGCGGGAGGGTGAAGGTGAGGAGGTAGTGGTCGCAGGGAAGCAAGCGATCGCGCAGACGAGCGACCCATTGTTGGGCGCGATCCTCCTGGCACTTGGGGCAGTGGCGGTTGCGGCAGGAGTGATAGCAGTAATCGAGCCTGCCGCAGTCGTCGCACCGGAAGAGGGAGCCGCCCAGCGCGGGAGTGCGGCACTGGACGATGTCGCGCATCGCACGTCGGTGGGACGGTAAGAGCCGTCCAGCATGCGCCTGCTCGTAGGCAGGGCTCGCGACGCGAAAGATCTCCGCCAGCTCCGGCATGGAGCGGCTCCTGGACCGCGCGCTCTCGTGCGCGCGGCAGCTCAGGCGCGCTGCATCAGGTCGTTGATCGGATTGAGGGCGGTATCGTGGAGGACGCGGGTCAGGTGCGTGTGGATGGCGGTGGTCTGGGGGCTGGTGTGCCCGAGGTACTCCTGGATCAGGCGCAGATTGATGCCCGCTTCGAGCAGGTGGGTGGCGTAGCTGTGGCGCAGACCGTGGACGTGAGCGCGTTTGTGGACGCCGCTCGGTTTGACGGCGCGACAGAAGGCGCTCTGGAGACTGGCCCGGTGAATGGGACCGACCGCTGGATCACGGAGCGAGGCCACGTGGGATCGGGTCCCGCCCGGGAACAGCCAAAGTGGATTGTGATGGGTACCCCACTGCTCGCGGAGGAGCGCGAGCGTGGCGTCAGGAAGCGGGACGTAGCGATCCTTACCTCGCTTGCCGTGAATGTGGAGGAGCTTGCGATCGCTGTCGATGTCCGGGACCTGAAGCCGCGCGCCTTCCATGAGGCGCAGGCCGCAGGCGTAGATCGTGGTGAGGCAGACGCGGTAGACCGGGAGACGCACGAAGTCGAGAATCCGCCAGACTTCGTTGCGGCTGAGGACGACCGGGAGTTTCTTCTCGCCCTTGGGGCGAGCGACGTCGAGGACGTTCCAGTGCCGCGCGAGTGTCTCCTTATAGAAGAACTTGATGCCGCAGAGGGCGATCGTATGGGTGCCGCGGGCGACCTTCTGGACGGTGCACAGGTGAAGCAGGTACTGGCGGACCTGCGCTTCCGTGAGCTGGTCCGGGGATGCATGATGGAACTGGGCCAGCTGGGCGACTGCCCGGACGTAGGCTTCGACGGTGCGGTCGGAGTAGCCGCGTAGCTGGAGGTCCTGGATCATGCGTTGGCGCAGCGGTGTCATGTGGTCCTCTCTGAAGAAGGTGAGAGGATCAGATACCGCGGCGCAATCTTCACGCAACCGCACGAATGCGCGAGCGTGTAGCAGTGCTATCCGCCGCAAGGCGGATTGTTCAACATCGCGTGCAGCAGTCAGCCGTTGGGGTTTGCTCGCTTCGCTCGCGTTATTGCGGCGGCTGCAACTGACGCTCAACGTTTAGCCGTCACACGGTGCCATGCTCGCGATGCCCTTGCTGGGCGGGCCTTATGTGAGGAGATTGAATCGACATGCGACGTAACCCAGCCTTCGACTTCTCGCACCTTTCGGCTGCCGAGCGTATTCAGCTGGCTGAGGACCTTTGGGACAGTATCGAGCCAGAGGACGACGCGCTGGCGCTCACGCCAGAGCAGCGGGCTGAGCTCGACCGGCGACTCGCGGACCTGGACGCGAATCCTGGCGACGCGATTCCTTGGGAGGAGGTGAGGGCGAAGCTGGTGGCCCAGTTCAAGCTCCCGCGTGGCGGATGACGTCGCGGTTTGTCCTTCGCCGACTTGCGGCAGAGGACATCGCCGAAGCGGCCACCTGGTATGCGCTGCGCTCCGTGGTGCTCGCCGGCGAATTCGTGCGGGCGGTCGACGCCGTGCTCGCGGCTATCCGCCGCGCGCCGCAGCATTTCCCCGAGCTACAGCCTGGCGTGCGCCGGGCGGTGCTTCGTCGCTTTCCCTACTCGGTGTTCTTCACGACGCGTGACGGGACAACATTTGTCGTGGCCTGTCTACATCACCGCCGTCACCCACGTCGGTGGCGTCGTCGAGTGTGACGGCTAACTTGCGCTGGAGCTGAGCGCAAAGTTAGCCAGATTCACCAAAGAGCTCTAGCTTCGCCGGTGCGCTTGGCTGAGCTCCAACCGCTGTTCGCGCAGATGCCCAAGCCTAAGAAGATTGAACTGGCTTCCCAATCGCGACTGGAACTCGTCGAGGATCTCGCCCCTCGTTTCTTCGCCGAAGTCTTCGATTACGACTACAGCGAATGTCTCATTACCGACGAGTCTGACCTTCGCGACTTTGCCAGCGTCGTTGATCCGATCGACCCTCAGGTGCAGGAAATGCTCGCGCGTTTCGAAGCGCACTACTTCGTGGCGCCTCCGACGGATTCTACCCGCATTGTTGATCTGCTCGAGTTTCTGAGGAATCGAGGGGTGACTGGCTAACAGCGTTTGCAGTTGGCAGCGGAGCTATGGTCCGCGCGGAGGCGCTCGCGAGGCTCGCGTCCACCGCGCGATATTGTTTGATCGCTGCAGCTGAAACTTGTCCGTTTAGGCCGCCTTGGATACCAATTCAGCCACGCCATCGGAGTAAACTATGAGACACTCGCAGTGGTCCGAACGACAGTTGGTACTATGCTGTCTGGTGTCAGCATTCGTTGTCAGCGGGTGTGGTGCCTCCGGTGCCGGTGCCGCCGCTGATACCCCTGAAGGCGTAGTTGAGCGCTTCTACCGCGCATTCGACAAAGGCGATCAGGACGCTGCTCTCAAGTATTTTTCCACCGAGATGGCAGGTCTCTTTGGCCTCAGCGAAGTAAAGGAAGCAATGACGCGCGATTACCCCGCGGTCACATGCCGCGGTCAACTGGCGAGCATTTCGGTTTCACCGCTCCAGCGAGATTCAAGTAGTGCGGACTTTGCCGTAACCATGGCCTGCAAGGACGGAAGCACCGCGAAGGGGCATGGGCAATTGCGAATGGAGCAAGGACAGTGGCGCGTTTGGGAATGGTGACTCAGTGGCGGCCTAACGAAGTAAAGATTCTTGCCGCGCGATAGCCGCGGCAGAATCTCGTGTTGAGCTCAATCCGATTGCGAGCCTCACCTCGTGGGGTCGTCCTGGACTTTCAAGCGAGGCGATCTGCCGTTGGAGTGTTCACTCGGCGTGAGTCGAGGCGTCCGGCTGGTGCGTTGAGAGTCGTGGCGCTCGCCGTGGGCCCGTGTGGTGGGAGCCTAGCGCACGCGATGTAACCGACGGGCGTGAGGGAGCGCGGTCGGGAAGCGGCAGGAGCGGCGGCGCGGGGATGGAGCGCGAGGTCACGTGGGGCACGGCTGGAGTGGAGGTGCGCGGGATCGTGGGGAGCGTTCCACCAACCGCAGGTGAGCGCCGCCGCACGCTGGACAGGAGAGTGCTGGAGGGTGCTCCGCGTCAGCGGCGCCGGCTTCCGTCTCCGCGGGTGTGCCCGTCGAGCGTCGCGTGGGTGGAGGGGTGGCGTTAGAGCAGGGCTCGCGCGCGTTCCAGGTCTGGCCGCCTGGTGGGACTCAGGAGTCCGTAGGCACGGACCTTGGTGAAGCTGCGGGGAAAAACGTGCTGGAGGAATCGGGCGATGAACACACTCACTGGAAGCGTCAGCCGCCTGGTCTCGCCGGGCCGCGCGTGGGTGTAGCGGAAGGTCACGCGGCCATTCTGGAACCGCTCGATCCGGTGATTGGTGATGGCGACGCGATAGATGTATCGGGAGAGATAGAGTGCGGCGTGTTGACCACTGCCGATTGCCTCGACGTGAACCGTCCAGCGTCGATTCCAGACCTTGGGGTCGATCTTTCGAGTGAGCCCTTCTCTCTTGAACGCGCCGTGCATCTTGGCGCGGAAGACGCTGGAGAGCATATAGCCGGGCAGCAGGAAGCGCGGATGCGCCGGCTTGACCCAGGCGGGGCCATCTGGAGAGAGCCCACCCGCGGTGACGAGGAGGTGGGCGTGGGGATGATGCTCCAGGGTGCGCGACTCAGGTATGCAACAGGGCGAGGACGCCGGGCGTGCCGCCGACCCAGTCAGGATCCTTCACAACTCACTGGATCATAGCGATATGATGAGCCTCCACAGCCACAAACTCCGAATCGCAGCGATGATCTCCGAGCCCGAGCCGCACGTCTCCGAAATCCAACACCACCCGCTGGCGTAGAATATCTGAACGGAGTTGCGCCAACTCCTGGCACTCCCGCCTGGCGACGAGCGCTGCCGCAGAGAGGCCACTGATGCCCACGTTCACGCTTCGCACACCGAGGGTCGCGCTGCTGGTCGCACCGCCGTATCGCCCGTAGCTTCCGGACATGTTAGTTGCCCACTTGCCAGGCGCCGAAATAATTCAAGCGGGCCTCGCCGATCTCTCGGAAGGGAGGGAAAGCATCGAGTCTCTGCTGGTCTCGATCGCCGCGCCGGGCCTGCGCGACGTGGGGCTTAGCGTCGGCCCAACTATCCCCGACCCAGAGCGGCAGCTCTATGCGCGGTTGTCGGCATTACACGGCGCAGGAGCGCACAGCCAGTACAACGCCTTGCTCCGGCGTGTGGCGAGCTTCCGACGCGCGGCGCAGTGCGCGAGGTAGCGGACCGCGAGCGCATTCGGGCGTTCATGACCGCGCTGGCGCGACACGCAACGGCCGACCTCGACGTCTTCCTCGTTGGCGGCACCAGCGCCGTGCTGGTCGGATGGCGCGCCACCACCATCGACGTGGACCTCGCGATACGACCGGAGTCGGACGCCATGCTGCGGGCGATTCCGACGCTCAAGGAGCAACTACAGCTGAATGTGGAGCTGGCGTCCCCCGATCTGTTCATCCCCGTGCCGGCAGGATGGGAGCAGCGGAGCCCGGTGGTGATCCGCATCGGGCACGTCACCTTTCGGCACTTTGATTTCGTGGCTCAGGCGCTCGCCAAAATCGAGCGCAGTCATGGGCGCGATCTGGCGGATGTGCAGGCCATGCTCGCGTACGGCCTTATCAGCGCCACCGATGTGCGTGCGCAGTTTGTTCACATGGAGCCAGATCTGTATCGGTTTCCGGCCATCGATCCGCGGTCGTTTCGGCGCGCCGTTGATGCGGCATTTCCCCCGTCCCTCCCGTGACTCCGAACCCGCCGGCGACGACCCATTGCAGCCGCGCCGCGCTGACCGGCGGCGAGCGCCTTGAGCGCGCACTCGGCACCAGCTGGAATTCATGACCGCTCAGACAAGAGACGCCCAGGTTCTCGCCGAATGGGCGGTTCATCGCGTACGCCAGCAATGAGACCGGCGATTTCGAAGTATACGTGCGACCCGTTGCGGGCAGTGGAGGACGCCTTCAGGTCTCGGCAGGAGGAGGCGCCGAGCCGGTGTGGGCCCACGATGGGAGCGGGTCTCTATTTCCGCGGTCCGTCCCACATGATGTTCGCGGCGCTCAACGCGGGCGCGGCAGTCGTCCGTCGCGACACGTTGTTCGCCGATGCCTTTCGCAAGGAGATCAGGGCCGTCTCCTGGGATGTCTTCCCCGGCGGTCAGCAGTTTGTCATGCAGCGATTCGCCAACGAGGGTCGCGTGGACCCGATCGTGATCCTGAACTGGCCGGCACTCGCGCGACGTCGTGCGGCGGCGACACGTTAGTTCATCTGACACGGCAACCCGGTGCCTGGACTTCCAGCCCCCGGACAAACTGGGCGCTGCCCTCCTCCTGAATGTCGGCATTCTCGATCGCCATTGTGCGCACACCAATCACGCCCCGGCGCCGCGTTGGGTGCGGCGCGCTTTCCTGCCGAGTTCCGCACGACCGCGCGGTTGCAGCATACGCACATCCTGTCCGGCCCGGCCGAGACGACGCCGAAGGACTCCTGAACTCAGCATCCGCACATCCTCCCGCTGCTCGATTCGGGGCAAGCCGACGGATTCCTCTTGACGATGCCGGTCGTGGACGGTGAGACCCTCCGCGACCCAATCGACCGGAACGGTTCGGCCATGCGTCGGGTGATCGAAGCCCATCCACGTGGGACACGTGGTTGGCTCAGCACCCGCGATGTAACTTCCCTGACATGAGCTCGGATCGACCCACGAGACCCGTCGACACCCTCGACGACCTTTACGGCGAGGAGACGGCCGAATGGATGCGGTTGACTCCGAGACAGCGGTGGGTGGAGACCGTCCGGCTGGCGTCGTGGTTCCATGCTCTCGGAGGCACCAGTGATCCCGATCCAGATCCTTCGAGTCCTTTCTACGATCCGACAACACGACGTGCCCGCCCTGTTGATGGGGGGGCAGGCGTGCGTGTTGTACGGGGCAGCCGAGTATAGCAGGGACCTCGACCTGGCGTTGCTCGCCACCAACGACGCGCTCCCACGATTCGATCTCGCGATGCAGGCACTCAGCGCGACTGTTATCGCCGTACCACCGTTCGAGCAGCAGTTCCTGGCTCGCGGTCACGCCATCCATTTCAGTGTTCCACCCAGACCCGACGTTCCCCACGAGAGTCCTCTCCGCGTGGACATCATGAGCCGGATGCGAGGCGTCGCGCCATTCCAGCAACTTTGGGAGCGACGCACGACAATCGCGCTGCCGGACCCCGTGTCGCAGGCGGAAGTGTTCGTGGACGTCCTGTCCCTCCACGACCTGGTGACCGCCAAGAAGACGCAGCGTGACAAGGACTGGCCTATGCTGAGGCGGCTCGTGGATGCCTCGTACGCCGCCGAGCGCGAGGGCCAACCGGGTGCGGAGCAGGTGAACTTCTGGCTGGCCGAGCTGCGATCGCCGGTGTTCCTGCAGGACGCGGTTGAACGCTTTCCGGCGGTTGCCGCTCGTTCGGACCGCCGGGCGCTAATCGCAGCGCGTGAAGGTGGCGACATCGCGCGGGCACTGGCTGTTGAGCAGGAGGGCGAGATGGCGGCTGATCGCGCGTATTGGGAGCCGTTGCGGCGCGAGATCGAGGCGCTTCGTTACGCCGCACGTCGAGTTCCTGGAGGCGGCAAGCCGGGCGCCTCGTGACCGGGTGCGCCGGACCTTCTCAACACGGCGTTCGCGGGCCGTTAGGCATCGACCCACACCAATCACGCCTGGTCCCTCGCCAAGATCGCGGAAAGCGGCTTCGGGGAGATGGTCAAGGCCGTCGTGGACGTGGAGCGCTCGGTGATGGCCATCGGTGCGGAGCTCCATGCGGACGAAGAGGCCGCCCTGCTCGCCGATGGGTCGCGGCAGACGAAGGTTTGGGGAATCAACTTGTATCCAGGCGAATCCGGCGACGAGTGGATCGAGTTCGACTCGATGATCAACGTGCGGCCGGCGCAGGGTAACCGGGGACGTGGGGTGGCCGATCCGGCGATTCAGGCAGACATCCGCCGCGTGGTGGCGAACCTGGTGGACGACGCATGACTGCCAACGTTCACGATGGACTCGCGCCGCGATGGCTCACCATGTCACTGGTCGAGCAGATGGGCAACGTTGGCAGCGAAGTCGGGCGGGCGATTCGCGCGCACTCCGCTGGTCACACGGCGCGGTTTGACCGCGCATTGGCGCGTGCCCTCGACCTGTTCGACCTGACGGCGAACGATCGCCGTTGGGTCGGAGCGCGGCAACGTGAAATCTTGCGGGCGAGAGAGGAGTTCTGCCGTCTCTTCTTCGATGAGTCGGTCGGACCAGAGTCTGCGGCCGGACTCGAACGGTACTTCCTGCACTTCGCAGCCGCGGCCAACACACGCCGCGTCGCGCCACAGGTCGAATAGCGCCATCCCGGGATGTCAGCGGATTCCCTCGAGGCGAACGCATGACCACCCTCGACCGCCTGTCCTCCGAGCTCACCTGGCGCCATCGCGTCGACCGCGAGCCCGCACATTCGCCGCCGACGCGGACGCCGCTCTATGGTGAAGGCGTAATGTTTCTCGCACCGTTCACCGTCCATCGGTTCCAGTCGCCTTGGCTGCCATTCCACGGCATTCTTCCCAAGATCGTTGGCATCTGCGGCCCGCAGCTTATCGACAAGGCGTTAGACCGCACTCCGAGAACCGAATATTCTGAACTCCGAGTTCATGAGAGACGCCTCACGGACACTCCGCTTGCTTTCGTCGCCGCCTGGTCGTAGCATCAGGCAAGGCGTGCAGGGCGCCTCCCGTCCGCGGGAAGGACCGAGTCCACCTGGTGATGCGGCGGTACCTCTGGTTCGAACGAACCTCCTTTGGCCCGCGCGGCGGACACGGGCGCATACCCAAGGAGGCTCGTCATGCCCGCTCGCAAGCTCCCCGTCCGGCCCGATCTCCGTCAACTCAAGCGGCAGGCCAGGGATCTCCTGAAGTCCATCCACAGGGGCGACCCCGAAGCGCTGGAAGAGCTGCGGGCGAACCATCCCCGTCCGCCGTGCGCGGCCGACGCCCAGCTGGCCGACGCGCAGCTCGTGCTTGCGCGGAGCTACCAGGCGACGAGCTGGCCGCGACTGGTCCGCGCCTGCGAGATGACCGATGCCATCTGGCGCGACGACGTCGATCGCGTGATGCAGATCGTGACCGACCATCCGGAGATGATCCACGAGCACGCCACCATCCGCGACAGCAACTGGGGACCGCCAATGACGTTCGCGGCGAACCTCGGCCGCGACCGGATCATCAGGATCCTGCACCGGCTCGGTGCGAGGGACGGTGAGTGGGCGATCGGGCGCGCTGTGCTCCAAGGCAAGATCGGGACCGCGCGCATGCTCCATGAGATGCTCGGCAGCCCCGAGCCGCCAGACGGCGCGCTCGCCGGACCGGCGTACACGCTGAGCGTCTCTGGCACCGCGTTCGCGTTCGAAGTCGGCGCGCGCATCGTTGGCCGGGACGGCAGAGTCGATGGCAACACGATCGAGCACCTGCTCGGCACGGATAGCCGGAACCCGCCGGCCAAGCACGAAATCCTGAATATGTATGTCGAGCACGGTCTGAAGCTTCCCGACACTCCGTTGCGTCTAACGAAGGAAAGATTCCGGCCGCGCGATAGCCGCGGCAAAATCTCGTGTTGAACTCGATCCGGGTGCGAGTCGCAAGGCGTGGTGTCGTCCTGGACTTTCAATCGATGCGATCTGCCCTCTGAGCGCTCACCGCGCGCGAAGTGGAGCGCCTGCCCTGCTGCTGGAGCTGCGCCCGGGAAGCCTTCACATCCGGCGCTGCTCAGGGCGGTCGAGAGCATGAAAGGGATCGGATATATATTCCCCGAGATGCGTCTGCGGCTCAACGCGGCGCAACTGATGGCTGACCAGGGATTGTGGTTGGAGGCGGCCGGCCAGGCGAAGCTGGCGCAGAAGTTCTCCAGGGATGTCGGGGCCGTGCGGGAGCTGCAGGTGGCGAACGAGCTGTCGCGGGAGCCTGGCGAGCGTCCGCAGCCGCACAATGTGCTGCCGTTTACTGTCGGCTCGGCAGCGGTCGAGCGTGCGCGGACTCGAGGCTGGCAAGAGCAACAAGGAGAGCGCGTCGGAGAACGCGCCGTCGTACCGCACGGCGGCGAAGCACGTGAGCGACCTGCTGCGGATGTGTTGAGTCGAGCGGCGCGAGGAGATCGCGGCCGCGGCTCGGCGGGAGGCTTGGCTGCGAGGTCCGATGTTCTGGGTTGGGGGATCGGGTGTGCGCCCAGCGGCGGTGGAAATCGACGCACGAACCACCCACAGTGGTCCGCGCCATATTCAGCGGTAACCGTATCGTCCAATTCTCAGCGCAGACGCTATCTTGCGTTTCGACGTTCAGGGGCGACATACGCGCATCCAAACGCATGCCTTCATCGATCGCGCACGGATTGACCGCTGCCGCCATTGGATTCGCGTTCTTTCCTGACGAGCGGCCACGGCGAGTGATCGCGATCGCCGCGGTCGGAGCCGTGCTTCTGGATGTCGACGCCGTTGGTCGGCCCTTCGGACTTGGGGACCTTGCTTTTCTCGGTGGCCACCGCGCGCTGACACACTCACCGGTGTTTGCGCTTCTTCTTGGCTCAGTAATTGTTGCTGTAGCGTATCGAGGTTCCACTTGGCAGAGTCAGCAGCTTCGCATTTGCCTCTGTCTCAGCCTGGCGTTCGTAGCCCACGGCGTCCTGGATGCGTTCACTGCCTATGGTGAAGGCGTAATGTTTCTCGCACCGTTCTCCGCCCATCGGTTCAAGGCGCCGTGGCTGCCATTCCGCGGCATTCTTCCAGAGATTGTTGGCATCTGGCTGCCAATGGCCGGCTTGATCTCCTATAACCGTTGGCGAGCCCGATCATCGTCGGCAGTGCGTGCGCCCTGACAGGGATTGGCATCCCTGCCGGCGGCACGCTGTTTCGTATCGCGGCTGGCTGCGCTCAAGTTCCTCTCCGGTATTCGCGTCATCTCGTTCCACTCGACCTCGAACGCGTAGCGGCGCTTCCCCTCGACCGGTATTCGCGTCATCTCGTTCCACTCGACCTCGAACGCGTAGCGGCGCTTCCCCTCGATCTGACTCGTCTGACTCTCGTGTTCCTTGGGCCAGTCTCGAACGTCGCTCGAGCGCGGACCGCGATGACGAGCGCACCTACTCGAAGCCGTCCTCCAGAAGCCCTTCCTGCGTCGCCCGTGAGCGACGTTGTATCCATTGCTGACAGAAGCGGCAGCGACTCGAATATGAGCGCCTGTGTGAAGTGGCCGCGCTTGTTGGCACTCGTCCCCGTGCTCGGAGTCGTGTCGGCCGGTCTGCCGAGCGACACGCACGCCCAGGCTCGGGCTCAGACGCTTAGCTTCGAGACGACCGTCGGAATCGGCCGGAGTCTCGGAGGCAGTTATGTCGAACGCCTCGGCCCCAGTGCCGACGTCTTGGTCGCAGTTCGCAAGCCAGGCGGGCGGTCCTCCCTGTTTGCAAGCTTGGGAGCTGGAATCCAGGGCCCTGCAGGTCGCTCGACCGATTGCACAGTGCCGCCTGGAGCACCTCCGTGCAAAGTGGGGTTTCCAGTCCTTCGCTGGGTCACGTTATCCGGTGGCTGGGAGCGCAGCATCACCACTCTGAGCGCACGGGCGGCCGGAGGGCCGGCGATCGTCTCGACGGATCACGAGCCCACGCGATTCGGGTGGGCTTTGCGGACTGCGATCAGCGGCCGACCAACGGCCCGCATCAGTCCGCTCGGCGCTGCGCGCGGCCTCTGGGTGAAGGCCGAGCGGGAGCGCAGGTTCCTCTGGAGTCTGCAGGCGGGCATCCGCTTCAATGTTCGCCCTCAGACGCGCACCTGACCTCCAGGCGGCGATGATCAGTAGTGTTGCACGAACAGTGCCTTGCACCAAGCGCTCATCTTAGGCCGTCCACCGCTCGCGGTACGTTGAACGTCGACCGTCCTCGCGCGAGCCAGCTCCCAGGAAGCTGACAGCCGCATCGTCGTGTTCCGCTTGGGGGCGAATCCGAGTCGCTCGTACAGCGCGCGTGCCTTTGAGTTCATCGGCGCAGCTTACGTCCATGGCGCTCGTCGGCAACGTTACCATCTATCGCTGAACCTTCCGTCGAACCTCGGCGAACCAGTTGGTGACAACGTTCACCCGCCGTCGCTCGTCGCCCGCCGCAAGTTTCAGCATCAGAAAGCGCTCACCATCTGGCGTCACGTCGTAACTCGCCGGCAAGACCCAGTCTTCGCGCGTCACATAGCGGCCACCGAATAGCGCGAGCGGCCGGCCCACCGCCCCCGATACCGGATCGATCGAAACAACGAGGACCGAGTCGCCACGCCGAAACGCCAGCTCCCGGCCACCCTTCGTCCACCACGGTTCACTCCCGCCACTGCTGGAAACCTGCACCCGTTCACGCGTCGGATCCGGGTACGACTGAATGAAAACTTCCAGCCGACCACTCTCGGGTGAATCGTATGCCATCCATTTGCCGTCAGGCGAAAGAGACGGATGGCCAATGTTGAATCCGTTGGCGAGGTACCGGGCGCCCCGATCGGGGGCGTTGACCGGCGTGGTCCAAATCTCGGATGCGCCTGGAACACTCAGGACAAAAGACAGCACGCCATCGGGCGAAACACTTCCCGTGCTTCGGTCGTGCCGGGCTCCAAGAAAAGGAGCGCTCGGCCGGCTGGCATCGGACGTACGCCGGTACAGCTCGAACAGTGGACGTTCGCTCATGTAGATGAGCTCCCGGCCGTCCGGCGTCCACACGGCACCAAAGTCCGCCGCCTCTTCAGCCGTGATCCTGACCCGGCTTCCGCGAACAGGATCGTGGACCCACACATCGTTGGCAGATCGCGGTGCCGCATAGGTGACCGAGATTCGCCGCCCGTCGGGCGCCCACCGCGGCTCCGCATAACGATCCGGGGTCTCGATGACCGGCCGTTCGGCACCGCGCCGATCCACTTCAACAACACTGACGCGGGACCCCGATGAACTCGCGCGGATGTATGCCATCAGCCCGTTCGGTGCTGCATCCCAGGACGCCTGACCATCCGAAAAGTTCATCTGCACGTCTTCGATGACGACGATCGGTGAACCGACGACTTCGAGCTTCCCGACATCAAAGCCGACCGCCAGAACGGATTCATCGCGCGCGAACAGCAGGTGCCCCGTCGGTAGCAATCGCGCCATCACGCCGCCTTCGAGGAGTACCTTGCGGACACCGGTCTCGATGTTGAGGACTTCGATCGTTGCCTTCGACATCGGCGTCCTGAATGCCGTGAAGAGCACCGATTTCCCGTCAGACAGCCAGCACGGCCACCAGTGGGCGAGTTCACCTTTGGTGGTGTCGGGATCCGTTAGCTTGCGCTCGGGGCCACCGGCTTCGTTCACCAGCCAGAGACCGCTCTGATAGGACTTGCTGAACACGACACGTCCGTCGCGGTTCCACGCTCCGCCACCCCAGCTCGATTCACCAAAAGCGATCGGCGCGCCGCCCGTCACGGGAACCTTCATCAGCTTCCCGTTGGAGGAGAACCCAACGAAAGTCCCGTCGGGGGAGAGGAACTGCCGGTCGGCACCTATTGTGCCTTCGATGATGGTGGACTGCAGACTGTCGAGTTGCCGCGCGACGAGTACCGCCCGCTGACCAACGATCGCCCGCGTGATCACCGTGCGTCCATCGGGCGTAACGACCACGCCTGCGGTTCCCGAGAACGATTGCACCTGGTCGAGTGTGACGTCGAACCGAATCGTTGGCACTGCGCCCTGATCGAGTACCCCTCGCGTCGCCAGAGCGATCGCGGCGACCATCAGCACCATCGCGGTTCCCCAGGACCACCATGGGTTGCGGATGATCCGCATCAGCCCGCCGCGTGGCGGCTGATGCATTGCGTGCGTTGTCGCAGACGCCACACCAGGCGTGATGAGCGCAGACGCGAATTGCGACGCCGTCTGGAAACGGTCCGCCGGCAACTTCTCCAGTGCCCTGCGCACCGCCGCATCCACATGCGGCGGTATGGTGGGACGCTGGCCGGCCAACGACCTCGGCGACTCGGTGACGACGCGTGCCACAATCGCCTGCGCCGTTGGACCGGTAAAGGGTGGCTCTCCGACGAGCATCTCGTAGGCGATGCAGCCTAACGCGTAGACGTCGCTCCGTGCCGTGATCTCCCGCTCGCCCATCGCCTGCTCGGGACTCATGTAGTGCGGCGTGCCGAGGCTCATCCCGGTCTCCGTCATCCGCGACGCGCCGTCGGAGCGGCTCACCGCGAGGGCGATGCCGAAGTCGGCCACGATCGCCCGTCCGTCGTTCAGCAGGACGTTCTCCGGCTTGATATCGCGATGCACAACCCCGTGGCGGTGTGCGTAGTCGAGCGCGTCAGCCACCTCGCGGGCGATACGCACGGCCTCGTCGACCGGCAGCTGCGTCTCCCGATTCAGGCGCTCGCGCAAGGACTCACCTTCGATGTACGGCATGACGTAGAACACTGTGCCGTCGACTTCGCCCGAATCGAACAATGGCAGGATGTGCGGATGCTGGAGGTTGGCGGTGGTCTTGATCTCGTTGAGAAAACGCTCGGCGCCGATCACCGCCGCCAGCTCTGGACGCAGCAGCTTCAACGCGACACGCCGCCCGTGTCGAACGTCGTGCGCAAGAAAGACGGTGGCCATGCCGCCGGCACCGAGTTCTCGATCGACGCGGTAGCGGCCGGTCAGCGAACGTGTCAGGTGTGCAGCGTCAGTTGACATGGCGCGCTAATGTTGCGCCGCTGTGAACGCGCCGCCAGCCGTAGAATGACGGGCTCGGGCCTCATCGTGCGCTTGAGCATCTGAGCGCGTGGCCGGAGCGCGTGAGCACCTGATCGCGCGCGAGTATCTTGCTGCGACTCCGGACCTTCTTCCGCCGCACACCTCCTGAGAGTCCTTATCCAGCGCGTCTCAAGGGCCGCCGTTCGCGTCAGGCGCGACGACGGCTCGCTCGACACCACCGGCCAGATCAGCCGGGGGCTGCTGCTCCTCGTCGGCTTCAGGACGGGCGAAGATCCCAAGGCAATGCGCTGGATCGCTGACAAAATATTGTCATTGCGAATCTTCCAGGACCACGACGACAAGATGAACCTCGCACTACCCGACATCCCCGGCGCCGCCATCCTCGTCGTCTCCCAATTCACCCTCTACGCTGACGCCGCAAAAGGCCGACGCCCCTCGTTCATCGACGCCGCTCGACCCAATGAAGCAATTCCACTTTACGAATCATTCGTCGAAACCCTGCGCCTGAGCGGCACACGCGTGGAAACAGGGGAGTTCGGAGCAATGATGGACGTCGAACTGGTCAACGATGGACCCGTGACGATCTGGCTCGAACGGTGAAACAGCCACGGGTCATCCTCGCCTCCCAGTCCCCGCGGCGCCGCGATCTCCTGCGCCTGATCGGCAT
>JBQTHK010000097.1:0-26387 GCA_052389935.1 Gemmatimonadota bacterium | reverse complement strand
GGTCGCCGCCGTCGATCCAGATGCTGTGACAAGTTGGTGGCCGGCATTCCGACCGAGCCTGCTCGATGGCGCCGATCAGGTGAGCGATCCCACCCCGCACCACGCCGCTGGCGTTGAAATCTCCCGGGTCGAGCCCGCCGTGAAAATCGTTGGTACCGATGACGCGCAGCCAGCGACCGGTGGAGAGATGAGACCCGGCGATCGGTCCTTCGCTGCGCAGGGACGGCTGGTTGAATGCGTCGGCCCGGATCGACTGGTATGCGGCCGCTACGGCGGCCGGAGGTGCAAGTCGCCAGTTCCTTGTGTGATAGTCTTCGGGCCGGAGTATGCGCGCCCGCCGAACCTCGTCGATCAGGAGGTCACGTATCTCCTCACCGCGATCATGAACAACCGGAGCGCCGGCGAGCATCGCGAAACCCCCACCTCCACTCTGCCGGTAGTTGTTGAGTGCCATTGTGAACGTGTCGGCGTCTGCCACGGCGCGCCCTCCGACTGACAACGTCGTCACGCGACTGCCGAGCGGTTTCGAGATGTCCAGCTCGTAGTCGGCGCCCGCGACGATGTCGAAGTTGAATCCGGGGATGGCGGGGTCCACGAGACTGCGCTGTGCCTCCGGACTCCCTGTTGTGCGGTAGTACCGGGCTGAATGTTCGAGGTATTCCCTCAGTTGTCGTCCGCTCAGTCTGATCGCCCGCAGCGTGTTGTCGTAGGGGTAAAGTCTCGCTACCTCGGCGATGGTGATATCACCGGCATCGAGCGACGCGTTGACGTCGAAAGCCGCTGTCGACGACAGTTGCGCACCGGTGGCCCGCCGCTGGACCTCGAGAATGAAATCGATGATCGGCACGTCGACCACCCTTGCCGAGTCGGCCGACCACGCAACCGGAGTACTGCCTAACGAGGTATTGACCCAGTCAACTGTTGCACGGTGCTGGCGCTCGACCGCCCGCACAACCGCGGGGTGTTCGGTATGCCCCGCTGACTGCACCAGCGTTCCCCGATGCGAGACCTTGCGCCAACCAGCCGGACGCCGCTCGAGGGTAACGGTCGCGACAGCCACCGAAGTCGCCCAGTTCCGCGGCTGCATCAGCATCACATCGTTGATCGTCGTGTCGGCCAGCTGACGGTGAGTGTGACCGTACACGATCAGGTCTATCCCCGGAACCTCGTGTGCCAGGCGCGCCGAGACGTTTTCGCTGGGCAGGCCGGTCGCTGCCGTGTCGAAGCTGGCGGGCTCTCCAAGTCCGGAATGCGTCACGACCACAACCATCGACGCCCCACGCCGACGCACCGCCTCCACCTCGCGCCGCACCGCGGGCACAATGTCTTCAACGACCAGCCGACCGCGAAGATTGTCGCGATCCCAGATATTGGCTCCGGGTGTTGTGGCACCGACGATCCCGACGAGAACCCCGGCCCGGCGAACAAGCGTCGACTTGCTGACCGGCAGGCGACCGCCCGTTCCAAGCACCCTCAGATTCGCGGCAAGAAAGGGAAAACGCGCCTGCCCAAGCGCTGCCCTGAGCGTCGGCACTCCGTAGTTGAACTCGTGATTGCCGAGCGCCGCCGCGTCGTAGCGCATGGCGTTCATCGCGGCCATCACGGGGTGTTCACCACCTCGCCGGACACGGGCAGCGACGTACGTCAGGGGGTTCCCCTGCAGAAGGTCTCCTGCGTCGACCAGGATCACGCGCCCCGGATTGGCATCGCGGACGGAATCGACGATCGTCGCGGCGCGGGCGAGGCCACGCGCGCTGTCGGGGGCGTTGGAGTAGTAGTCCCAACCTCGGAGCCGCCCGTGTACATCGGTCGTGGCTGCGACGACGATGTCGACCGTTGGCCTCTGGCCCGCTTGCGCGCAGACCGGGGCAGGCACGGCGAGCGTTGCCACGACGGCTAATCGAAGGTGCGAAAGCATGGGTTAATTTAAGGTCGCGAACAGTGACTTACACGGCCCGCGCGATCAACCCATCCATCTCATTCCGGCCACTCCCGCCGTTCCGCTCTCAAGTTCCCGGGATTCCCGAAGTTACCCAACCGTGACAGCCCTTCGGCTTCACTTAAGGGCAGCGTACGCCGAATCTGGAAGGCGCCACCGGTGCCCGACTTCGTGAAGGCGTTCGTGGTTGGCATAGCGGGCGGGTCCGGGAGCGGGAAGTCGGCCGTCGCGCGGTCACTCGCCCGGCGCATCGCCCCGCACTCCGTGGCGCTGGTGGAGATGGATGCGTACTACAGAAATCAGGGACACCTGACGCTGGATGAGCGTCGCCAACTCAACTGGGACCATCCTGACGCTGTTGATCTCGACTTGTTTCTGGAGCAACTCGCGCGACTGCGCGCGGGGAGTGGGATCAGTCGGCCGGTTTACGACTTTGCCACCCACCTTCGCCGCAGCGAAGCCGTTTTTGTTGATCCGGCGGAAGTCGTCGTCGTCGAGGGCATCCTTCTTTTCAGTGACGACCGGGCCCGGGCGCTGTGCGACATCAAGGTCTTCGTCGACGTCGACGCCGACGTTCGCCTCATCCGACGCATCAGGCGCGACATGAATCGGCGCGCGCGCCCTCTCGATGAGATACTGGATCAGTACACGTCCACTGTGCAGCCCATGCATGTCCAGTTTGTGGAGCCGAGCAAACGTCACGCTGATATCATCGTGCCTGGAGGAAGTCATAACGCGGTTGCAATGGACCTGCTTGTCGCGAGCATACAAGAGCGAATGAGGAGGAACGCATCATCGTGATGACGGCACCGGCCGGAGTGATCGGCGAGCGCATCCTCGTTGTTGACGACGAGCCCGACATTGTGGCTCTCGTCGCCTTCCACCTCGTCAAGGCGGGTTATCGCGTCTCGACCGCTCCGTCAGGTCCGGATGCGGTGGCACAGGCGCGTCAGGAGTGCCCTGCTCTGGTCGTGCTCGACCTGATGCTGCCCGGGATGTCCGGGTTCGATGTGCTGGAGCAGCTGCGCGCGGACGAAGGAAGCCGCGACGTGGCGGTGCTGATGCTCACGGCCCGGCGCGAGGAAGCGGATCGTATCCGCGGACTCTCGTTAGGTGCGGACGACTACCTGACCAAGCCGTTTTCTCCCCAGGAACTGGTGCTTCGGGTTGGCGCGATTCTGCGACGCATTCAGCAGGCCCAGCCTCAGCTGAACGATGCGTTACGGGTGGGCCCGATCATCATCGACCGCGGTGCACATCGCGTTTCTGTCGATGGGCGGGGAGAAGTCGAGCTTACCCCTACGGAATACCGACTGTTGCTCACGCTCGCCGAACGTCGGGGGCGGGTGCAGGCACGGGGACTTCTCCTTGAAACCGTGTGGGAAGCTGCTCCGGACATCCAGACCAGAACCGTGGACATGCATGTCCAGCGGCTGCGAACCAAGCTCGGTGAGGCCGGAGACCTGATCGAGACTGTGCGTGGTTTTGGTTATAGATTGAAGGCGGCCCAACCGCGCAGTGCTTGAGGCTTTCTCAGCGACTCCTCGCTGGCTTCCTGATCGTCATTGCTGTCTTCGGTATCCTGGTCGGCTCCAGGATCGATGGCGCCTGGCTTGACATATTTGTCGCCGGGCTCGTTGCCGCAGTTCTCTCGATCTTTCTCGCCAACCGCTTCGCGCGCATGGTGTCGCGACCGCTCGTCGAACTGACCGAGGACGCCCGGGCGATAGCTGCCGGTGATCTCTCGCGGCGGCCCAGCCTCTCAGCTCCCGGTGAAGTGGGCGACCTCGCCGCTGCTTTCCACCGACTGGCCGAGCAGCTTTCAGCCCGACTGAAGGCGCTCGAAGAGGACGATGCGCTTCTCCGGGCGGTGACGGAGTCGCTCACCGAAGGGGTGATGGCTGTTGACTCCAGACAGCGAGTCGTGCACCTCAACGAGCGCGCTCGGCGTCTGCTCGGCCTGTCGGATGTCGTGCCCTTCGATGCCACCCGGTTGCCTCGGGAAAGAGTGCTCCGTGACTGCCTGACGAGTGCCATGGCTGGCCAGGGGCTCGATGAAGTCGAGACAGTCATAAACGAGCGCACCGTGTCGATCACCGGCCGCCCACTCAACGGCGGTGGTGCCGTGCTCGCGCTTTTCGACGTTACTCCGATAAGGAAGCTGGAGACTGTCAGGCGCGACTTCGTGGCGAACGTGTCGCATGAACTCAAGACTCCGCTCACGGTCGTGCGGGGTTTCGCCGAGACGCTCCACGATGAGACTGTCACCCTCGAACATCGACGCCAGTTCGCGGCAACGATCCTGAGCAATACACAGCGAATGCAGCGACTGGTGGACGACCTGCTCGATCTGTCCCGAATCGAGTCTGGAGGCTGGCAACCGAACCCCGCAACTGTCGATGTGGGGGCGCTCGCCAGTGAGGTACTGCATGGCGTTGACCGCGACGTCGGGGAAAAACGCGTGTCGCTGAGCTGCGAGCTGGCGCCTGGTGCCGAAGCCGTTTTCGCAGATCCCCTCGCACTCCGGCAGGTCATCGGGAATCTCGTCGACAATGCCTTGAGGCATACATCCGAGGGCCGGGTCGTTGTTTTTACAGAGGCCGCCGAGGACGGTGCAGTTGTCGGTGTGCGGGACACAGGCTCCGGCATCCCTGTTGAGCATCTGCCCCGCGTCTTCGAGCGGTTCTATCGGGTCGACGCAGCGAGGTCGCGACACGAAGGAGGCACCGGCCTGGGTCTGGCGATTGTTCGACATCTCGTCGAAGCGCACGGCGGCCGGGTCTCGGCGGAGAGCACCGTCGGCGCAGGTACGGTGGTTCGCACGTTTTTCCCGTCGCGCAGGGCCATTACCTGACAGCACCAGCGACGCCACGGAGTAACTGCGATCGCGTCGTCAGCTGCGTGGCGGCACCCCGCAGACTCGGCACCTCGGGGAAGGCGCGGCCGGCCTGTCGTGACGTGTTCGTTGCAATCTCGTGTGCGATCCGAGACGAGGTTGCGGCATTGTAACGGCTGAGTGGTGACACAGGGGTGTCATCGTTCCCGATTCCCCCTTAGCCGTGGGTCTTTAATGTCCGTATCTGGTGGGTCGCTGCGACTTGTTTTCACGGGCGCTGTGGCGGCCCTGCTGCTGTTACCCGGGAGATCCGGCGGTCAGGCGACGCCTTCGGCCAACACAGGCCGCATAGTCGGCAGGATCATCGACGCCGCCAGCGGACAGGGACTTCCCGACGTGGGCGTTCAGATCGTGGGCACCACGCTCGGCGTGCGCTCTGGCGTTGAGGGGCGATATGTGGTCGCGAACGTGCCGGCGGGCACGGTAACGATTCAGGTGCGCCGCCTCGGGTTTGCCCCGAAAACCGTAACGGGCATACTGCTCGATGCCGGCCGAACGCTCGAGCAGAACATCTCGATGGAAGCGGCGACAATCACGCTCGCAACGCAAGTCGTGACCGCGTCAGCCGAACGTGGAACGGTCTCGGAAGCACTGGACGCTCAAAGGACTGCAACAGGTGTGGTGAGCGCAATAACGTCGGAGCAGATCGCCAGGAGTCCTGACAGCGACGCTGCCCAGGCCGTTCAGCGGGTGAGCGGCGTAACGGTACAGTCTGGCCGGTACGTCTTTGTTCGGGGTCTGGGCGAGCGATACACGACCACACAGCTCAACGGAACACGCGTTCCCTCACCTGAGCCGGAGCGTAGAGTCGTCCCGCTGGACATGTTTCCGAGCGCCCTGGTGGAGGCGATAACCACATCGAAGACATTTACACCTGATCAGCAGGGAGACTTCACCGGCGCGCAGGTGGAGATCAAGACGCGCGAGTTTCCGGCGCGGACGCAGTTGACGCTGTCGACGACTGTCGGTTTCAACGGGGGCGTGACCGGCAAGGAGATCCCTGGCAGCCGCAATGTTGGGGGTGAGATCTGGGCGAACGCCGGGCGCGAGCGGAATCTGCCCTATCTTTTTGGAGTTGTGCGCAACTTCCAGGGACTGAACCTGACGCAGGGAGACAAGAACCTTCTGGTTTCACAGTTCCGCAACGCGTGGACTCCTGAGCGCCGCACCGCAGCGCCAAACACGTCGACATCGATGTCCCTGGGTGGGAACCAGCCGGTTCTCGGAACACGCATCGGTTACCTGCTTTCGGGCACATACTCACTGACCTCCGACCAGCGAAGCAACCAGGTTCGAGCGCTGGCCAACCGCGGAACAACAGCTGGTGAAACGATCGAAACCGATCGTTTCAAGGGAACGACCGGAAGTCAGGGAGTTCTGCTTGGCGGACTGGCGAACTTCAGCACGCTGATCGGGGGGAACTCGCGGATCAGCCTCAACAACACATGGAATCGGACGGCCGACAACGACGCCCGGACGGAGCGCGGAGACTTCGAGAACGAAGGCATCCGTGCACAGATCGATCGCATGCAGTACGTGGAGCGGTCGGTCCGCTCCAACCAGCTCGCTGCCGACCATCAGGTTGGGTCGCACGCCATCAACTGGGCGATCACTTCATCGGGCGTAACTCGCGACGAGCCGGACCGCTCGGAGTTCGTGTCGGTCATCGAGCAGGATTCTCCGGGTGGACCCGAGACCCTGCGCTGGCTCAGCACCGGCAACGCCGGCGCTGTTCGTACCTTTTCGGCGCTGGACGAGTCGTCCAACGAGGGCCGCGCCAACTATCAGCTGAGCTTCCAGGCACGCGGTCGTTCCCACCACCTCAAGGTCGGGGGACTCTACAGACGGACAGGCAGGGAAGCAGACAACACGGCTTATGCCATCGCCGGACCGCTGGCGGGACAGGCCATTCGTGAGCTTCGGCCCGAGGAGTTGTTCGCGGGTCCGTTTACGGGCAGCAAGGCCAGCGTCTTCGACATCTTCCCTCTTTCGCAGGGGGGGTCGTATGACGCCGAGGACCGGCTGTCGGCGGGTTTCCTGATGGCCGACGTCGCGCTCACAGACCGCATTCGGATGATCACCGGGGCGCGACTTGAGTCCGATCGGCTGAGGCTCAATGCCCAGTCAACGCTCGGCGCACCGGTTGAGGTGTCACGCGACTGGACGGACGCCCTGCCATCGCTGGCCTTCAACATCGCGCTGAGCGAAGCTGCCAGCCTGCGCCTGTCCGCGACGCGGACGCTGGCCCGGCCGGAGTATCGTGAGCTGGCCCCGATCAAGAGCCGGGACGTGATCAACGGCGATGATCTGGAGGGCAACCCCGAGTTGCAGCGCACCAGGATCATCAATGTCGACGCGCGCTGGGAGTGGTACCCAACTGGCGGCGAGGTCCTGAGTTTCGGCGTTTTCGCCAAGCGCTTCGAAAACCCGATCGAGCGCGTGTACCGCGCCGCCGGCGCGTCCTCGCGCTTCATCGCTTTTGTCAACGCCGACGCCGCCACCAACTACGGAGTGGAAATCGAGGTCCGCAAGGAGCTGGGGTCGTTCGCGGAGTTCCTTGCTCCGTTCGTGTTATTCGCCAACGGCACATTGATGGAGTCGAATATCACACTCGGGGCTGGTCAGGCAGCGGCCACCAACGCGGAGCGACGCATGGTCGGTCAGGCCCCATATGTTATCAACACGGGCCTCTCCTGGGTGACTCCGTCCGGCTCCTCAAGCGCGACCCTTCTCTTCAACAGGACCGGTGAGCGCATCGAAGTGGCCGGTGACTCTCCGCTCCCGGACGTCGTTCAGGTTCCACGCAACGTCCTGGATCTTTCGCTTCGCTTTCCTCTGTTCGGCGCCCTGCAGGGCAGATTCGACGCCCGCAATCTCTTCGACGAGCCCTTCAAGAGCGTCCAGGGCACCGTCACGCGTGAATCGTGGACTGCCGGACGCACGTTCCAGATGGGACTCGTTTTCCGGCGCTAGTCAGCAGCGAGCTCGTCGGTCGTTCGCGAGAGCCGGCGCCGGGTGCGGCGGCCGGCTCCGCCTCCACACGGCCCTTCGATCGATAGAGACAAGCTCCCGCCCGCCCGACATAGCGTGACGTTCCCGTGACGGGAGTGACACAAGTCCGCGACGAAACGGGGACTTCTTGCAGCCTTCACGAAGTCCGTCATCCTTTTCGAGGTCAGTTCAGCAATGTCGCATTCAACCTTACGGCTATTCGCAGGCTTGGCCGCCGCCGTGTCTCTCGCCGCATGCGGTGAGGATGCGACCGAACCAGTAATTACACCTCCTCTTGGCATCACGGTATCGACGCCGGGGCTCACGAGTCTCACCGTCAGCTTCAACAGCACCGCCGGCGACGATCGGTACGAAATCGAACGAGCGGAAGGGTCAGCGGGCACGTTTTCACTTCTGACCACGGTCAACGCGCCGGCGACTGCTGGCCCCGTGACGTATGCGGACAACGGCCTCAAGGTCAACACACTCTATCGTTATCGGATCACCGCAATCCGCGGAGCCAGACGGAGCAGTGCGTCCTCGGAAATCAGCGGGACGACGCTGAACTTCGGCGCCGCCGGTCGTGTCGATATTACTACCGACGTGACGAGCACTACAACGTGGACGGCGGACAAGGTTTATGTGCTCAAGGGCTTCATTCATGTCGCCAACGGCGCGACGCTCAACATCGAAGCCGGAACGCGCATCGAAGGAGACTTCAACACCCTCGGCGCCTCGCTGTTCGTCTTGAGAGGCGCGCGCATCAACGCCATCGGGACGGCCGCGGCACCGATCGTCTTCACGTCGTCGCAAGCTGTTGGCAGCCGAAAGCCCGGTGACTGGGGAGGTCTCATCCTTGTTGGCAATGCGACGATGAACCGTACCGGCGTCGACGTTCAGCTCGAAGGATCGGGAACGGCCTCGGGGACAACGTCGGGAGCGAACTACAGTGTACTGTATTCGGGCGGGACCACCGATACTGACAACAGCGGGGAGCTGCGTTACGTGCGCGTCGAGTTCGCGGGCTATGCGCCGTCGATCAACAACGAGCTCAACTCGTTCAGCTTCGCCGCGGTTGGCAGCGGTACGCGGCTGTCGTTTCTCCAGTCACTTGCCGGCCTCGATGACTCGTTCGAGTGGTGGGGTGGCACCGTCGACGCATCGAACCTCGTCTCCTATGAGTCCGGCGACGACCATTTTGACGTGTCCGAAGGGTACCGCGGCCGCTTGCAGAACCTGATCGCGCTGCAGACGACGCAACTGACACCGCGCACGGGAGCGGGATCACCGTCGAGCGATCCACAGGGGATCGAGAACGACGGATGTGAGGGCGCTGGATGCACCCTTGGCCGCAATTCGACCCCGTTGACTGTTCCCGTCGTGGCGAATTTCACGCTGATCGGAACCGGTGATGTAGCGTCCTCAGGCACGTCCGGCGGTGTCGGAGTGATGTTGCGTCGCGGTACCGGCGGTTTTTACGTCAACGGTGTTGTTGCCCGGTGGCCTCGTGCCGCTGTCTCGGTTCGGGATGCCGAGACGTATGTGCGCGGCGGATCGACTGCAACCCAGGATCTGGTGACGAGCGACCTTGCAGTGAAGAATCTGCTGTTCCTCGATTCGCCGACGATCTTCCAGAGTGGCGGTAGCAGCACGCAGAACTCGCTCGACCTCGCTGGGAATGCGTTGACCAATTCCACCGGCGCGGTGACAGTGCAGCAGCTTTTCACCGCCTTCCCGGCTACGGTCAGCGACGCAACGACGGCCAGTGCTTTCGACTGGACACCAGTTGCGGGCTCGGCCGCCACCAGTGGTGGACTGTCCACCTTCACCGGCAAACTCTCGACAGCGAGCGGCTCCGTTGTCACGGGCACGGCGTACCGCGGCGCAGCCAATCCAGCCGGTCCCAGGTGGTGGCAGACCTGGACAGCGTACGCCCGGAACTGACGCTTTCAGGAAGTTCCCGACGCGGAGGGAGTCGCCACCATGGCGGCTCCCTCCGGGTATATCCGGGATAGCCCGCCTGAGGGGCACATGCGAGTCGCAATGAGATGGCTGCTCCGGTCCCCGCTCCCCGGGATCGCTTTCGGTCTGGCGGTGGGCTGCAGCTCCGATGAACAGCGAGCCCGTGTGCGAGCAGCCGACTCGGTTGCGGCGACGGCCGCCGACTCAGTTGCCCGAGCGCGGCAGGACTCCTTTAATCGGTCACAGCCGGGGTACATCATTGATTCGATTCTGCCGATCGAGGAGGCGATGCGTCGTTTCAATGCCGACCTCACCAGCCGTCCTCGTACGCTCGAGAACGGCGCAACCTCCAGGGATGGCCTCGTTCGCATGTGGGTTCGGGCGCTGGAGTCGCGAGATTCGGTCACGGTCATCCGCACTGCGGTGAGCCGCCCCGAGTTCGCCTTGCTGGTTTATCCGTCCAGCCGCTTTACCGGTCCGCCGCTGCAGCAGATGCCGTCGATAGTCTGGCTCCAGATGTCCAACACCACTATCGCAGGTTTCAGGCGAACCTTCGAGCGACTCGGCGGCACACCGATCGGCTTCGTCGACTACCGATGCGCACCGCGTCCGCAGATCGAGGGCGAAAACCGGATCTGGGGAGATTGCCGGGTCCGGCGCCAGACAACCAGCGGGGACACTGTGGCCCAGGCGCTCTTCGGTCCGATCATCGAACGGCAGGGACGTTTCAAATTTCTCACGCTGGCCAGTGATCTTTAGGTTCTCCTGCCCGACCAGCGAAGTGCATCTGGTTCGCATCTTCTCCGCAGCGCTTGAGACTTTCCGCGAGCGGGAGTGCCGCAATGGGATCGAACGAAAGCCCGGCATCCTGCGCGGTACCTGCGCGATGTTGCCCAGTGAGGCCCAGGCTGCGCGCGGAGAATTGCCCGAAGTCACGATCGTTCTGCTGATCCTCGCCGAGTTGGTGATCGGTCTCAGGGGAGGACATTAGACGGTGTACAGCGCCACATCGATCTCGGTCGTTCCTGTTCTGCTCAGCACTCTGGTCATCGCTGCCTGCGCTCCGATGCGGCGCATTGAAGCATCCTGTCCGGGCGTTCGCCCGATCGTGATAGCCCACCGCGGTGCAAGCGGTCATCGTCCTGAGCATACCCTGGCGGCGTACGAACTCGCGATAGATCAGGGAGCTGACTATATCGAGCCAGATCTCGTCATCACGAGCGATGGCGTGCTCGTTGCCCGCCACGAGCACGCGCTGGAAGGGACGACCGATGTAGCGACGCGATTCCCCGATCGACGGACGACGAAGGTAGCGGGCGGTGATACCGTGACCGGGTGGTTCAGCGAAGACTTCACCTCAGCGGAGCTCAAGTTACTGCGTGCCCGCGAACGTCTCCCGACGCGGTCACGAGCGTTCGATGGTCGATTCGAGATACCCACTTTCGACGAGATTCTCGAGCTCGTTGCCCGGAAGGAGCGCGAGACGGGACGGCGGATCGGAGTCTATCCGGAAACGAAGTCGCCGAGCTGGTTTCGGTCGATCGGGCTGTCGCTGGAGGAGCCGCTCGTATCGGCACTCGGCAGACATGGCCTGGACGACGCCGATGCGCCGGTGTTCATCCAGTCGTTCGAAGTGGAGAACCTGCGCAGGTTGAGCGGATTGACGCGAGTGAGATTGATCCAGCTGCTCGATGTGCGCGGCGCACCGTACGATTCTCCAGGCTTCACGTACGACTCGATGTCGACGGCCGGCGGTCTGGCGACAATCAGAACCTATGCCGATGGAATCGGTCCTCACAAGGAACGCGTAATCCGAACCACGCCGAACGCCTCGCCGAATCCATCGACTCTGGTCAGTGATGCTCAGGCACGGGGGCTGGTCGTTCACGTCTGGACGCTGCGATCCGATCGCCCATTCCTCCCCTCCACCTACAGCGGCGATGCATCCGCCGAGTACCAGGCTTTCCGTCGCGCCGGCGTCGACGGTGTGTTCACCGACTTTCCGGATCACGCAATTGCGGCCCTGCGGACCTGCCGTTAACAACTACAGTGGCGGAATCCTTACCTGGACTCTCGTCGTGCGCGACAAGGGAGGCAGCGAATAACACGAACGGCGGTTCGGATATCTCGTCGAACGAGGCGATGTCTGGAAATTGCCGAGCTACGTCTACCAGTTCTGATTTTCTGGTTTCCTTCGACGCGGGTAACGGAACTGTCACAGTGGAACCCGCCCACTGCAACGATCCGGCTTTGTAACAGAACTTCCGGGCAATTGTAACGGACTCGGTTCGGTCGCGATGGCGCGCAACGCACTCTCCGCCACACTCCTGCTCGTGGCGGCCTCGACAGCCTCGGGACAGACCTCCGCAGACTCGGCGCGTCGTCAGCCAGCCGTCCCGGCCGCGGCCTGGTACCAGCGACTGTCGCTCCGGGGCTACGCGCACCTGCGCTACAACCGGCTTTTCGAAACCAATTCCAGGCTCACCTGCGCTCACTGCGACCGATCCATCGGTGGCAACGGCGGACTCTTTCTGCGACGCGGGCGATTGGTTCTTGGCGGCGACGTGTCAACGCGCCTCTCGATCTACATTCAGACTGACTACGCAACAGAAGCGAGCGGCTCCCAGCAGCTTCTGCAGATCAGGGACGCTTACTTCGACCTACACGTCGACAGCGCGAGGAATCATCGACTGCGGTTTGGCCAGTCCAAGGTCCTTTACAGCTTCGAGAACCTGCAGTCAGCGTCCAACCGCTACGCGATCGACAGGTCGGACGCCATCAATAGTGGCGCACCTAACGAGCGGGACCTGGGGGTGTTCTACCTCTGGACGTCAGCGTCGGCCCGGCGGCGCTTCCGCATTCTGACCGACAGCGGGCTCAAGGGTTCCGGCGACTATGGCGTCTTCGCCTTCGGCGTCTACAATGGCCAGACCACGAACCGCGCCGAGGCAAACAATTCACTGCACACGGTCGCCCGGGTTGCCTGGCCGTTCAGACTGCCGAATGGACAGTTCGTCGAGGCATCGCTCTCCGGCTACAGTGGCCGATTCGTGCTCCTGTCGCGTACGCCATCGGTAGCCGCTCAAGGCGGGTACGCTGATCAGCGTGTCGCCGCTGCACTGGTGATCTATCCCCAACCGATCGGTTTTCAGGCAGAGTGGAACGTAGGAGAGGGCCCTCAGTATTCGACGGCATCACGCTCGGTCGTTACCAGCTCGTTGCGAGGTGGCTATGTGCAGCTTTCGGCAAGGACAACGCCCGGCGCGCAGACCTTCACGCCATATGTTCGCCTGCAGGATTACGACGGCGGGCGCAAGACTGATCTCGACGCACGTCATCACGTCGTTCGGGAGTTCGAGGCCGGAGTCGAGTGGATCCCATGGCCGTCGTTCGAGTTTACCATGGCGTTTGCGAGCATGAAGCGCCAGGTGGCCGATGGCACCGTTCAGGGGCCGACGACGCAGAAGGGCAGCCTTCTCCGGTTGCAAGCCCAGTTCGCTTACTGACGCGACCTGATCGCGTCAGCTGATCAGAGGTAAGTCGGCCGGTGTGCTGGCGCGGCGCGGGCGGTCTGCAGGTGGAGCACTCGTGTGAATCGTGACCCCCCCGTTACAGGCAGCGCTCTCTGCCTGACAAGCCGGGTACATCTTTCCTGAAAGCACTCTCTACCTGGAGGAAACGAGTGAAAGCCAGTCGTCTTGCCGCGATCGTACTTTTGAGCGTCGCCTGTGGCGGCTCGGAACAGCAGGGAAGTGACGGCGGCGCCACTCGAGCCGGTGGCGTCGACCTCAATGGGGCCGGCGCGACCTTCCCTTACCCGATCTACTCCAAGTGGTTTAGCGACTACGCCGGCAGTACGGGCATTCGAATCAACTACCAGTCGATCGGTTCCGGCGGTGGAATCAAGCAGCTCTCTGAAAACACAGTGGACTTCGGCGCCTCGGACAGCCCAATGACTGCCGAAGAGATGACAGCCGCCAGAGGTGGACGGATCCTCCACTTCCCCACCGTGCTCGGCTCCGTCGTCGTTACCTACAATCTCCCGGGACTTGCCGCTCCGTTGAAACTCACGGGCGAGCTGATCTCTGAAATCTTTCTTGGGAGGATCGTAAAATGGAACGATCCCCGGATCGCGGGAGTGAATGTGGGAGTCAACCTCCCCGACACGGACGTCCTTGTGAGCCACCGTTCGGACGGCTCTGGTACGACGTACGTCTTCACTGACTTTCTGTCGGCCGTCTCGCCAGCTTGGCGTGCCGGTCCGGGTCGAGGAAAGACGGTAGCCTGGCCGGTTGGTCTTGGCGGGCGCGGGAACGAGGGTGTCGCGGGAACGGTCAAGCAGACGCCGGGGGCGGTCGGCTACGTGGAGCTCGTCTACGCGAAGCAGAATCAGCTACAGGTGGCTCATGTGCAGAACGCGGCCGGCCAGTTCGTCGAGCCCACGATCGCTGCAACTACGACGGCCGCCGAGAGTGCCCTTCCCCAGATGGGCCCCGACTCCGATTATCGTGTCTCGATCGTGAACGCGGCCGGGGAGGCTGCATACCCCATCGCTTCATTTACGTGGCTACTTGTCTACGAAAACCAGTCCGACTCGACTAAGGCTCGAAAGCTTACGGATTTCATGCGCTGGGCCTACAGTGAGGGGCAGGCCAGCGCTGAGGCGCTCGGGTACGCGCCGCTGCCGGGGGCGCTCGCGAGCGAGTTGATTACGAGACTGTCATCGATCCGCACTTCAACCGCTCAGTGACGTCAGCCAGCCCGCCGGGCGATTCGATCGCGTCACTGGCGGCGGCCGCACCCTCCATCGAAGGGGCTTCGGTCGGCGACCGGGTCTATCGCGGCGTTACCACGGTGTTTGCTGCGGCGGTGCCGCTCCTGCTGATCCTCATCGCAATCGAGGTCATGCGGGCGGCCTGGCCGGCCTTCGCGAGGTTCGGCCCCGGGTTCATCGTTGCGAGCGAGTGGGACGCTGTCCGCGAACAATTCGGCGCCGCGCCGATGATTTTCGGAACGGTCGTCAGCTCCCTCCTCGCACTCTTCATCGCCACTCCCTTTGCACTTGGAGTGGCGGTTTTTCTGTCGGAGTTTGCGCCGCGATCGCTGCGCCAACCGGTGGCTTTTCTCGTGGACCTTCTCGCGGCCGTGCCGTCAGTCGTTTACGGCCTCTGGGGCATCTTTGTACTGCTGCCGATCATGCGCGAGACGGTCATGCCGTTCCTGAGGTCGATACCGTTGATCGGCGGAACGGCACTTTTCTCGGGGCCGGCATACGGCAACAGCATGCTCGCGGCCTCGGTGATCCTCGCGATCATGATTCTTCCCTACATCTCCGCGGTATCGCGTGAGGTTCTGATGGCCGTGCCTCGTTCACAGCGAGAGGCGGCCCTGGCGCTCGGAGCAACCCGGTGGGAGATGATCAGGGACGCGGTCGTGCCGTATGCGCGCTCCGGGATCATCGGCGGCATCATCCTTGGCCTGGGGCGCGCGCTCGGTGAAACGATGGCGGTCACGATGCTGATCGGGAACCGGCCCGAGATCTCGGCGTCGCTTTTTGCGCCCGGATACACGCTGGCTTCGGTCATCGCCAACGAGTTCGCCGAGGCGACAACGACGATCCACACTTCCGCCCTGATGGCGTGCGGCGCCGTGCTGCTTGGCGTCACGCTGGTCGTGAACATGATCGCGCGCTGGCTGGTGTGGCGGGTCGGGAGGGAGGGGCGGTGACTGCCGGCACCAGGCACTCGCGCCCGAGCGGCGTCCAGCGCGCCGCCGCCGAACGTACGTCGCGCTCGTTGGGCAGGCGCCGGATGGTCAATGGCCTGATGCTTGGAGTGGTGTACCTGGCTGCGTTCATCGCCACCCTCCCCCTTCTTTTCATCCTTGGGCATCTCGTTGCCCAGGGGGCATCATCGCTCAATGCCGACTTCTTTACCGCGATCCCGAGGCCCCCGGGCGAGGAAGGAGGAGGGATGGCCAACGCCATCGTCGGAACGCTCGTTCTGATCTCCACCGCTGCGGCATTCGGACTGCCGGTCGGGATCGGTGCCGGCCTGTACCTCGCAGAACAGAAGACCAGGCTCGCGACCGTCGTCCGCTTTCTCGCTGACGTGCTGAACGGGCTTCCTTCGATCGTGATGGGGATCTTCGCCTGGCAGGTGCTGGTTCGCCCCATGGGGCGCTTCTCGGCACTTGCCGGTGGCCTAGCGCTGGGTGCGATGATGGTGCCACTTGTGACTCGCGCGACCGAAGAGATGATCAGGCTGGTTCCGGTTTCGCTCCGCGAAGCGGCTCTCGCGTTAGGCTATGCCCGCTGGCGGACGTCACTGACGATCGTGCTGCGGACGGCGCTGCCGGGCATCGTGACCGGCGCGCTCGTCGCCGTCGCCAGGATCGCCGGTGAAACCGCGCCGCTGTTGTTCACGGCCTTCGGGAATTCCTTCTGGTCGACCTCGCTGGGTCAGCCGATCGCATCTCTTCCGCAGCAGATATACACCTTCGCCATCTCTCCATACGATGATTGGCACCGACTGGCGTGGGCGGGGGCTCTTGTCCTGATCACCATCGTCCTCACCATCTCGCTGATCGCGCGCATCGCGACGCGGTCGCGGTTCGGCAGGGGGGTCGACTGAGAATGCCAGCCGAGCGCGGGGTGGAGACTCCTGACAGGCCGGCGCGGCTCCGGACGCCACTTGTGAGCGCTGCACCACGGGTGGCGGACTCGAGTGCCGAAAAGCGGGACGTACGGGTCTCGGTCCGCAACCTCGATGCGTTTTACGGTACGACGCGAAGCGTGCGTGACGTGTCGATCAACTTCCTCGAGCGTCAGGTCACGGCGATCATCGGACCGTCCGGATGCGGCAAGTCAACGCTCCTGCGCTGCCTCAATCGAATGCACGAAGCCATCCCCGGGGCTCGTGCCGAGGGTGAAGTCCTTCTGGACGGCGTCGATATCTATGGCAGGGATGCCAACCCGATCCAGGTGCGCCGCCGTATCGGAATGGTTTTTCAGCGGCCAGCGCCCTTTCCCACCATGTCGATCCGCGACAATGTTGCTGCCGGCTTTCGCGGGTTGGGTCTATCGGCACCTCCGCGCCGCGAAATCGACGCCATAGTCGAAGACTCGCTCGCACGCGCCGCGCTCTGGGCTGAAGTGAAGGATCGCCTGAAGGACTCGGCCGTCGGGCTGTCGGGTGGCCAGCAGCAGAGGCTCTGCATCGCCCGAGCGCTTGCAACCGGGCCGCGCGTCCTGCTTCTGGATGAACCGACAGCGTCACTGGATCCGCTGTCGACGCAGAAGATCGAAGATCTGGTACAGGATCTGAAAGGCACGGTCACCGTCATCATCGTCACCCACAACATGCAGCAGGCGGCGCGCGTATCGGACCGCACCGCCTTCATGTTGACGGGAGAGCTCGTCGAGGTCGAGGACACATCCCGCCTCTTCACGGCCCCATCCGATTCTCGCACCGAAGCGTACATCACGGGCAGGTTCGGATGACGGCGCCGGTGAGATCTCCCCAGGCAGCCTCGCCCGAAACGGGCTGCATCGAGTCGAAAGCTTTCTCCTTCTGGTATGGAGAGAAACAGGCACTGCACGATATCACGCTCAGCCTTGAACCTCGCGCGATAACTGCGCTGATTGGTCCTTCGGGATGCGGCAAGTCGACGTTCCTGAGGTCCATCAACAGAATGAACGACCTGATCCCCGGGACGAGACACGCGGGTGAAATGACCCTTGATGGCGAGGTCATCCACGAGCGCTCGATGGACGTTGTGCAGCTCCGGCAGCGCGTCGGTATGGTCTTTCAGCGCTGGAACCCGTTTCCCCGTTCCGTTTACGAAAATGTGGCTTACGGCCCGCGGATCAACGGTGCGAGGAGCGGGGCGGAGCTCGATGAGATTGTCGAAGCGGCACTGCGGAGAGCGGCGTTGTGGGACGAGGTCAAGGACCGGCTCAGGCAGGGAGCGCTGGGGCTCTCGGGAGGCCAGCAACAGAGGCTTTGCATCGCGCGCGCGCTCGCCAACCAGCCTGAAGTTCTTCTCCTCGACGAACCGTGCTCGGCGCTTGATCCGATCGCGACGCAGAAAATCGAAGAGCTGCTCTATGAACTCCGCTCCGAGTTGACGATCGTGATCGTTACACACAATCTCCAGCAGGCGGGTCGGGTATCCGACCGCACGGCATTTTTTTACCTCGGGAGACTGGTCGAAGTCGATGCAACTGAGCGGATCTTCACCAGTCCGCGTGAGGAACGAACTGAAGCTTACGTGACCGGGAGGTTTGGATGACGCCCAACGATGGAAGCCCGGTGCATTCCGGGTTCAGGCATTTCCACGATCAGCTCGATACTCTCAAGCAGCGCCTGCTGGACATGTCGGGCAAGGCCGAGGAGCTCGTCGAGCTGGCGGTCGACGCGTTGCTCGCGCGCGACAAGGAGGCCGCTGACACGGTGATTACCGGTGATCGCGAGCTCGATCTTCTGGAAGTTGAGGTGGAGTCCCTCGCCATCAACCTGCTGGCGCTCCAGCAACCGATGGCGCGCGACCTGCGCTTCATCATCAGCGCCATCAAGATCTCGAGCGACCTTGAGCGCGTCGGCGATCACGCCGTCAACATCGCGCAGTCCGCCTTGCGGCTGACTGCGCTTCGTTCGCCCCTGATCCCTGACCCCGAGATCGAGGACATGGCCCGTCGCGCGCGCCGCATGCTCAGTGACGCCCTCGACGCGTTCGTGCGAGCCGACGGTGCGTTAGGCAGGGAAGTCTGCCGGGCCGACGACGCGGTCGACGCCCTCCATGACTCCATGTTCAGGATCCTCCTCACCCACATGATGGCGGATCCCAAGACAATCAATCCATCGCTCGAACTTCTGCTCGTCAGCCGTAACCTCGAACGCGTGGCCGACCTCGCCACCAACATCGCCGAGGACGCGGTCTTCCTCGCCGAGGGCAAGTCGATCAAACACCGGTTCGAGTTCGATGCCCGCACGAGTGCGGCAGCGAGCTCGACGTCACAATCCGGCTCGGGAGGCGGGACGACCTGAAGGTGCGGCCTTCTTCCGCGCAGGGAGCACGCAACCAGGTGCTCAACTTTCCCGCGCCCGCCAGCCGTCCGGCGCGAAGCGTACGGCTGGGCGCGATCGATATCGGGTCCAATTCGATCCGGATGATCGTCGCCGACGTCACTCCCGACGGCCGGATCAGAGTCATCGACGAAATGAAGGCCGCTCCACGCCTCGGCAGCGGCGTCGATATGAATGGCATCCTCTCCGAGCCATCGATGCGCCACGCAATCGAGGCGCTGCAGCGGATGACCACCCTCGCCAGGCAGCACGGCGTCATGAAACTCGATGCTGTAGCCACGAGCGCCGTCCGCGACGCCGCCAATGGCCGCGGCTTTCTGGATAATGTCAGACGAGAATCCGGACTCAGGGTTCGCGTCCTCGATGGAGAAGACGAAGCGCGTTTCGCCTTTCGCAGTGCCCTCGCCCACTTCGACCTCGCACGGTCTCGAACCGTCGTTATGGACATCGGCGGCGGATCCCTCGAACTCGCGATGTGCGCCGATGGACTCCTCGAGCGTCTTGTCTCCCTTCCCTTTGGCGCCATTCGCATGACCGAACAGTTCCTCGGTTCACACCCCTCTCGCAAGGACCTGCGCAAACTCAGAAAACACGTACGTGGCGACCTGCGCGAGGCCCTGCCGATCAAGGACTGGCGCGGCGCGCAGCTGATCGCCTCGGGCGGCACTTTCACCAACCTCGCCGGAATCCACCTCTACCGCCGCGGTTCCGGCAGTGTCGCCGGGAAGGTGCACGGCACCCATGTTCCACGCGAAGAGCTCGAGCATATCATCGACCTCCTCCACGGGTCATCCGGCGAAGAGCGGCAGCAGATCAGAGGTCTCAACCCCGGCAGGGCCGACATCATCCTCGCCGGACTCACCGTTGCCGCCGAGGTAATGGCCTGCACCGAAGCCCGGGACCTGGTCGTGTCCGCATACGGTATACGCGAAGGTATCCTCCTCGAGAGTGCCAAGGTGCGGACGATTCCGGCCGACCCCGGTGAAGCTCGCGAACGTTCGGTCCGCGTTTTTGCCGAGCGCTGCCATTACGAGGTGCCTCACGCGCAGCAGGTTCGAAGGATCGCGCTGCAGCTCTTCGATGCGATCGGCAGACGCCTCGACTGCACCGCCGCAGACCGCGCCATACTCGGCGACGCCGCGCTGCTTCATGACGTTGGTTATCACATCAACTACAATCAGCATCACAAGCACTCGTATCATCTCATTATCCACGCCGACCTGCTCGGAATGTCACCTGATGAGCAGGTCCTCCTCGCCAACGTTGCACGCTACCATCGCGGCACCGAGCCCAGGGTGAAACACGACAACTTCGCCGCCCTCGATGCAGCCGATCGCCGCCGCGTGCAGAAGCTGGCAGCGATGCTCAGGATCGCCGATGGCTTCGACCGCGGTCACGTGAGCGGCATCAAGGCGGTCAAGGTGCGCTGGAACGAACGTGCCCTGCGCATCACTGCCGTTCCAAACCCGCGCGCGCGGTCGGTGAGGCTGGAACTGTGGGGAGCGGCGAGGAAGGCAGGGCTGCTCGCTGACGTGACCGGCTGCCCTGTCGAAATCGTCGACCCCGACGGTCGGGTAGTGAAATCGAAAGAGGACGACGAGGACGCCGGCTAGAACTCAACGGCGCGAAGACGACTTGCGCCTGCGTGCCACCGGTATTTCGTCGAGATGGCCGTTCCCGTTTGCGCCACTCCCGGTGTCGCGGTCAAACTCGGCAAGTGGCTGCACCCGCATTTCCGTCGTTACGTAACGCGACTGAGTCCGATCCAGCCCCCATGGGTCGCGGACGAGGCGCCGATGAATGCCGATGTCCAGCTCGCTGTCCGGCATCAACTGCGCATAGCTCCCGTCAGCATTGAGTGACCAGCTCTGACGG
Source organism: Gemmatimonadota bacterium (assembly GCA_052389935.1). Classification (GTDB taxonomy): domain Bacteria; phylum Gemmatimonadota; class Gemmatimonadetes; order Gemmatimonadales; family Gemmatimonadaceae; genus JBQTHK01. The sequence continues at coordinate 5,638 of JBQTHK010000097.1, read as the reverse complement.
CGGTCTTCGAGGCAGGTGTCGAGCAGCGATCGCAGCCGACCGCGCAGCACGGGATCAACCACCGGGGCCACTACCTCGACGCGTCGCTCGAGGTTGCGCGGCATCCAGTCCGACGATCCGAAGAAGATCTCCTCGTCACCTCCGTTGGCGAACGACCAGATGCGTGAGTGTTCCAGGAATCGTCCCACGATCGAAATCACCCGGATCCGCTCGCTCACATCTGGCAGCCCCGGGCGCAGGCAACAGATTCCGCGCACGATGAGATCGATGTCAACGCCCGCCATGCTTGCCTCATAGAGCGCAGTTATCACTTCCGCGGAGACAAGCGCGTTGAGCTTGGCGATGATTCGGGCGGGTCGACCGGTGCGGGCATTGGTGGTCTCGCGCGCGATGAGCTCGAGCATCCGGCTCCTCATCGTCGCCGGCGCCACCAGTAACTTGCGGTATTGCTTCTGCCGCGAAAACCCAGTGAGAAGGTTGAAGACGTCGGAAATATCGGCTCCGATCTCCTCGTTGCAGGTCAGGAGCCCGACGTCGGTGTAGACGCGAGCGGTTTTGGAGTTGTAGTTTCCCGTGCCGATGTGAACATAACGGCGGATACCATCCGGCTCGCGCCGCACAACCAGGGCGATCTTGGCGTGAGTCTTCAGGCCCGGGAGCCCGTACGCCACGTGCACGCCGAAGTTTTCGAGTGTCCGCGCCCAGTTGATGTTGTTGGCTTCGTCGCCCCGCGCCTGCAACTCCACGAGAACCGCCACCTGCTTCCCGCGCTGCGCAGCTTCAGTGAGCGCGCGCACGATCGCCGTGTCACCGGACGTACGGTAAAGCGTCGTCTTGAGGGCGAGAACATTCTCATCAGCCGCGGCGGTCTCGAAGAAACGCTCAACCGAAGATGGGAACGACTCGAACGGATGATGAACGAGCACATCACGCTCGCGTATCACTTCGAAAATGGATCGCTCGGGGTCCCGCAGTTCCGGCGGTACCAGAGGGGCGTACGGCGTGTCTCGCAGCTCCGGTATGTCGAGCGCAGCCAGTGACATCAGGTCGCCAAGCTCGAGGAGCGGCCCGGGCTCATGAACGTCCCTTTCACCGAGTGGGAGGACATCACTTTCGGCGCCCTCGCGCAGCTCATCGAGAAGGAGTCGTCGCAGATGCTGCGGCATTCCGGATTGAATCTCAAGTCGCACGACCTCGCCGAAGCGTCGCTGAAAGACCTGCTCCTCGATCGTTGCCAGCAGATCTTCGGGCTCGTCCGCGGCGGGAACGTCAAGATCCGAATACCGTGTTATCCGGAAAGTCCACGCGCCGAGTATCTCCATGCCCGGGAACAACGCGCCGAGGTGAGCCGTAATCACCTGCTCCAGCGGCACGAAGTGGAACGGCCGTTCGAGAGGCACCCAGCGCGGCAGACTGCGAGGGACTTTTACCCGCGCGAAATGTTCACCGGGCCGGTCCGGGTCTCGAATCTCCACCGCCAGCGAAAGGGAGAGGTTCGATATGTAAGGGAACGGGTGGCTGGGGTCGACTGCCAGCGGCGTTAGTACGGGAAATACATCACGATCGAAAAACCTGCCTAACGACTCACGCTCGGCTTCCGAGGCGTCGTCCATCGTGCAGAGGCGGATCCCGCGCTCCTCGAGCGCCGGGATCACCGCGTCACCCAGACACGTGTACTGAGCGGCGATCAGCTCACGGGCCCGAGAGTCGATCGCTTCGAGTTGTGCATGCGGCAGCATCCCATCGGATGGAGCCTGCGTTACGCCCGCCGCAACCTGACGTCTCAGCCCTGCGACCCTTACCTGATAGAACTCGTCGAGGTTGGTTGATACGATCGCGAGAAACTTGAGCCGCTCCAGGAGCGGCGAGCGCTCATCCTGCGCCTCGTGTAGAACGCGCGCGTTGAACTCAAGCCAGCTGAGTTCGCGGTTTATGAAAAGTGCGGAGCTGACCGTCAGGTCCTGCATCTGTTGCTTCCCGGGAAAGGCGAGCCGTTGTTACTGACATGAAACTCGCCTTTTCGTCACGTCGCCGCCAATGTGACTCGAAGCGTGTAGCCAACCGCTTGCATTAGGCGGATTTAGGAGGTCCCGGCGAAAGGGAACGGGGTTAGAACCGCGGCGTCGCTCAAACGGCGTTCGCTCCAAGCGCTCGGCCTGGTAACGTCCGTCGACAGCTCCAATGCCTCACCCAGTAGACGCTCGAGGTCGCTCCACGACCGGGCAGCCCAGTCACTTGGGTACCTGTCCAGCGTCCGAGTGCTGCCACGAGAAAAGAAGTAAAGGATCGCTCCGGGGCGGTCGGACCAGGGCACTTCAGTTACCTGCCATGAGAATCCGAGAGAGTCGAGGAAGCGGAAGGCGTCGGCGCTCATAAAAAGTGGGTTAAGCGAGCACGAGCGGGGTGATTCTCACCCGGTGGCACGCGTTTGGTAATACGGGATACGAAGTCGTTACAACCTGGCTTTTCGCACGGAGGGCCTTGCGACCGCTCGTTGGTCTCTACCCCACCGGAGGTCCTTCGGCCGGTGTGTGGCGCTCAGCCGCTCAGTAGGGTCCCGCACCGCCCAGCTCGCCACAGCTGTGACAGACTCCTCCGTGAGAGTCAGCGTGGTTGAGCAGCTCCCCGAGCGGCAGCGGCCCCGGTCCGAGGCACCTGGCCATCGCCACTCCGTTCGACGTCCCGATCCTCGTCGCACCACTCGCGATCATCCTCAGCGCCGCGTCACAGTCCCGGACTCCGCCGGACGCCTTGACGCCTAACGAGTCTCCCACGACCAGGCGCATCAGCGCAACGGCTTCGGCCGTCGCTCCACCAGCTGGATGAAAACCCGTGGAAGTCTTCACATAACCGGCTCCCATTTCCTTCGCCAATGCCGAGGTCCTGATGATCTCCACCGGAGTGAGCACCGCTGATTCGATGATGACCTTGACCAAACGCCCACCAGCACCCGCGACGACCGCGGCGATGTCGTCGGCCACATGGTTCCAGTCGCCGCTCTTCACGTGCCCTATCGCAGCGACCATGTCGAGCTCGGTCGCACCATCCGCCACCGCCTGTTCAGCTTCGTGTCTCTTGGTGCCCAGGGTCCCCGCTCCGAGCGGGAATCCGATGACGGTGGCAACTTCGACCCCACTACCAACGAGCCTTTGGGCACAGCGGCTGACCCAGGCCGGGTTTACACAAACGGCGGCGAAATCACTCTCGGCGGCTTCGTCGCAGAGCTGGTCAATTTCGGCCGCGGTCGCCTCGGCCTTGAGCAGCGTGTGATCGATGAAATCTGCGATCCTCGCTTCGTCGCGAACGTATCGCACACCTTGCGCTGTGCCTCCAACTGCCGAGTGCGTGATTCCGATACCGACTGCAATGGACTGATGGCGTCGCTCGGGTATTTCGGAGTTACCTTGCCCAACGGGGGGGGGGGGGCCCCCCCCGCGCTGCGTAAGATTCTTTCCATCAACAAGGTCCAAAGCGGCCAGTTCGCCGGCGATGCGGCGAGCAAGCGCCGCAAGGTCGAGGGTCATCCCGGCTCCTCGTCAGGCACTTCACCGGTTTCGAGGTCGACTCTCTCCGCCACGCCGACTATCACCGCCTGTGCCGGGATACGGCCGCTGCGAAAAAGCGAGCGGGCCGCGTTCCCCTCCTGAACAACAAGGACGCGCTCTCCAGCTCCCACGCCAATCACGTCAAGCGCAACCACGTCGGTCCCCTCTTCAAGACCATCGGGCGTGAGCCTGCGGACAAGAAGAAGTTTGTTTCCCCCCAGCTCGCGGTGTCGATGAGTGGCAATTACTTCGCCCTTGACTCTCGCCAGATACATGCCCGGTCAGTTTCGCAGTGTCTGTCTTCCGCCAACGTCGCAGAAATCGACCTTCGCAACGATCCCTGCGTCAACCGCAGCAAGCGGCTCGTCCAGGATCAGCGCGGCCTCCCGCGAGGTTATGTAAACGACGACCTCGCCAGGTCCAGCGCCGATCCGGTCAACCGCGACCAGCGGATTGCCTGCCGGCGAGCCACCCGAATCGAGTGGCTGAATCCACTGAAGCGTCACTCCGGCGAGTGTGTCCTGCCGAATTGTCGCGACCACGCGACCCATCACTCGTGCGAGGTTCATCAGAATCGGCCTACGGATCTCTGCAGCAGGCTGGGCGGCGGCGGTGGTTGCAGGCTGGGATTTCTGAACACCCGGATGAGAGCCAACCCCGCCACAAAGCCTCCGATGTGAGCCCACACCGCGACACCCCCTGAGACCTCGGGCCGCACCGCCATGAGCTCGGGGAGGCCGCTCAGGACCTGCCAGACAAACCAGAAGATGAGGATTACCCAGGCCCTCACAGAAACTATCCAGGGGAAAATGAGGATCGGGATGATGGTCTTCACGTGGGCTCGCGGGTGGAGCACCAAGTATGCTCCCAGAGTTCCCGAGATTGCTCCCGATGCTCCCACGGTCGGAACTGGTGATGCCGGCTGCACCGCGACGTGAGCAGCGGCTGCCACAAGCCCGCAGAGCAGGTAGAAGACGAGAAAGCGTCCCCTCCCCATTGAGTCTTCAACATTGTTCCCAAAAACCCAAAGGTAAAGGCAATTGCCCAGCAGGTGAGGCCAACTCCCGTGAAGGAACATCGAAGTTATTGGCGTAACGACGTTTACAGGGAGGTCGTCGACCACGCAAACCCACGGCCCGCCCATCGGGATCGCCAGACCCAGCGGAGCCTGACGAGTGAGCTCACCGGGGACCATGCCGTAGTTGCATATGCTCGCTGCAAGCGCGTCGGAATCGATTCCGGCACCTTGGGACATGAACCACACGGCAACCGTTATCCCGAGGATGAGTAGAGTCATCCATGGGGTGCGGAAGGTGGGATTGTCGTCGGAGATCGGGATCACGGCGGGTGGCGAGGCTTCGGACGAGGGCGATTGTAAGGACGAGGAGGAACGAGGAAGACGAGGAGGATGAGGAGGATGAGGAGGACGAGAAAGGCGAGAAAGACGGGGAAGACGAGGAGGATGAGGAGGAGGAGGAAGACGAGGAGGATGAGGATACGAGTAAGGCGAGGAGACGAGTAAGGCGAGGAGACGAGGAGGATGAGGAGGACGAAGAGGGCCCGAGGATGAGGAGGATGAGGAGGATGAGGAGGACGAAGAGGGCCCGAGGATGAGGAGGATGAGGAGGATGAGGAGGATGAGGAGGACGAGGAAGACGGGGAGGACGAGGAGACGAGTAGGATGAGGATGATGGAGCGGATGAGGCAGCTCGGCAATGCTTCCGGCCCGCCTGCCTCAGCGCACCTATCCCTCGTCACCCTCATCATCCCGACTCATCCGCTCACCACTTCGCCCTCATCGCCCAGCGATCGGCGCCAAGACTCTCCAACCTCCCCGCCCTCTCGTCGTCGTCGCCCTCTTCGCCCTCTTCGCCATCTTCGTCCTCTTCGTCCTCCTCATCCTCCTCATCCTCGTCGCCCTCTTCGTCCTCCTCATCCTCCTCATCCTCGTCGCCCTCTTCGCCCTCTTCGCCCTCTTCGCCATCTTCGTCCTCTTCGTCCCCCTCATCCTCCTCATCCTCCTCATCCTCGTCGCCCTCTTCATCCTCCTCATCCTCTTCATCCTCTTCATCCTCCTCATCCTCCTCATCCTC
>JBQTHK010000096.1:0-3197 GCA_052389935.1 Gemmatimonadota bacterium | reverse complement strand
ACGGTCGCGTTCTCGTCGCCATGTCGGGCGGCGTCGACTCCTCAGTCGCCGCCGCTCTCCTTGTGCGCGATGGCTGGGATGTGATCGGAGTCACCATGAAGCTCTTCTGTCATGGCGACGACGTCCCTGACCGGCCATGCTGCTCGCTCGACTCGACGAACGACGCGCGACGAGTGTGCGAACAGCTCGGTGTCCCTCACTATGTGCTCAACCTGGAGAGCGCCTTCGGCCGCGACGTCGTCGACGACTTCGTGAGCGAATACGAGCGCGGCCGGACGCCGATTCCATGCGTTCGCTGCAACACCTTCACCAAGTTCCGGGACCTCGTGCGCAAGGCCGACGCGATCGACGCCGACTGGATCGCGACCGGGCATTACGCACGCCTTATCGACGGGGAGCTGCACCAGGGCCGCGATCCCGGCAAGGATCAGTCGTACTTTCTCTGGGGAATCGACGGCGCGGTCCTGAGCCGGATGTTGCTCCCTGTTGGTCACCTGACGAAGGCCGAGACGCGCGAGGTGGCACGCACCCTCGGACTGCGCGTCGTCGCCGAGAAGGTGGAGAGTCAGGACATCTGCTTCGTGCCCGACGGCGATCACACGCGCATCATCGCGTCGAGGCTCGGCGCCGATGCGCAGTCGCTCAGGCCGGGCCCGATTCTGCTCAGTGATGGCTCGTACGTCGGCACCCACGATGGCTACGCGCGCTACACGATCGGCCAGCGGCGTGGCGTGCCGGGTGGATTCAGGCAGCCGATGTTTGTGGTCGCCATCAATCCCGACGAACGCACCGTCATAATCGGCCCGCGTGAAGAGCTGATTGGATCCGCCGTCTCGGCTCGAAGCCTCAACTGGCTCGGGCGTCCGCCGGAGCCTGGGGACATTGTGAGCGTCCGCGTCCGTCACCGTGCGCCGCTGGCCGGCGCGCTAGTGGAAAGTGTTGATGGCCTTGAGCTGGAGTTGCACCTCATTGACGCTGTGCCGGCGCTGACGCCCGGCCAGTCGCTTGTTGTCTATTCGGGAACGCGGGTGGTGGGTGGCGGGATCATCGAGAGGTCGCGTTCAGGCTCGCGTGTGCTGCCGGTGGTGTGAGGGGGCCGGCTGGCGGCCAATCTCGTCGTCCAGCGGGTGGCGACCTGCGGGACCAGTCGAACGATGAATACGCGGCCGGTGCCCTGCTCATTGGGGGATATGCGATACGGCGCGATCGTGCCGCGAGACGCAAGCGACGCGAAGAACAGCGAGATAGTTCCGCTCCCCGGGAGATCGAGCGCGATCCCCGCATCCGTGACGGAGCAGGTCACCCGGCGGGGAGAGAGACAGCGACCCACACCTGTTGCTCGTCGTTTGACCCCCAACCCGTGGATCTGGAATCAACCTTGAATGGAAACGGCGGTGCTTTCACGAGCGCGAAGCGTTCGCGGACGTTTGCTTCACTTTTCCGTTAGGTGACCGTGCTGGACGTCATTGGCACCCGCTCAATCGGGCGCGCCGCGACCGTGACTGATTCCAGGTTGTAAACAACGACAACGAGGAACGTGGCTGCCCGCCGGACGGGGCTAACGGACCATGAAAACGCGGCCGGTGCCGTATTCATTGAGGGGGATATGCGACACGGCTCGTTTACCTATCAGGTCAACGACAAAGAGCGACGCCTCGCGGGGTCCCACGCCCAATGTCAAAGATGGAGTCCCCGCCACGACGATCCCGAGGGTTCCGTCTGCGGTTATCGCCGCATCCCACGTAATTGGTGTGCTGCCGCGGGATAGTGGCCGCAGATCGATAGAACCGAGAAACGCAAGTGACTCGGAGAACAGGGAGATAGTACCGCTCCCGGGGAGATCGAGAGCGACACCCGCATCAGTGACGAGGACCAGGTCATCCGCCGGGGACAGAGATAGTGACCCGAACGTGTTATTCGTCGCTCGCTCGACCACTTGTCGAGATGCAAGATCAACCTTGAAGAGAAACGGCGGCGCTTTCACGAACGCGAATCGTTCGTCCGCTGTCACGACGACCTCGTAGGGCTCGAACCCCGCCGGCGGCAGCGGAATCGAATCTATCACCCGCAGCTCGGGGCCCAGAATGAACAGCGCGTCGGCTCTGGGGCGCGCTGCGACGCGTCGCGTCCCGCAAATGACCAGGCTCCCTCGGGGAAATGTTGACCGGCCGCGGAGAACAGCCGTGTGATACGCAGCAAGATGAATCGGCAGGAACCCGGTGAGGGAGTTCCCACCGGGTCGATAACGGGCGATCCCTTTCGCCCCATCGAGATATGCTGGATACAGGAGAAGCTCCCCAGTGTCAGGGGTAGCCGTGAGCCAGAACGGCGGGATGGTGAAACGGACAGCACCTGTGCCGTCTGGTAGTTGGTACGGACCGTTGACGCTTGTTGTCCACAATACTCTGTTGCGCACGACATCGAGCGCAGTCACGAGGATTCCCGGCGCGGTCGCTGAATCGTACCCTGCGTAGTACAGAGTGGTCGAATCGAGGGATAGGGCGGGATAGCTTTGTCTCCGCATGGCTTTGCCGCGCAAGCCGACAACTCGCCGCCTGCCGACATCCACCAGCGCGACCTGGCCGTGTTCGAGCCGCGTAACAGCAGCGAACGGTCCGACGACAGTCGGGCCGCTCCACGCGTCGCACGCGAGGAGAGAGGCGCAACAGAGCATCGGGCCGATCCGCACGACGCAGCGCCTCAACCAGCCAGCGGTCGTTCCTGTACCCAGGGTGGTCTCCTCTCGTGTCGTCGCAACGTCGACCATACCTAAAGCTGGCACGCCGGTGCGCCACCACTGATGGTAATGCTGCTCGTCGAGAGACTGGAATGAGGACTGGGTTGGAAACTGTCTGTAACCGTCAGAGTGAGCGTGAAGGCGCTGCCTGCGTTGGTGTAGTAGATGTCCACTCCCGACCCGACGGTCTGACCGTTGACCTTCCACGAGTAAGAGTAAGGCGGAATTCCACCGCTGGCAGTCGCCGTCCAGAGGCAGGTGGAGTGAGGTTGAACGATCGACGGCCCGCCGATACTCGACGTAAGCTGAACGCCGGTAAGCGCCCGATAAACGTTAAGCTTGCCACAGCCGTACTCGCTGGGTGTGCCCCAGGAGTGTGCCGTCTGGCAGAGCCGCGAACGCACCTGGAACTCGGTGAGGTTGGGTTCCCGCGACAGGATCAGAGCCGCCGCTGCGGCCA
>JBQTHK010000095.1:0-15786 GCA_052389935.1 Gemmatimonadota bacterium | reverse complement strand
CTCAGCCGCGACAGTACCGTCAGCCTGTCGGTGGTGTCAGTGGGGGTAGCCACACGCGACTGCCGATCGGCATAACAGGTGTAGGTTGCCCGGGTCAGGCTCTGCTGGCCGCGACTGGTTGCCACCAACCCGGCATCGAAGTCACAGCTTTGAGGCGGAGTCGCTGCCGTATCCACCGGCTCGACCAGCAGGCGGGTTCGCATCCTCATGATCGCGCGACGGTCCTCTCCCCCGTAGGCCTCGGGATCGAGATCAGCAAGCGACTCCGCCGCGCGATTGCGCAGCGTACGGTGCGCGGCAGCAAGGGTTGCAAGAGGCGTCCCGCGGTCCGAGCGCGCGAGGCCGCGACCGCGGGTAACTTCGATCGGGTACTCAAGATCGATGACATCGGCGTAAAGCGTCTCGGCGCGGCGCAATCTCTCCGCTGGCGTTCCCCCCACCGGAGGAATGCCGGACTGGATGCAGCTGAGCACGATGGTCATCGCGAAGAGTCCCGGGTTCCGGATCCACCGTGAGCAGCTCAACGCCTTATTCTTCATGAGTTACCGCCACACATGATTCAATGCCGACGTATCGCGCTCCGATAGAAGACTTCAGATTCCTGCTCTCGGAAGTCTTTGACACTTCCAGGCTTTCATCTTATCCGGGATACGAGGAAGCAACTACCGAGCTACTCCTCTCCGTGCTCTCTGAAGGAGGTCGGGTGTGCGAGGAACTCCTCGCCCCACTCAATCAGTCCGGCGACGCTGAGGGTTGTACATGGGACAACGGAAACGTTCGTACCCCTCGTGGTTTTCGTGAAGCGTTTGCGAGTTACGCCCGGGGAGGTTGGATAGGTCTTTCTGCCGACCCGCAGTACGGAGGTCAGGGGCTGCCCCTGGTTCTGCGTGTCGCGATGAACGAACTGACCGTGGCGTCGAATCTGTCCTTCGCGATGTACCCAGGGCTGACGCAGGGAGTTTTCGAGGCACTCCACTCGCACGGCAGCGATGAACTCAAGGCCATCTATCTGCCGAAACTGGCCGCTGGTGAATGGGCCGGAACGATGTGTCTCACCGAGGCACATGCCGGGACGGACCTGGGAATGATCCGGACCCGCGCCCTCCCGATGGACGACGGCAGTTTCTCGTTGACGGGCACCAAGATCTTCATAACTGCCGGAGAGCACGACCTGACGAGTAACATCGTCCACCTCGTACTCGCACGGCTGCCCGATGCCCCGCAGGGCTCGCGGGGAATTTCGATGTTTCTGGTACCGCGAAATCTCCCCACTCCCGAAGGCACTCCCGGCGCGCGCAACGGCGTGACTTGCGGCTCTATCGAACACAAAATGGGGATCCGCGGTTCAGCTACCTGCGTTCTCAACCTCGACGGCGCCCGCGGATGGCTGGTTGGCGAACCGAACAGGGGGTTGCGGGGGATGTTCACGATGATGAACGCGGCCCGAATCGACGTGGGCATTCAGGGGCTTGGGCTCGCCGAGGTCAGTTACCAGAACGCCGTGGCCTACGCCCGCGAGCGCCTTCAGGGTCGCAACCTTGCGGGCCCCGTCAATACCGACGGTCCCGCCGATCCGATCATCAGTCACGCCGACATCCGCCGCGGACTTCTGTTCATGAGGTCGTTCGTCGAGGGGGCGCGAGCGCTGGCGATGTTCACATCGCTGTGTCTCGACGATGAACATCGACACCCGGAACAGACAGTCCGCGACGAATCAGCCGATCTCGTTGCACTCCTGACACCAGTGATCAAGGCCTTCTTCACCGACATGGCGTTCGAGAGCACTAACCATGGACTGCAGGCACTCGGCGGCCACGGTTATATCCGCGATTATGGCATGGAACAGTTTGTGAGGGACGCAAGGATCGGTCAGATCTACGAAGGCACCAACTACGTCCAGGCGATCGACCTCGTCGGCCGCAAGCTGACAGAGGGAGATGGCCGGCTCTTCCGGCGCTATGCGGCAGCCATCGGTGATGAGATTGCGGTTGCCCACGAGTTGCCGGCGGTGTCCGCCTTCGCCGAAATACTGCGGTCAGCGCTCACGTCTCTCGAGCAGGCGACAGTCACGATTGCTCAGCACTCGGCCCGGGACCCGCAGGAGGCCGGTGCCGCTGCTGTCGAATACCTCAGGTTTTTCGGTTACGTCGCCCTCGGTCACATGTGGCTGAGGATGGCACGCATCGCCTCACGGGCCGGAGATGGAGCAACCATGTCACCGGACTTCTACAAACGGAAGGCAGCAACCGCCGACTTCTGGTTCAGGCGCATGATGCCAGCAACGTTCGCCCTCTCGGCCAGTGTCGCCGAGGGCGGCCGCTCCATCTTCGGTTTCCCCTGGCGGGAGTTCTGATCAGGGGCCGGAAAGCGGAGTTTCGTCGGTGAACCATTCCCCCCGCCGACGAGCCACGACGTACACGTGGTGCAGGTTGTGGTAGAGAACAAACAACAGCATCTCGCGCACTGTCAGCTTACCCAGTAGCGGGTGCGGCAGCCTGATCGAGTCTACATCCGTTCGCCGCCAATCCAGAATCTGACGGGCAAGTTTTTCCACTGCCTCCCGGTGTCGGCTGAGTACCTCGCGCCGGTGTTCCGTGGGATCGCCGTGATCAGATTTCGATGGCGCGTACTTCCCGGCCTGCCCTCCCCGTCGCAGACGTTCCCTGTAGAGCGACACGATCGCCTCGTAGGAGCGTGACACCTGCTTCGCCCGGCCAAACCGGAGCCGCAACAGCAGCCGGGGAACGCTCATCCCCGTCGAAACGGCACGGACAACTCGCGTGCAGTGCCTCACGTTTTCAGCCGGTGACCACCCGCCGTTGGCCGTGCTCGCGAACTCCTCGGCACTCATCGAGTTCCAGTAGATCTCGCTCGCCGAACATAGCTGTCGAAGTCCCGCCGCGATGTCGACCCGCTGATACGCGCTGATCTGCGGCGGAATCAACGCCGAGAGTCTGGTCATCGCCGGTAAGTTCGCGACTGCGGTGCTCACAAGCCAGACGTACCCCGTAGCCCCAGTGAGGTGCGGCCGACGCGCGGGTGACGGGCAGGTGACACCCCTCGGTTAGAATCGCGCCTGATCGTCGGGTCATGCGAACATCGCGACCGCTCTCCCCCAAGCCTTGCAGCCTATTCGGAGGGTGGACGCCATGCGTCGCTACTTCATCGCAGTTCCGCTTACAACGTTTGCCATTGCCTGCATGAATGACAATCGGGACTCCAGTCCCAGTCGGTCGCTCGAGCCAAATCTCTCGGTTTCGCCCGCGGGTACGCGGGGCGTCGAGCGGCCGGAACGCAAGCTTCTCAGCAGTTTCTTCTCGCGTACGCCGACGGAGCTGTTCCGCTACGCGGCCGTGTCGGACTCGGTTCTTTCGGTCGGGATCAAGGTACCGGGCGAGCGACGCGGCATTCTCAACGGCCGCTGGCTGGTCGGCGCTCAGGAACGACTGACGCGTCTCAAGTCACTGGAGAAAGAGGGAGGTATCCTCTCGATCACGGCCGACTCCTCGATGCCTCGCCTCTTCGTCAAGGTATCCGACGCTGATGTGATCGCCCGTTTGCGCCGACTGCCCTTCGTGGACTATGTGGAGCCGCGCAACATCCCGTCGGAGCTCTTGAAACTCAGCAGCTTTGGAGGCTGTTCTGCCGACCTCTCCGGCGGTCCACAACCGGTCGGGCCGTCCGGAGACGAAATCCCGGTCTCCTTCATCAAGGCCAGGATCGACAGAGCCTGGGCCTACTCCAACGGGTCGGGCAGCTACGTCGGCATCCTCGATACCGGCGCCAACCCGTGGAATCCGCAGCTCTTCGCGAACTTCGTGTCGGGTGCTTCCTCCGCGCGTCGGCCGCACTTGCAGTCGAGTACGATCGGCCCCATCCCTCCCATGTTCCAGCTCTGTGCTCACGGGTCGTACATGGCGGCGGTCATCGGTGCACCCCGTGATGGTCGCGGTACTCAGGGCGTCGCATGGGGCGCCGACCTTCTCTCCATCAGGGTCGAGGAAGGTGTCCTGAGCATTCGTGCATACGACGTAGCTCAGGGCATTGTCGACGCAACCAACGCCGGTACCAAGGTCGTGGCAATGGCCCTCGGTATTGCGCTTCAGTCGTCCGCGATCAACGACGCCCTCGACCGGGGCACGAGGGTGCACGACGTCCTGTTCATCGGGGCTGCCGGTACCTCGCCGTCGTGGCAGCCCTGGCACGGATTTGTTGTCTATCCCGCGAACAATCAGCACGTAATGGCGGTATCAGGTGCCGATTTCGCCGGGGCGCGTGATCCATCATCGCACTTCGGTTCGGAACTCGAGGTGGTAGCCTACGGACCAACAACCACAAGCTCGTTCGATGGCTTCGGTCGGCACGATTTCGGCAACTCTTCCAACGCTACCGCGATCGTCAGCGGCGTCGCGGCTCTGGTGCGCTCCCGCTATCCCAACTGGACCGCCGGAATGGTCAGGGCACGCATTCGGGGCACCGCGGGTACAAGCTGCGGCCCGGAAACGGCATTCGGGCCGATCATCAACGCCGAAGCGGCTGTAGGTGGAGTTTGCGTTCCTTTTTACCGCCCACTCGGAGCACCTGTCATAACCTTCGATAAGCGGGCCTACGGTGACAACCGCTCCAGCGCAACAGAGACCTACTGTGCAAATCCGGCGGGAGGCATTGCGCCTTTAGAGTTTGTCTGGGCCAACGGCAGCACGGCCAACTGCCGCAGCATAACGTTTGTCCGCGGTACCTACACACAGCGTGTCTCGTTCCAGGTACGCGATCCCGGAGTGGCGCTCGGCTGGGAAAGCTACTTCCTCGACGTCAAGGTGGTCGACCTTGACACAACATGCCCAACATGCCTCTGATCACGAACTTCTCGCTGCACGGCGCAGGGAGAGCAGGCCGATTTGGCCTGCTCTCCAGGCTCCACCTCGCTACCGTTACCCTCGCCGCCATTCCCGCCTGTTCAGGCGACGGAGTCGGCCTCCCCAACACCCTCGCTGTCGCCGGAACAGCCTTCGTCATCACCGAGGGTGACTCCATGCCCTTCGGCTATTCTGTAAGTGATCAAGGCGGTATCGCCTACGGTGGACTTCTCGGCCTCGTCCCCCAATACTCCGGCAATGTCGCCCTTGAAATCGCCGACCGGAGAATCGCTACCAACGGTGGTTCTCCTTTTGTCATCCGCGGGCTTCAGGCCGGCCGCACAACCATCTCGATCCGCGGTGACACCGGCTCGGACTCCGCCACCATCACCGTCGTCCCTGCCGGCACTCTATCACTCGCCGCAAACAGCGTAACCGTTGGCGGGCATCACGTCTGCGCCACATCCGATGCGTCCGGCCTCCAGTGCTGGGGCAGCTCCTGGTACGGCGAACTCGGCACCGGTACGGCCCGCCGCTATACGGCGGTCATGAGCCCGATCGCTCCTCGTGGCTCGGCCGGCTTCAGAATCGTAAGCGCCGGGATCAGTCACACCTGCGCCCTCGACTCCCAGGGGGTGGCCTGGTGCTGGGGAAGCAACAACCTCGGCGAAGTACGGCCCGGTGAGGGCGGTGTTCAACCCGCGCCCATCCGCGTCTCCGATACTCTCAGATTCACATCCATTTCCGCCGGCATCGACCACACCTGCGCCCGCACTGCGCAATCTGAGGTCTACTGTTGGGGGCGCGGATATTCCGGCGTCGCTCGTCTGGTCCCCCCCTCCGGCACTCGCTTCACGGCCGTCAGCGGCGGCCTCAGGCACACCTGCGCCCTCGTTGACACCGGCGCCATCTGGTGTCGCGGTGACGGCGGCCTGGGTCAGCTCGGCAACGGGGGGGTTGCATCATCCGACTCCTTCGTCAGGGTCCGATCGAACCTGCGCTTCATCAGCCTATCCGCCGGCACACTTCACAATTGCGCTCTCACGGACGCCGGCCAGGTCGCCTGTTGGGGACGGGGTTCACTGGGCGCTCTCGGTCACGGCTCGGACCTCGATTCCGCCGAGCCCGTACTCATCAGCCTTCCACGGCCAGTCATCAACGTCGACGCCGGATCAATGCATTCCTGTGCTGTCCTCGACAACGGAGAGGGCTGGTGCTGGGGCAGCAATTCGCGTGGACAGATCGGCAAGGGTCGCCCTCCCGGTACAGCGCCCAGCGGTACTGACTTCCGCGAGGTCCGCCCCGTGGCTGTTTCGACTGGCTCCCGCTTCACCGCAATCTCCGCGGGGTCCGATCAGACAACCTGCGGCCTGACGGTCGATCATCGCATATCGTGCTGGGGCAACAATATGAATGGTGCCGTCGGACTCGGCCGGTTCGCTATCGACCCCTTCAGCGGTATAGCCGTCCACTGGACTCCCGTCGAGACTCGATTCGCAGCTGATCGTTAGCCCGCGTCACCGCGCGACACCAAACGCAGGAGGCCCTCCACATCCAGCCTGCGGCTGAACATCGACAGTTCCCCATTTGCCTCACGGGGCCACTGCCCTTTGGGCCGATCCCAGTAGAGCTCGATTCCGTTACCGTCGGGATCGCGCAGATACAGCGCCTCGCTCACTCCGTGATCGCTTGCACCGTCGAGTGCGATCCCTGCCGCAAGCAGTCGTGTCAGGGCATCGGCCAGATCCGGTCGCGTCGGATAACGGATCGCCACATGGTACAACCCCGTCGTTCCCGGCGCCGGCGGTGCCCCTCCGCTGCTCTCCCATGTGTTGAGTCCTATGTGGTGATGGTAACCTCCCGCTGATACAAAAGCGGCCTGCGTACCATACCGCTGCTGCAGCTCGAACCCGAGAACTCCAACGTAGAACTCAAGCGATCGCTCAAGGTCAGACACCTTGAGATGTACGTGTCCGATCTCGACACCTTCTGCTATCGGTCTTGTGGGCTGCATAGGTTCCTGGGAAACCGGGGTCTTATTCAAGCTCGTCGATTGATCGCGGCCAATCCTGACGGAGCAGACGGGAGAGTGAACGATCGGCCAGCAGTCGGCCGTCGGTCTGGCACCGGGCACAGTAGTTGGTCTCGTTATCGGCGTATCTGATTCTCTGAACCGTTGAGCCGCACACCGGACACGGCTTCCCGTATCTTCCATGGACAGCCATCCCTTCCCGGAATGCGGTCACCGTCTCCGGAAATCCCCCCGCCGTCTCCGCAAGCAGCCGTTCCGACCAGTCCTGCAGAATGCGCCTCGTTGCCTCGTAAAGCACGTCGATCTGGGACTCGCTCATTCGAGCCGTAGTGAGTAACGGAGAAAGGCGCGCTCCATGCAGAATCTCGTCCGAATAAGCGTTGCCGATCCCGGAAAAGAGTCGCGGGTCCGTCAGCGACCGCTTAAGCGTATGGTTTTCCGCCCGCAAACGCTCGGCAAACTCGGCACGCGTCGCACGCATCACCTCCAGACCACCTCTATCAAAGCTTTGCAACGCCTCGCGACCCTTCACCACGTGCAGCGAGGCACGCCGCTTTGTGCCAGCTTCGGTCAGGTAAAGCTTGCCGTTCGAGAACTCGAAAATCGCCAATGGTGATCGCGAAGGAATACGTCCACCGTCATCGACGTGGCGCCAGCGGAACCGCCCGGCGATCATCAGGTGAAGCACCAGGAAAACCTCACCTGCGAACTCCAGTACGATCCTCTTGCCCGAGCGCTCCGCACCGCCGAGTGTACTCCCGACCACCACGCTGAGTGGCGGGTCCACCGATCTCACCAGAAAGGGACTGCCAATCCGAATGGCCTTGAGCGTCTGACCCACGAGAAGCCGATTGATCGCCTCCACGTAGGCTGTTATGTCCGGTAGCTCAGGCATCAGTCAACACACGCAGCAACAGATTTGTCCCTCGCCGACGAGATCCCCAATCTCAAGATAGCCCTCAAGAACGAAAGGGCTGCCGTCCTCCAGGCTCCCCCGGGCGCTGGAAAGACAACACTCGTTCCGCTCGCACTGCTCGATGAGCCGTGGCTCGCCGGCCGCAGAATCATTCTCCTGCAGCCCCGCCGGCTGGCTGCTCGTGCAGCGGCTCACCGCATGAGCCATCTCCTCGGCCAGCGGGTCGGAGAGACCGTCGGTTATCGGATACGCCGGGACTCACGGGTCTCAGCTTCGACGCGCATCGAGGTCGTCACCGAAGGCATCCTTACCCGATTCATCAATCGCGATCCGACCCTCGACGGAATCGGGCTGTTGATCTTTGATGAGTTCCACGAGCGGTCCCTGCACGCCGACGTCGGTCTGGCACTGGCCCTCGAATCTCGCCGGCTCGTGCGCCCCGATCTGGGAGTTCTGATCATGTCCGCAACCGTCGCCGCGGAACGGGTTGCCGAGCTCCTTGGCTGCGCGGTCCTGAGGAGTCACGAGCGACAGCATGAGGTGATCGTCTCCTATCTCCCCCCGCGATCACCCGGCTCGACTACGGGCGCGGTTGCGTCCGCTGTCAACCACGCTCTCGCGAACTCAAAGCGCGATGTGCTGGTCTTCCTGCCGGGTGAGCGGGAGATCCGGGCAACCGCAGCGCGCCTTGAACTCCCGGATCACGTCGACGTCTTTCAGTTGTTTGGCAACCTCCCATTCTCAGACCAGGATCGTGCCCTGCGCCCCGCATCTCCGGGCCGCCGCAAGGTCGTCCTCGCCACTTCCATAGCCGAAACCAGCCTGACCATCGAAGGCGTGGATTGTGTAGTCGATTCCGGTCTCTCGCGGATTCCACGTTTTTCGCCACGCACCGGAATGACTGAGCTGGACACCGTTCGTGTCACCGCCGCAGCTGCCGAGCAACGGCGCGGGAGGGCCGGTCGACTGGGACCGGGGATGTGCTTACGACTCTGGCCCGAGAGTGAGCAGTCCCATCTCGTTCCCTACCCGGCACCCGAGATCGCAGACGCCGACCTTGCGCCCCTGCTGCTGGAACTCGCGGCTGCCGGCGTCCGGGACCACGGCTCGCTGCAATGGCTCGATCCACCTCCCCCCGCACGGCTGGCGTCAGCGCGAAAACTGCTTGTGATGCTTGGCGCGATCGATCCCGGGGGCCGCCTTGCCCCCCACGGCGCCCGCATGGTCGAGGTTGGGCTTCACCCTCGACTGGCGCACATGGTGATCGCTGGACGTGATATGGCTTGTGGAGACGTCGCCTGTGACCTCGCTGCGATTCTCGATGGACGCGACTTCCTCGCTACTGAAAGGGAACATCGCGACGTCGACTTGCGAACAAGGATCACGCTCCTCGCCGAGTTCCGCGCCACCGGCCGAGTTCCCCACAACCCACACGGTGCCCGTGTCATCGTCGAACTACTCGAGCGGGCCGATGCCGATTCGCGCGCCTTGCGACGTGAGGTCCGTGTCGCCACCGCTTCAGGCGATCCACCCGAAGCGACGGGGCGTCTTGTCGCTCTCGCCTACCCGGACCGGGTTGCGCAACGCCGCCCTGGCGGTGATGGGAAATACATCCTTCGCAGCGGCACCGGAGTTTCGCTGCCCCTCTGGAGTCCGCTTAACGACCATGACTACATCGCCGTAGCTGCAACCGATGGCCGGATGCCCGAACCATCTGTCTACCTGGCAGCACCTCTCGACGCGGAGACCCTCCAGGCACTCGCCGGTGACGAAGTTTCGGTCGATGAACGTGTGTTCTGGGATCAATCCCGTGGATCCGTGCGCGCCGTTCGTCAGACGAAGCTGGGAGCCCTGACGCTGCGATCTTCCGAATCCGCAGTTGTCGATCTGGAAGCCGCTCACGCGGCTGTCCTTGCGGCCGTGCGGCGAGCAGACCTGAACCTCCTCAATCTGGCTCCGGCTGCCTCGCTTCTCGCACGTCTGTGTTTCATGCACGCCCACGACGCTTCATGGCCCGACGTGAGCATGGCAGCACTTCTCGCCTCCGTTGATCAGTGGCTCGGCCCGCAACTCTGGTCCGTCAACACCTCCCGCGACCTCGACGGAATCGACGTCCGCGCTGCAATCGCCACGTTCGTCGGCGCTGTGCGCGTTGCGCAGCTGGACGCACTGGCGCCACTGCTGTGGCAGACACCGGCCGGCTCGAAGATTACGATCGACTACACTGATCCTGCCACTCCAGCAATCAGAGTGCGACTGCAGGAAATGTTTGGACTCGACAGGACACCTTCACTCCTGGGCGGCAGAATCCCGATGACGCTGCACCTTCTTTCACCCGCCAATCGGCCGGTGCAGATCACGAGTGACCTGGGATCATTCTGGCGCTCGTCGTACGCTGACGTGCGCCGCGACATGCGCGGGCGTTACCCGAAGCACCACTGGCCCGAAGACCCGCTGACCGCGACACCGGTCCGTGGGGTCCGGAAACGCACCCTATGAGCAGGTTTCGAGAGCCAACGCTCAGTAGCCTTCCTGGGCTTTGCGCACCAGCGAGTCGATAAACAGGGCGTCGTCATCGCTCAACAACGGACTGCGGGCACGAAGCTCGAGCGCCAGTCCTCTCGCCCTTCGCGCCGTCGCCTCCGCGCCTCGGTCATCTGACCCCGACAGAACCTCGGACCTGGCCATCAGGAGCCTGATCCAGGCCACGACTTTCGCGGGTTCGGCCACCAGGTCGATCGCTGTTCTGTGGTCCGCATGACGGGCAAAGCCAGAGGTGTTGCCGAGCAGGGTGGCCTCCGCCTCCCGGATAAGCGCGAGGGCGCCCTCAGTGTCCCCTGACTTCTTCCGACCCATGGCCGCGGCGATAGCCGTGGCCACCGCTTCGATCATTCGCAGGATCAGATCTCGCTGGTACTGGCCCATCATCCCTCGGGTCGGGGAGGCGCCGCGATTGGCTCACTCCCGGCCCGGTGGGACGAAACCCACTGTGGCAGGAGTGTCGTTGAGGATAGAATCAACAACGTGCGGTTCCTCATCATCGCTTCTCTCGCTGCAATCCTGGCCTGTCAGCAGGAGCCCCTCGTCCCCCGTGTGGAGGAGGGCCCTGTAACGCTGACCGTCTCCACCGCTGACTCAACTGTACGAATCGGGCAGCCGGATACCATCACCGTAACGATAGCGAATAGCCTCGACGTAACGGCTCGACTCACTTACGAAACGAACTGCGTCCTGACCGTAACGATCCGCAATCAGCGCAATCAGGTCGTGCTGGGCGAGGACTTCGACGAGTGCATTCGCGTCCCGACCACGCTCAGCATTCCCGCCATGAGTAGCATCGTCCGTCGATTTGTCTGGACCGGCGGCAGTGAGTTCGTTCCACCTGATACTCCGGCGAAACTTCCGCCTGGCCCCTACTTCATCTCGGCGTCCATCAACGCCGTCAACTATACCACCTACTCGGCGGCGATCCGCGTCGATCTGTCGCGATAAACCTTCACACGAACATGTCACCCGAGCGATTGCCCCTCGTAGTCCTTGGACTGCTCGTCCTGTCTGTTCCGTTGAGTGCAGCGGGCCAGGATCCGCACCTCGCCAAGGCACGCCGGGTCCTGAGATCCACTCCATTGATCGACGGTCACAACGATCTGCCGTGGGCGATCCGAAACTCCGCTGACGCCCCCCGCGATGTGAAGGCCTACGATATCAGCCGCACGACTTCGGGACACACCGACATCGCGCGGTTGCGCCAGGGTATGGTCGGTGGACAGTTCTGGTCCGTCTACATCCCCGGTGATATTCGCGATTCGGGGTTCGCCCGCGTGCAGCTGGAACAGATCGATATCGCAAAACAGCTGTTCCGCGATCATGGCTCCGTTCTTCGTGAGGTTTTCACGGCCGCAGGCTTTCGCAATGCGTTTGCTGCCGGGCGCATTGGCTCGGTGATGGGCATGGAGGGCGGCCATGCCATCGAGAACTCACTGGGAGCGCTGCGGGCGTATTACGACGTCGGGGTTCGCTATATGACGCTTACACACAACGTAACCCTGGACTGGGCCGACGCCGGGAATGGCGAGCAGCGGCACGGTGGCCTCACACCATTCGGTGAAGAAGTAGTTCGCGAAATGAACAGGCTCGGTATGCTCGTCGACCTCGCTCATACTGCACCGTCGACAATGAGTGACGCGCTCAATGTTGCCGAAGCGCCCGTCATCTGGTCGCACGCCTGTGCGCGCGCCATCACCGACGTTCCCCGGAACGTGCCCGATTCGATTCTCGCGCGGCTCCCGAAAAACGGCGGCGTACTGATGGTGACTTTTGTGCCCGGGTTCCTTTCGCAGAAGATCGTTGACCACGGTGCGCGCCGTCGGTCGCGGGTTGCAGAGTTGCAGAGCCAGTCCCGCGGCGACACCACCGCGATCGGCCGTGCGATGGCGGCCTGGGACCAGCAGAATCCCGCTCCACGTGCGACGCTGTCTGACGTCGCTGACCACATCGACCACGTCCGCAAGGTCGCGGGCGTCGATCATGTCGGGATCGGCTCCGACTTTGACGGCGTCGACGCCCTTCCCGAAGGTCTCGAGGATGTATCGAAGTTCCCTGCACTCTTTGCCGAACTGTCCAGACGAGGCTGGTCTGAAGCTGATCTGCGAAAACTTGCGGGCGAAAACATCCTCAGGGTGATGACGCAAGCGGAGCGCGTCGCCGCCCGTATCAAGCGCAGTCGCGGACCCTCGACGAAGACCATCGAGGAACTCGACGGCCGGCGCACGCGGACGTAGCGCGTAGTCTGTTCGACACGATCTGACATGCGTCGCCGCATCGCCGCAGTTCTACTCTTTGGGCTCGTCCACAAGGCGGCCGTTGCGCAAGGTGCGGCCCGTCTGGGTGATATCGAATTTCCGACGTCAGGTCGTTCGGAAGCTCAGGAACTGTTCGTCGACGGCGTCCGTTACCTGCACAGTTTCGAGTATGACTCAGCGGCCGGGCGCTTTCGCCGGGCGCAACGACTCGATCCTGGATTTGCCCTCGCCTATTGGGGCGAGGCCATGACCTTTAATCACCCGGTCTGGTTGCAGCAGGACAGCGCTGCAGCACGAGCGGTATTGCAGCGTCTTGCACCATCGCCTGCTGAGCGCCGTGCGCGGGCCCCTGCTGAGCGGGAGAAGCGCTGGCTGGATGCACTCGAGGTGTTGTACGCCAGTGCCGGCGGCAGCAAGGAGCGGCGAGATTCGCTCTACGCGGAGGTCATGAGACGTTTCGCCCGCGACTATCCCGATGACCACGAGGTCCAGGTCTTCTACGCCCTTTCACTCCTCGGACTCGCCCACCGAGGCAGACACGTCGCTACCTACATGAAAGCAGCTGCGGTTGTCGAGAACGTTTTTCGGGTCAACCCGCGACATCCCGGTGCATTGCACGTCCTGATCCACGCCTACGACGATCCCGTACACGCGCCGCTTGGTCTGAGGGCCGCCACCGCTTATTCCGCGGTTGCGCCGGGTGCTGCCCACGCTCAGCACATGACGTCCCACATCTTCGTGGCGATGGGGATGTGGGTTGACGTTGAACGTGCCAACATCGCCGCCTGGGAAGCCACCAATCGCCGCAACGGGCACTACACGCACTGGCTGAGCTATGGTTATCTGCAGATGGGTCGGTTCCGTGACAGCGAGGTCTACGTCGCCGCAATCGCGCAGGATGCCGCACGTGATCCCACTCCCTACAAGATCGGCTACCGCAACCTCATGCTTGCCGGTTATCTCGTCGACAGCGAGGAGTGGCGTGGCCGGTGGAGTCAATTCGCCATCGATTCAGTGCGACAGCCGACGTCTGCCCCCAATGCGCGACAATTCACCTTCGCGCTCGGGCTGGCTGCCGTTGCACGCGGGGATCGCGCCCGCGCATCCGCCGCGATCGACTCTCTCCGCATTGCGGTCGAGATTGGGCGACGATCAGGAGAATGGCTTCCCTGGATCGAGCCTGCTGAAATGATGACGGAGATGCTTTCCTCAGCCGTTCTCGCCACGGGTGGCCAGCTCGACTCAGCCGTGGTAATGGCAGGGCGCGCTGCAGACCGGGAGGCGGACCTTCCCTTCGAGTTTGGTCCGCCCGAAATGATCAAACCACCCTTCGAACTTCTCGGCGAGCTGCACCTGCGCGCTGGCAGACCCGTGCAGGCCCGAACTGCTTTTGAACGTGCACTCGACCGGACGCCGAACCGCACTCGCAGTGTGCTCGGTGCCGCCCGGGCCGCGGCAGCCATGGGCGAAACTGAGGCAGCAAGGGCCTGGTATGTAAGAGTCCTCGCAAACCTTGCCCATGCCGCAGAGGGCTCCGCCGAACGTCGCGAGGCGGAACTGTATCTGGCCACCCCGCGCCCCTGATGGGGCACGGAGCAGCTCCCCGCACCCTGCCTAACGAGAGTCGAAGCGCACCCTGAAGCGGCCGAGGCTGGTCTGCCCGGACCCGTTCATCGACTGCAATGCCCTCCCCTGAACGTGGACCTCGATCCTTCCTTCCGCGTTCATCTCGTTCACCCGTGCGAGCTCGATGAGGATCCCTTCGCCATTGCGCGTGCGCACCCACGTCCCAGCGAAACGGCTTGAATGCCTGCGGCCGTCCAGGAGCAGCGTTGCCCGGCGGTTCGTCTCGAGTTGGAGGGCCGCCCGGTCAAACTCCATCACCGGGCCACGATCCTGTGTCAGCGAGCCACTGCCGCGAACCCTGTAATCCCTCGAGACCGGCCAGTCACTTTCGCGATCGTCGTTTCGTCCCCACCTCCCGTTGCTGTCTTCACTCTCCTCACTTTCGAAGTCTATCTGCCATGATCCGCCGTCGCTCGAACCTGCGCCGCGGATCCGCTCGATCTCGTGAGCACCGATCATGTCCGCAACGAGCTCGCCGGACGCGCGTCGACCCATGACTTCCCTCACCTGGATGCGCACCACGTTGTTGCGGATGTCAACGATCTCACCTCGCATCGTCCCGCGGGTCGAGCGACTGATGTCGAGGGTTGCTTCTCGCGAGGTTCCCAGACGCATGCGCGCCATCGAGAAGCGGCCATCACGTACGCCGGCCATGCGGAGAAGGCCACTTCCTTCTGTGGTCGCGTCAACATTGCGGAAGACGCGGTTACCCCGCCCGATGGCGTCTCGGTAGTCGTCGTCGTTCCTCCGCGGCTCGTCACGCCTCAGGTCGTCGTCGCGAATGTCGGCGTGAAAACTTCCATGTCTCGTTCGTCCGCTCAACGCCAGTCGCACCGGGCGATCGTTGCGGCCTGCGAAGTGAAGTGTGCCCTGGCCCTCGGCTCGAGTACCAAAGGCATCGCTTATGTCGATGCGTTCAACGTTGCCGTTTCCGCGCCGGTCCCACCTGCCCCGGATCGTGACCCGTTCCCCGCGGGCGAACAGAACTGCCTCGAACTCGCGATTGTCCCGGAGATTCACGCGCGCTTCGCTCAGAGCGAGGCGAACGCCAGGTCCGGTGGGATCGAGATAACCGCTGCCTCTGATCGTGTAGCTGCGATCCGGGGAGATCAGAAGGGCGAGAGGCAGAGCGAGGGAAAGCTGAAGCATTGGATCCTCCAGGTTTTTCGGGCCGGCACCGATGAACCCTCCGGCGTTCTTCCCCTTTTGGAAGAAAGCGTGCCAGCGTGGATTCAGGGGGTGTCCTCCCTTATACGGGCCGACGAGATCGGCAGGTGTCCCCGGCTGGTGCCGCGGAACTGACCAATGTTATGGTCACCACTCCGGGCGCGGGCCCCATCGTGCGGCGGCTTTCGGCGTGTTGTTGAGAGAAGCCGCGGGGGCTGACGCCGGTTTCGCATACCGGTGGCTGGTCGTCATCCGGACGATTCTGAAAAAAGGACTCGCGCAAATCGGGAGACCCTTGTACGTTACCTTCGGCGAAGCAACACCTCGCCATCTGCGGTTGTCGCGGCGCCCGGGTCTCCGGGGTTCCAGGCGCCGCGTGGCGTTGCC
>JBQTHK010000094.1:0-18980 GCA_052389935.1 Gemmatimonadota bacterium | reverse complement strand
GTGAACGCACTAACCACCTCCACGCTCATCGCGCTTCTCGCCGCTCTCCCGAACGTCTCCCCAGCGCAAAACTCCGGCGGGACCACTGCCCAGCGTGAATGGAGGAGCATCAACGGCGACGACGCCTCAACTAGATACTCCCCGCTGGATCAGATCAGCGCGTCCAACTTTGAGCGCCTGAAGGTGTCATGGGAATGGAAGGGCGCCACCGCACCCATCGACAGCGGGGCCGCTACGCTTGCCCGCAACCTCCCCATCTACGCCAACGGCAAGCTCATCACCACTGCCGGACCGATGCGCGCCGTCGTTGCGATCGATCCCGCCACCGGCAAAACACTCTGGACGTTCCAGGAGCCGGAGACGTTCCGCCGCCAGTATTCGATGCGCGCCAGCCATGGCAAGGGTGTGGCCTACGCAGAAATCGACGGGCGCGGCGTCGTCTACGTCGTTACTCCGGGCTTCTTTCTCCACGCACTCGACGCCAACACCGGCAAACCTCTTGAGCGCTGGGGCACTGGCGTTCCTCTCAAGGGCTTTCCGACCACTGGCTCGGTCGACCTGGTCAAGGACATCGTCAGGGACTGGGAGCCCTGGGAGAAGCTCAACCGCCCGTACGACCCGAACATCGGAATCCCGCTCGAGATCGGGTACATCACCAGCTCCTCGCCGGCGATCGTCGTCAACGGCGTGATCATCGTCGGAAACTCCGCCGAGCAGGGCTACAACCAGACGCGAATCGAAAACGTCCCGGGTGATATCGTTGCCTACGATGCGCGAACCGGCGCATTCAAGTGGAAGTTTCGCGTTATCCCGCGTCCCGGCGAGTTCGGTCACAACACCTGGGAGAATGACGCATGGCGCTGGACGGGCGACGTCTCATCCTGGGCTCCACTTTCGGCCGACGCGCAACGGGGTCTGGTCTACATCCCGACCAACGGCGCGACGATGGACTTTTACGGGGGATTCCGCCCCGGCGACAACCTCTTCGGAACCAGCCTGATTGCGCTCGACGTTCAGACGGGAATGCGGAAGTGGCACTTCCAGATGGTCAAACACGACATCTGGAATTACGACACTCCGGTCGCGCCGATCCTGATGGATGTGACGGTGAATGGGCGCCGCATCCCGGGGATTTTTCAGGCAACCAAGCAGTCCTGGCTGTATTCGTTCAACCGTGAAACGGGCGAGCCGATCTGGCCGATAGTCGATCGGCCGGTACCGCAGTCCAGGGTGCCCGGCGAGAAGCTGGCCGCGACCCAGCCATTCCCGACCAAGCCGGCACCATTCGACCTCCAGGGGAGGAACGAGAGCCACCTGATCGACTACACTCCTGAACTGAAACGGCGGGCCCTCGACTACGCGCAGAAGAACGACCTGTTCAACCCGCTGTTCAATCCTCCGGTTCACCAGGGCAACGCCGAGGGCAAGACGCGTTTCACCTATTGTCCGGGCGACATTGGCGGCGTGAACATCACCGGCCCGCCGGCGGCGGATCCAGCGACTGGTATCATCTACATCACGTCGACGAGCGGCTGCGGGAACCGTATTCTCGTTCCCGGGTCGGAGCGCGACCCCTCGTTTGACCGGCCGACGGGCAAGACGATAGTTGACTGGACGCCGGGCGGACGCGCTGCCGGCCTCCCGGCGGCGATCGATGGCCTCTCGATCTGGAAGGGTCCGTATGGGCGGATCGTGGCGATCGACCTCAACACGGGTGACCACCTCTGGACCATCCCGAACGGCGAGGCGACTCCAAACGTTCGCAACCACCCGTTGCTCCAGGGGCTCAACGTGCCCGATCCAGGGCGCGGAGGACACGCGGCGATGCTGGTCACGCCGACGCTGCTCCTTGCAACCGGACAAACCAGCGACAACAAGGCGCACCTCTTCGCCATCGACAAGAAGTCGGGGCGCCGGGTGGGCAAGGTCGAAACCCCGGACCTTGGACGTTACGGCATCATGACCTACATGCACGCCGGCAAGCAGTACGTCATCCTGTCCCTGGACGGCGGATACGCGGCGCTGGCACTGCCCTGACGCGCGAGAGCCACGTCGTCGCCCCGGCCGGCGGCACGCCGGCCGGGCACAGCCGCTCCTAACGCCTCGCTGCAGGCTCGACCAGCGCCTGATAGACCAGCGAAGGAAACCGGTCACGGATATCAGTGCGGTTGGGGATCAGCTGAATCATCAGCACCAGCACCAGCCGCTCCGCTGGATCGACCTTGTACACCGACCCATAAGCACCACCCCAGCCCCACGTACCCTCCGACGCCAGACCATCCGCGCCATCTCGCTCCGCGACCTGAAAGCCAAGCCCGAACCCGATCCCTCCCCCCGGGTTGCCGAACAAGGTCCCCGTCTGATTGGTGGTCATTGCCGAAACCGCGGCCGGTGAAAGGAGCCGCGTGTTGGCGTGGACTCCACCGTTGAGCAACATCTGAAGAAACCGGGCATAATCGGCGGCCGTCGATAACAGACCCGCTCCGCCCGAATATGACCGGCGCGGACCATCCACATAGTGACCCTGCCCGCGCGCCCCCTCTGGCGAACGGACATACCGCCCGCCTGTGTCGCTCGCATACACCGTCACCAGGCGGCCCCGCTTCCCGGAGGGCAGAAAGAAGTGAGTGTCCTTCATCCCCAGCGGTCCGATGATTCTTTCCCTGAAGAAGGCATCGAGCGAGGTTCCCGACGCTCGTTCGACGACGCAGCCGAGTATGTCGGTCGCGTACCCGTAGACCCACGCCTCGCCAGGCTGCCGGACAAACGGCAGGGTGCCAAGCCTCTCCATCGTCTCGCAGATCGGTTCTTCCCTGTCGGCGGTATAGAACCCGATGCCATCGCCGGCGGCGGGGCCGAGCCCGCGGGCGCGATAACGCTCCGCCACCAGCTCGTCGGTCCCGTAGGAGATGCCGGCTGTATGGGTCAGGAGATCGCGAATCGTGATCGCCCGCCGCGCGGGTACGATCGCAACGCCGGTGTCGGTCCGCGCCGCAACCGTTGACCGGGCAAACGAGCGAATGTAGCGCGAAACGGGATCAGCAAGGCCGAGTTTGCCTTCCTCCACCAGCATCATCGCCGCGACGCTGGTGAGGGCCTTGGTCTGCGACGCGATCCTGAAGATGGCGTCGGTGGTCATCTTGCGACCGCTTTCGCGGTCAGCCCAGCCGAAAGCCCTTTCGTAGGCAACCGCGCCGCGCCGCAACACCAGCGCCACCACGCCCGCCACCTCCTCGCGCTCCACGTAGCCCTCGAGGACCCGATCGAGCCTCCGCAGACGCTCGGCGGAAAACCCGGCGCGGCCGCCGCGCGGCGGCGTGAACTGGGCAGGCAGCGCCGCCGGTAACCAAACGAAGACCAGCAGTACAAGCAATCTCGTCGAAATCATGGGCATTGAAATCGTGATTGAAGCCGGTGTGACCCTGGGCGCATCGTTCAAATGACAGTGCCGGACCGCGTTACCCACTTTGTGGGCCTGAAATGCGGGATCGCCAGTGGATCGAGGAGTGGCGAGCCGTCACGCCAGTACGCGCGAAAGGGGCGTTTGGCCCCCGTGCGGTAGAAATCGAGCAGGTAGGCAACATCACAGGCTGCGAAGTCGGCCAGCCATTGATCGAGCCCGTCGATTCCGGAATCGCGAAAGAGTTGCAGTGAATACCGGGCCGCTTCGATCTCATAACGCTCCACATCCTCGAGCAGAGCTCCGGTAACGTCGCTGGGTGAGATTTCGCGCAGGCCGAGCTCGCGCGCTGCCGGATTCAGATTCCACTGCACGGTGTGGCCGAAGAGGTGGATGAGGATGAACAGGGCGTCCTCCGCGTCGAGTTGCCAGTCGACCACGACTGACGCTCCATCGAGATCGCCGGTGAACGGATCGGGCACATCGGAGAGCACTACGGGGAGGCCGTAGCGAATCTCGATGTGCCTCTCCACGCGGTTGAATACCTCGCGAAAACGGTCGGTGCCGGAGCTCACGAGCCCGTCCGCACCGGAAAAGTCATCTGGATGCCGGCGCCGCCGCCGGTGCCGGCACATGTCGTTCACGTTCTGCCCGGTAATGGCTCGCCGAATCAGCCCTGCCTAACGAATCGAACGCGAGGGAGAGGTCGAGCCGCGCGGCCTGGAGGAAGCTTATCCCCGGGCTCGCCACCTTGCCGACAATGCCGTAGCCGGCGCGCGTCGCCTCGACGGCCTGTGGCAGCCTGCCCTGGCGGAGCAGTGACCGTCCGAGCTTGATGTAGCCGATCCCCGTGTTCAGGTGATCAGGTCCCTGAGTGGCGAGGTAGATGCGCAGCGCTTCCCGATAGAGCAGCTCGGCGCGTCGGAACTCGCGCCGGTAGAGGGAGACGTCGGCGAGATTGGCGGTAGCAACGCCGATCCGGTAGTTGTCGCCGTCGTACGCTCGGCGGTAAATGTCGAGAACCCGCGAGTAGGCGACCTCGGCGCGCTCGAGACTGTCGGTCATCACGGCCGCCGAGCCCAGCTCGTTGAGGGTGTTGGCAACGCTGGGGTGATCGGCACCGTAAACACGTTCGCGGATCGCAAGCGACCGCTGCAGGGCAGAGTTCGCCTCGGGGAACCTGCGCTGTAACAGGAGCGACCTTCCGAGATTGGCGAGATTCGAAGCAGTGCGGTAGTGCGAATCACCGTAGAAAGCGCGGGTGATGTCGAGTGCCTGGCTGAACCAGGACTCCGCTTCCTGATAGTTTCCCCGCTCCTGCTGGGTCGCGCCGAGATTGACGAGGTCTTCGGCGACGATTGGGTGGCGATCGCCGTGAATCTGCCTGGAGAGCGTCAGAGCCTCCCTGTTGAGCGAGTCCGAAGTGACGTAGTTGCCGGCGTAAAAGTGAGCGTTGGCGAGTTCCGTGAGTCCCCTCTGGTATTCGGCGGTTCCTGCCGAGGATTGGCGAAGGACGTTGACGGCCGAGTCGAGGACGGCAACGGCCTGGGCATGGCTACCGCGTTCGCTCATCGACCTGCCCAGGGTGACCAAAGCGCCACCCAGGTCGGGATGTCCGGCGGGCAACGTGCGGCGCATGGTCGCCAGCGCCTCGCGGATCAGGATCTCGGCCTCATCGAACCTGGCCTGGTCGATGCGGAGGTCGCCGAGGGCGAGGATGCTGCGTGCGAGGTCTATATCTCCGTTGCCGGGAACCCTGCGCCGGCTGGCGAGTCCGGCCTGGAAAAGCGAATCGGAGCGCTCGAGGAGCCCAAGCTGGCGATAGATGGTGGCGAGGTTTTCGTAGAGGTCCGCCTGCAGTGTGGGATCGGAGTCGAGCCCCCGTGCTTCGGTCACGCCGTTCTCGAGGAGAGTAGTAACGCGGAGGTTTTCAGCGGGCCCCGCGGCCACGTCGCCGCCCTGGAAGAGCGATGTGGTGAAGTTCTGGATACGCTGCGTCCGTGCAGCCGAGGCCTCTGCCGCGTTGCGCGCGGACCGGAGTCTCAGGGTGTAGAAGCCGGCGAGTCCGACAGCGATGATCAGGAAAACAGCAGAGACTGCGACAACGGTGGCGTTTCGCGAGACGACCTTTCCAATCCGGTACCCAAGCGTATCGGGTCGCGCGTCGAGAGGTTGCCGCGCGAGGAAGTGATCGACATCCCGGATCAGTGCATCAACAGAGCGATAGCGGCGCGCTGGATCGCGGTGCATCGCGGTGAGGCAGAGTACGTCGAGATCAGCCCACTCTCCAGGTTTGAGCGAAAGCGGTGCGGTCGTTCCGTTGCGCGCCGCTATGCGTGAGGGCGGGACGGCGTCGCCGTTGATTACCGTCGCCTCCGCCTCACCGGGCGTCAGTTTCGAGAGGTCAAAGGGGAGCTGGCCGGTAACCAGCTCGTAGAGCATGACGCCTAACGAGTAGACGTCCATCTGAACCCCGGGGCGCCCGCCGGTCAACTGTTCGGGGGCGGCATAGGCGGGGGTCATCAGGCGCAGGCCGGTTCTGGTGGCGTTGCCGGCGTCGTCAGCATCGAGGTGTTTGGCGATACCAAAGTCGAGAAGCCTCACCGCTCCGTCGACACGAACGAGAACGTTGGAGGGCTTGAGGTCGCGATGGATCACCAGGTTCTGGTGGGCATGGAGCACCGCCTCGCAGACAGCCCTGAAGAGTGTCAGTCGTCCCCTGACCGGGGTGCGGTTGGTCTCGCACCAAACGTTCAACGGGACGCCGTCGACGTACTCCATCGCGATCCATGGCGTGCCGTCGGCAAGCGTCCCGGCGTCGTACAGTCGCGCGATCGAGGGATGGTTGAGCTGAGCCAGCGTCCTCTGCTCGCCGAGAAAGCGTTCGCGGCGCGCTGGCGACAGCCATGCGTCCCGAAGAATCTTGATGGCAGCGCTCGACCCGAGGTCATCACGCGATCCGAGGTAGACAACCCCCATTCCGCCTTCGCCGAGGAGCCGTTCTACGCGATACGCTCCAAAGGGGCCTTGCGGAAGGGTATTGGCGCGATCGAGCATCGCCGCGGCCAGCCCGGCGACGTCGCGGTCGAGAACCGTCTCGGGGCCCTCGTCCGCTCGCAGGAGAGCTTCGACGGCCAGGCGCAGCTCGTGATCTTCGCCGCACCTTTCAGCCAGAACTCGCGACCGCTCGGCGGCCGGCAGTTCCACCAGGTGATGAAACAGTTCCTGAACCCGGACCCACCCGGCGGTGTCCACGGACGCGCCTAACGACTCCGGTGGATTTCGGCGCGAAGCCAGGCACGCGCCGCCCGCCAGTCTCGCAGGATCGTTGCTTCGGAGACTTTGAGCAGCTCCGAGGTCTCCTTCATGTCCAGCCCTCCAAAGAAGCGCGCCTCGACCATCATCGCCTGCCGCGGACTCAGCTTTGCGAGGCCTTCGAGCGCCTCGTCGAGCGCCAGGAGTTCGTCCGCGGCGGACGCAGTCTCGCCAAGGGAGTCCTCGAAGGTGACGAATGCGGCGCCGCCGCCGCGCTTGTTGGCGTTACGCTTACGCGCCGCCTCGATCAAAACCTGGCGCATCGCACGAGCGGCGATGCGCTTGAAGTGGAGTCGCGACGTGTTGGCCACTTGCGGCGTGTCCGCAAGCTTGAGCCAGACTTCGTTCACGAGCGCCGTCGGGCTGAGCGTCGCGCTTGAATCATCACGCCTGACGCTCGAAGCGAGGCGCTTGAGCTCTTCGTACGTTTCGCTGAAAAGGGTGTCGAGAGCGCGGCGCTCCGCAGGGGAAGCCGTCTCCGGCCACAACTCGCTTGCTGACAGGTTCTCGGCCAATTTTGTGCGTGCACCACGACCCGGGGACGGCATAGCCTAGCGCGTGTGAATCAACCTCGCCAGCGGCGAAGAGGGCGAAGGACGGAGAGGATGAAGAGGATGAAGAGGATGAAGAGGATGAAGAGGACGATTAAGGCGAATGGTCGGCGGCGACGACAAATCCCGGGCCACCCTTGCAGGTGACCCGGGATCGTGTGTACCAGCGCGATCCTGTCGGATCGCGCCCGAGCTATTTGACTTCCCGGGTTCTTGTCGAGCCGCTGCGTGCGCGTCTTCGCGCCGCTGCTGCCTTGAGCTGGCGAGCCTCGCTGGGCTTGACGTAGTGGCGCTTCTTGCGAAGCTCCTTGAGAATCCCGGAACGGAGGACCTGTTTCTTGAAAGCCCTCAGGGCCCGTTCTACGCTGTCGCCTTCTGCGAGGGTGATTTCTACCACGATGCTCCTCTGGGTTGGCGGCTACTTGCCGAGCCTGACGACGTTCTGAGCGGCGGGTCCTTTTTCACCCGCGACAACGTCGAACTCGACGCGCTCGCCTTCTGCGAGGGATTTGAAGCCCTTGCCCTGGATTGCGGAGTGATGGACGAAGCAATCCTTCGTTCCGTCCTCCGGCGTTACAAAGCCGAAGCCCTTCGCATCGTTGAACCACTTTACTGTACCGGTCGTACGCATTTTCCTGCCTGCTCCTGTGACAAAAAACGAGGCCTCCGTGGAAGGCAGGCCCCGTCCCGAGTGAGTTCCGCGCCTTTTGCGCGGAGCATTGATGCTATGAGGACATGACCAGGAAGTCAACACCTTCCTCGGCGCTGGTGCAAACCGATCCCGACCCGACTTTGCCCCTCGACCCGAGCGCGAGTTGGAAAACGGCCCTTGAACGCTCACCCGATCACAGCGCCAGCAGCTGATCGACCTCCCGAGTCCCTCCAGTTGTTGCCCTCAAACAACCCGGGCGATAGCGCCTGTCCCCCGTCAAGCGCCCAGTTCAGCGCGGCCGGAGCCACGGTCCCTGTAGAGTGGTGACCGTATCAAAGCGGATCGCCTTGAGCCCGGAATCGCTCGGCAGCGGATCGCTACCGGCGGGGAATCCGTTCAACTGGAGGAGGTAGGCGACGACCAGCGTCGTCTCCTCGGACGTAAGCGTACCTCCGGCTCCATCGGGCATCGTTTCCTGGATGAACGAAAACAGCTCATACAGGAGTTTGCCGATCCAGCTCTCCTTGAACGAGCCACCAGTGTGCGAGGCCACCGTGTGACAGGAGACGCACATCGCGCCATACACCTCGCGGCCTTTCTCGGCCTGGTCCGCGGTGTAAACGCCAGTCGTTGTGGATCGCGTCGAGTCCTGACCAGCGATCGGCGAAGCGACAGAGAATACGAGCGCGCCGAGGAGCACCGCGGTCGCGAGATGATTCGTGGCACGCGCAAGGCAGGTCGTCAGCAAGTCCCTTAATGTCAATCGAGGCCAGGAAACGGGTCTGGTTGGCGAGGAAATGTCGCGATCCGGGACTCGACCAGCCAGCACGTTCGCTTAGCGAGTCAGGATTTGTACGTCCGGGGGCGTGCGGACACCGCGATCGGTGACGAGCACAGGCGTCCGTTCGGCGAACCGCGCGAGAACGGCGGCGTTTCGTTCGCCGAGGTCACGGACGACGAGAATGCGCGAATCGAGCCCCGGACCATTGAAGATGTAGGGCCGATCGATGAGCGCATCGATCAGCGGTGCGCGCTCGCGCACGATCACGAGCAGGGGACCGCGGTCGTTTGCCAGCTCCTCGAGCTGCCGCATCATCGCCACCCGTTGCGCGCTGTTTGCGTATGCGCTTTGCAGCCAGGGCTCGTCGAGTGGGACACGCCCACCGCGCACCGGAACATTGAGCAGAACGCCTGACGTTACTATCGCTGCCACGAGGGAGGTCGCCAGCCCTGATCGGGTCCGGGCGATCGCCACAATGCCGGCCGCACACCAAACCATGAACAGCGGCACCAACTCGGAGCTGAACCGGAGGTCGGAGTACCAGTAGAAAAAGTAGAGGAAGGGGAGAAGCAGGAAAGCTGCAAGGGTCACGGGGCGCGGTTTGTGACCCGAGGCCGCCGACAGGACGACCACCGGAGCGGCGAGAGCCAGGGGGAGGACCGAGAAGTTGAATCCGGCCAGCCGTTCGAGAAGGCTGCGCACCGCATCGAGCGGAAGAAAGCTCACCGGAAGCGGGACGCGCTCGAGGTTCTCATTGAAGCCGCTGAACCCCTTGTCGGTGCCAAATCCGAGATTGTAGCCGCTCCCGAACATGGCCTGATAGCTGAGCTGGAGCGGGTCACCCGTTGTTGCCCAGTTGTAGTGCAGGAACCAGGCGGCGATCGGAAGGGCGCCGGCGATGACCAACGCCGCACAGCCAGAGAGCTCGCGAAACGAGAGTCGCTGCCTGATCAACATCCACAGGGCAAGAGAAGCGCCAAGCGCCATCCCGGTGAGCGGCCGTGCCGTTACAGCCACCGCGATCGCAACTCCCGTCGCCAGCCAGCGCCAGATTCTGGGCCATCCATGCAGTTGCTCGGCGCGGAGCAGAAACACGACCGCGAGGGCGATGCTGCAGATAGTGAGGGGATGGGCCATGTAACCCGCGTGCCACAGGAGGAACCACGGATTGATCGCGAGAAGCGAGGCGGCGAGAAAACCGGCGGCCTGCGAAAAAAGCAGGGAACCCGCCCGCCAGGTCGCCCAAACGGTCGTGGTGCCAAGTATGACGGCGCTCCACCAGCGCAATCCAGCGAGATCGAAGAGAGCCATCACCGCCGGCCACCCTGGTGCGTACATCCCGAACAGGCAGCCAGCGGGAGAAAGACCGACCTTTCGCATCAGAAAATGCGGCGTCAGGTCCGCAGGCAGGCACCAGCCGTAGCGGTCGTTGAAGATCCAATCGCTCTGCAGGAAGTAGACGGCTTCGTCGCTAACGACGGGGTAGGAGCCGGCCGCCAGAAAGTGCGTGAGGGCGAGGACGAGGAACGAGACACAAAGCAGCACTGGAACGCCGAAGCGCGGGGGTGCCCAGGTGGCCACCGAGGGCCGAGGAACCGAATGGCCAACGAAGAACGCGGCGAGCATCCATCCCGACGCCGTGGCACCGACAGCCGCCAGAAGACGCTCATTCCGGTTGCCCGGCGTGACCCCCTCACTGTTCGGCAGGAGGACAGCGGCCGCGGCGATCGCGCAGGTGAGCAACGCGCCGACCACGGAAGGAGTGAGGAGCCCAGACCGGACGAACTCGCGCCAGGACAGAAGCAGGGCGGTCGCGCCGACGAGACCGAGCAACGCAGCCTGGCTCCTCGGCGCCAGGCCGATCTGCCCACCCCATTCGAAGAAGGCGGTCATCACGCCCGCGGCTACAACCGCGAGCACGACGTTGAGTTTGGGTCGGTCGGTCATTTCCACGGACAGGAGGCTGAACCTCGCGAGGGATTCTTCCGTAAGGCCACGCGACACATCTTATCAGTCGACAGGGTTCGACTGATACTGGAGCCGACCATGCAAGAGGCTGTCCCGCAGACTCCACAGACAACGCAAGCTGCCCCTCCGGCGGTGCCGCAAGCGCCGACCACTGCCATCCCGGGCGGTGTTCTCACAAGACAACAGTTGTCGCAGATGAGGGCGCGCCGCAGCGAGCTCTCCGATCAACTTGTTTCGGCGACGAACCGACGGGAGGAACTGGTCAAGCAGCTCCACGGCACAGAGGGTATCGTGCGCACCGGGCTGCTCGACCGGATTGAGGTCCTGGACGAGCGGATCGTGAACATTGAACAGGATCTCGCGGCGACTGGTCGGATCCTGACGGACAACGCCGTTCAGATACCGGAGACGCGGCCGCCGCAGGGCAGCCCAGTCCAGGGCCTGAGCCAGGGCGGGTTCGTTGCAATCAGCATTGTCAGCATCGTACTCGTCTTTTTTCCCGTGGCCGTAGCGTTCTCGCGGTGGATATGGCGCAGGTCGAGGGTGCCGGCGCCGCCAGCCAACAGCATCACCGAGCGACGGCTGGAGCGGATCGAGGAGGCAGTGGATACAATCGCGATCGAGGTCGAGAGGATATCCGAGTCCCAGCGGTTTTCGGCGCGCCTCCTTTCCGAAGGACCGGCCTCTGCGATCGCGCAGAGCCGCGCCGGAGAACGGGTCGAAGCGCAGGGATTCGCTCAGCCCCCGGCCGGGTTGCGCTGAACCAGGCAGGATACATCGTTCAGGGATCACCATCCCGGGCAGCATCACACGTACTCCACCTGCACGTTCTGCTTCGGCGCACTGGGCAGCAACATAGCTTTAGGGACATTCCCCGTTGCCCAGCGGATCGCCTTCGATCCCGGGCGTCTGTGCCTGTGGGCGATCTGCAGGTCGTGCGGCGGCTGGAACCTTGCTCCCGTCGAGGAACGTTGGGAGACGATCGACGAGTGTGAGCGCCGCTTTCGCGGCACGACACTCCGCTATTCGTCGGGCAACATCGGGCTCGCCTGGCTTGGCGGCGACGTCGAGCTGATCAGAGTAGGCAAGGCGCTCCGGCCGGAGGTTGCAGCCTGGCGTTACGGCAGGGTTCTCTCGCGTCGGCGCCCGGTCAGGCGGCGATCCCTCGAAGGTGTTGCTGCTGTTTTCGTGAGGTTGTCGCGTCTCCTCAGCCGCGCCGCGCACGGCTCGAGGCGCGACCCGCGCGCTGTAGCTGCGCAGCTGGTGCTTGGCCTCTACGGCGACAGGGTTCTCGATCTCGTGCACCTGAAACGTGATTCCCTGACTGACGGCGAGTTGGGCGTGGCCGTGGTGAGATACCGACACGTCCTCTCGGCCGCTCTCACAAGGCCCGAATCAGGCCGCGCCTGGGCGCTCCGCATTCCCCACGACCACGGAATACTGACGATCCAGGGAGACGAGGGGCTTGGCGCAGCAGCACATGCGCTGGCGGTAATCAATGGTACCGAAAGCGGGCGCGGTGGCTTTACCCGCGATGTGCTCGAAGCAGCGACACGCAAAGTGGAACAAAGCGCGCAGCGCGACAACTACTTCAATCGCGTACTGGCGCTGGCAATCAACTCGTCCTGGGGGAGGGGAGCTGGGGCCGCGGTACCAGGGAACTTTGACGTCGAGTCAGTCGAAGTCGCAGGTTCGGACGTGGAACGACTGGCCTTCAGACTGACCGGTCGCACGTTCTGGAGTCACGGCGGTATCGGCAGTGAGCCGGCGACGATGTTACTCGATGTTCCATTGGTCGACCGGCTTGCTCTGGAGATCGCGGCGCACGAGGAGACGGAGCGGCGTCAACTCGAAGACGAGTTGAGCGGCCTCGAGGAGGCCTGGCGCGAGGCTGACGAGATCGCGCGGATCGCGGATGGACTGCTGGGCTGACAGGACTCGTCAGCCCAGCTCAAGCCCACGGGCGCAATCAGTAATCAGGGGGAGTTGGCGCGTTCGACACGGACTACCTGACGCATGGTACGTCCACCGACCGTCATCGATACCAGGTAGTCGCCCGGCTCGACGGTCGGAGCACCACCTCCGCCACCGCCGCCACCTCCTCCTCCAAAGCCGCCGCCAGCGCCGAGTCCGAGTCGGGTGAGGAAGTTCTGGCCGCCGAAGCCTCCTCCTCCGCCGCCCGCAGGTTGACCGGGGAGGTTGAAGGCCTGTGCGATCGACTGCACAGCATCGCGGTCGACGTTGCCACCGCCGAGCATCCCCACGAGCGCGTTGGTAGCGGCCGCGCCGCCGCCGCCGCCCCCGCCCCCAACACCACCACCACCTCCTCCAGAGGTTTCAGCTGGTCGCTCCACCCATGCCGGAGGTGCTCCGCCTCCGCCTCCGCCGCCGCCGCCTCCACCACTACCACCACCGCCGCCTCCACCTCCACCGCCGCCCCCAAAGCCCGCTTGCGCCAACTGGCCAGAGGTGATCGCGGTGCGCAGCCTGCCCGCGATCTGCGCGTGAGCGCCCGCTCGTTCGACGGAGTCGAGGACGAACATGATTCGCTGCATTTGCTGAGCCGAGTCACGGGCCTGGGACAAAGTGAGTGCAGCGCGACGCGCGGGTGCACCCAGGAAGTTCCAGGTTACACGATGCAGCCCCGCGGTGGCCGGCCCGGTGAGGGTCCGCAGGGTATCACCCCGGACGTCGGTGACAGCTATGCGCACGAGGCCAGCCGCGCGCTGCCCAAGTCGGTAGTTGATGGCGGCGCCATACGTCGGGCTGGGCACCGAGAAAAAGACCTGGGCGGTGAACTCGCCGCCGACGGGCTGATCACCGAACTGGAAGGCGGTGACAGGTTTGAAGAGGTGGGCGGCCGAAGCGACGACCTCGGTAGTCATCTGCTGCAGCGGCGTGACGTCGACGATCCAGAATGAGCGGCCGTGAGTGGCCGCCACCAGCTCGCCGTCGCGCGGATGCACAACCAGGTCATGCACCGGCACTGTAGGCAGCCCGGTCATGAAGCGCTGCCATGACCGACCGAGATTGAGTGATACATAGGCGCCGACGTCGGTCCCGATGTAGAGAAGATTCCGGTTTACTGGGTCGTGCCGGATGACGTGGACGAAGTCGGGGCCGCCGGTCGGAAGGTTCGAGGCGATGGACCGGAACGTGCGGCCTCCGTCACCAGTCATGTAGACGTAAGGCGCGAAGTCACCGTTCCGGTGGTTGTCAAAGGTGACGAAGAAGGTCGATGCGTCGAAGCGTGACGGTTCGATGCGGCTCACGTAGGTGCCAGCGGGGACGCCGGGGAATCGGCCGGTGAGGTCCTCCCACCGCCCGCCGTCGTTGGTGCTGATCCAGACCTTGCCGTCGTCGGTGCCTGCGTACAGCACTCCGGCCCTGACCGGTGACTCATTCAGCGAGACGATGGTCCCATACGTTTCGGCGCCGGTGATGTCTGGTGTGATGCCCCCGGTTACGCGGCGGGAGATCCGGAGCTTCATCGTGTCACCAACCGTGAGGTCGGGCGAGATCGGGTACATGTCGTCGCCGCGCTTAGTGGACTTGAGAACGCGGTTGGCGCCAAAGTACAGAGTGGTCGGGTTGTGCGGCGAAATGAAGAACGGTGTGTTCCAGTTCCACCTCAGGTCGAGCATCGCCGAATCAGAGACCTGCCGGGAGCGGAGGGCCGCCACGCGACGATTCTGCTCGGGTGTTGGGGCGCGCGTCGTGTCACCGCGCTCGATAATGATCGAATCTTCGTGGATGTCGTACTGCGGTCGCCACTGCGGCCTCACCAGCCCCACGCGCTGTCCGGTGCGCAGGTCGAGTCTGCCGATGTTTCCGCCCTGAGATTCCGAATAAATGATGTTGGGGTCAGTTGGATCGTTCTGGGTGACGAACCCATCACCGCCGCTGATGGACGACCACATGTAGTTGGTGATTGGCCCGTTGCGGCGACGGCTCGGTCCACACCAGGAATAGTTGTCCTGCGCGCCGCCGCAGACGCGGTAGGGCACCGACATGTCAACCGACAGATTGTAGAACTGCCCGATCGGGATGTTGTTGGGGGCCAGGTAGTTGCCGCCCTGATCAAAGGAAATCGCCACTCCGCCGTCGTTGCCGGCTATCATCCGCTCCGGATCGTTGGGGTCGATCCACATCGCGTGGTGGTCGACGTGGACACCCTGTGTTGCGCTCATCACCGTCCGGCCGCCGTCGTTGGAGACCCGCACCGGCGTCGACGACCAGTAGACGCGGTCGGGATTGCGCGGATGGACAGTTACCTGGGAGTAGTAGAACGGTCGCGTGTTTTCGTTGTTGGTACGCGTCCATGTCGCGCCGCCATCTGTCGAGCGGTAGAGTCCGCTCAGTCGCTGTGCAGGCACTCCGCGCCGCGCAGGTCGCGGATTGGGCACCGTATCGGCCTCGACCATCGTGTACATGACGCGGGGGTTCGAGCGGGCGATGGCGATCGAGATCCTGCCCTTCATCGTCCCGGGAAAGCCGCCACCACTGACCTCTGTCCAGGTGCGCCCGGCATCAGTCGATTTCCACAGCGCGGATCCCGGGCCGCCCGACTGCAGAAAGTACGGTCCGCGAACGCGCTCCCAGCTCGCCGCCCAGACCACATCAGGATTCGACGGGTCCAGCTGCACATCGATGAACCCGGCACGGTCGGAAACGAACTTGATCCTCTCCCAGGTGGTTCCGCCATCTGTCGTCTTGTAGAGGCCGCGGTCGGGATTGTGATTCCAGATTGCGCCCGAGGCCGCGACATAGACGATGTTGGGGTTGGTTGGGTGAACCTGGATGCGGCCGATCGTCTGGGTCTTCTCCAGACCCATCAGGCGCCACGTGATGCCTCCATCTGCGGACTTGTAGATCCCGCCGCCCGGAGAAATGGAGTTGCGGACGTTAGGCTCGCCGGTGCCCGCCCACACCTGCATCGTGTCGCTGGGCGCGATCGCCAGCATCCCCAGCGATATCACCCGCGCGCTGTCCCAGACCGGCCTCCACGTCAGTCCATTGTTGGTGGACTTCCAGATGCCACCGGCCGAAGACGCCATGTAGAAGGTCTTTGACGGCGAAGGAATCCCGGCCACGTCACTGACGCGTCCCATGAAGTTGGCAGGACCGATGTTTCGCCAACGCAGCCCGGCCAAAGTCAACGAATCGGCCTCGAGGACGGCAGGCGACTGCGAAGCGCCCACTACGGGTGCAACTGCGACCACAAACGCGAGGGATCGGCCGAGAAAGCTCATGTCAGTAAATGAAGAGGGAATCGGGCAACTCCAATAACGCCTGGAACTACACGAGTGTTGTCACTGCGCCTTCATCCGGAGCCATCTGATCCTGCGCCGCCAGACGAGGGCAGCCAGGGAGCCATTCTCTCGCGCAGCGTCCTGAGTGCTCGCCCCATCTGTGCCTCGACCGCCTTGATCGAAACGCCGAGCACGTCCGCGACTTCGGCATACTTGAGTCCCTGAATACGGTTGAGCTCAAAGACCTGCCGGCACCGTGGGGGGAGGGACGCGATGGCATCCCGCAGGGCAATCTCCATCTCGTGTTCGACCGCCGCAGTGTCGCTGAGGACGCGCGACGGCAGCGTATCCGTGTCGAACTCATCACGCCGCTCGACGCGGTTGTGCCTCAGCCGGTTGAGCGAGCGGTTGCGTGTCGACTGGAAGAGGTAGGCCTGAACCGACGTATGAACGTCGAGCGTTTCGCGTCGCCTCCAGAATTCGAGCAGCACGTCCTGAACTATCTCCTCCGCGGCCTCCGGGTCGCGCAGCATACGCTCGGCGAGTCTGACGAGGGCCGGATACCAGGTGCGGAAAAGAGCGTCAAAGGCACTTTCGTCGCCCGCGCGGATGCGAGAGAGTATGTCAGTCACGTGGGCGGCAATGTACGGCTCGGTTGGTGAAGGCGGGATAGCCGGGGGAAGCGTCGTCCACCGCGACCTAGGGTCCAAAACTCGCGAAGTGTCGATCTTTACATGACCAACCGGACTGAAAGCGGCGGGACTGACGACGCACACTGGGAGCGCGTGGCCAGCTATTTGAGCGACGAGGCCTCGCCCGCGGCGGCAGCGGAGACGAGCGAATGGCTGGCTCACAATCCTCACGAAGCCGAGTCGCTCCTGACGCTCGAGAGCTCGATCGAGCGGCTCGCCCGAATCGACGAGCGCCAGATCGACGTTCAGGCAGCGCTCCGGAAATCGGCGGAGTTGCGGCGTCTGGACGGTGTGATTCCGATATCGGCCGCGAAGCGCGTAATGCGCACGGTTGAGAGTCGCTCGGCCGTGGGCCTCTGGTTGAGGGCCGCCGCGGTCGGCGCGATAGCGATCTCGGGCGTCACCGTGTGGCGGATCGCGTCCGGAGGAGGGGCTGCCGAGACGTCTACTGGATTCGTGCGCGTTGCGGCGGGTCCGATGCCCGACACCGTTCTCCTGGCCGACGGGAGCACTGTGATCCTGGCCCCTCGGAGCCGGCTTGGCGTTCCGTCTGGTTTTGGGACTTCTCACCGGCGGGTGACTCTAAACGGCCTGGCCTCGTTCGAGCTGGTCACGCAGCGCGCGCCTCAATTCGTGGTGGCTGTGGGTGGAACGGAAATCCGCGACATCGGTACGGTGTTCACCGTGCGAAGCGACAGCGCCGGAGAGGTAAGGGTCGCGGTTTGGGAGGGTGAGGTCTCAGTCACCACTTCGGGCAGGCCGGGCGCGTCGTCGGAGGTAGTCGTTCAGGCCGGGGAACGGGCCACGATCGCAGGTGCGGCGCTCGTGTCTCGCGGAGTCGTTGCTCCGGATGAGATGGAGTGGACTAGTGGGCGACTGGTCTTCCGCGACGTCCCGGCTGGTGAGGTGGCGCGCGAAGTGCAGAGGTGGTTTGGCGTAAAGCTCGTGATCAGCGACAAGCTGGCGGGGCGAGTGGTGAATACCGATCTTTCGGGGCAACCGGTCGATCAGGTGATCAGGACCTTGGAGCTTGCACTTGGCGCGCGGGCGACAACAACGGGTGACACGGTGCGGCTCGACGGGATGGAGGCAGACAAGCGGTGACGTCACAGGCGGTTACGCCGCCGGAATGCCGTAGGAAAGGCAGGTCCTCCGAACGCCTTGTTCGGGTGACGGGAATCGCTTGTGCAAGTCTGGTTTTGGCTGGCAGCGCCGGGGCGCAGGCTGGTGACGCCTGCATTCTCGAATCTGGCGCGCCCCGCAGCTGGCCCGCGCCGCTTGACCGAAAGGTTTCACTTTCGGGGTCGGTTACCGGGTTGAGAGAGGCGCTGGATCTCGTTGCGGCCAAAGCGGGGGTGCGCCTCACCTGGGCCAACGACGTCGTCGGAATAGACAGGCTCGTCTGCGCCTCGTTCGAGGGGCTTGCGCTTGGCGACGCGCTTTCGGTGTGGCTGCGCGGGAGAGCGGAGCCCGTGGCGATCGGTGAGTTGCAGGTGGTTCTGGCCCCGCGGGCGCGTGCGGTGCCAAGAGCTGTCCCGCCGACTGAGCAAGGAGTGCAACTGGAGCCAGTGCTTGTATTGGCGCCGGCCGACTTCTCCGTGGGTGGCGGGCGTTCTGCCACGGCGGCGGCTGACGTCTGGCAACGTGACTCCGATGGTGAGTCGCGGTCGCGCTCACTCTCCGAGCTTCTCGAAGGTGTGATCCCCGCGGGTTGGCTTTGGGCGTCGTCGCCGGCCAACGCAATCACATTTGGAGCGATCCGTGGCGCCAGCTCATTCGGAATCAGTTATCCCAAGGTCTACATCGACGGGGTGGAGCTGGCGAATCCACTCGTTCTGGGGCGGCTTTCGTCCGAGACGCTTGAGCGAATCGAGGTGATCCGGGGTCCACAGGGGACGGCGCTTTATGGCACAGACGCGATCGGCGGTGTCATAAACATAACGACGCGCAGCAGCGCAGGTCGTGAGGGACACAGGTTCGCGATCTCATCGAGCGCCGGGCATTCCGGCAGCGCCTATTCTGCGCTGGGCGCGCTGGTTCAGGATCACTCCCTCTCTGCAAGCTTCGGGTCTCCGGCGCGGTCGGTCGTTTCAACTATCACGGCTGCTTCCATCGGTGGCTACGTGCCGGGTGCGTTCAGCAGGCAGTTCTCGGCGCAGATTGGTGCAAGCGCGATCGGTTCACGGACGAGGGTTCAGGCCACCGCGCGCCTCGAGGGACACAACTCGCGGGACGGCCTCGATGTCGTATCGCCCGCGTCCATGTGGCCGGGTTCGGCGCTGGACGTGATACGCAGTGTAAGAGCGTACACTGTGGGTGCCCAGGTGACGCGGCTCCACGACGAACGCTGGACTCATACAGCGGTGTTC
>JBQTHK010000093.1:0-6569 GCA_052389935.1 Gemmatimonadota bacterium | reverse complement strand
TACTGATGAAGGGTTCTGAGCGTGCGGTCCGCTCCGCAACCTCCCGGTACGTTCTGCCCTCGGCGAGCAACAACAGCACGCGAGCAATCACCGCATCATGCGCACGACCAGCCCGACTGCGGGTACGCCGCTCCAATTCGGTTCGTTCGGCGGAGGTCAGTGCGATTGGTTGGGTTTCCATGCCCGCCAATCTAATACTAAACACCTCTCTGGTACAGTCCACTAGCCGGCTCGCTCGAGGATGCCGTCCCTCGGTCCTGGTTCATGCGAACTGTGGGCGTTTCCGTTTCTTCTCAAGATGCTGCGAGAAGGACGCCCCAACTAAGGGAAGCTGGATATCGAATCTGGTAAGTGTCTGGTCTGAGGGGCTACCCGCAGTTTGAGTTCGAGCGCTCCTTTCTCGAGGCGGTGCGGCGCTCGCGAGCCGAACACACCAACCCCGGACGGGTAAGAGCGATGGTACTGACGAGCCTGCGCAAACAGGGATTCACGGCAGCCTGAAGCGCCGGAACCTTGCGCCATAGCTGGGTGTTGACCCCTTGAGGACTGCCGCTGCGGCGGCTCCTGTCGCGTACACCGAAACCAGGGAGACGTGGTAATGCAGATCAACGTTGGACGAGCCGTTGCCGGAGGACTGGCCGGAACCGCCGCGATGACCGCCGTTGGACTATGGATTGCCCCGATGATGGGGATGCCGCGAATGAATCCCGCGGAGATGCTCGCCGGTCAGATGGGAGGAAACATGGCCGTCGGCTGGATCGCGCACTTCATGATCGGCACCATCCTCGCACTGATCTACGCAGCGGTCGCGAAGTCTCTGCCCGGCGCTCCCTGGCTGCGGGGTGCCCTGTACGGCTTTGCACCATGGCTCCTCGCGCAGATAG
Organism: Gemmatimonadota bacterium; assembly: GCA_052389935.1. GTDB lineage: Bacteria > Gemmatimonadota > Gemmatimonadetes > Gemmatimonadales > Gemmatimonadaceae > JBQTHK01. Next base: position 5,685 of record JBQTHK010000093.1, on the reverse strand, counting down.
TGGTCATGCCCATGATGGGGATGCCGGTCTTTTCTGGCTCGATGGTGATTGCCATCGGCAGCCTCATCGGCCACCTCGTCTACGGCGCAGTGCTCGGTGCTGTCTATGGGGAGCCGGTTGCGGCCCACGCCGCGTCGCGACCGGTCTCAGTCTGAAGCGCTATTGATGTAAAGGACTTTCGGGCGGAAGCCGGGCTGCGAGAGCTGGCGGCCCGCTGACCTCACAAGGTCGCAGGTCAGGGAGTGCCGGATCGCATCAGTGAATCCACCAGGGCGCGATTCACCGGAGACCCCCAGTCTTCGGCGAACCGAGTGGCGACGATCTCACCGCTCCGCGACACAAGGAACGTCTGCGGGACTCCTCGCACCTGGTAATCACGCATTATCGAGGCTCGCGGGTCGTGCAGTATGTCGAACGTCAGTTTGTGTTCGGCCGCGAACTCGCGCACCAACTCTTCGTTGCCGGCGTCGTCGATGCTGATCGCCACGATCCGGAGGCCGCGATCACCATAGTCGCGGTGCAGGCTCTCGAGGCTCGGCATCTCTTCCCGGCACGGATCGCACCAGGTCGCCCAGACATTCAGCAGCATGGGAGAGCCTTCGTAGTCTGCCCGGCCACGCTCCACCGCCGGATGCCCGAGCGTCACGGCCCTGAAGTCGGGCGCCGGATTGCCAGGCCGGGTGCCTGGGGGAAGATTGGAGGCGTTGGCTCTCAATAGAAGAACGAGTCCAACTCCCACTACCAGGACGCCGGCCGCGGTGGCGATCCGGCGCAAAGCTAGTCTCAACGGGCGGCCCCACCCCCGGCCTCGACGCGCGCAAGTGCGTCCAGAATCATCTGATTCGTGGGCCGGATCCTGTAGTTCACCTCCGTGAACTTCCATCTGACGGTTCCTCGCCGGTCGATCACATAGACCGTTGGGTGCGGCCACCCCTGTCCATTGGGATTGAGCAGACCATAGCGATTTATCACGAGGTGGCCCGCATCCGAAAGAAAAGTGAAATCAGCCTTCACCCCGTCTGCGGCGATGTTGTCAGCCATCTTCTGCAACATGGCGGCGGAATCAATCGACACTGCGAGAAGTACCGTTCTCTGCCGGCTGTTTTCGTCGAGGAGACCTTTCAGCTCACCGAGCTGGCGTGTGCACCAGGGTCACCAGTGCCCTCGATAGAAGACGAGGACGACGTTGCTCTGCCCCCTGAACTGAGACAGGCTGACCGTTCCTCCGTCCTTGGTCGCCAGCGTGAAATCCGGCGCCATGGAACCGATCTGGACTCTCGCGGTGTCGAGCGGCGGGAGGTCGCGGCCGTCGACCGGGCCGAGCGGCCTTGTCTGTGCCTGAACGGCCGATGCCAGCACACCCGCCGTGGCAGCTGCGAGCGCAACGCGAACCAATGTTCCGGAGGTGAACATTTTCCTGGATGGCAGCACCGTGTTTCCTTGGTGTGGGCTAAAGCAAGAGCGAATTTTCTCAAGAGGCAAGACTCTGTGAGCCAGGGAAGTTCCGGGCCCCGTCGTGGCAGCCTCGATGAGCGCATGCCAATCGCCTCACCGTTTTCTGCGCCTGGTCAGTTTGGCCCTGAACTGCGTGGGGCTCGTGCGGCGCAGGTCGGGATACTCGTCAACGCAGTGCTCGCGGTTGCCAAGCTGATCGCCGGGCTCGTGGGCAACTCGTTTGCGCTGGTGGCCGACGCGATTGAATCGACCGCCGATATCGTCTCATCGGCGATAGTCTGGGGCGGGCTTCGCGTGGCGGCGAGAGAACCTGACGACGTCTACCCGTTCGGTTACGGCAAGGCCGAGTCGCTGGCTGCGGCCGCAGTGGCCCTGATGATCATTGGTGCCGCGGTTGCGATCGCGATCGCGGCCGTGGGGGGAATTCGGGCTCCCCACGACACGCCCGCGGCCTGGACGCTGGCGGTCCTCGTTGGAGTGATGCTGATAAAGTGGTTGATGGCGCGGTACGTCGATCACGTGGGCCTCGAGATCGGGAGCGGCGCGGTGCGGGCCGACGCCTGGCACCATCGATCGGACGCCATCACGTCGGCGGCAGCGTTTGTGGGAATCTCGCTGGCCGTTGCCGGAGGACCGGGATGGCAATCGGCCGATGACTGGGCCGCGCTCGTCGCCTCGCTTGTAATTCTCTACAACGGCATTGCAGTTCTCCGCCCGGCCATCAACGATCTCATGGACCGGACGCCGGAGTCGGTTGTCGTCTCGGCGATCGAAGGAGCTGCCCGGAACGTCCCGGGCGTCATGTTCACAGAGAAGCTGGCTGTGAGAAGGTCGGGACTGGCCTACCGGGCGACGATCCACGTGCAGGCCGATGCGGGAATGACTCTCCGCGAGGCGCACGTTTTGAGCGGGCGGGTAAAGGGGGCCATCAAGGCCGCGGTCCCGCGAGTGCAGCAGGTGCTGGTGCACATGGAACCATTCGAGGAGAAAGTCGGTTGATCTTTCCCGGCGGCTCGCGGAGCGGTTATGCTACGCCCGGTCCAGTCGGTTTCGATGCGGTTGCGACCGTGCCCAAAAAGCGCCCTTAGCTCAATTGGATAGAGCATCTGACTTCGGATCAGAAGGTTGGGGGTTCGAGTCCCTCAGGGCGCGTGGCCTGGCTGAGCGGTGTACGGTGGTGGACGTGACCGTCTGTCAGGCCAGCCTGAGACCCAGCGGGTTCAATCGAGCGAAGTCGGAAGAGTTCGATGTCGCGAGGTCTGCGTCGGCGATAATGGCAGTTGCCGCGATCATGCAGTCGACGAGAGTACCGCGCTGACGACCTGACGCATTGTAGAGTTTGGCGGAGAGTTCGGCGTGCGAGGCGGTGAACGCCTCGGGTGCACCGAGCAGCTGCTCGGCGAGAACCACAGCCTCATCAGATAGAGGGCCGCAGCGGAATTCTGTCCAGGCGATCACGCTGACTCCCAACTGTTCTCCCGTTGCGATCCATCGGCGGAGGTCGATCGCTTCGGGAGTCCCTGCCACAAGGCCTCGAATCAGAAAGCTGGTATCGAGATGGATCACTGTCGTCGCTTCTGTCGCGAAGCACGTCTCTCCTCCCGGACGCTGGCCGCCCACTTCCGGATTGAGGGCACTTCGCGCACTGCCGCCGCCTGCAACTGATCGAGGAGCGCGAGTTCTGGCTGATTGGCAGAAGAGTCGGCGGCGGCGGCGCTCCTGATTGAGCGTCTGAGCGCCTCCGACTTCGTGACGCGCCAGCGTCGGGCCAGCCTGTCGAGGAGTTTAACCGTCTCCTGATCGAGGCTGTAGGTCCCTTTGATTGTGGGTGTGGCCATACTCGAAAAGTATGGCCAGCACCGGCAATTACAAGGTACAATGCGGTGCGCGAGAGCAAGATGATCGGGACGAACGGGAGGAGCCCGCCATCCGGTTCAAACGATCCTAGAGCGTCCTGAGCCCAAGCGCGCTCAGCACCAGCTCCACTGCCAGTTGCGCCGTCTGGTTCTCGCGGTCGAGCACCGGGTTCACCTCAACGACATCGAGGCCAAGCAGCCGACCGGACGCCGCGATCATCTCCATCGCCAGGTGCGCCTCCCGGAACGTCACTCCCCCGCGCACCGGCGTGCCAACACCCGGCGCGTCATGCGGATCAACGAAATCCATGTCCAGGGAAACGTGAACCCCGGCAGTTCCCTCACCAGCCTTTGCCAGCGCATCGCGCATGACATCGGCGATTCCGCGTTCGTCGATATCGCTCATCGTGAAAGCGGTCACGCCCCACTGTTTGATGTTTTCCTTCTCTGGAGCGTCCACGTCCCGCAGCCCCACCAGCACGGCGTTCGCCGATCGTACAGCGGGTCCCGGCACCGCTATCGTGGCGAGACCCGGATCTCCATAGCCCAGAAGGTGCGCGACCGGCATACCGTGGACGTTGCCGCTCGCGGACGTCATCGGGGTGTGAATGTCCGAGTGAGCGTCGAGCCAGAGAAGGCCGATCCGCTGTCCTCTGCCTGCGATCGCCGATGCCACTCCAGCCGCCGAGCCTGCGCTCAGCGAATGATCACCACCGAGCAACACGGGTACTTCACCAGCCAGGACAGCCTCCCGGGTCAGGGCGGCGATCTGAACACAGGCGGCCGTGATCTCGGGCAGGTAGTGCGCGAGTCCGTCGCTCGGATCCGTGTCCCGCGGTCCGATCTGCTCCCGGGGTGGTACCTGGATATTGCGCGAGTCGTCCACCTCGAGGCCGAGATTACGGAGACGCTCGGCGAGCCCCGCGATTCGTATCGCGCTGGGCCCCATGTCCACGCCCCGCCGGCTTGCGCCGAGGTCGAACGGTGCGCCTATGATCCGGGTGTGTTGTTTCGGCGGAGGCATGGGCTGATAGTGGCCTGGCGATCCGATGTTTTACAAGCCCTCGATGATCTTGCGGCGCTGAGCGCGGAGTCGCGGAAACGATTGAGCGCGATGGTGCCCGCAGCGACTCGGCCACTTTTGCGGGAATCGAGGCTGCAGTTGGCGATCGCCCGGTGATTTGCGCGGCACAAGAGGTGCTGCGGAATCCCGGACAACTACAGTGCAGCCGTTGCTCCATCGGACATGACGGTCACCTTCCCTGTTGCGACCTGGAGCGCTACGGATCGCACCGCGTTTCCGCCAACATGTTCGGCCCGCAGGGCCACATCGTTCTTCCAGAGCAGCTTTCGCAACGTCAGAACGTTGCGCTTGCCGATCTGGAAGTTGTCGGACTGGCGTGGCCCGGACCCCAGTGACGCACCGACGATCTTTACGACCATGCGTTCCTTGCGCGCGCCTGCGCGATAGCAGGCCTTGAACAACTCGGTAACGCCAGAGTCGACGTAGATACACGGATTTCTGTGAGCCTTCTCGGGGTCGATTTCGGCCGACGGCAGCTGGGCGTGGAGGAGGCCCGCCACACCGGCCACGGGGTCGTGGACGAGAACGCCGAGGTCGCTGCCTAACGATTCCGTCACCAGGCGTTCGCTGGGGTTGCAGGACACCACCATCTCGGCGCATCCGACGACCCGGTCCACGGCTCCCTGACTCACCTCGGCGCTCAGCAACCTTGCACCCTGGCGTCCGGCGAGCTGGCGTCGGTCAGGAGGTCCCTCACTTCGCGCAGTTTGTCGGCTGCCTGCGCCAGTACGTGCGGCTCGATGATGTTTCGCGCGCGGCCATCGTACGCAGCGACGCCGCCCAGCGACGCCGCCCGCTCCCGGATCTCGTTGAGGTGTTGCTCGATGGCGAGGCCGGCCGCCGGACGGGCGCCGGGATCACGGGCTGGGGGGCCGGCGAGTTCCTTGATCGCCTCCTCGACGAGGCGGAGCACTGCCGCCGAATCGTAGAGTGCGAGGAGACGCGGCTCTCCGCGTTCGATCATGCGGGTGCTGTGGCGCGGGCAACGGCGGCGGTGATCTGCTCACCGAGCTGGCGGGGCGTGAAGGGTTTGATCAAGCCGCCAGTGGCGCCGGCCGCGATCGCGGGCACGACCTCGTCGCGGCGGCTCCGTGAAAACATCATCAGGAGTGGGACACTGCGGCCGCGCGGGTGATTCCGCACCGCCTGTATGAAGGAATCGCGCGGCATCGCCGCCATTTCACTGCCGGCGATCACGCACCCCACAGTCCCGTCAAGCATCTCGAGACCTGCCCGGGGCCCGTCGGCCTGCACGATCTCGAACGTCCCGATGCGCAGCAGTGAGTTTGC
>JBQTHK010000092.1:0-4139 GCA_052389935.1 Gemmatimonadota bacterium | reverse complement strand
TGGACCCGTTCGAGCAGGCGGGATCGAGCACTGTGACAGTGACGGCGGAGATCAAGGCCGAGCCCGATGTGATTCGCGTGTTCACCACGCGGCCGGACACCATCTTCGGCGCGACGTATCTGGTGCTGGCGCCGGAGCATCCCCTGGTGGAGCGCCTGACGAGCGACGCGCAATGGGACGACGTGATGGAGTACCGCGATCGCTCGTCGCGGCAGGACATCGTCACACGCAAGGTTGGGCGTGAGAAGACGGGCGTGTTCACCGGCAGCTATGCGCTCAATCCCGCGACACGCAAGCCGGTCCCGATCTGGGTCGCGGACTACGTGCTCATGGAGTATGGCACCGGCGCGATCATGGCCGTGCCGGGGCACGACGAGCGCGACTTCGAGTTCGCGACAAAGTTCGATCTTCCCATCGTGCGCGTCATCGCGCGCGAGAACGAGGCGGCATCTACGCCGTTAGGCGAGCCCCTCATGGACACGGCGAAGTGCCGGCTGGTGCACTCGGGGCAGTTCGACGGCAAGAGCGTGGAGGATGGCCATCGCGCCATCGTGCAGTGGCTGGAAGGGAAGGGGAGCGCGCGCGCGACGGTGAACTATCGGCTGCACGACTGGTGCATCTCGCGGCAGCGCTACTGGGGGCCGCCGATTCCGATCATCTACTGCGACAAGTGCGGTATTCAACCGGTTCCCGAGTCGGACCTCCCCGTAATCCTTCCCGACATCGAGGATTTCCGGCCCGACGACTCCGGCATTTCACCTTTGGCGCGTCATTCATCATGGTACCATGTGCCGTGCCCCGCCTGTGGCGGCCCCGGGCGGCGCGAGACCGACGTTTCCGACACCTTCCTCGACAGCGCCTGGTACTTTCTCCGTTATCCCAGTGCCCGCCGCGACGACGTGCCATTCGATCCGGCGCTCACCGCCAGATGGCTCCCCGTCGCGTCCTACATCGGAGGCAATGAACACGCCGTCCTCCATCTGATGTATTCCCGCTTTCTGACGATGGTACTCCACGACATGGGGCTCGTCGGCTTCGAAGAACCCTTCACCCGCTTCAGGGCCCACGGCCTGATCGTCAAGGACGGAGCAAAGATGTCCAAGACGAAGGGCAACGTGGTCGTACCCGATGACCTGATCGAACAATGGGGTGCCGACACATTCCGCACCTACCTCATGTTCCTCGGACCATACGAGGAAGGTGGAGACTTCCGGGATGCTGGGCTGAGCGGAGTCCGTCGCTTTCTCGATCGGCTCTGGCTGGCGGCTGCCGAGGCCACATCAACCGGCACCGCGGACGCGGGGGTAATGCGCAAGCTCCACCAGACGATACACAAGGTGGAGACTGACATCCCGGCACTTGGATACAACACGGCGATTGCAGCGATGATGGAGTACATGAACGTGCTCCGCCGCGGCGAACGGGTGCCGCACCGGGACGAAGTGGTGCCCCTCGTGCAGATGGTCGCGCCATTTGCACCGCACATCGCCGAGGAACTCTGGGAGCGATTCGGGAGCAGCAAAAGCATCTTCGACAGCGGCTGGCCGCAATTCGACCCGGCCCTGGCTGCGGAAACGGCCGTGACGATCGCCGTTCAGGTCGACGGCCGACTGCGTGGAACCATTACCGTCGCGCGCGATGCAACGCGCGACGAGGTACTTGACAGCGCCCTCGCCGATCCCGGAATCAGCCGTTTCGTCACCGGCGAGATCAAAAAGGTCATCTTCGTCCCTGGTCGACTCCTCAACGTCGTCCTCTGACTCTGCTGCCCCGCTGGCAGGGTCGCTCCCCGAAGGTAGCTTCCAGCTCGAATCTCACACAACGGAGACGCGTATGTCGCGCCGGCCACTAATCGCTGCGGTCTTTCTCCTCGCATTGCCGATCGCGGCGCAGGAAAAGCCGTCCGATACCCTCCTCACCGTCAACCACTATCTCGACTTCGAGACGGTAGGCGACGCCAGGATCTCGCCTGACGGATCACGAATCATCTACTCGCGCCGCTTTGTCGACAAACAGAAAGATGCATTCGAGTCGGCGCTGTGGATCATGAACACGGACGGTACCGAAAACCGGTTCCTGACGCGGGGATCGAATCCCGTCTGGTCGCCTGACGGTACGCGGATCGCCTACCTCGCCGAAGGTGAGCCGCGCGGAGTGCAGATCCACGTCCGCTGGATGAACGCCGAAGGAGCGAGCTCCCAGATAACGCGGGTCGAATTCTCCCCTGCAGACGTGGCCTGGTCGCCCGACGGCAAGTCAATCGGATTCGCGATGTTTCAACCCAGGCCGAGCGTGTGGGCGATCGACATGCCGTCTCCTCCGCCCGGAGCCACATGGACACCCGCTCCGCGCTACGTGGCATCGCTCCACTACCGCGCCGATCGGCGCGGATTCCTCGAGCCCGGCTACGTGCACCTCTACGTCGTTCCCGCGGACGGTGGCACCCCTCGCCAGTTGACACGGGGCGACTGGAACGCCGGCTCACGCTTCGATGGCCAGCCGGGGTCGGTCGGATGGTCATGGAGTCACGACGGCCGGTCCATCGTCTTCGACGGCCTGATGGATGACAACAGCGACAAGAACTACCGCGACAGCGACATCAACATCGTCGACGCGGCATCGGGCGGGATGCGCAAGCTCACCACGCGTAAAGGCTCGTGGAGCAGGCCGGTCGTATCGCCTGATGGGCAGTGGATCGCATTCAGCGGGTATCCGTCGACACCCCAGACGTACAAGACATCCGAACTCTACGTGATGAGAACCGATGGTTCATCGATGCGGATGATCTCCGGGAACCTGGACCGCGACGTTGGCGAAATCACCTGGGCACGCGACAACAGCGGGGTGTACTTCAGCGCCGGTGACAGAGGCACGAGCAACGTTCACTTCGCGCCACTTTCCGGCGCCGTCCGCCAGGTGACGACCGGGGCGCACATGCTCAACCTCGGCTCGATGTCCGCCGGCGGCGTTGTGGCCGCGATTCGATCGGCACCGAGCGAGCCGCCGGACGTGGTGCGGTGGACGCTGACAGCGCCGCAAATGCTCACCAGACTGACTTCGGTCAATGCCGACATTCTTGGCAACAAGAAGCTCGGCGTGTTCGAGGAGTTGTGGGTCACTTCTACGTCGGGGACGAGGGTACAGGGATGGATCGTCAAGCCACCCGGCTTTGATCCCGGCCGCAAATGGCCGATGATCATGGAGATTCACGGCGGGCCGCACGGGATGTACAACGTCGGCTTCAGCTACATGTATCAGAACTTCGCCGCCAACGGCTACGTTGTTTTGTATACAAATCCGCGTGGTTCGACCGGGTATGGCACCGATTTCGGCAACGCGATCAACAAACGATACCCCGGCGTGGACTATGAGGACCTGATGGCCGCCGTCGACACCATCGTCGCCCGGGGTTACGTCGACGAGACGCGGATGTACGTGGGAGGGTGCAGTGGTGGTGGCGTCCTGTCGAGCTGGGTGATCGGACACACGAACCGATTCGCCGGAGCGGCGGTCAGGTGCCCGGTCATGAACTGGATCTCCTTTGCCGGCAACGCCGACATCCCCTACTTCGGTCACGCCTGGTTTGAAAAGCCCTATTGGGAAGATCCGAAACCCTGGCTCGATCAGTCGCCGCTCATGTACGTGGGCAACGTCACGACGCCGACGGTGATCATGACCGGAGAACTCGATCTCCGCACCCCGATGGCCCAATCGGAGGAGTACTACGCGGCACTTCAGATGCGCGGAATCCCATCGGCGTTGCTGCGCTTTCAGAACGAGTTTCACGGAACCAGTTCGCGACCCTCGAACTTCATGCGGACGCAGCTCTACATGATGAGCTGGTACCAGCGGCACAAGCGGGATCGTTCAGCGATGTGACCGGAGGATCAGGAGGAGCAGGAGGAGCAGGAGAGCAGGAGAGCAGGAGGAGCAGGAGGAGCAGGAGAGCAGGAGGAGCTGGAGAGCATGACGAGCAGGAGAGCATGACGAGCAGCACCACCACTAATGGCGGCGGCCCGCCCCTCTTCTTTCCTCTTCATCCTCTTCATCCTCTTCATCCTCTTCATCCTCTTCATCCTCTTCATCCTCTTCATCCCCTTCATCCCCTTCGCCCTCTTCATCCCCTTCATCCTCTTCAT
>JBQTHK010000091.1:0-19524 GCA_052389935.1 Gemmatimonadota bacterium | reverse complement strand
TCTTCATCCTCTTCATCCTCTTCATCCTCTTCATCCTCCTCGTCCTCTTCATCCTCTTCATCCTCTTCATCCTCTTCATCCTCTTCGCCCTCTTCATCCTCTTCATCCTCTTCATCCTCTTCATCCTCGTCATCCTCCTCGTCCTCTTCGCCTCTTCGTCCTCTCAAACCTTCTCAGCTCCCAGGAACCCCGTCCGTGACTACTGAAACTCTCGTCGCGCAGCTCCAGGCCATCTATGGCCAGGAGCTTGTTGCTGTGGCTCTTTATGGGTCGGCGGCGCGCGGTGAACAGTTGCGCAAACACACGGACATCAACGTTCTGGTCGTCGTCGAGCGGATCACGATGGAGCACCTGCGGCGCGAGTCACCTGTGGCGCAGTCATGGCGCGAGGGGGGGGGCAACCCGCCACCCCTGACGCTCACGCGCAGCGAATGGTTGTCCAGCGCTGATATCTACCCGATCGAATACGCTGACATCCTTGCCCACCACCGGGTGCTGGCGGGGTCACTGCCACTCGAGGGTATAGCGGTGGACCGGGCCGACCTCAGGCTGCAGCTGGAGCACGAGGCCATGAGCACCCTGCTGCGGCTCCGTCATTCGGTTCTGCTGGCGGGGCGGGACATGAAGCGGCTGCGGTCGGTGCTCGAGGAGTCGGTGAGCACCTCGCTCGTGCTGATGCGGGCGCTGTTGCGGCTGCTTGGTGAGTCGCCCTCGGCCGATTCCGAAGTGGTCGTGGCGCGTGTACAGGAGCGTTGCGGCCTGGATTCGGCATCGCTGCTGCGGATCGTAAGGCATGCGCGTGATCAACAGCCGCTTGCGACAGGTGAAGTGGAGGTGACGGCCGAGCGGTATCTGGGACTGTTGCAGTCGCTGGTCTCGTATCTGGACCGTTACGCGCATTGAGCGGATTGTCACGGACAACATTCAACGCAACACGAACCATGGAGAGAAAGATGCGTTCGAGAAGCACTTTGGTCCTGCTGGCCCTGCTGACGGGTTGCGGCTACAACACCATCCAGTCGATGGATGAGCGGGTAAACGGCACGGGCCAGCAGATCGAGGTTCAGCTGCAGCGACGGGCCGACCTCATTCCCAACCTTGTCGAAGTGGTGCGGGGACAGGCGAAACAGGAACTCGACGTTTTCACGCAGGTCGCGCAGGCCCGCGCGGGCCTGGTGGGCGCCCTCCAACGGGGTGGCGCGGCGGAAATGGCGACTGCCAACGAACAAGTGACAACAGCGTTGCGAGGACTGATGATTGCGGTCGAGGCGTATCCGCAGCTCAAGTCGGACGCTGCCTTCCTCAAGCTCCAGGATGAGCTTGCCGGCACCGAAAACCGCATCGCGGTGTCGCGCACCGACTATAACGAAGCAGTGCAGGCGTATAACGCGTATATCAGACGCTTTCCGGCTGTAGTCACGGCCAAGGTTACCGGGGCAAAGGCCCGGGAATATTTCGAGGTGACTGATGCCGCGAATCGTGAGGCGCCGAAGGTGGATCTGACGAAGTAGTCCGCGGGCAGTGAGCTGACGAGGCGCGGGCTGGCGACGGAGAAGAGGGTTGGCGAAGAGGACGAAGAGGACGAAGAAGCTGGCGGGCCTCATCGGCCCTCATCGCCCTCCTCGCTTCTCACCTGGAGGGCTTCGCCCTCTTCATCCTCTTCATCCTCTTCATCCTCCTCATCCTCCTCATCCTCTTCATCCTCTTCATCCTCTTCATCCTCTTCATCCTCTTCATCCTCCTCATCCTCCTCATCCTCTTCATCCTCTTCATCCTCCTCATCCTCTTCATCCTCTTCATCCTCTTCATCCTCTTCATCCTCCTCGTCCTCTTCGCCCTCACCATCGTCCCCCTCACAACCCCGCCCGGGGGTCCAGCCGGCGGTGCGTGTCCCTTGACATGGGCCCGCTGCCCTGTTCACCTACCGTTGAACCGGTTACTCACCGTCATCCATGCGCACCAGTCGACTGCTCCTGATCGTCCCGACGCTCGTCGCCTGTTACCGCTACGAGCCACTTCCCACTCCCGCGCCGGTGGTTGGCGCCGAGTTCAGGTCGCACCTGACTTCGCAGGGCTCAGAAACGCTCGCGCCAACGCTGGGCCGCAACATTGGCGCCTTCGACGGCCGACTGCTCGCGGAGGAGGGTGAGCAGTTTCGCTTCTCGATTTCCCAGACCCAGACGAGGGAGGCGCGGCTCGTGTCCTGGTCGGGTGAGACGGTTACCCTCCCCCGCGCGACCATCGCGCGCATGGAGATGAAGGTCCTCGACAAGCCCAAAACCTACCGGGCCGTCGCGCTCGGCGTCGTAGGGGCCATCATTGGAGGTCTCCTCTTTTCCAAGATCCAGTCGCAGTTCTCCGGGAGCGGTCCCACCGGCGGGGGTCCGACACCTCCCTGACCACCATTCCTCCCCTGTCACCATGGACGGGATGAACGGGAAGGAGCGGCGAGGAACAGTGACTAGCTGGCTGGATCGGCTTCTTTCGGAAAGAGCGGATTCCCCCTGCTGACCCGCCATCCGGTTACGTCAATCACGCCGAGAACCTCAAAGCGCTGATCAGCCAGCGCGCCGGGAGCACCGAGGCGCTGCCACAGCTCGCCGGTTTTCCCCGGCATAAAGGGGAAAAGCAGCACGCACTGGCGGGCCAGGTGCCGGACCAGCGACGCCAGTGTCTGATCGAGGTCCGCCGACAGGGCTGGATCCTTCGCCTGCCTCCACGGTGCCCGCCGGTCCACATATTCGTTACCGCGCGCGATGCCCGACCAGACGGCCTTGAGAGCGCTATGCAGGAGAAACCCGTCCCTACCGTCCATCGCTTCGTGGTAGGCCCTGATCACGGTCCCGTCTAGGTCGTCGAGGTCGCCGCGGCCGGCTGAAGGCACCACGCCGCCCCGGTACTTCTCGACCATCGCTATCGTTCGATTGGCGAGGTTACCCCAGGCGTTGGCGAGGTCCGAGTTGTAGCGCTCCTCGAATCGCTCCCAGGAGAAGCTGCCGTCGCTGTCGAAGGGTACCTCACGCATCAGGAAGTAGCGGAACGCGTCGGGGCCATAACGATCGACTGCTTCACCGAGTTCCAGTCGGACGCCGGCCGACTTGCTGAAGCGTTCGCCGGCAAGGAGCACGAAACCGTGCACCCAACCCGACTCGGGGAGTGGCAGTTCCGCGGCGCGCAACATCGCTGGCCAGACTATGCTGTGCAGGCGATTGATGTCCTTGCCCACCACGTGCAACTGCGCGGGCCAGCGAGGGCGCTCGGTTGTCCCGGGGAACCCCGTGGCCGTCAGATAGTTGGGCAGGGCGTCGAACCACACCCATGTCCCCTGGTTTTCACCCCCGGACGACACAAGAGGAAATGGTATCGCCCAGGTCAGTCTCGCCCGCGTGACCGAGACGTCCTCAAGTCCCTGCTCGAGCAACGACAACATCTCGTTGCGTCTGCTCTCGGGCCTGAGAAAACCGGGGTTGCCGCTGATCAGACGCTTGAGAAAACCTGCGTAGCGGGTCAGCCTGAAGAACCAGTTGCGCTCCGACGTCAACTGCAGATCGCGTGTAGGGTGAATGATGCACCTGCCATCCGCGATCTCGTTGTCACGCTTGAACAGCTCGCATCCCACGCAATACCAGCCCTCATAGGTGCGTTCGAAGAAGTCGTCGGGCGAGCGCTGGTGGATACGCTCGATCAGCGCCTTGACGCCTTCACGATGCCCGGTCCCGGTTGTCCGCATGAACACGGAGTGCGAGATCCCCAGTCGCTCCCACATCGCGGTGAAGTTGAGGGCGATCTGGTCCACGAACTCGTGTGGTGTAACTCCGCGGTCAGCGGCCGCCTGTGCGACCTTCTGGCCGTGCTCATCGAGCCCGGTAAGGAAGTCGACCTCGAAGCCCGCCAACCGGTGATATCGCGCGATGACGTCGGTGCCGATCTTCTCGAAGGCGTGGCCGAGGTGCGGGTCACCGTTTGCGTAATCGATCGCGGTTGTAAGGTAAAAGCGGCGATTGTTCGCGGAATCTGTCATCCGGGATCTTCCTTTCCCGATCCGCCCGCGGGCCCTGCCCGGTCGGGGCCGCCACCACTGCCGCCACTACCGCCACTACCTCCACTGCCGTCGCCAGTCGATCCAGAATCCAGGCCCTCACCGCCACTGGCGTCGCGCCTTCTGCCACGACGCCCTCCCCGCCGGCCGCGCCGGCGCCGCGGACGGCGTACGCCTCCGTCGGCACTCACAGCGGACGGCGCTTCGCCCGCCGGTGAATCGGCTCCGGATTCGATTCCGTCGTCTTCCGGTTCGTCGTCCAGGCCGGAGGTCGCGTCGTCCGCGGGCGGTTCGAGGTCGATGTCGGAGCGCACGTCTGACACGCTGTCAACAGTTTGTCCGCTGTCACGGCGGGAATCCATGACCGGCAGTCCGCGAGACGACGGCGACCGCGGCACCCATGCCGGCATCTCGGACGTGTCCTGCAGACGGAGGACCTCCTCGGGAAGCGCATCGAGTGACGCCGCGCCATCGTCGTCAGCGCCGACGGCCAGCTCGAGAGTTGGCGGGCGGTTGCGCCATTCGCGGCGCAGCTCCGCGAGAGCGACGATCCTGGTCTCACCGTCGGCGCCACGCAGCGTGACGCGCTCGCGAAAAATGTCGTTGGCGATGACCTTCTCCTCACCCTTTGACGTCTCGATGATCTTCCCCTCTTTGGGAAAGCGGCGCCGCTGCTGCACGTAGAACTCGTGTTCATATCGCAGACAGCACATCAGTCGGCCGCAGGCCCCCGAAATCTGCGTGGGATTGAGCGAAAGCTTCTGATCACGCGCCACTCCCAGGTTTACCGGCCGCAGTTCAGGAAGCCACGACGCCGAGCAGTATTCGCGGCCGCAACGCCCGATGCCGCTCAACCGTCGCGCTTCGTCGCGGACTCCGATCTGTTTGAGCTCGATCCGCGCCCTGAACAAGGCTGCGAGCTCGCGCACCAAAGCGCGAAAGTCGACGCGGCGCTCCGAGGTAAAATAGAACGTCAGCTTCCGCCGGTCCCAGCGCCATTCGGCATCGGATAACTTCATTGCCAGTCCCGCTGCCCTGACGCGCTCCATGCCCTTGCGCCGTGCATCTTCGTCCTGGGCACGAAGTTCCTCGTTACGGCGCAGGTCCTCGCGGCTGGCAAGCCTCCGCACGCGCTGCGTTACCGGTTCTTCGCCGGGACCGTGGGGAACGCCGCGGGCGCGCTTCTCGGCCAGCTCCCCAATGGCTCGAATGACGCCAATGTCCTCGCCGCGGTCCGCCTCGACAACGACGGCGGCGTTCGCCGGCGGCGCCTCGTCGACGTCCCACAGGAAGAACTCTTTTCGGTTGCCCTTGAACGTGACTTCGACCAGCAAGTGACTCGTTACTCCTCGAACTGGCCCATCTTGAGGAACTTCTCACGCCGCCGCCGGATGAGCTTTTCGGGTTTCAGCTTGCGCAGCTCCTCGTAGCTCCTGATCAGCGCGGCCTGGAGATTGGCGGCCGCCTGCTCATGGTCGGTGTGGGCGCCACCAACCGGCTCGGGAACAACTTCGTCGGCAACACCGAGTTCGAGAAGGTCCTGGGCCGTGATCTTGAGAGCTTCGGCCGCTCGCTCTCTCATCTCCAGGCTCTTGCCGTCCTTCCACAGGATTGCTGCACAGCCTTCGACGGTGATGACCGAATAGACGGAATTCTCGAGCATCAGCACCCGGTCCGCCACGCCTAACGCGAGGGCTCCACCCGATCCACCTTCACCGATCACCGTCGCGATGATCGGCACTTCGAGGTGGCTCATCTCGAAGAGGTTGCGGGCGATCGCCTCGGCCTGCCCGCGTTCCTCGGCGCCAAGTCCTGCCCATGCGCCCGGAGTATCGATGAAGGTGAAGATGGGGACGTGAAACTTTTCGGCAAGTTTCATGAGCCGCAGTGCCTTGCGATACCCCTCGGGGTGCGGCATTCCGAAGTTGCGCCGCAGATTCTCCTTGGTATCGCGCCCGCGCTGGTGACCGATGACCATCACCGTCTCGCCGTCGAGTCGCGCCCATCCGCCAACGATGGCGGCGTCCTCGCGGAAGAGACGGTCGCCGTGGAGTTCGATGGAATCGGTGAAGCAGAGTCTGATGTAGTCGAGGGTAAAAGGCCGCTTGTTGCTCCGGGCGACCTGAAGACGTTGCATCGGAGTGAGATTTCGATAAACCTCGACCCGCATGTCAGCGAGCTTGCGCTCGAGGGGTGCGATCTCCTGATCGACCGCGAGCTGTTGAGTCTCGGCCGTGCGGCGCAACTCGTCGATCTGCTTCTCGAGTTCCGCCAGCGGTCGTTCGAATTCGAGAGTTGGAGTGCTGGCCAAATTCAACCTCCGACGCGTACCAGTTTCACGCGCTCAGCTCCGAGGAGGGACCTGAGCTCACCCAGCGCGCTGCCATTGGCCGCCACACGCAGCGAGCGGGACCGCAGCCGGGCCGGCACTCCCCTCGCGTCCCTCCAACGTACCTCTATCGGGGCCGATCCGGGATGGGCCTCGATGATCATTCTGAGGTCCTGGATGACAGACGGGGTGGGGAGGGGGACTGCTGCTTCGTCAGCCTCCTCCCCGTCGCTGCTGGCGCGCCCGTTACCGGTATGGGGCCCACCCTCACCGACTGCGCCGAGGTCGAGCTCGATGGCGACCTGACCCGCGACCCGCAGTTCCTCGAAGCGCTGCACCGATTCCACGACAAAGGTCGGGTTGTCCGAGCCCTGATCGCGGCGAGGGTAGCTCCCTTTGACGAGGACGGGAACGTCTGCTCGCACCCGGTCGGCAAGGGCCGACCAGGCTTCGGGGAAGACGAGAACCTCGGCAGTCCCCGAAAAGTCCTCGAGCGTGAGGCGCGCGAATTCGGCCCCGCTCTTGCGCGAAACCTGCCGCTTGATGGCGGTGATCACCGCGCCAAGGGTGACTGTTCCCTCCTGCCAAGCGCCGAGCTGCGAAACGTCGTGGGTGGCGAAGAGCTCACACTCGGCACGATATGGCTCGAGGGGGTGGCCGGAGATATAGAAGCCGAGTGCCTCCTTCTCGCGCGTCAGGCGCTCCGACTCACCCATCATGCCGAGGTTGGGGAGCTGCGGGCGCGCTGCCGGCTGTTGGTCATTTGTATCATCGATGCCGCCGAAGAGCGACCCCTGACCGCTCTCCTTCTCCGATTGCCGGAGTGAGGCTTCCTGGAGGGCAGTATCGAGAACCGCGAGGTATTGAGCGCGGTGACCGCCGAGAGTGTCGAGGGCGCCGGAGTGGATAAGGGCCTCGAACACCCGCTTGTTGCAGAGGCGAAGGTCGATGCGTTCGCAGAGGTCAAAAATCGACTCGAAAGGCCCCTGCCCGGTGGAGCGCGCCGTGAGCATCGAGTCGATGGCACTTCGGCCTACGTTGCGGATGGCGCCCAGTCCGAAGCGGATCTTGCGATCACCAACGACGGTGAACTTGTAGCCCGACTCGTTCACGTCCGGCGGGAGCACCTGGATACCCAGCTCGCGCGCCTCGTTGATGAACTTGACGACACTGTCGCTGTCGCCAATCGACGAGGAGAGCAGTGCGGCCATGAACTCGGCGGGGTAATGCGCCTTGAGCCACGCTGTCTGAAAGGAAATGATCGAATAGGCGACTGAATGGGACTTGTTGAAGCCGTAACGGCCGAACGTCTCGATCTGCGCTGCGATATCCTCGACGGTCCGCCGGTCGTACCCGCGGGCGATGGACCTGGCGGTGAACTTGCTCAGCTCGACGCGGATCAGATCGGCGTTCTTTTTTCCGACGGCATAACGAAGGACGTCGGCTTCGGCGAGGGAGATTCCGGCGAGGAGCTGGGCGATGCGCATCACCTGCTCCTGGTAGGTGATGACGCCGTAGGTTGCTTCGAGGATCGGACGCAGTTCAGGCAGCGCGTAGGTCACCGGCTCGTCACCGCGCTTGCGTCGCATGTAGACCTTGTGCATCCCGGCGTCGAGCGGGCCGGGGCGCATCAGGGCGTTGGAGGCCACGAGGTCGTCGAATCGGTCGCACCTCATTCCCCGCAACAGGTCTGTAGCCAGCGGTGACTCGAACTGGAAGACGCCGATCGTCCGCCCGAGCCGGAGCATGCGATAGACGTCGGGGTCGTCGTACGGAATCGAGTCGAGGTCGAGACGCTGGCCGGTGCGAGCCTCGATGGCTGCTGATGCGTCGTGGATGACGGTGAGCGTCGTCAGGCCGAGGAAATCCATCTTGAGCATGCCGGCCTGCTCGAGGCCGTTCATGTCGTACTGCGTCACGACGACGCGTTCGTCGGCCGCTCCATCCCGTTGGCCGCTGGCGGCTGTCGAGCCGGAGCCGCGACTGTCCTGGGTGCAGACGGGGACGTAGTCGTCCAGCGGGCCGGGTGCGATCACGATACCGGCGGCGTGGACTCCCGTGTGACGCGACAGACCTTCCAGAGCGATGGCGTAGTCGAGGAGCCGGCGGTAGCGCTCGTCGCTGCCATAAAGACGCCTGACGTCAGGAATCTTCTCGACTGCCTCCCTCACCGTCAGCGAAAAGTTTGGCTGGTTCGGTATGAGCTTGGCGAGGGCGTCGGTCTCTGCGGGCGTAAAGCCGAGAACACGGCCGACGTCCTTGATGGCGGCGCGTGACTTGAGCGTTCCAAAGGTGACGATCTGCCCAACCGCGTCACGGCCGTACTTGCCCCGTACGTATTCGATCACCTCGCCGCGTCTCTCGAAGCAGAAGTCGACATCGATGTCCGGCATCGACACCCGCTCCGGATTCAGGAAGCGCTCGAACAGAAGGTCGTAGCGGAGCGGGCAGACGTCGGTGATCCGCAGGCTGTACGCGACGAGCGACCCGGCGGCCGAGCCGCGCCCGGGTCCGACGGGGATCCCGCGTTCGCGAGCGGCTCGGATGAAGTCGGCGACGATCAGGAAATACCCGGCATACCCCGTTTTGGTGATGACACCGAGCTCGTAGTCCAGCCGTTCACGAACGTGAGCCGGGAGGGGGTCGCCGTATCGCTCGCCGGCTCCAGTTGTCGCGAGCGAGACCAGGTACTCGTTTTCGCCCGTAACACCCGGTGGCAGGGGAAACGACGGAACGTGAAAAGTGCGCCTGAAGGTAACGTCGCAGGCTTCGCCGATCGCCACCGTATTGGTCAGGACGTCAGGACGGTCGGGAAAGGCACTGCTGATCTCGTCGGCATTCTTGAAGTAGAGTCCGCTGTCGTAGCGCATCCGGTCCTGATCCTCGCGGTCTTTGGCGAGGCCGATGCAGAGCAGGACGTCGTGCGCATCGTGGTCGGCGGCGGTGAGGAAATGAGCGTCGTTCGTCGCCACCACCGGCAGGCTCGTCTCCGCCGCCAGCCGCAGAACCCTGGCGTTGTGTGCAGCTTGTCCGGCCGAACCGTGAGCCTGGACCTCGAGGTAGTAGCGGTCACGGAACACCTCGGCATACCAGGCAGCCACCTCGCGGGCGGCACCAAAGTCGTCCCGCGCCAGGTGGACCGCGACCTCGCCGGCGAGACACGCCGAGGAGACGATCAACCCCTCGTTGTAGCGCTGCAGAAGCTCGCGATCGACGCGGGGACGGGTATAAAAGCCCTCGGTGAAGCCTAACGAGGAGAGCCGGACGAGATTGCGATAACCAACCTCGTCCCGGGCGAGCAGCACGAGATGGAAATACGGCTTCGCCCCCACCTCCGTGCGCGCCTTTACTCGCCGGTCACCGGGTGCAACGTAGGCCTCCATGCCGATGATCGGCTTGATGCCCGCCTTGCGCGCCTGCTCCTGAAACTCCCACGCCCCGTGCATGTTGCCATGGTCCGTGATCGCCAGCGCAGGCTGCTCGAACTCCTGCGCCCGCTCGATCAACGACGAGATGCGGTTGGCCCCGTCGAGGAGCGAATATTCAGAATGACAGTGGAGGTGGACGAAGCTCAACGGCGGCGTATCATGAGGTCTGAACCCGGGAATATGCAGGATCGAGATCGGCCGGGTGCAGCGCTGACGCGGAGCGCCCCGGCATGGGCGTTGCTCAGCCGCCACAGCAGAGTCGACTATTGGATCCATCCCCCCAAACCCCATCGAAGTGAGCGCCAAACCCCCACTGGCCGTGCACCTCGACCTCGACGGCGCCACCGACGTCTATCGCTCGCACGGCTGGGACTGGCCCCACGCCGACGACCCGATCTTTACCACGGGCCTTGCAGAGTTCCTGCAACTCTTTGAAGAATACGGCGTTACGGCAACTCTTTTCGTCGTCGCACAGGACATCCGCAACCCGGTCAAGCGGCGGCTCCTCGAGACCGCTTCGAGCGCTGGCCACGAACTCGCCTCTCACACGGTCACACACAGGCACCTCCCGAACCTCACATCAAGAGACAAAAGGGAAGAAATCTTTACCAGCAAGGCGATGCTTGAGGATGCCTTCGGCAGGCAGGTTCACGGGTTCCGCGCCCCCGGATATCAGATTGACCGCGAGTCGATCGAGCTACTCGATGAAGCCGGCTATGACTACGACTCCTCCGCTTTCCCCACAAAGCTCCACGCACGGCGGCTTGGCCTGCCGGTTGAATCACTGACCGCGCCCGGTCGGCCGCTGGCCGGAAGGAACCTCGTGGAGTGGCCAATGCCGGATCACCGTCCATCGCCCCTGCCATTCAACCCCAGTTACGCAATCATCGGTGGTAACTGGTACTTTCGCTGGGGGCTCGCGAGGTATCGCAAACGAGGAGTCCCGCTGGCACTTCTCTACCACCTCGTAGACGCTTCCGCTCCACTGCCTGCGGAACGACTCAACAGGCTCCTCGCACGACTCTGGACCATATCAACCCACAGCCAGCGCTCCAAGGCCCGCCGCGTGCGGGAGATGCTCGAGCACGCCCTCGCAAACTATCAGCTCACTACAACCATGAGACTGATCAGCGAATGGCGCAGCGGGGCTGGCAACGCGATCGCAGAGGCGGGCGCGTGAGACCCGGGACGGCGCTCTTCGAAGTCAAGGTCATCCCGCTCGATGCGGGTGACGCTGAGTTGTCGGCGGCCGCGGCCCTCCTGTCTCCAGGCGAATCGGTGCGCGCCGCGGCGCAATCGGACTCTACGCGCCGCAGGTTCACCCTCACCCGCGCCGCGCTGCGACGCGCCCTCGGCAGAGCGCTGGAGCTCGACCCCGTGTCGATCGCGTTCGAATACGGGGAACACGGAAAGCCCGAGCTGGTCGACCAACTGGCGGGCTCTGTCCGGTTCAACGTTGCGCATTCCCGCGACTTCGCAGTCATCGCGATTACACAGCACAGCCGGATCGGCGTTGATCTTGAGTACCTGCAGCGCGTCACGCGCCTGGACCGCATCGCCGAGCGCTACTTCACTCATGGGGAGCGGGAGTCGATCGCGAGGCTGTCGGACCTGGGAGAGCGAAGGCGCGCATTCTTTCGTGTCTGGACCCGCAAAGAGGCCTACATGAAAGGCAGGGGAGAAGGAATCTCGCAGTACCTGAGGATCACCGAAGTTTCGGCCGACGAGGACTCTCCCTTGCTCCTCAAGGCTGCCTGCAGCGCGGACGAAGGTCGATGGGTGTTGCGGGATATCGAAGTGCCCACGGGGTACGTCGGCGCGGTAGCGGTCGAGGTTGGCCAGTGACGAGCGCTGAAGTCGTCCAGCTGCTCGCCGGCCTCGGTGTGATGCTTGCCGCCGCCATGGTCCTGAGCAAGCCGCTGCGCAGACTGGGAATGGCTCCGCTGATGGCAGAGATCGCGGCGGGGGTGTTGCTCGGCCCGACGCTTCTGGGCGCACTGGCTCCGGAGATTCACAGCTGGCTCTTTCCGGCCACAGGAGGCGCCGCGATTGGCCGCGACGCGGTGATCAAGTTCGGATTGGTCCTTTTCCTTGTTCTCGCGGGGCTTGAGATCGAGGTGAGACACATCGCGCAGAACCGCCGGCTCATCTTCTCGACGAGCCTGCTTGGAATGGTGATCCCATTTGGTGTCGGCTATGCCTCGGTTGTAGCCCTCCCCACACTCTGGGGATTGGCGGGAGGTGTGGCCGTTCAGCAGACCGCCCTGGTGGTGGCGACGATCATGTCGATATCGGCGCTGCCGGTGATCGCGCGCATCCTGATCGACAACAACCTCCTTGGATCGAAAGTGGGTGCGCTCGTGCTCTCGGCGGCGACGATCGATGACCTGGTGGGTTGGGGTCTTTTCGGCGTGATTCTGGGGCAGGCGGCGGGCCCAGTCGATGGTGGCATGGGAGATGGGAGTCTTGGAGTGACCGTTGCGCTGGTACTCGGACTTTTTGTCCTGATCATGGCTCTGGGGACCACTGCTGGGCGCTGGGTCCTGGGCTGGGTGCGACGTCGGGTGGACGGTTCGCGGTCCTATGTGCCGGTGGTTCTGGTCGTGATCCTCCTGGCGGCCGCGGCGGCGGAGAGGATCGGGACGCACGCGATTTTTGGCGGTTTTCTGGTTGGAGTGGCGCTGGCGTCGACCAATGAGGCAAGGAAGCAGGTGTACGACGCCCTGCGACCGCTGACGCTGGAAGTTCTGACTCCGCTTTACCTGGTTTCCATTGGGCTGAGGGCCAACTTTGCGACCAGTTTCGACGTCGTCCTTTTCGGCTTCGTCCTTGCAGTAGCGACGTTTGGCAAGACGGTCGGGGCCGCGCTGGGTGCGCGCATTGGCGGGAGCCAGCCGCGAGAGGCGTGGACCGTGGGGGTTGCGATGAATGCCCGTGGTGCGATGGGGATCGTTCTCACAACGGTGGCACTGGATTACCATCTCATCAACGAACGCGTCTTCGTTGCGCTGACATTGATGGCGGTGGTGACCTCGGCTTTTGCGTCGACCGTAATTTCGTGGATGGAGAGGAAGGGGGTCGGCGTCACGGGAACTGCCGACCGTGGGGTAGCGATCCCTGTCAGGTCAGCGGAGCTGGGAGAAGCGGGTCGGCTTTGAGAGCCGCGAAGGCGGCAGTCTAATCAACCGGAGCATCAGGAATGCAGAAAGGAAGTCGCAAGCCCGTGGTCGTGATCGGAGGTGGCCCGGCCGGAAGTTCGGCTGCGCTGTGTCTGAGGAAGCTGGGCCACGAGGTCACCTTGTTCGAGAAGCTCAGGTTCCCGCGCTATCGGATCGGGGAGTCTCTGCTCCCCGGAACACTTTCGATCCTTACGCGGCTTGGCGTTTACGATCGGGTAAAGGCGGCCGGCTTCCCGGTCAAGAACGCGGCGACGTTCATCTGGGGCGGTGGCAGACCTCCCTGGTCATTCACATTCGGCACTCCGAAAACAGCTCCGTGGGTTTTTGACCATGCGTTGCAGGTGACGCGCGGGGAGTATGACAAGATCGTGCTCGATGCCGCCGCCGAACATGGCGCCGATGTGCGGGAGGAGACCGAGGTGACCGAAGTGGAGTTCGATGAGAACACGCGCCCCGTGAGCGTGAAATGGAAGGACGCGCGGAGCGAGGGCACGATCGACACCGACTTCATCGTCGACTGTTCGGGGCTGCGCGGCTCGGTGTCGCAGAAGCTGACGTCGCGCCGGTGGGACAAGTATTACCGGAACATGGCTGTCTGGGGCTACTGGAAGGGCGGGAAACGTTTCAAGGGCGATCTGGAGGGCAACATTTTTTCGGTGACCTTCCGCGACGGGTGGTTCTGGATCATCCCGCAGAAGGATGACATGTACAGCGTTGGAGCGGTGACCGGAGTGGAGAACAACGCGCGCATCCGGGAGATTGGTCCGGAGGCATTTTATCAGGAGTGTCTCAGGCAGTGTCCGCTGGCGCTGGAGATTCTCGAGTCGGCGACGCAAGTCGATGAGGTCCGCGTCCTGCGCG
Source organism: Gemmatimonadota bacterium (assembly GCA_052389935.1). GTDB lineage: Bacteria > Gemmatimonadota > Gemmatimonadetes > Gemmatimonadales > Gemmatimonadaceae > JBQTHK01. Next base: position 5,688 of record JBQTHK010000091.1, on the reverse strand, counting down.
AGTGGTCGTACGAAGCCGAGGTGATGTCGCAGGGCAATGCCTTTTTCTGTGGCGATGCGGCCTGTTTCATCGATCCGCTGTTTTCATCGGGGGTTCACCTCGCAACCTATTCGGGGATGCTGGCCGCGGCGGCGATCGACTATCTCCATGACAAACCAGGCGATGCCGCGGAGGTTCACAAGTGGTACGACACTTCATACCGCGAGGCTTACCAGCGCTATCACAAGTTTGTGGCGGGTTTCTACGCCTGCAACGACGAGCCGGACTCGGCGTTCTGGGCCAACCGCAAGATTGCCGGAGCAAAGGATCAGCGTTTCGACGGCAAGACCTGGTTCACGACGATGACGGGGCAGGTGGTGGACGCCGGCGCCGACGGTGTCGATGAGCTGGAAGAGGGCGCTGAAACGCTGGCGAATCTCTGGCAACACGGGTCGACGAAGATTTCCGATGAATACGACGGTAGCGAGCTGGTCAACCGCCGGTTGCTGTGGGCCAACGACCTCCTCAAGCAGTTCCAGTCGATGGAAACGATCCAGTGGACGGGGGAGAAAGTGGTCCTCTCACCTTCGTTCAAGGTTCACCCGACGACTTTCAGGATGGAGCGGCAGTACTTCGTTGGTGACGGCAACGGGAAGGAGATGCGCGCGTACGCGCTGACCGAAGATCACCGCAAGCTCCTGGACGAGCTTCGACGACGGCCGATGAACTTCAACGAATTGGGCAAACGTCTCAAGGAACTCGGCGGGCAGGGAACACCCGTTCAGATCGTCGGCCGCCTCTTCGAGCACCATCTCCTGCAGGCCACGGACAGGGACGGCAAGCCTGTCAAACTGCGGACAGCATTACGGTTCGGTGGTGTGGGGTCGGAGGACGATATTTCCTGACCTCCCTTCTGCCGCGCCTCCCCGGGGGCGAGAAGTACGAAAAGTACGAAAAGTACGAGAAGTACGAGAAGTACGAGAAGTACGAGAAGTACGAGGATGACGAGGATGAAGAAGAGGGCGAAGCAGCCGAGGAGGGCGAGAAGGACGAGAGGGCGAGGATGACGAGGAGGTTGCGACAGTCAACTCATAACCGATCCGCATGACGAAGCCGGAACTCGTAAAGCTGATGCTCGAGATGTTGCAGGGGGCGCTCGACGCGCACCGCATCGACGAGGGAACCAACGCTGAGCCCGTGCAGGCGAGCGTTGACCTTCCCCTCATCGGTGAGAGTGCGGCGGTTACGTCGATGGGCCTCGTCTCCTTCATCGCCGACGTGGAGTCGACGCTCCAGGAGAAGTACGGTCTCGAACTGACGCTGGTCAGCGAGCAGGCCTTGTCGCGCAAGAAGAGTCCGTTCCGGACCATCGAGGCTCTCGTCGAATACGTCCTCGAGCTGACTGGCAACACCACCGGTATCGAAGCCTCGGCGGCCTGACGGCCCTGGGAGGCGTCCAGATGGAACACGTCGACTGGCAGATCGGGCGGGCACGCGAAGGAGCAGCGTCGACCGCGATCATCTGGCGCGACCACGAATTCACATACGGCGACGTCGTGGTTGCCTACGAGCGCTGGCTCGGGCGCTTTGCGGAGTTTGGAGTGCGTGAGGGGAGTGTGGTGGCGGTTGTGTCCGACTTTTCGCCGGCTTCCGTCGCCTGCCTGCTCGCCCTGCTCAAATATCGATGCGTCCTGGTGCCCCTCGCCCCCGATTCGCGCGATCAGCACGCCGCGTTTGTCGAGATCGCGGAAGTCGACTGGCGCATCGACGTCGGCGGCAGCACCGAAGGCGCGATCGTGCCGCTGACGAACCGGCGCGACCACCCACTTCTGGGTGAAATCCGCGAGAAAGGGGTTCCGGGACTGGTGCTCTTCAGCTCCGGGTCGACCGGGAACCCCAAGGCGATCCTCCATGCGTTGCCCGATTTGCTCGACAAGTTCCGCACGCCCCGCAACACCTACCGCACGATAACGTTCCTGCTCTTCGATCACATCGGCGGCTTCAACACGTTGATGTACACGCTCGCCAATCTGGGTTGCGTGATCGCCCCCGAGGACCGCAGCGTGGCCCGTGTCTGCAGGGTAATCGAGAAGCATCGCGGAGAGCTTCTGCCGACCTCTCCGTCATTCCTGAATCTGATGCTGCTCGGCGAGGCGCACCGCAACCATGATCTCTCGTCGCTCAAGCTCATTACCTACGGAACGGAAGTGATGCCGGAGCAGACGCTCAAGCGACTCAACGAGGCATTCCCGGAAGTGCGCCTGCAGCAGACCTACGGCCTTTCGGAGCTGGGAATCCTCCGCTCACGGTCCGAAAGCAACCAGTCGCTGTTCGTGAAGGTGGGGGGAGAGGACTACGAGACGAAGGTTGTGGACGGCACTCTCCGGGTCCGTGCCAAATGTTCGATGCTGGGCTATCTGAACGCGCCCAGTCCGTTTGATGAAGAGGGGTGGTTCAACACTGGCGACGCGGTGATCGAGGAGGGGGAGTACTACCGCATCCTCGGGCGCCAGTCGGAGATCATCAACGTCGGCGGACAGAAGGTCTACCCGGCGGAGGTGGAGAAGGTGATCGCCGAGTTGGGTGAACTCGAAGATGTTGCCGTGAGTGGCGAGAAACATCTGCTGCTGGGGCAGGTCGTGGTGGCGACGCTGCAGATGACCGACCCGTTGCCGGCTGCGGAGATGAAGAGGCGGATCACCGAGCACTGCCGCGGACGACTGCAACCGTTCATGATTCCGACCAAGGTCAAGGTGGTAACCGAACCCCTGGTCAATGCCCGGTTCAAGAAGGTCCGTCGTTAGGCGTCCGTGATAAGCGCCCTCGACCCCGCCAGTTCGCGGGACGTCAACGCCGTCGCGGCGCTGCACGAGGAGCACCTCGCCGACAGCCCGATTGCGCAACTCGGTCCCCGGTTCCTGCGCAGCTTCTTTTACAGCACGCTGGTAAGGGACGGGCTGGTGGGCGTCTTCGTCTGCCACCTCGACGGCGAGGTGATCGGGTTCCTCTCGTACACGGCCTATCCGGGCGACTTCATCGGTCGCGGTGTGCGCCGGCACCCGCTGCGCCTGGCGTGGATCATGTTGCGCACCCTGGTGGCGCGTGACAGGTCGGTGCGGGATCTGTGGAGCGTAGCAGCGTTCGTTGCCCGCCGCGGCAGGGATCAGGAAACGCCGGCGGAGGCCTCGACCGCAGGCGGTGGTCACATGGAGGCGATTTCGCTCGTCGCGCCCCCAAAACATCAAAAGCATATCCCGCCGGGCGGAAAAAGCAGGCTCACGATCAGACTGGTCGAGACCATGGCCGAACACGCCCGTGCCCATGGAGTGGCGCGGGTAGTGTACACGGTCTCGCCCAGGAACACCGCCTCGAACCTTCTCTTCAACGCCCTCGGCTGCGACTTCGAAAAGCGCACGTACGCCGGCACGACGTCGTACTTCTATACGCATCGCATTCCCCTCAGCGGGAGCTGACCGGCGATGACGGACTCGACAGCCAAACAGCAGGCTGCAGGAGTCGACGGAGGCGGCCGGCCGGTGGCGCTGGTGACGGGGAGCAGAAAGGGCATCGGCCGCCACCTGGCCACGCACCTCCTCGAGCGCGGGTACCTGGTCATCGGCTGCAGCCGCCAGCAGGCGGACTGGAGTGCCGACGGGTATGAACACCATCAGGCGGACGTGTCGGTGGAGAAGGATGTGGTCGCGCTCGTCCGCGGCATCGCCTTGCGACACGGCCGGCTGGACGTGGTGATCAACAACGCTGCGGTCGCGTCCATGAACCACGTTCTCCTGACGCCCGCGTCGTCCCTGGAGAACATGCTGCGCATCAACGTCACCGGGACCTTTCTGGTGAGTCGCGAGGCGGCAAAGGTGATGCAGAAGCGGCGAAGCGGCCGGATCATCAACTTCTCGTCAGCCGTCGTTCCGCTGCGCCTGGCGGGTGAGGCGGCCTACATCGCCTCCAAGGCAGCGGTTGAGGCGTTGTCCCAGACGATGGCGAATGAGCTCGCGGAGGTCGGGATCACGGTCAACGTGGTGGCGCCCGGGCCGACCGATACCGACATGATTCGTGGAGTACCCAGGTCGCGGCTGGAGAAGACAATCAGCCATTTCAGTGCCGGCCGGCTGACGACTTTCGAGGACATCACGCGAACAGTCGATCTCTTTATCGACACGCCCGAGACAGCGCGGGTGGTGTATCTGAATCTTTGAAACTGCGGATGGCCGAGAGGACGTAGAGGGAACGAATGGACAGGATGAGGAGGATGAACAGGATGGGCGAGGTTGACAGGCCTTTTGTGCGCTGACTGCACATTTTTCACTTCAGCTGCAGCCTGTTCCCTCCCGCGCCTCCCGACCTGTCGCGATCAGCACCACGATGAAAAAGCTCCTCACCCGGCTCCTCGCCGCGCTGTTCGCTTTGGTGATCGGATTCCTGTTGTTGACACCGATGGGTCGCTACATCGCCCGTGCAGCGTGGGAAGAGGGCAGGATTCTCTCGCGCCGCCGGAGCATCGAGGGCCTCGTTGCCGATACGGCGACGAATCCGGCCCTGAAAGCGCGACTCGATCTGGTACTCGCTGCGCGGAGGTTCGCTGTCGAGGAACTCCAACTGGACGGCGGCGAATCGTTCACCACCTACAGCCGGCTCGACCGCGATACACTCGTCCTCGTCCTGTCCGCGGCTCGCCGCGACACGCTGGCCGCACACACCTGGTGGTTTCCGATAGTGGGCCGGGTGCCGTACAAGGGCTTCTTCGATTTCGACGCGGCCCGCCGCGCGCGAGACGAAATGTCAAACCGTGGCTTCGATACCAACCTCAGGCCTGCAGCTGCCTTCTCGACGCTCGGCTGGTTCAACGATCCGCTGCTATCGACAACCGTCCGACTCGATACGCTTTCGCTCGTCACCACGGTCATCCACGAGCTGGTGCACAACACGATTTTCGTTCGCGGACAGGTCGCGTTCAACGAATCCTTCGCGAGCTTCGTCGGGGCCAGGGGGGCCGCCGAGTTCTTTCGCGCCAGGGGAGCCGGCGAAGCGGCCCGACTGGTGGACCTGGACTGGGAGGACGACAAACTGCTGGGAGATTTCTGGCAGAAAGTGGCCGAGAGTATCGACAGTGCTTACGCTGTCCCCCGGCTTGACTCGGCGGCGCGCGTGGCAGCACGTGACACCGTTTACGCGCGGATGCGGCGGGTGCTGGTGGAGGAGGTCGCGCCGCGGATCAAACGCGGTGACCCGGCCCGTCTGGCGCAGATGCCGCTCGACAATGCGGTGCTCCTGGCCCGCCGACTCTACGCCCGCGATCTCGAGCTGTTCGACCAGGTTTACGCTCGTGCCGGAGGGAAAACCGCCGCGGCCGTTGCGCTCGTCCGCCAGGCCGTGGCAGGAAGCGATGATGCATATGCGGCGCTCCGGAGTTGGCTGACGCAGCAGTCTCCCTGAGACCGGAGGAATGAAAGGGACAGGTGAGGGTACGGCGAATGCCTTCCATTCATTCGCCCTCCTCGTCCTCTTCGTCCTCCTCATCCTCGTCATCCTCCTCATCCCTCCTCATCCTCCTCCTCCTCCTCATCCTCCTCATCCTCCTCATCCTCGTCATCCTCGTCATCCTCCTCATCCTCCTCATCCTCGTCATCCTCCTCATCCCTCCTCATCCTCCTCATCTCGTCATCCTCCTCATCCTCCTCATCTCGTCATCCTCCT
>JBQTHK010000090.1:0-14015 GCA_052389935.1 Gemmatimonadota bacterium | reverse complement strand
GTAGTCGAACGCTCCTTGGTAAAGGCGCCCAGCGCCTCCAGACGCAAACGCTCCGGAACATCCGAACGGTCGACGATCCCGCGCACGAGAGTCCGTTCCATGGCGCTCGGATTCGCGACGAGAGCGCGTACGGCCGCCCGCTGAATACGCTCGTCCGATGTGTCACGGGCCAGGTTCTCGATCGTGCCCAATGCGTCTTCACCCGGCATCCGCGCCAGCCATTCGAGGGCCGATGCCCGGACGTCGGCCGAGGGATCGTTCCGCGCCGCCTGGGAAAGAAGCGCCACTCCCTGTACGTCGCGGCGCTTGCTCCCGATCATGAAGATCGCGGTCTGACGAAGGCGCACCGAACACTCATCACCGCGGCTCAGTGTCCGCTGCAGAAGTTGCTGGCTGCCCTCGGGATCGGATTCGATAATCGCCTTGAGCGCCTCGGCTCGCACCGACTGCTCCTCGGCATCGCACCGCAGCGCCGAGTCGGATGCGGTCCCCCGAAGCTGCGCGGCGGCGTTGGTGTCCCCGCGGGCGGCGAGGGCCCCGCGAATCCGCATCGCCAGCGTCCTGCCGTCGGACTGGGTTCTCGCGTTCGGATAGCGCGTCTGTTGCGCCTGCAACGCGTCCAGCGCTCCGCGCAGCTCCTGCGTGCCGCCGATTCTATAAAGTGAGTACGCCTGCCAGTAGTAGGCGTCCGCTGCATACGCGCTGTTGGCATGTTTCGCCGAAAGGTCGCTGAACATCGCCGCCGCGCGGCGGTATTCGCCACGGTTCAGCATCTCGCGCGCTGAGCGGTAAAGTGAGTCAGCCTGATCGAGGAGCCGGCCTGGAGCCGGCGGCGTTGTCGCGAAGGATTCCTCGCGCCCCTCTGGTCGCCATGTGGCACCGGGAGGAAACATCGCTCGCGCCTCGGCCAGTGCCCACTGACCCTCCGCTCGTGCATGCTCGATCTCGAATGACCGGTCGGCGAGTGCAGCCTGGAGCTCGTGACGCCTGTCCTCGAACGCCCACCGCGCCTCCCGCATTGCCTCCTCGATCGTTCCACTCCATTGACCCGGAGGTAGCGCTGCGAGCGGCGAAATGAGCGCCGGGAAATCGAGGAAATCGGGGAACTCCGGGAAGGCCGGCGCCTCGGCCCACTGACCGGGGCGCGGTGGCCGCGGAGTTCGCGCCGGCTTCGGCGCACGCTGATCGGCACCGGGAGCGATAACCGGAGTTGGCGGCACCGGCGGTCGCGGCGGGGGCTGTTGCCCTCCGACCCCGGCAGCAACGCAGGAAAGCAGGATCGATGAAGCGAGTGTTCTCACAAGAATGGTCTCCTTTAGTCGTCGTCACCGGCGCTGAGGCCGGCCGCGATGCTCCGAATGCGTGGGACTATGTCCTGCTGCTGAAGAGCGTCGGTGATGATGTCCAGCTCCTCGCGGGAAGGTGCATTCTGCAGGCGAGCGATCTGAGCCAGCACAAACTCCAGATCCTCGAGTAGCTCCTTGAGCCGCGGGTTCGCGGCGGCGCGCGAGTCAAGCAGAAGACGCGTCGTTGACAACATCTCACGTGCCTGATCGGCGAAATGTCGATCCGTCGCCGGCGAGCTTTCGGTCATCGGCAGCGTGCTGAGGAGAACCACCGACTCGCCGAGGAGTAGCGTTGTCGTCTCCTCGATCGGGCGATCCATCGAGACCCGTTGCGCGGAAGCGACCGTGGTATCGGCCGGAACCGTCACGCCACTCGATGAATAGCGACCAAGGCCAAAGGCGAGGATGAGCGACGCCGCCACTCCCATGATACGCCACCCCTTACCGAACACCGGTCCCCGCCCGCTGCGCCTGCGCCTGATCTCCGGCCACAACTCGTCCAGTGGCGGCTCCGGCGGGACACGCCAGGAGGCGCGCGATGCGTCAAGTAGTTTGTCCAGCTGATTGTCATTCATTGTTCCGACTCCGGTGCAAACCGCGCCAGCAACTGCCGCAGCCTGGCGCGTGCGTGAAACAGACGTCCCTTGCTCGTTCCCTCGGAGATCCCAAGGACTTCACTGATCTCCACGTGTGTATAGCCCTCCATCGCGTGCATAACGAACACCACCCGCTGCCCCTCGGTCAGCTCCCCGATCGCTCCCTCAAGGCTCTGTGCGAAATCGGGGTCGATGTCGGCTGACTTCCCCTCCGCGCTCTCGGCAGCATCGAGTGGCGCAAACCACTTCGCCCGCCGCTGTTCACTCCGCCTTGCGTTCAACGTGAGGTTGACCGCTATCCGATGCAGCCACGTTCCGAACGAAGCATCGCCCCTGAACCGCTCAAGCTGCGAAAAGGCCCGCACGAACGCATCCTGCGTGAGATCGCTCGTCAGATCCTCATCCCCGCACAACCGGTAGATCAACCGGTAAACCCTCGGCGCATGGAGTCGGTAGAGGGCGTATTCGGCGTCCCGGTCGCCCGCGCGTACGCGGTCGATCAGATTACGTTCGCCTGGGCCCGGGTCCCCGTTTATCGCGATCGCTGCGTGCGCCATGGGATTTACGTTCGTTCGACACCGGGTAGCGCGGAGGGGTTGGGGGTCCAGGGAAGGAGGCAGGGGGAGCAGAGGAGCAGTGGACCGCGATGGCTGATGATGACCTGAAAGCGTCCGGCCCGGATGGAGCCTTGGGAGGAGGCCATTATGAAGGGACAGCCCGATCGTTTCGGGCTTCCTGCTCCTCTGCTCCTCCTGCTCCTCCTGCTCGTCCTGCTCGTCCTGCTCGTCCTGCTCGTCCTGCTCCTCTGCTCGTCCTGCTCCTCCTGCTCCTCCTGCTCCTCCTGCTCCTGCTCCCCGTATCGGTCTAACCCGCGAGCCGCTTCCGGAACTTCGCCAGCTTGGGCGCGATCACAAACGTGCAATACGGCTGCTGTGAGTTCTGCCGAAAGTAGTTCTGGTGGTACTTCTCCGCGGGATAGAACACGTCGAGCGGGCGCACTTCGGTGACGATCGGGTCCGCGAATACCTTCTCCGCGGTCAGCTCTCTGATCAGCGCTTCGGCCTGTGTTCGCTGATCATCCGAGTGCCAGAAGATGGCAGATCTGTACTGCGGACCGACGTCATTCCCCTGCCGGTCCTTCGTCGTCGGATCGTGGATCGCGAAGAATGTCTCGAGAATCTCGCGGTACCTCACGGCGCCCGGATCGAACGTCAGTTGGACCACTTCCGCGTGCCCCGTCTTCTTGCCACAGACCTCTTCGTAGGTCGGATCGGGGACGTGTCCCCCAGCGTAGCCCGATACGATCTGTCGGACGCCGGGCAGCTCCTGATAAACCGCCTCCAGACACCAGAAGCACCCTCCAGCGAGGGTGGCGAGTTCGATTTGAGTCGTCATTTCGAGGGTCGGGTTACAGGACCAAGCTGAGATCGGCGCATTTGATTCCCGAGGGAGTCCGGCCCGGCGGCGAGTCAGGAAGTTAGCTTTCTGACATGAAGCTACGAGTGATCGCCCCTGCTCTCGGATTGCTGACTCTCGCACTGGTCGCGACGCCGGCCGAGGGCCAGCGCCTGGTCCAGGTTGGCGACCGCGTCATCTCGCTGGATGGCTTCGGGATCCCCAAAGGCAGCGACTCAGCGCCTGTCTGGATCGTCGAGCTTGCTGACTTCGGTTGCAGCTACTGCGCGAAGTTCGCCTCGGAGACGATGCCCGCGCTCGACTCTCTTTTCACCAGCAAGGGAAAACTGAGCTGGCGCTACGTTCCTTTTGTGCTGGGCTCCTTCCCCAATGCGCGCCAGGCCGCGGAGGGTGCGGTCTGCGCCGGGCGTCAGGGACGCTTCTGGCAGATGCATGACAAGCTCTATGAGAAGCGGAAGGAGTGGATGAGTTCATCCAATGCCGTGATTACGATCGCGCGACTCGCGCGTGAAGCAGGCGTCAACGCGGCCCAATACGGCGTTTGCGTCCGTGGCCGCGATGCGGCGGCCGAGGTGGTCCGCAATGACGCGCTGGCGAAGGCCCTGATGGTGCGAGGGACGCCCACATTCGTCATTAACGGCGAGGTTGTTCCCGGCTCTCTCCCGCGCGACGTTTTCGTCAAGGGAATCGAGGCTGTCTACAAGGCAGCCACGGCGCCAACAGGTGGCCGCTGAGCTGAACGCCCGGGCCCCATCGCGCGTATCTCGACAGTCGCCGCGATGAACGCCCCCGGGGGCGCGCTGGCGGGATCGGACCTTTAGACATTCGACCCCTCAAATGAAGGTACCAAAAGTACTTACGGCCGCCCTGTCCCTGTCCGGTGCGCTCGCGCTTGGGCCGCTCGATTCCAGCGCTCAGATCACTGCCGTCACTGCTCCCGCCGGTGCGCAGACTCCATCGATCGCGCGTGTCGGATCGGCCGCGATCGTATCTCAGGCACCCACGATCGACGGCAATCTTTCGGAGGATGTCTGGAAATCGGCTTCAATCCTCGGCGACTTCGTCCAGCGCGAACCCGCCGAAGGGGCGCCGATCAGCGAGCGCACGGAAGTACGGATTCTGACTGATGGCGTAGCGCTCTACGTTGGCGCGTGGCTCTATGACGCGGATCCATCATCGATCGTGATGAGCGAGAAGATCCGCGATGTTACGCTCACGAACTCCGACTATTTCGGTTTCATCCTCGACACGTACCTCGATCGGCAGAACGGCTTTCTGTTTGGCACGACGCCATCCGGGGTTGAGCACGATGCGCAGGTGATGAGAGAAGGTGAGGGTGGCGGCGTCTTTCAGGCAGGACAGACGCGGGCCCAGTCGGGCTCGATGGGTGGCGTCAACCTCAACTGGGATGCGAGCTGGACCGTAGCGACTTCGGTTGATTCAGCCGGATGGTACGCGGAGTTCAGGATTCCGTTCTCGACGCTTCGTTACGGTGGCGGGCAGTCGCAGGTCTGGGGGCTCAACATGATGCGGGGAATAAGGCGCCGTAACGAGGAAGGCGTCTGGTCGCGGGTGCCGCGCCAGTTTGGTATCACGCGGCTGTCACAGGCGGGGACGCTCGAAAATCTGCAGGTCCCTGCACGGCGGGTCGCAACCGTCACGCCCTACGTATTGGGAGCGACAACACGCAATTACGCCACCCAGAACGACTTCGTTCAGCCGACCGAGTGGGGTGTGGATGCCAAACTGGGAATAACTCCAAGCCTCACCCTCGACCTCACCTACAACACCGACTTTGCGCAGGTGGAGGTCGACGAGCAGCGGACCAACCTCACGCGTTTCCCCGTCTTCTTTCCCGAGAAGCGTCCGTTCTTTCTCGAGAACGCGGGAGTGTTTTCGGCGGGCACACCCCAGGCGGTCGACCTCTTCTTCACGCGCCGCATCGGCATCGATTCACTGGGGCAGCCGCAGCAGATCCTTGGGGGAGGTCGGGTTACCGGGCGCGTCGGTGGGCTCACGGTTGGCGCGCTGCAGCTGTTCACCGACGAAAGTGCCGGTGCGCCGGGCAATTCCTTCACCGTCGCGCGTGTGCTTCGTGAGCTCTCGGCGCGCTCACGCATCGGTGTCATAGCCGTCCAGCGAATAGCGACTGACGACGGCGACAACTACAACCGCACCTTCGGGCTCGACGGACGCATCGGGCTGGGTCAGGACTGGACGGTTGACTACTGGGGATCGCTGACCGACACACCGGGAGCGGTCGGCACGGACGGGGCCTTCAGCGGCCGCGTCGCGTATCAGACGCGTGAGTGGAACAACAGCGCCCGTTTTCTCCAGGTAGGTGAGGACTTCAACCCCGAAGTCGGCTTCATCAACAGGCCCGCCGGATACCGCTTCTACGACGTCTCGGCGATGCGTCTCGTGCGCAACCCGGACTGGAAGCGCGTCCGCCAGTGGAATCCGCACATGAACTTTCGCGGGTACTTCGGGCTGACTGACGGCTTCTATCAGTCCGGCACGATTCACGTCGATGTGACCGAGGTCGAGTTCAATTCCGGGACGCGCTTCGGCCCCGAGGTCAACTTCACGCACGAAGGGCTGGAGCGGCCGTTCGCGATCGCGCCCGGCGTCGTGATTCCGGCCGGTTCCTACGACTGGGCGCAGCTGGGCTTTGACTTCTTTACCAACGCCAGTGCGCCCCTGTCGATGAACGGCCGCGCCGACGTCGGACCGTTCTACAACGGCTCTCGCCGTGGTGGCAGTCTGACATTTACCGCGCGCAGCGGTTCAACCGTCTCGTCCTCCCTGCTGCTCGACTACCAGGACATCCGGCTCGACCAGGGCGATTTCATCCGCAAGCTCGTCGGCGTCCGGCTCGCCTATTTCTTCACACCGCGCGTCTTCCTGCAGTCCCTGACTCAGTACAACAACCAGCAGCGGATCTTCACGGCCAACATGCGTTTCGCCTGGCTCAACACGGCCAGCACCGGACTGTTTGTCGTTTTTAACACTGGCGAAAACGCTGTGGGCCTGTTCGACTGGAACAGCCGGGTCACCAGGTCGTTGACGGTCAAGTACACGCGGCAGATCCCCTGACGACGGATCGCGGCAGCCCGGGGCGTGAGTATCTGGTTGACGTTGGTTCAGCCGCAGCGGGTGTCCATCTTCCGCGTTCTCGCGCACATCGGCTTATTATGCGTCCCCACAGCGTGACCAGTTCCACGATGCCCACCAGATTCATTCGGCTGCTGACCACCGCCGTCTTTGCCTTCGCGGCCTCGACGATGTTGGGGGCGCAGCAGGCGCCGAAGCTCACTTCCGGGGAGATCCGGGGCCTCGCCGCGATCCAGGTTCAGATCACGGCTGCCCACGATTCGATGAACGCGCTGCTTGCCGCCTCCCGCAACAAGACGGCAGCCGCCCAGCAGACGCTGCAGGGAGAGGTGCGGCAGGTGATCTCGGCGATACTCGCGAGGCACAGCCTTACGGATGCCGAGTTTCAGCGGCGCCGTTTTCTCGTGAGCACCGATGGCGAGATGAGAAAGGAGTTCGACGCGACGATCGCGAAGCTGACTGGCGCACCGTTGCCGGGACAACTGGCGGCCGCGCCTGTCGTTCCGGTGCCGGCGGGCGAAGTTGGCGCGCATCTGGGCCACATCGTCAACGGGTTCGGGGATACACCGGACCGAATGGGGCTGCTTCCGGCTGCACTGGCGGAGGCGCGGATCGCGACACAGCATGCGGAGCTCGCGTCGCGCAACACGAGCGATCTTTCGGCGATGCAGCTGCACGCCGGCCATGTCATCCACGCCATCGACCCGACGGTCGTGACGATGGGGCCGGGTCGTGGTTATGGCGCCAAACGAGCCGCAACCGCTGTGGCTGCGCACATTGAACTGGCGGCCATGGCGGCAGGGGCTTCGGCCAATGTGAAGACTCACGCTGTCCACGTTGCAACTGCGGCGCGCGCGATGGTGACCCGCGCCGACCAGGCTCTGGAGCTTGCGCGCCGGATACGCTCGGCGACCGCGGCCGCCGACGCCGCACCGCTGATGGGCCAGCTTGTTTCCCTGTGCCAGCAGTTGACGGCCGGTGCCGATGTCAACGGCGATGGCCGCATCACGTGGGACGGCGGCGAGGGCGGGCTGCAGCAGGCGCAGGAGCATGTGACGCTGTTGCTGCGCGGGGAGACCCCTCGTTAGGCGCACGCCGGCAGATTACGACTGTTACTGGATCTGCCCTGGATGCGGGCTCGCGCGTTCGAAGCGGTGCTCTGGACGCAGGATCCGGATTTCGAGGGGCTTCCACACGTTCGCTACCGCTCCGCAAAGCCCCGAGCAGGCTGGTGGGGTTCCAGGACTGACAGGAGGCCGGGCGAGCCCAGGTGCCGCTGGGCTCCGGTTCGACGGTTGCGTTAGCGAATGTGCCGACAGATGCGCGACGGCGTACGGGGTGTGCGCGATTGCTGAGCGTGAACCGTCGCACCAAAGTGGGCCTCGATCAGATTCAGCCATGAGGCGATGGTCGGCGTGTGAGTGTTTGGTACCCGGTCCCCCCTTGTAGTCAATCAGCAGCCCACGCAGCGGTGGTTGTTCTTCGCCCCCAGCTTCTCGAGTAGCGCGATCGTCTCCGGATAGGGCCGCAGCCTTTGCACAGGGCCGTTTGCCATGTCCACCGTCGTCCGGCCGTTCCGCGCCACGGCCTTGACGTCGGCGCCCTTGCTCACCAGGTACAGGATCATCTCGTTGTCACCACGCGCCGCGGCATGATGCAGCGGTGTGTAGCCGTTGTTGTCGCGAGCGTTCACGTCAGCACCCAGCTCCTCCACCAGGTACTTCATCGCCGGCAGCCAGCCTTCAGGGGCATGGCGATGAGAATTGCCCGCGAACCCGTTGCCATAACCCACCCCCGCAGCCGCATGCACCGGGAGTACACCCGCACCCGGCGGAACCGCACGCGCCGCTGAGTCCATATCCGCTGGCAGCCGGCCCGCTCCCGGGTCGAAGTTGCCACCGGCGAACGCCTGACGTTCTGGCGCCCCAGCACCCGCCCCAGCAGCGGTCGGCGTCGCACCCGCACCCGGCGCTGCGCCGGCTGCACCGGCTGCGCGGCGAGCAATGGCGGCGTTACGCGCCTCCGCGTCCGCGCCACCAGCTGCACCAGCTGCACCAGCAGTTGGAGGTCCATCCGGCCCGCCACCACCACCAGGACGCGCGCCACGGCCACGCACAGGCGGCCGCGACGCGATCGTCACATCAGCACCGTGCTCCTTGAGCAACCGCATCGCGTCGACGTCCACCGCGTATGCCGCCCGCCAGAACGCAGCCGTCCCTTCGATGTTCTCCAGTCCGCAGTTGGCGTTGCCGCAGTTGTTGTACGCGAAGTACCAGGGTTGCCTCCTGATCCTTGTGTTCGGGTCCGCCCCGGCAGCGAGCAGCGCCTTCATCAGGTCGATGTGTGATCTCTTCTGGTATTGAACCGATTGCGGCTGCGGATATCTGGACCGTGGAGCCCACATCGTGTTGATCGCCGCGTACAGCGGGGTCATCCCGACCACCGACGCTACGTTCACGTTGGCCTTGCGTGCCACCAGTTCGACCGCAAGATCGTAGTGCCCGTTGATGATCGCCATCAGCAGCGGCGTGGTGCTGTCTGATGCACTTGGCGTGTTGATGTCAGCGCCTCCGTCGATAAGCGCCAGCGCAGCTTCAGCATGACCCTGCCGCGTCGCGTGATGCAGGGCAGTGAGGCCGCCCATCCGGCCCACACTGGCGGCGTATCCGGCGATCTGACCATCGGCGGTGTCGGCCACTTCCGTCGCCGGGCCGGCAGCGGGTGCCGCGAGCGCCGCCCGGCCAGCCGCTATCGCCTGCTGTATCTGATCGGCCGACAGCGATGATGTTGGCGGTGTGTTGAGGCCACCGCGCTGACTGGCTGGGGGGGGGGGGGGAGCGGCAGCCGGCGACTGCGTGCTGTCCGGCCGTAGTGCCGCGGTCGAGGAACCAGCCGATGCCGCGACTGCTCCCTGTTGCGGTTGCGTCGCCCCAGCTGCCCCACCGGGACCACCTGGTCGGGCCATCGCGGTTGCATTACGGGCTTCGGCGGCGCGGATCGAATCGCGCATCTTTTCGGGGAGGAACGACATGAGCACCTCGTTCCGCTTCCTCGTCGCCGCCTGCTCGCGCTTCTCCTCCTCGACCAGGTCGATCGTGGTCGAAAGGAGTGCAGCATCTGCCTTGTGCGCGAGGAGAACCTTGACGACTTCGGTCTGGTTGGCACTCGCCGCAAACATCAGCGGAGTCTGTCGCCACGCGCTTTCCCGGACGTTGACCACCGCCCCCCGCTCCAGGAGTACTGTCACCGCTGGCACGCTCCCGGCGAGGGCCGCCAGGTGAAGCGCCGACGCCCCCCCCGCGGTCAGCGCATTTACATCCGCGCCTCCGTCGAGCAGCAGCCTGACAACCTCGCCGCTGCCAGAGCGGCCGGCAATGTGCAGTGGCGTGTGCGACCCGATGCGCGTCGTTGCCGCCGTCCCGGCGCGGGAGCGCAGCAGCAGCGCGGTCATCCCGGTGTCTCTGCGTTCCGCCGCCCAGTGCAGCGCTGTCATGCCATCGCCCAGTGGAACGTTGACGTCAGTCCCGGCGCTGACCAGGGCCCGCACGCGGGCGAGGTCTCCGCGCCGTGCCGCCTCGGCCACGGGGGCATCCTGGGCAGACACGCCGGCGGCGAGAAGAACCATGGCGGCGAACGACCAGGCCACTGCCTGCCAAGGTCGCACGGATCTCCATTCCGGGCTCACGCTGTCGATCACTTGTCGGCGCATCGTACGTACTCAGCCGTTGAGGGTGAAAGCGCAGGTGCTGTCACCAAACGCCGACATGTCATTGGCCCCGAACATGTGCAGAATCGAAAGCATCACGTCCGCCATCGGTGTCCCGTCGGGAGTCTTGATGTGCATGTTCCCCGGCAGCTTTCCGTTGGCGCCGCCAAGCAGCAGCAGCGGGCAGCGGCGGTGGTTGTGTGTGTTGCCGTCGGCCATCGGTGAGCCGTAGATGATCATCGTCTTGTCGAGCAGGTTGCTGTCGCCGTCCGGCGTTGCCTTGAGGCGCTCCATCAGGTACGGGAGCATCCCGACGTGGTACCGGTTGATCAGATTGAAGTCCATGATCGCCTGCTCACGGCCGCCGTGATGGGATGCGGGGTGGAAGCCGCGGTTGGTGCCGCTTTCGGGATACACCCTGCTCGAAGCGTCGCGCCCGGTCTTGAACGAGAACACCCGCGTCATGTCGGACTGGAACGCAAGCACCTGGACGTCGAACATGAGCTTCATGTGCTCCTCGAACGAATCAGGAACCCCGGCCGGCGCTTCGGGAAGCGCGCGGGCTTCACCGCTCGAGTTCTGCGCCTCGACTCGCTGGATGCGCCGCTCGAGTTCACGCACATTGTCGAGATACTGCTCGACACGCTCGCGGTCGGCGGCGCCGAGGCTGCGGCGGAGTGAGGCAACCTCGCCGACGATCCAGTCGAGAATGCTGGCGTTTTCGCGGCGACGCACGGCACGGTCGGCATTGGTCGTCCCTGCACCGAACAACAGATCAAACGCCGCCCGCGGGTTGCGGATCATCGGCAGCGGTTCTGTAGGCGACGCCCAACTGATTGTATCGGTGTAGGCGCAGGCGTAGTTGTAGTAGCAACCTCCGGCCTGGTCGAGGTTCTCGATGCACAACTGCATCGACGGAAGTGGCGAGTCCTGGCCAATACGCCGGGCGATGATCTGGTCGAGCGAGGTTCCGACGTAGAGATCCGATCCCTGCGTCTGCTTGGGGTGGGCCTGGGTGAGGAACACCGCGCTCGAACGGAAATGGTCACCGCCGATCTCCGGTGCGTCGAACGGCTCGGCCATCCGCACATCGGTGTTGCTGACGATCGTGAGATACTTGCGCCAGTTCTCGAGCGGCGTCAGAGCGCTGTCGGCATGCAGCGCAAAGTTGCTACCGACCTCGGCAGGCGCCCAGAGATTGCGGCTGGCGCCCCAGTTGCTGGAGCCGGCCGCCCCGTGGACCGATTCGATGCAGACCAGTCGCATTCCATCGGCCGCGCGCGACGCACCAAAGCGGCTTAGCCGCCGCCCCGGCGCCTCCATCGCATCGAGGTATGGCAGGGCCACCGAAGCCCCCATGCCCTGGAGAAAGGTGCGGCGCGACAGGGTGCGATTGAGGTAGTGCATGAATGCTCCTTGCAGCCGTTTGCTTGTGAGTCCTGCCCGATGATGTTTCGCCTTGTAACGCTGCTGCCCCTGACTCTCCCTGCCTGCCGACTAGTTGCGTGCTGCTCCAGAACCGGTACTCCCCGGCGAG
The DNA here is from genome assembly GCA_052389935.1 of Gemmatimonadota bacterium. Taxonomy (GTDB): domain Bacteria; phylum Gemmatimonadota; class Gemmatimonadetes; order Gemmatimonadales; family Gemmatimonadaceae; genus JBQTHK01. Next base: position 2,300 of record JBQTHK010000090.1, on the reverse strand, counting down.
TCGACGACCGCCTCGACCCTCCGGTATCGGAACGCCGGACTCTGCACCACACCGACCACAAACGAGGAAAGTCGGAAGCCCGCGGTCCCCGCGTCGCGCGCGATCGCCCGGACTGTCGGCTGATCGTAGTCCTCGACGCGCCGGCCCAGCGCATAGGCCATGAGGTTTTCGGTGAACGACCTGACGAGCGGAGCCGGACGCGAGATCAACCACCGGTTAAGCTCCGCCGGTGTGGAGATCTCTGTGCCGTCATAAGTCCTGCCGCGCGTATCGAGCGGTGAGCCGTTCTCGCGGAAGCGAAGCTTCCCGGTGACGTCAAAATTGTCGAGCGCCAGACCGAGTGGATCCATGTACTGGTGACAACTTCGGCAGGTGGCGTTGGAGCGGTGCAGCTCCATGCGTTCCCGCGTCGTCAGTACCTTGCCGTCCTTTGAGCCGGCCGTTTCCTCGAGGTCAGGGATATCGGGCGGAGGAGGTGGCGGTGGCATTCCCAACAGCACTTCCATCACCCACTTGCCGCGCAACACCGGTGAGGTCCGGTTGCCGAACGATGTCTGAACAAGGATGCTGCCATGACCGAGGAGGCCCCGTCGCGCTGTGTCGGTGTAGTTCACCTTCTGGAACTCAGCACCGACAACACCTGGAATGCCGTAATGCCGGGCCAGTCGCTCGTTGACGAATGTGTGCTCGGCCGTGAAGAGGTCGAGGAGGCTGCCATCGCTGCGACGAAGATCATCGAAGAAGAGCTCGGTCTCGCGCTGCATCGCCCGCGCCAGGTGGTAGTCGAAGTCGGGAAAGAGAAATGCATCGGGATGCACCTTCTCCAGGTCCTGCAGCCGCAGCCATTGCGCGGCGAACCTGGTCGAGAGCGCCTCGGCCCGCGGGTCAGTCAGCATCCGCCTCGCTTCGCGCTCGAGTACAGCGGGGTCGGTCAGTCGATTCTGCCGCGCCAGAGTTGCCAGTCGCTCGTCAGGGAGCGAGCCCCAGAGGAAAAACGACAGGCGCGATGCGATGTCGGCTGAGCTGATGAGGTGATCGACACCGCCGCCTGCCCCTGGAGAAGCGCGCTCCACCCTGAAGACGAAATGCGGGCTGGCCAGCATCGCCTGCAACGCAAGGCGCACCCCTTCCTCGAAACCGCTCCCCGTCCGGTCGGCGGAGGCGTTCTGTCCCACTTGTCCGCCCGCCGTGCGGTCGTAGAAGCCCATCAGGCTGCCGCGATCCTGGGCCGTTAGCGGCCGCCGATACGCGCGCGTTGCCAGGCGAGTGATGATCTGCTCGGCGCAGGCGCGCTGCGCAGCGCGACCGCTCGCCGGCTGGCAGGTGAAAATCATGCGCCGGCTCCCGGTTTCCGAAATGCCGGTCGGGCGGAACGGGCCGGTGATCGCCAGCTCCATTATCGCGGGCGGTTCGGTGGTGCCGGCGCTCCCGGTTCCGTTGGAGGCGCGTGACCACTCGTGTGGACGAATCAGGTCTTCGTACGGCCCGTCGGTCTTTCTGACAAACGCGATCGAGACGGGCCGCTGCCCGGCTCGAACTGTGATCGGTGCACTGCGGATGTAGTCGGCGCCTGACGGCGCATCAGCCGATGCAAGATTGCGGGCAATCCCGCGCTCATACATCAGGAGTGCCATGCGCTCGCCATCGATCGACAGGTCCAGGTCTTCCATGCGGGTGCCAGTTCCGCCGGCGACGTTTACCCGGAACTCGTATTCGCCGTCAGCCGGGAAGCTGTGGGTCACGACCAGACCGCCGCGGGCGCCGTAGGGCGTGCCCTCCACATGATCCCACGGATGTTGTGACGCGAAGGGCGACGTCTTGTAGGTAGCCTGGGTGATCGCCGGGCTTCGCTCACCGACGGCGATGCGGGCGACCGCTGCTGCAGCATTCAGGTAGGCTTCGAGTAGCGTCGGCGAGAGGCCCTGGACGTCGGCGATGTTGTCGAAGTTCGCGCTCTTGGTGTCGAGCGGGAGGTAATCGCCGGCGTCGATGGTGACGCCGAGGAGGTCGCGGACCACGCGCTCGTATTCGGGGCGGTTGAGGCGCTGGAAGGGCCGCGAGCCCGGATTCGGCGGCGCGGCGCCGTCAACCAGTTCCTCGAGCGCGCTGGCGAGGCTACCGAGCGAGTCGCCGGTCGGGCGTCGGGAGCCCGGGGGCGGCATCATCTCGGCTCGGAGCTTTCTTATGACCTTTTCCGCGACCGCCAGATTCGAGGTTGCCTGGGCGACGTCGAAGTCGGCCAGCGAGAGGTTGCCGCGCTTCGTTTGTGCGCTGTGACAACTGGTGGCGCAGTAGCGGCG